>CAYOAL010000032.1:72879-76076 GCA_964401935.1 uncultured Polyangiaceae bacterium
CCGCGCGCTTGGCGGCGCGAAATGCCTCGAGCGCCTTCTTGTGGACTCGGGCCGCGCGCAGCTCGTCCCAGGGGACCTCCATCTCGTCCTTCGCCCGCTTGGCGACCTCGAGCAGATCAAACGGCATGGCCCATCCTCTGTAGACGTTCGGTCGCAGCCGCGATGTGTCGTTTCACCGACGTGAGCGAAGAGTCGCAGAGCTCGGCCACGCAGGGCAGCGTCTCCCCTTCGATGTGATGCAGCACCCAAGGCACTCGCAGCTTGTCGGGGAGCTTCTCGAGCGCCCGATACAGCGCGTGGAGCTCCTCGCGTGCCCCGCTGTGCGACGCGCGAGGGAGGACGGCCTCGAGCTCGGCGTCGAGCTCGCGCCGCTTGTAGCGACCCGCGAGATCGCGCTTCACCCGCCGCACCGCGATGGTCGTGAGCCAGCGGCGGAGGGCGCTGCCCTCGCGCAGGGCGTCGAGCTGCCGCAGGCCGATCACGAACGTCTCCTGCACGATGTCTTCCACGTTGGCGTCGCTGCCGAGGAGGCGGCACACCACGCCCGCCACGTGGCGGGCGTGCCGCTTGTAGAGGGCGGAGAACGCAGCCTCGTCTCCCAGTCGAACGCGAGCCACGAGCTCGTCGTCGGAGGGTGTTGGAATCACGCGCGCAGCGAGCGCCATCACCCTGATAGTGCCTGCGACCAGCGAACATCGGCCCAACTATTTTTCGGAAAATCGCCGAGCCCGGCGGCCCGAAGAAAAGTCGATTTTGTTGGGCCGATTCTGAGCTCCGTCGTGCACTACGGGGGCGAAGGGCGCACGAGACCTCGGCTGGCCAAGCCGTCGAGCCGTGTGCGCCGAGCGCCCCCTTCGAGAGGGAAGGGATACCTGCATTCGCGGCCCGAAGCTGGGCACAGGGAGACATTCGATGACCATCCGACGAACACTCGAGATCCGCACCGCACGCAAGCTCAAGAACCTCGCCTTCGGCGTCGCCGCCACCTTCGCCCTGATGGGGGCCGACGGGGACGGCTGTCAGCTCGGCGACGTGCTCGTGGACCCGCCCCCCGAGCCCCAGCCCGAGCCGTGCCCCCAGGGGATGCACCTCGACGTGGTGTGCGACACCCACGCTTGCGACGATGGACAGCCCGGCGACTGCTACGAGATCTGCGTGCCCGAGCAGGTGTGCCCCGAGGGCACCTACGAGGAGTGGATCTGCGCGGAGCCTGCTCAGCCCGGCGACATGGGCTTCTGCATGGATCCCGAAGGGTGCTTCGACGACCCCACGGTGGGAGGCTGCTATCCCATCTGTGTGCCGGTCGATCTCTGCGGACCGGGGATGCACGAGGAGATCCATTGCGAAGGGGACGGCTGGGACGATCCTCAGCCGCCTCCACCCCCGCCCGGCGACGACGGCATGGGCGGACACTCGCCCGGCGACGACGGCATGGGCGGACACTCGCCCGGTGACGACGGCATGGGCGGCTACTCACCGGGCGAGCCCGAGCTGCCAGAGCCGCCGCCGGACGAGCCGCCCCCCGACCCCATGGAGGTGCCGGTGCCTCCCCCCCCGCCGCCCGGCGAGTGTTTCCCGATCTGCGTCCCCGATGAGGACGACTACCCCTGTCCGCCCGGCACGTTCCCCGGGGTGGAGTGCTACGAGATGGATTGCTGGGAGACCTGCGTGCCCTTCGAGGACGCACAGCAGTGAGCTCGCTCCGTCGCCTCCTTCGCGTCGTCGCAGCGCTCGTCGCGCCGCCCCGTGTGCGGGTGGTGCGGGTTCGCAAGACGCGGTGACGACGGTGCCGCGTTGACAGCTCGCGCGGTTCTGGAAACGATGCGCGGGTGAGCACCGCGGCCACGACCCCGCTGGAGCGCGGCGGCTTGTTCGCCGACGCGCTCGCCATCGCGCGCTACCACATCATGTTGGTAGCGATGAGCGCCTGCGTGGTGTTCGGCTGGCTGATGACGGGTCGGCACATGTGGGCGCTCACCGCGGTGGTGGCGGTGGACTGGTTCCTCATCAACCTGATGAACCGGGTCACCGACATCGAGGAGGATCGCAAGAACGGGATCCGCGGCACCGAGCGGGTGGCGCGCCACCGAGGCGCGGTCACGATCGGAGCGTTCGCGTTGCTGGCGGCCTCCTTCGTGCCGACCCATCTTTTGTGGCCCGAGCTCACGGTGTGGCGCGCGGCGGTGCAGGGGATCGGCCTCGGCTACAACTACGACATCGTGCCCACTCCGAGCGGCTTGTCACGGTTCAAGGAGATCTACTTCTTCAAGAACTTCGGCTCGTCGGTGATCTTCGTGCTCACCTGCTTCGTGTACCCGCTGGCGAGCGATCCGTCGGCGCGGGTGATGGGGTGGGGGGCCATCGTGGTGCTCGTCCTCTTCTTCGTGTCGTTCGAGCTCACGTACGAGATCCTCTACGATCTGCGCGACCTCGACGGCGATCGCAGGGAGGGCGTGCCCACGTATCCGGTCGTGCATGGGCCGGCGACCGCGCGGCGGATCATCGACGGCCTGCTCGCCGGCTCGGCGCTGGTCCTCGTGCTCGGGCTCGGCGCGCGGCTCATCGGCCTGCGTGAGGGGCTGATGCTCGCGGCCCCCGCCGTGCAGCTCGCGTTCTACCGTCCGCGCTATCGGCGCGGCCTCACGTCCCGCGACTGCATCGTGCTCACCCACCTCGGCACGGGGCTGCTCCTGTTCTACCTCTTGGGCACGGCCGCGTGGCAGGCGGCGGGCCTCCCCGACAATGTCACGTTGGGGTGAGTCGTCACCCGAGTGGAGCGCATGCGGCGCTATCGGTTCATCACCGAGGAGGAGCTGGTAGCCGCCATCACACTCGCCGACAGGCTCTGCGCGCTGCTGACCGGGCTCATCCGTCGCCACTCCTGAAAGCCGCCAAGGAGGTGGGCACCCGGGCCCACCTCCGCTTTCGGCGCGGCCGAGTGTCGATGGCCGCGTGGGGTGGTGGTCATTCGGCTTCGCGTGCCGGTGCGGGTGCGGGGGCGCGTGCGTGCTCGTGGTCGGGAACGTGGTCGTGGTCGTGCGGGTGCGGGCCGTGGTCGTGGTCGTGCGGGTGGGGGCCGTGGTCGTGGTCGTGCGAGTGCGGGGTCGTGGTCGTGGTCGTGGTCGTGCGAGTGTGGGGTCGTGGTCGTGGTCGTGCGGGTGGGGGCCGTGGTCGTGGTCGTGGTGGTGGTGGTGCGG
>CAYOAL010000033.1:0-75028 GCA_964401935.1 uncultured Polyangiaceae bacterium
GGCGGACGCCAGCCTGCCTGACGGAAGCGAGTGCGACGGCGGCGTGTGCGTTGCGGGCGTCTGCGACGAGGGCTCGGGCGGAGCGGGCGGAGGGGGGACCGGCGGAGCGCCTGCGGCGGGCGGCGGCGGGTCGGACCCCACAGGGGGGATGGCAGCATCGGGCGGCGCCAGCGCGGGCGGTGGCGGTGGCGGCGCGCAGGATGGCGACGGCGACGGCTGCAGCTGCACCGCGGGCGAGAGCACGGAGCGGTCGGCCTGGTGGGTGGCGCTCTTGGCCATCGGCGGCCTCGTCGCGCGCCGGCGGCTGGTCGCGCCCAGGCGGTCAACGAGTCCGGCGCCGGCCCGACAGACGCGGAGCGCGTGAAGCTCCGCGCCGAGTTCGCCGAGAAGCGCGCCGAGCCCGTGAGCTCGACGGCTCCGCGATCATGCTGCAGGCACGCCGCGACGTCGTCTTCCCAGACGACGACGTTGAGGCCGCCGTTGTAGAGCTGGGGCCGGTCGAGCTCGACATCTTCCTCGTCCATGTCGAAGAGCGCCGGGCCGAGCTTGCGCAGCGGCGCCTCGTCCACGAGCTTCGCGAGCGCGCCGGGCAGCGGCGCCTCGATCCCCGCGAGCGAAAGGCGCGACGACGCGTAGAAGTAGAGCGCCCCGCCCGTGACCTCGCTCTGGGAGTGCGTGGTGCAGAGCGCGCGGCGCGTGAGGTAGACGATCTGCTCGGTGTTCTCGGTGCCCCACTCGCGTTCTTTCTTGAGGCGGCCCTCCACCTTCTTCCTCGCCGCTCCTACTTGCTTTGCGTCCTTTGCGCAAGACAGCGCCGTCGCGTCGTAATCGCGCGGCTTCGGGCTGCCGTCGAACAGGGTCACCTTCGGATCCGGCGGCAGGGGCTGCGCCTCGGCTACCTGCATCCTCCCACCCTCGAGATCGCGTCACAGGGCGTCCTGACAACTTCGCGATCGCGCGACAAAGGGCGTTTGTCCGGACTATCCTCTCCCTGCCCTGCCTGCATCGGCCGTCGGCCAGTCCAAGCTCGCGCTGCCGCTGCCGCCGTTTCAGTCCCAGCTCGCGATCGGACTCAACAACGCGGGCTCGATCGCGTTCGAGGTGCCGATCGGCGTCGGCCTCCAGGCGCGGCCCCGACGTCTACGCCTACGCGTCGCCCGACCTCGCGCACATCCGCCTCGCCAACACGGTCAACGCGTTCCTGTTCAAGGACTTCATCCCGCTCTCGCTCGGCCGCTTTTACACCAAGGGCAAGATCGATTTCGGCGTCGCGTTCGCTGGCGATCTCAAGCAAGGCACCGACTACATCCGGCTCGAGACCATGCTGCGTTACTCGGTCAAGTGATCAGCGGGTGAAGCTGGCGTCCCAGCGCAGCGCCTCGTGCTCGGGCACCGCCGCCCACCGCTTGTAGGCGTCGTCCAGCGCGGCGATCGCGAGGCGCAGCTCGCGCTCCGACAGCGGTGAGGTGCCAAGGCCACGCCCCTCCGTGCGCTGGCCGCTCCATACGCGGTGCGCCCACGACACGGCGAGCTCGGCCGGCAACACGCTCTCGGCGAGCCGCTGGTAGTGCTTGACGCCGGCACGCCGGTGTCGGCCGCGCTCGAGCGGCTCGAAGTCCTCGAACATCGCGCCGCGCTCGACCGCAGCCCAGAACCCATCCGCCAGACCAAGCGCTTGCTCGACCGCGGCGTGCGCGAGATCGTGCGGCAGCGTCGGCCCGGTCTCGCGCGGCGGCCTGCGCAGGTCGGGCCCCTTGCGCTCGCGAACCTCGATCGCGTGGCGATCTCCGGGCAGCTTGATGAAGTCGATCCGCACCACCTCCCCCAGTGTAGCGCAGGGTCAGCGGCGCGCGATCGCGATCGAGCCCGCGGCGAGCTCGGGCGGTGCGTCGAGCCACCGTCCATCGCCGCGTCGTCGAACAGATACCGCCGCAGCCACGCGACGTTCACGCGGCGCGTGACGGTGCGCGCGAGCTCGGCATCGTGGCGGGCGGGGCTGGGCTTGCCGTCGCCGGGTGGCTTCTGTCGCGATGGATCGCACCGTTCGTTCTGGAGCGCATGAAGCTCGATGAGGAAGAGCGGCGTCTGTTCATCCTCCTGGTGCTGTTCGGATTTTCGGCGGTCGCCCGGTGGACCGGTGGCGCACTGGTTACCGGGGCCTACTTTGCAGGACTGGCGATCTCCAAGTTCCCCGTCGGCGATCTAGAAGAAGAACGTCGACCAGTACGACATGCGCGACGGGGTTGTATCCGATCCGACCCCGGTGAAGCTCCTCGGTGGCGGAGAGAAGGACCTGGAGTCGAACCTCTTCCCCCTCGCCGAGGTCGACCCCAAGGGCGTCGCGGGTGCGCTCGCCGACGCCCTCTTGCGGACGAAGGACATCGAGGAGGCCAAGATCTCGCACGTCATCGTCAAGCGGCAGCTCCCGTTCGCCAAGGACGTGCGCTGCCTGATCTACGTCAAGGGGGCGCGCAAGAACGCGTTCCTGGAGTACGACGCCAAGGGCAAGTTCATCAAGCTGAACGACTGACGGGGGGCCGGCCGTGACGCCGCCGC
Source organism: uncultured Polyangiaceae bacterium (assembly GCA_964401935.1). GTDB lineage: Bacteria > Myxococcota_A > Polyangia > Polyangiales > Polyangiaceae > JAPYTK01. The sequence continues at coordinate 2,557 of CAYOAL010000033.1, forward strand.
CGGTCCCGCCTCGCGGGCTTGTGGTGCTTCTTGTGATCGCGCCGACCGATCCAGCCCTTGTGCCAGTAGTAGACCAAGAGCGAGGTCGCGCTCGCGATCATGAGCACGATCGAGAATGGGTAGCCGTAGCGCCAGGCCAGCTCGGGCATGTTGTAGGGTGAGGCGTTGGTCGCGAAGTTCATCCCGTAAACACCCGCGATGAACGTCATGGGCAGGAACACCGTCGAGACGACGGTGAGCACCTTCATCACCTCGTTCAAGCGGTTCGATGCGCCCGACATGAGCAGGTCCATCAAACCCGAGACGATCTCCCGGAATGTCTCGACCATGTCCATGAGCTGGACCAGGTGGTCGTAGGTGTCGCGGAAGTAGGGGCGGGTCTCGGCGCTGATGTGGGGGGACTCGTCGCGCAAGAGCGCCGCGAGGAGGTCCCGCTGCGGCCAGATCGCCCGCCGGAGCGAGAGGAGGTCCCGCTTGACCGCGAGGATGTGCTGCGGCGAGGTCGAGGCCACGCTGAGCGCGCGGAGCTCGATGTCGTCGAGGACCTCGCCGAAGTGCTCGAGCACGGGGAAGAAGCCGTCGACGACGCTGTCGAGCAGCGCGTGCGCGAGGTGATCGGCGCCGTGGCGGCGGACGCTGCCCCCCGTCCGGAGTCGATTGCGGAGCGGGTCGAGACAGTCGACGTCCGGCTCCTCCTGGACCGTCACGACGAAGCCCTTGCCGAAGAGGATCGCCATCTGCTCCGTGTGCAGGGTCCCTTCGTGGATGCTCGCCATTCGGGTGATGAGGAGCTGCTGCTCGGGGAAGACGTCGACCTTCGGGCGCTGGGGGACGTTGACCATGTCCTCGAGCGCGAGCGGGTGGAGGTCGAACATCTTGCCGAGGGCCTCGAACGTGGGCGCGTGCCCGATGCCGCGGATGTCGATCCAGGTGACGCGATCGTTCTTGAGGTACGAAGCGGCGTCTTCGATGCGTGCGAGATCGACCTCTTCGAAATGGTCCTCGTCGTAGTCCATCAGGTGGATGGCCGGTCGTTCTTCACTCTCGATGACCAGCGTGCCGGGCGGCGCGCCCGGCGCTTCCCGAGGGAGGTCGAAACGGACGCTCGGGGGCGGGGCGTCGAGCTCCCGCTTGGGGGTGGCCATGACGCCGGGCATACCGCTGCGCCGCGGCGGTGTCGACGAACCCGATTCGTGCGGTCGCGCCCTTGGTCAGCGACCCCGGTCATGCCCCATGCAACGCGCGAAACCGGCGCGCGTCGGCCAGCATGACCCACCCATCCGTGCCGCGACGCGTCGGTTGGACGCGTGCGCACGGTGAGCTCGGCGCGAAAGGCAGCCATGAGCTCGGCGCCGTAACCCCACAGCGCCTTGGAGCGAAAGGCCAGCGTGGTGAGGACGGGACCTTCGTCGGGCCGGGCGGCGCGGATCATGGTGGGTTGCAATGCGCGCGGCGCGTGGGACGCAAGCTCACCACGCCGCCGCCTCCTCCATCACGTGCTCATAACAACAGAAGCGTGCTTCACGCACCTTCGGCTTCCAACCCACGCGGTCTCGTTCGGCGAGCACCCCGGCGGTCCTGAGCGTCTTCTCCATCACGTCGCCGGCGGGGCAGGCGCGGGTCTCCACCGGATGCCGCTGGCGGACGCAGATCTCGTGGTCGTCGCCTCCGAGATCCGAGCCCGTGACGCGTCGGTAGGCGAGCTCGTCGTGGGGGTCGCACGCGAAGAGCAGCGCGACCGAAGCGATGAGCCACGAAGGCGAAGGCATGTCGACAAGTGGCATGCCGACAGCATGCACGCTGCCCGTGCACACGAAGTGGTGGGCCCGTGAAGAGCGCGTGAAAAAAGGCGCTCTTCCGCGAGGAGGAAGTCATTTCCCGAGGGCTGCCGAGCCATCGCCGACAAGCTCGCGCCCGGCCTCGTCTTCTACTCCTTCACCTTTCTCGAACCGAGCGCGACCACAGGAACGTCCTATGACGGACTCGTACACATCAACGGCCACTGGCGGTTCTTTCCCCGACCTTGGGACGCCCTGCAGGACCTTCAATGACGGCGCGCAGCCCAAATCGGTGACGTCGAGGCTCGACTCCCGGCAGCCGCCACCCGCAACAGCCGCCGCCGCCACGACGCTCAGCCGTAGGTGCCGAAGAGCATGTCGGGCAGCGAGGTGAGCGAGGCGTAGTTGCGATCGAAGTCGTCTTTGTGGTGCACGGTGTGATTGCGCGTGAGGAGCAACGAGGAGCCTCGCTTCGAGACGAAGGTCGTCGTCACCAAGACCCCGGCGAACTTACCCGCCTCATCACCGCCCACGACCAGGCGGCCACGAAGGAGGCCCTTCCCGTCTACGCGCTGGCCTTGCTCCGGCCGTAGCGTGCACGTAGCGCCTTCACCAGGTCGCGGTCCTCTGCCCACTCGCGGCGGATGGCGTCTTGATGATCGTAGTAGAACGCGAGTGCCGCATGGACGGCCGCGAGATCGAGATGCGGATGCGCCTCGACAATCTCATCCGGGGACATCCCATCGCGCTCGTACTGTGCCGCGATGTGGCTGACCTTGATGTCGGTACCCGACCGAGATGACGGGACGGCCGGTGTCATCGATGTGCTTGGCCACCGTGTCCACCAGCACAAAAGCGTCGAACCTTGCGGGAACGGTTCCCGACCCGCGACGTAGAACTTCGGCATGGTCTGGATTCATCGCTCCATTCTGAAACTCGCCCTGATGGTCACGATCGGTTCGGGTGTCGCGGCTTGCGACCCCGACGAGGGAGCGTGCGAGGAGCTGGCCGCCAATCCCCGATGCCTGGAAGAGCCGCTCGAAGGTGAAGAGTGTGAGGTGGACGGCGCGGATGAGTGTTCCGCGTGCTACCGCGACAGGGTGCAGGACCTCCCTGAAGACTGCAGCGGCGCGGGGGACCTCGACGCGCAGTGCGAGAGCGCCTGCGAGACCTATCGAAGTTCACGGTAAGGATCCGTGCTGCGCCTCGGCTTCCTTCGTCCTCCCACACTCGAGCTCGCGTCGTTGGGATCCAGTCACAACGAGCGCCTGTCGCGACTATCCTCCTCTGGAGCTTCGCGGTGAGGAGCCCCCTCTGGAGCTCCGCGGTGAGGAGTGCTTCCATCTCGCGATGCGCTGCGAAGAGCGCCTCGCCGCCGCAGCGCTTTCGGCACCTGCGGAGCTCGTCCTCGATGGAGACGACCAGGTCGACCAGTTCGGGGGCTACGGTTACGGCCATGCCCGCGCGTTCCACGAGCGTTACTTGGTGAGCTGGCCGATCGTGAGGATGAACGTCTCTTCCACGAGGGGACCCGAGTAGCGGGGGCGCTGCTCCCACGAGAGGGTCTGCTCGAGGCGAAGGCTGCCAGCGGAGGTGGGGACGCGGAAGCCGCGGATCCAGCCGCGGCGCTGGGTGCCGGGCTGGATGGTGTCGTAGCCGAACGTCGGCGTGCAGGGAGAGGTGTCGTCGAACGCGACGTTCTCGGTCTTGTAGGCGTAGTCGGCTTGGTCTTGCAGGGTCGCGCGGAAGGGGAGGGTGAGAGGCGCGCTGCCGCGGTTCTCGACGAGGAGCTCGACGCCGATCCACATCTTGCCGTTCTCCACCACGTCGGTGCAGGGCTGCACGTTGGTGACCGTGACCGCATAGCCGGTACCGCTGGTCTTTTTGGCCTTGGGTTGGCTCCACGTCTTGGGGGCAGCTTGCTGCGGATCGGGCTTGGGGAACGCGCCGATGGCCACGCTCGAGGTGGTGTAGCCGTGAAGGCCCGTGCCCATGGCGGGGCCCACGCCGTACACGAGGGTGAGCTCCGCGTCGGTGGGGGGCATCATGAAGGGGAAGAGCCAACCTCGCACCTTGTCGCCCGGCTCCACGGTGCGGCGCTCGAGCCGTGGCTCGCAGCTCCCCACGTAAGCCACGGACGTGTTGCCGTGCTCGCGTCCCTCGTCGTCGCGGAGCTTGCCGCCCTCGCCCACGGACAGCGCGACGTTCGTGAAGTTTTCGAAGACGACCTCGACGCCGAAGCTCGCTGCGCCGTGGATGAGGTTGGGCATGCAGAGCTTCTTGCCGACGACGGTGAGGCGGTAGTGCGGCGTCTCGACGGGCTCGCCGATCCGCGGTGTCGGTGCTGCGGGTCGCTCGCTGATTGCGCGTCCGGTCTTGGCCAGCTCGGGCGCGCCGAGGCCCTTCTTGAGGCCGAAGACGAGGTGGTGCTTCGACAGCCCCTGCGTGTGACCGAGATCGAGCTCGAGGTGCTGCACGCGCGCGACGTCTCCGGTGAAGGTGAGCCAGAGCTTTCCGGCGGAGCCCGGGGAGATCACCCGCTCCGGGTTGCGGCACGCCTTGGCGAAGCTCATCGCGCGCGCGAGGGGCTCGTCGTCGGTGGTGACCGTCGCCGCCTCCTCGAGCCCATGGAGGTAGATGGGGTCGTCGGTGTCGTTGCGGATCTCGAGCTGCACGCCGACGGTGTCCGGATCGCAGGCTCGCACGGCGCGCACGCGGAGATCGGCCCAGCCGAGCTCGGCGGCGCCACCCCACGCGATCCACATGCCCCCTACGGGGAACTTCGACCAATCCGTCGCGGCCGTGCTGCGCGGATCGCCGACCGCCTTCGCCGTCGACGCGTCGAGCGCGGGGGTGGGGGCTCTCTTCAAGGCGGCGAGCTGACGCTGCAGCTCGGCGTTCTGCACGCGCAGAGCATCGAGCCGTGCCTGCGACGCGCACGCGGTCGCGCTGCACACGAGGACGAAGAGCATGGCGAGCCGAGCAGGTGAGGTCATCGCGCGCGCGGTGTGCAGATTTCATGCCTGCGCTCGTGCACGAGCTTTCGGTGGGTTGCCTGCGTCGCGTGATCCAGCGTTCACAGTCGACTGGAACCGCCACGCTGCTGCGCGAGGTTACGCCTGCTCGTTGGCAGCTTTGTGGCGCGCGCTCTCAGTTGCAGGCGGGCTTGGGGTTGGGGCACGTCGGCATGCTCGGGAGCGTGACCGCGCACTGTCCCATGCCGTCGAACGCGTTGCCGGTGGCAAAGTCGAGGTTCGTGCCCTGGTAACCGAGCACCACTCCGTGACCGCTGCCGTTGGCGATGACGGAGTGCTCGAGGAACACGCGCGGCGGCTCTTGGGTCATGATGATCGCGCCCTCGTGCTGATCGATGGCGCTGCAGGTGAGGAGCACACAGCCGCAGTCGGCTCCGGTGTGCTCGATTCGCGCGTAGGCGAGCTCGGTCTCGGGAGCGACGATGCCACCGAACCAGATCCCGACCCAGTCCCCCGGGGCGGGGACCTCCGCGGCGGAGCGAAAGGTGATGGGCGAATCCGGCGTCCCGATCGCGACCAGCGCGCCGGTCGCGGGGAACGCGCCGGTAGCATGCGTGATGCGGAGCGAGCTGCCCGGGAAGAACGCGAGCGTCACCCCCGGATCCACGGTGAGAACCGTGAGATTCGAGCCCACCAGCGCGGAGCCGACCACGAGCGCGTCGTTCGGTGCGTCGCCGATGCGGTACGGGACGCCGAGGTTCTTGATGCGGCTGTTCTCCTCGAGGGCGGCCTTCGGATCCACCAAGATCGCGTCGTGCCAGTTGCCCATGTAGCTGCCGCCGCTCGGGATGGAGTCGATGGCGTGCTCGTCGACGCGCAGCGGATAGGGATTGTCCTCGTTGCCGTTGCCGCTGATGGTGAGCTCCTTCGACCCGTCCGCGAAGCGCGCCATCCGGTCGAGCACGGCGCCGGTTCCGAAGGAGCCCACGATGGTGACCGCATCCACGAAGAGCGCGGGGTGCGTGGGGAGCACACCGTCGCCCATCGCCACGAGGCTCGCGCCGTCCGTGTCGCTGCCGCCGCCGCTGTCGAGGGTGACGTGAGCGAGCCGCGCGACGCCGGGCTCGTGCACGTAGATGCGACCCCAGCGATCGGTTTGGTGGGGGCGGAACACGATGGGTTGCTCGCTCGTGCCTTCCGCCACCAGCGTGCCGCTGTTGGGAGTGCCGGGGAACGCGACGTTCAGATCGACGCCCTGCGCGAGCTCCACGATCGCACACGGCGCGATCTCGAGGGTGGCGCCGTCGACGACGTCGAGGCGCGAGGTGATGACGTGAGGCGAGGCTTCGGCGGTCCACAGCTCGTCGCTGCTGATGGATCCGCCGTGGAAGGTTGGTCCGCTGGTGGGGCTGGGGCACGAGCCCGGTGCGCCGCCGCCGCCGCCGCCGCCGTCGTTGCCGCCCACGCCGACGTCGCCGCCGTTGCCTTCGGCGGAGGGCGGGTCGTTGCTCGCGCCACACGCGATGAGGAGGGTGGCGGCCAGGAGACTGCTGAGAAGGGTTGGTTTCATGGGGACGCTCCTTTCACTTGCCTGCCTGCATCAGCGCGAGGCGGCTCCAGGTCATGTCGGTGCCGGCCACACAGTCCGGCGTCTCGTCGGGGGTGGGGTTCTTCCAACCGCCGCTGATGTCGCGGGCTTGGTAGCCGACGCGCGGTGCGCCCTCGGTCGTGAGCGCGATGGAAGGAGAGTGCAGAAACCACGCGCTGACCACGCAGTTCGGATAGAGGTAGAGAGTGTCCGGGGGCATCTCCGCGCCCGCTTCCACGCGATCGATCGCCCACGGAGCAGCGGCTGTCGTGCAGCTCTCGGCGTCGCAGCGGGCGACGAGGATGTTGTACTGGAAGGTGTGCGCGATGCGCGGACGATCGCTCCCGTCGAGCGCGAGATCGAGACCGGCGCCATGATCGTTGCCGTGGCTGAGGATCAGCGCGTCCCAGGTCGCGTTCGCGCAGTCGCCATCGCAGGACCAGTAGGAGATGTTGCGCTGGTGGAACTCGTCCTCGCCCATGAGCGCCATGCGCGGAGCGCCGCTCTTGGTGAGGGCGAGGGAAATGGCCGGCTCGATCGCCACCGCTTCGAGCGGGGCCTCGTGCGCGGTAACCAACCCCTGGCCGACCCACGCGTCCGGGCTCTGGCAACCAGCCTCGCACGTGACGTAGGCGGCGACCTGCTCGGTGCTGTTCTGCTCGTTCACCACCATCGCCACCGTGCCCGCGTGGAAGCGACCGGCGCCGTCGATGTGCAAGCTGGTGGAGCGCCAGATCTGATCCGCGATCTGCGCCGTCGACCAGCTCTCGGGTTGCGCGCATCCAGCATCGCATTGCACGAAGAACGTGGCCGGGGGCTTCTGACCGATGCCGAGATAGGCGACGGTGGTGTGCATGAGGAAGCGCGGCCGCCCCTGCGCGTCGAGCGCGAGCGCCTGGCCGGTGACCTGGCGATCGCCGCCGTGCTCCAGGATGCGGGTGACCGTCCAGCCTGCCTCGGTGGCACAGTCACCGGTGCACGCGGCGTAGTACACGCCGGCATACGCGGAGAGCACGGCTTGCGGTCGCCCGCTGTCGTCGAGCGCGAGCATGGCTGCGGAGACGGTGCCGTCGGTGGGGAAGCGCACGACGCGCACGTCGTCGGTGCCGCGGCAGTCTTTCGCGCAATAGGCGTAGTAGGCGTCGCCGCCGGCGTAGGCGGGGTAGACGGCGTGCGTGCCGCCGGCAGCGTCGACCTCCACCACCGGAGCGCCGGTGTTGTCGGGCTCTCCGGTGGGGAGGAAGAAGGCGCCACTGGCCCCGGGTGAGCCGCCGGCGTCGTCGTCGGTCTCGGATGCCGGATCCCGAGGCTCGCAGGCGGTCAGGAGGGTGAGCGCGAGGAGTGAAGCGAGATGTCGTGTCATCATGGTGTTCTCCTCTCGGGCCGCGTTCTGGGTCGGCCGATCGACGCGGGGGAGCTGGGTGGTGTCTTGCATGTGTTTCTCCTCGGACGCTTCGTCGGCGTCCCGTGGAGCTCAGCATGCGTCCGTCGTCGACTCTCCGATGTGAAGACGGCCCTATCCACTCCGTGAGAGTTTCTTAACTCTTCTTAAGAGCTCGGCGGCGCTCCCGAGAGCAGCTCGATCACCAAGATCCCATCCGCCGCCAGTGGGCCGAAGACCGCGACTTGGTGAAGGCGCTGCAAGCACGCTGCGGACGGAGCGAAACCAGCGCGTAACGAGCACGCCGCCTGGCTCGCGCGGGGAGCGGATCTCGCGGTGAACGACGTCGGGCCGCGCAACCTTTTCGCGCGTGACCTCGTGAACGATGCGTCGCCCTTCGCACGCTTCGACGTGATGGGTGTGACGAGCGCGGCGCGGGGGAGTCGACGAGCGCGGCGCGGGGGAGTCGACGAGCGCGGCGCGGGGGAGTCGACGAGTGCGGCACGGGGAGTCGGCGTCCAATTGCGCGGTTGCTGCGCGCGCGGAGCAGAAGTGACGCTGAGTCGGCCTCGTCGAGCACCAGGAGGTGCCAACGCGCGGTGCGCAAGACGGCCTCTGGGCTGGGGCGTGGAGCGCGTCCTCGCGCTCGATGGGATCGAGTCCCATCACGCCGCCGCGCCCACGCGCGCAGGCACCGAAACCCCGGCGTCGCGAGAGAGCCGCGCCTCCTCGGTCAGCTGGACGTGTCGAACAGAGAACCGACGATGTCGTGTTCTTGTGGGTTCGCGTCGTCGGCGCTGGAGTTCTTCTTCGACGGTGCCGCGGCGCTGTCGTCGTCGCTCGCGGCAGCGCCGAGCCGACCCGCGAGGCCCGAGATGCCGGTGGTGATTCGTCGCCGCGTCTCCGCCCCGGAGGCAGGCGCCAACAATACGCCGATTCCGGCGCCGACCGCGACGCCGGCGCCGAACATGCCCCACGACACGAGGGGGCTCCGGCGGCGCTCGAGGCCGACCCAACGGAGCGCGTCGTTCGCCTGAAGCCCCCGCATCATGGTGACGACGGAGGCGACGGCCTTGACGCCGTCCCACCACTTCGTTCGCACCTTCTCCACGGCGCGCTCGGCGCCGTCTTCGACAGACCCGAGCGCACGGTTCGTGGTCTCGCCGGCGCGCTCGGCGCCCTCTCGGGCAGTCTCCAAAATTTGCTTCCCTGTATCGCTGATCGTGTTGCTCATGGTTGGGCCCTCGCATCATCCGTGCCCAACCCACGGGTCACTTCAGAAGGAGCCAAGCGCGGCAGACCGGGACGAAATTTCGCGAATTGCGCGCCGACGCGTCATCGGGTCACCAGGAGCTCCCCTCGGCGGCTCGCTCCTTCGGCACATCGATTGCACACCGAACGCTGCGGTGTCTCACTCCACGTCCGACAGACGCGCAAGCGCGCATGGCCACCAAGCGGGGGATCTCGTCGACCAACGCTTCGAGCTTCGCGAGATCGTCGGGAAGGGTGGCATGGGAGTGGTGTGGCGAGCGCGCGACTGCATCCTCGACATCGACGTGGCGCTCAAGCGGATCAGTCGCGAGTGCCTGGGGCCGGGTGGGTTTCGTAGGTTGCTCGTCGAAGCCCGCGCCGCCGCCGCGATCGCCCACCCGAGCATCGTGACCGTGCACTCGCTCGGCACCACCGATTGCGGCGACCCCTACGTGGTCATGGAGATGCTCGAAGGCGAGACGCTCGACCAGGTGCTCGATCGGGAGGGTCCGATGGAGCCGATTCAGGCCGTGCGTACCATGCTCCCGATCATCGACGCGCTCGCGATCGCGCACGACCGCGGCATCATCCACCGCGACATCAAGTCGTCGAACATCCTCGTGGTGCGGGAGAGCGACGCACACTGGCGTCCCAAGCTGCTCGACTTCGGCATCGCGCGCATGCTCGAGGACGAGAGCAACACGCGACTGACGGTCACCGGCCACGTGTTGGGGACACCCCAGTTCATGTCGCCCGAGCAGGCGGCTGGCCGTTCGGATGTCGATCACCGCACCGACATCTGGGGTGTGAGCGCGGTCCTCTACGAGCTCCTCGGTGGAGCCGCGCCCTTCGATGGCGACAACTACAACGCCGTCATCAGCGCCGTCCTGCTCGACGCGCCCCGCTCTCTCGCCAGCGAACATGGCGTCGATGCGGAGCTCTGGGCCATCGTCGAGCGCGGCCTCGCCAAGCCCCGAGACGACCGCTGGTCGACCATGCGTGTGCTTCGGCGCGTGCTCGAGCGCTGGCTGCACCTGTGCGGCTGCGACACCGACATCACGGGCCGCACCCTCTCGGTGCCCGATGGGACCGGGCCATGGCGGATCGTGAGACACGAGGACGAAGCGGGTCACACGCCGCCGCCCGACTCCACGACGAGCGACCCCGCAGTGCCTTACGACGTGGGGCGGATCGATCGAGCGCTGGGAATGCCTCTCTTCGAGCAGGATGTCGAGGAGCACGAGGCCCCACCCGTCCAGCGCGCAGGGTGGCCGAACCGCGGCACCTGGGCCGCGGCGGCGCTGGCGCTGACGGCGCCCCTGTGGTTGCTCTTGCCTTCCGAAGTCCCCGGTGCCCCGCGGGCCGAGCTCCTCGACGACGACGCAGCCGGGTCGTCGAGCGCAGCGCCTCTGCCGAGCACGTCGACGCCCACCACCGCACGAGGCGCGGCGAGCGCGATAGCTCTGGCTCCCTCCCACGGCCCTGCTTCGGCAGGGGTGTCGGTCACCGCCGCGGCCGAGGCGCCGTCGGCAGAGGCGCCTCTCGCCGCGTCGGCACAGGCGCCTGTCACCGCGTCGGCACAGGCGCCCGTCACCGCGTCGGCAGAGGCGCCCGTCACCGGGCCGAGCGTGCCGCCGCGCCCCCGCGACGCCGCGAACAAGCTCCCGCGCCCGAAGGCTGGCGCGCGCGCCACCTTCCGTGGTCCGGGCGGTTTCGACATGCCACTCCCAACCGACCCGGACTTTTGACATGTGCTCCGTGCCTCGCTCGTGCCTCGTCGTGCTCGCGTGCATCGCGTTTGCCGGCCCCGCCGCCGGCGAGCCCACAGCGGAGCTGCCGGCCGCCTCGGCCGACGAAACCGAGGCCGCGCGCGCGCTCTTCATGCGAGCGGTGGCGCTCGCCGCCGACGGAGACTGGCACGCTGCCCTCCGCCACTACGAGCGCTCCTACGCCGTCAAGCCCTCGCCGGAGACGCGCCACAGCGTCGGCGTGGCGCAGCTCCAAACCGGCCGCATCGTGGCCGCCCGCTCGAGCTTCCACGCCTATCTGCGCGACACCGAACCCGGCCCCGAGCGCGACGAGCTCCGCGACGCAGCGAAACGGGCGCTCGTGGTGACGCGGCTACGCGTCGCGAGGATCACCCTCGTCGCACACCCGGAGAAAGCCATCATTCGGCTCAACGGGGCACGGGTACCGAGAGGCCGCACGACCTTCGTCGATCCAGGTGTGCACGTCGCCGAGGTGACCGCGCCAGGACACACGGCGCTCGCCCGAGCGTTCGCCATCGCGGCTGGCGAACGCCGCACGCTCGAGCTCCGCATGTCTCCCTTCGAGGGACCAGCCGCGAGCGTCCCCCGCGTGCCGCTCGGCTTGCTCATCGCCGGCGGCGTGTTGTTCTCCGCCGGCGTCACGATGGGCGTGGCCGCCATCGTCACCGCCGACGGTGCGCGAGAGGACTCTCGGGGAGCGACCGACGCGCGGGCGCTCGCGATCGGGGGCGACGTGGTCGGCGCGACCGGCCTCGGCTTGAGCGCCATGGGTGCGATCTGGTGGCTCGTCGAGCAATCGGCAGACCCCACCGACGCAGCGAGCGCGACCGTCGCGCCGTGGACCGAAGGCGCCGTCGGTGGGATCTCCGTCGCGTTCTGAGCGGGTCGACCGCGACCACTTCGCGGACGACCTCTCGAGCGCTCACGCAATTCGCGGCCGCTGCGTCATCACGCGTAGGTGTGACGGCGACCGGAGAGGAAGCTGATCAGCGCCACGAAGAGCGCGCCTCCAAAGATGGCCCACACGATGGGGAACGACTCACCGCCGATGCGCATCGAGAACACCTCGGGCAAACCGAGCTGATGCGCGAGCCAGGTGCCGAGCAGCGCTCCGATGAAGCCGATGGCGATGGAACCGGCCAGCCCCGCTCTCGAGTAGCCGACGATTGCCTGACCGATGGCTCCGCAGATCCCTGCGACGACCAATAGAACGATGATGGATGTGAGTGTCATGGTGGACTCCTGCGCACAAACGAGCAAGGACCGCGCCACCAGCCACCGGACGCTCCTCGCCGCTCCCGCTCACTGCGCCGGCGGGTCGACCTCGGTCACTTCGGCAATGCGCGGCCCTCCTGGTTCGACTCCCACCACCTCTCAATGGGCACGCTCGTTGCACACGGCCAAGGCACAACAAGGAGAGCTCGCTATGACCACCACCATTCGCAAGCCGATCGCGCGAATATTCGCCATCAGTGTCGCCGTAATGTGCGTCTCTTGCGCCGGAGCACCGGTACCGCAGGCGCAACGCACCGAAGCCCAGTCCGCCATTCGGGGCGCCCAAGAGGGCGGCGCCTTCGCAGAGCCGCAAGCCGCGCTTCATCTCAAGATGGCGAAGGACGAGGTACGCAACGCAGAGCGCCTCATCGCCATCGGTGAGAACCTCTTGGCCAAGCAGGCGCTCGAGCGCGCCGCCAGCGATGCGGAGCTCGCCCTCCAACTCGCGCGCACGGCGGTCGAGGCGGACGAGGCAGAAGCAGCCTTGAGCCGCGTCCACGCACTCAACCTCGAGACAAGTCGCTAGAGCGACGGAGAGATTTCATGAAGACTCCAAACAGACACCTCGTTCGCGCCCTTCTCGGGACCATGGCCACCCTCGTTTTGGGCTGCGCCAGCACGACCCCAACCCCCGAGCTCGTCGGTGCGCGGGATGCCTATCGCTCGGCACAACATAGCGCGGCGGCGGAGCTCGAGCCGGAGCACGTCCTGAACGCGAAACAAGCGCTCGACCGCGCCGAACGTGCCCACCGCGACGACCCGGGCTCCGATCTCGAGAAACACCTCGGCTACCTGGCTCAGCGCAAGGCATCCATGGCCATCGCCATCGCAGGTGAAACCCACGCGAAGAGGCGACAGCTCGAGGCGCGCGATCAGTACCTGGCGCTCTCGGAGCAGCAGCGCAAACGGAACAAGACGGATCTCGATCTCGCGTCGTCTGCGCTGTCGAACTCGGAGACGAAGCTCGACGCGGAGCGCCAAAGACGCGTGGGCGTCGAGAAACAGCTGCGCAACGCGCTCGCGAGCCTCCAAGAGATCACCATGATCAAGTGGGTTCAAGAAGACTTGATCATCACGCTCGACGGCGCGGTGCTCTTCGCGCCTGGCAAGTCGGAGCTGATGCCCATCGCCAAAGAGAAGCTCAAGACGGTAGCGTCGGCGCTGAAGAGCCAGACGGATGGTGCGCCTATGGTGGTGAAGGGACACGCCGACAGTGTCGAGAATCAAGGCGCGAATCTGCAGCTATCGCAGGCGCGCGCGAATGCGGTGCGCGCCTTTCTCGTGAGCGAAGGCGTCGCACCCGACAAGCTCATCGCCGTCGGCAAAGGCATCACCGAGCCGGTCGCCGACAATGACAGCGCCGAGGGACGCGCGAACAATCGCCGCGTCGAGATCGTTTTGCCCGGTATGGGCGCCTCGGAATAGTCGACGGCTCGCGACGAGCACCACGCCGAGCCAGGAGGACGGAGAAGATGCGAACGCCACGATCGAGACCCAACGACGTCGCGCAGGTCCTCCTCGCTCCGGCTGCGTCGTCGGGTGACGAGCCCCCGGTATCGCTCGAAAGGGATGAGCTGCAACCCTACCTGGGCTCCTCGGCCAACGCTCGTGAGCCCATGCTGCCACTCCCCCGAGTCGAACACGGCGCCTCCCTCGAGCCCGCGATCGCCGTCACCGATCTCGCCGACGACTCGAGGGGCTAATGGGGACGCGCGTTCGCAGTGCCGCTCCCCGTCGTCCCTCGACGATGGAGTGCCTCCTCGTCGGCGCGCTGTGGGGGGCTGCGGCGACGGTCGCTGGCTGCACGGCCATCGTCGATGGCGTCGTCGACGCTGCGCCCCGGGACGGCACGGGCCTACAGGGGGGAGCCTCCGGAGCGGGAGCGGGAGCGGGAGGCGGAGCAGGAGGCGGAGCCGGGGCCGGAGCGGGAGGGTTGGCGGGGGGCGGAGCGGGAGAAGGAGGCGGAGCGCCGCCTCTCGCTTGTGGTGAGGCACGCGCCCCCTCCGCGAGCGAGTGCGCCGCGGCGTGCACCGGAGGTTGCGCCAACGGGACGTGCAGCGTCGCGTGCCTTGCACACCAGAGCTGCAAGGAGGCCGACATCTCGTGTCCCGAGGGAATGCACTGCGAGGTGTCGTGCTTGGCCAAGCAGAGCTGCGAGAAGGCCACCATCCGCTGTCCGAGCGAACGTCGCTGTGACGTCCGCTGTTCCGGCAACCAGGCCTGCAAGGACGCCGCGGTCCACGGCACGAACGGTCCCCTCGAGACGCGCTGCTCGGATTCGGAGGGGAGCTGCGACAAACTCGTGGTGACCTGCGGCACCGGCGCGTGCCGCGCCGTCTGCGACGGGTCGTCGCACCCCGAGCTGAGGTGCAACAGCGCGTGCGCCTGCACCCCTTGTGGCGACGACGACGACTGAAGGCGGACCGGGTGTGGCTCCTCGAGGCCCTCGCCGGCGAGCGGCCCGGAGGCGCCGGGGCGGCTACTCGCAGCCTTGCTTCAGCGTGGCCAGGCCGGTGACGCAGCCTTCTTGCATCTGCGCCTTCTCGGACGCGCTCGCCTCCGCGAAGGACTTGTTGTGCTCGTCGAGCTGCTTCTTGAACGGCGCTTTGGCATCCCCCTCCAGTTTGTCGATGCACGCGTTCAGCTCTTTGACGTAGTCGGCGCAGGCATCCTCTGCGTCCTTCACCGCCGCGCTCGGCACGTCCGCGGTCTTGACCGTCGACGAGCCGCTCGGAGCCGAGCTCGGGGCGGCGCTGCTCGCGCCCTTCTTGTTGGTGTCCGAGTCGCAGCCGAGCCAGAGCAGGGCCGCGAGTCCCACGATGACGAGTTTCGCCTTCACGGCGCCGACCCTACCGCCACCGCTCGAGAGATTCGATGGCAATCGCTCGAGGCGGTCGTGGCGACACTCCTGCCGAACGACCTTCTCGTCGCCCGCGTCCATCCATGGGGGGCGACGCGATGCGCCCTGCTCGCTCGACGTCGACAGGCGGGGGGGCACGCGGAGCTGGCTACGCGGAAATTGCGCCCCCCTCGGAGGTCACGCGCAAGCGGTGCCGGCCATCGCCGTCTGGAAAAGCAGGCCCTCGGTGATCTCGTGTGCGCGGAGCAGCTGCACGAAGCACCGCACCTCCGACACGCGCTCCTCGGCGGTGAGGAAGGTCACGCGCCGCTGCAGGAAGTCGATGCTCGAGAGGAGCGCGGCGTGCTCGGCCTCGAGCGTCTGCACACGCTCTTCTTCCCAGGGCGCGTTCTTCTTCACGAGCTCGAACAAACCTCCCGCGCCCTCCTCGGCCGCGAAGTGGGCGCCGAGCAGCTCGCGCAGCTCGGCGAGGCGGAGAAAGAGCGTGGGCCGGTGCGCGTTGGTCTCCTCCTCGAGTCGCTCGACGAGCTGGCGAAGGGCATCGTGATCGGGCTTGGGGCTCGAGGTCGCGGTGGTCATCGCGCCAAGCCACTGCAGACGTCGTGCCACCGCGGGGGACGGTGCGGCAGCACCTTGCCAGCAGCCTCCAGGGACTTCAGCCGACGAGCTCGCGCCAGCGCTCGAGCTTGTCGCCCAGGCCCTTCTCCACCTGGTCGCGAAGCTCGGCGAGCTTGTCGTCGGCCACCTTCTTGGACTTGGCCTCGAGCAGCCACGCGAGGGCCGAGACGGGCCGCTCGCGCTCGAGGCACGCCCGTGCCAGATCGGGCAGCACGTCGGCTGGGGGGGCCCCGAGAGCGCTCGCACGCCGCAGCGGCGCGATGGCCTCGCCGTGACGGCCCGCGTCGAGGAACATCTTGCCGAGTCGGGAAAAGATCTTGGGGGCGGCGCTGCCATCTTGGGCGTATTGCACCGCGAGCCGGAGCACCTCTTCGCCCTGCGCCTCGTCGCCCAGCTTCGCGCAGGCGGTACCGAGCAGGCCGAGCCCCTCGGCGATGCGCTGCCGCGCCTGCTCGGGCAACATCTGCCCTTCCGGGGTGCGCCAGTAGATGGCCAGCGGCATCGGCCAGCTGCCGAGGAGCTGCACCACCCGCTCCCACTTGCCCTGATCGGCGGCCTTCTCGGCCTCGTCGACGTTGTTGAGATCGATCGCGGTGCCGCTCTGCCGCTCGACGCCACGCTCGAGATCTTCCTGCACGTGCTCGAGGAGCCGCTCGCGAAAGCCGGGCACGTCGAACGTCTCGGTGGAGCCGTTGCGCTCGATGTGGAGCTTCGACTTCTTGCCCTCGACCGCGAGCTCCTTGAGCCCGTAGCCGTAGAGCGGCGCCAACAACAGCGAGCGCGGGCCGATGTGGCGCTGGAGCGCCTCGAGGTCGTCCCCCAGATCGCCGGCCTTGGGGCCGTCGGGCTCGCGCGTCATCAACGTGGACACCAGGCGCTGCCGAAACTCGACCACCGTCAGCCGCTCTGTCTCGCCCCCCGGGCCCTCGTCGGGGCCGCTGAAGCTGAACTCGACGAGCGACTGATCCGGGTTGAAGCGGTCGATCATCAAGGAGCTGACCCGCGCCCCGGCGATGAGCGCGAACGCGAAGAAGCGCTCGCCCAGCACATCGCACAGCGTGTGGAAGCTCCCGATGCTCTCGCCGAGCCGCTCGAACCAGCCGTCGGTGCGGATCCGGTCGAGGGGGATGCTGCGTGTCTTGGCCATCAGCCTGGAAATCACGAAGAGCAGTGTCCGGGCAGCCGATGCCCGGGGACAAGTTCGCAGAGATTACACCGATTTGGGGAACGCGGGCGCCGAAAGATCAGACCGGGAACAGATCGGCCGGGGGCATGAACACGCTCGGCGCGAGCTGCTCCCCTCCGGGGCCGCGGAGCGTGCGCTTTAGCACGAAATCGAAGAGCAGGGGGTTGTGCCGATCGATCTCGTTGAGCAGCTCCCGCTGCGCGGGGTGGAGCAGGCCGAGCTCCACCAGCGTCTTGGTCCGGATGAGCGCGTTGATCGCGGGGAGCGGGTAGTCGCTGCCGTTCACGAGGCGGGTGTGCAGCTCGGGCCGCCCGAGGAGCCGGCTCAGCACGTGCGCCCGGTTGTACTGAACGAGCGCCGAAACATCGCCGAAGAGCCGCCCTGTGTAGCTGGGGTCGTCCATCAGCCGCAGAAACAAATCGAAGCTCGAGACGAGCGGCTTGTCGACGCCCGGCGCGTCGAGATCTTCGTCCTCCCCGCTCGACGCACAGTGACACACGATGACCTTCACGCCTCGGTCGAGGGCCCGTCGGAGCCGCAAGGGGTTGGAGAGCTTCTGCGCGTCCTGCACCTCCACTGCCTCCTCGCGCCCGCCGTGGGTGAGCAGGGGCAGCTTCAGCGCGGCGAGTTTGTCGAAGAACGGGTCGCACGCGCTCGACGCGGGATCGATGCGCATCGCGCTCGGGAGCCACTTGATGCAGCGGATGCCTGCTCCCGCCAGCCGCTCGAGCTCGGCCACCGCGTCCTTGCGGTAGGGGTGGATCGAGCCACACGGGAGGAACACGTCGGGGTTCTGCTTGGCCACCGCGAGCACGTAGTCGTTGGGGACATAGAACTCGGTCGCGCCGTCGTCGGCGGTGCCATCCGACCGGTGGACCCGATCGAACGCGAGGACGTGCAGTCGCAGGAAGGGTTGGGGCTTGGCCTTGTCTCCGCGCCGAATCGCGAGCTGCTGGCGGGCGAGCGACGACAAGCGCGCCACGTACTGTTGGTCGGCGCGGTCGAGGTCGTCGATGCCGGCCGCGAGGCGATAGATGTGGAACCGCGCGTAGGCGAGCGGGTGCCACAAGCTCTGCATGTGCGGGTGGACGAAGCAGCCGGTGCCCTCGGTCCCGAGCCCCACCACGTGCACGTGGCAGTCGACCATGCGCTGCGGATCGATGCCCTCCCAGGCTGCGTCGACGAGGCCCGCGGCGGCATCCGACAGAGGACCGTCGGGGGGCGCGGGGCGAGCGAGCCGCAGCACGCCGCAGCGGCCCCCGACGACGAGGGCACCGGCCACCGCCCCTCCGAGCAACGCCCGCCGACCGAGCCGCGAGCGGGCCGCGCTTTTTGCGCGCTTCGGTTTTGACCCGGTCCCGGAGCCCGGTGCATCCTTCTTGCGCTGCGGATCAGCTGCCATGACCAAGCACGACCCCCCATCGATGGCGAGCCCGGAGGAGCTGCTCCGAGATCACGCCGAGCGCGTGATCGTGCCAAGCTTCGACTTCCGCGTCGACTATTGCTCGGGGACGATCATCGGCCACGGTCGTGAGCACAACGAAGACGCCATGTTGTGTCGGCCCGATCTCGGCCTCTTCGCCATCGCCGACGGCATGGGAGGGCACGCGGCGGGCGAGGTGGCCGCGCGCGAGTCGCTCGAAGCGATCGAGACCGCGCTGTCCTCGGAGGAGGCGCGGGCGGTGCTCAACCGCTACGCCGCCACCCCGATGTTGGAGAACCGCAGGCTCGTCTTCGATCTCTTGAGCGCAGCCATGCGCACCGCCAACCAGGCCGTCATCGAGGCGGGCGAGGCCTCCGCCTCTCGGCGCGGCATGGGGTGCACCCTCGACTTCACGGTGCTCGTGCGCGACCGCGCGTTCTTCGCCCACGTGGGGGACGCCCGCGCGTACCTCGTGCGGCCCACCGCGTCTCTCCAGCTCACGCACGATCATGCCGCCTACGACTCGCTGCGCACCTCGGGAAAGCGCGCCCCCATGGCCGCCACCCGCAGCCCCCTCACCAACTCCATCGGGCACCAGAAGAAGCTCGTGGTCGACACGCTGTTCGTCGATCTCTCGGCAGGAGATCGCATCGTCCTGTGCACGGACGGAGCCTTCTCTCTGTTCGAAGCCGAGGCAGCCTTCGGCCGCGTCTGTCGCACGGGCAGCGCCAAGGACGTGTGCGCCGCGCTCATCGGCCGCGCAAAGAGCCGCCAGGGGCTCGACGACGCGAGCGTCATCGTCATCCGGGTCCGCGAGCGTTTCGCCGAGCGACTCGGCGACGCCGGCCCGCGGTCGCGCGACATGGCCACCATCTCCGCGAGCCCGCTGCTCATGGACATGGCGCCCGCGCACGTGCTGAGCACGCTCGCCGCCGGGGTGGAGATCGAGCTCGACGAAGGGACCGAGATCCCCCACGCGGTAGCCAACGATCGGGTCGCCTACGTGATCCTCGACGGGCTCGTGGAGCTCGGCAATGGCCGCAAGCTCGGTCCGAGCGGGCTGTTGATGGCGGAGTCGCTGCTCGACGTGGCGACGCGAGGCAAGCTGCCACGGGCGCTCGAGCGCACGCGCCTGCTCCGCATCCGCCACGACGACTTCCTCGAGGTGTGCGCCCACAACAGCGAGCTCTCCGCCGAGCTCTACAAGCGGATCGCGCGGCACCTCGCCACCACCAACCGCTGACCCGTCCGCCGACGACCCGCTCGCTCGCGGCGTCGCGGGTCGGCGGTGAGGGTCACTTCGCGAGCGTCTCGACCTCGTCCTCGAGGACCTCGAGCTCACCGCTCTTGAAGCCGACGTGGACGTGCCGGAGGATGCCCTCCTTGTCGATGACGTAGCTCGTGGGCATGGTCGCCGGCTTGTACTGCGCCGAGGTGGTCTTCTCTTTGTCCCACACCAGCGCGAACGACACGTTGCCGTGCTTCTGCCCGAACGCCTTGATTTCGTCGACGTCGACCGTGTCGGGGTCGTCGACGCTCACACCGATGACCGCGACCTCGCCCGCGAACTTGTCGACGAGCTGCTGATACTTGGGGAACGACTTCTTGCAGGGGTCGCACCACGTGGCCCAAAAGTCGACGATGAGCACCTTGCCCCGCGCACCCCCGAGGGTGGCTGGCTCCTCACCGCCGACGTGCTCGCCCTCGATCTCGCAAGCTGCCTTGCCGACCGAGACCGTGCAGCCAGCCTCCCCGTCCGGAGACTCGGCGGGAGTACACGCCGTCGCTCCCACACCGAGGACGGCACCCAAGAAACCGGCACGAAGTGCCGCCCAACGTTGTGTCCCCCGCAAAGAATGTATTTTCACCAACTCTAGACGCTCCCTTCCAATCAAGAGGCTCACTTCAGGCGGCGATCGGGGCCTTTGCCGCTACTTGAGCAGCGCTTCCACTTCCGCGTCGATCTTCTCCGCCTCGCCACCTTCGAACCCTTCGTGGATGTGACGGATGATCCCCTGCTTGTCCACGACATAGCTCGTCGGCATCTTCGGCGGCTTGTACGTGTCGGCCGTCTTCTTCGTCTTGTCCCACACGATCGCGAACTTCACCTTGAGATCGGTCGCGAACTTCTTCACGTCTTCTTCGGTGACGTCGTCCGGATCGTCTACGCTCACGCCGATGACGGCGAGCTGGCCGGCGTACTTGTCGACGAGGTCTTGATAGTGCGGGAACGACTTCCGGCACGGATCGCAGAACGTCGCCCAGAAGTCGACGATGACGACCTGGCCACGGCCATCGGCGAGCGTCATGGGCCCCTCGCCCATCACGCCGTCGCCGCTGATCTCGGGTGCGGTCTTGCCGATCTCGGGGGCTTCGCCGCTCCCAGAGTCGCCGACGTTGTCACTCGGATCCTTGGCTTCTTGTCCGCCGCCGCAACCGAAGACTACCGGCGCCACGGCGATCAGGACGCTCGGTGCGAGCAGACGAGTGGCGAGGAGGCGATGAGAGAACGACTTCATGAACAGGGGCTCCTTCGATGGCTGTTGGAGATGCGCACGCTTCTTGCCTTCTCTTTTGCCGTGACTCGCCCCGGCGCAGCGCCAGCCATGA
The DNA here is from genome assembly GCA_964401935.1 of uncultured Polyangiaceae bacterium. GTDB lineage: Bacteria > Myxococcota_A > Polyangia > Polyangiales > Polyangiaceae > JAPYTK01. The sequence goes on from CAYOAL010000033.1 coordinate 23,271, forward strand.
CTGCACGACGTGCGAGGGCGGAGCACGTCGTGGCGTTGGCTTTGGGAGTTGGTTGCTCGTGGTCAAGCATGCGCACGGCGGTGCAAGAAAAGACGAAGTTGGTTTACCACATCCCGCTCCGCGTTGGACTTCGGTTGGAGCACGGTTGGTTCGAAGCCCGGCTGGATCGACTTTGTCACCCACGAGGGATACAAAAGGATCGGGATCTGGCATGACGATTTTCTCGAGCGCAGGCCTTCGCGTGGTCGCAGGGGGCATGCTCCTCTTGGCCGCTGGCTGTGACGATGGCGATGTGCGGTTTGGGCCGCCCGGCGGGCTCCGCATCCGCGGAGTCACCACCGTCACCGCGGAGTGCCCGCTGCCGATGGGCGTCCCCGTCGACCCAACCCCCGCCGAGTGCGCCACCGTGGCGTGGGGCGGCGCTCAGGGCATCTTCGCCAAGTACATGGATGCGGGCCTCCCGCGCGGCAACTGCGCCGCCGGCGGCTGTCACAACGGGCCCAACGACCCCACCGGCGTGAACATGGCGGCAGGCGATCCCGACGTGAGCTGGGACGCGCTCGCCGCCTTCTCGAACGGTGGACGCCCCTACGTGTCGAGCGATCCCAACGCCGCGCCGTACCTCATGTGCAACATCGATCCGGCCACGACCGTGCCCTACGGATCCCCGATGCCGAAAGGACCGATCTACGAACCCGCCGAGCTCCAAGAGATCGGCCTCTGGGCGGCGTGCGGGATGGCCAAGGACGGCATCGCTGGCGGCGGCGTGGGCGGCGGCGGCGTAGGCGGCGGGGGCGTGGGCGGCGCCGGCGGCCAGTAGTGTGCCGACCTCCCGAACCCGCTTAGGGACAATGTCCTACAATGTGTGAAGTAACCGTACTCATTCAGAAATCTGACCGGCCAACGATGGATCCAATTGGCTCCATCATGATCCACGGTTCGGCCCATTTCGGGGCAAGATCTCCCGCAATCCCGCGTTTCCAGCTATGATCAGCGCTGGCATCGAACGTGCAAAGTCTTTCCTCAGTCACGACTCGAGCAACGGAGAATCAAGCGCGATGACCAAGACCGACAAAGCCCGCACGCTCAAGACCGCCCTCACCCTCGCCATCATGGGCGCCGGCTTGGCGATGGCGACGGGCTGCACGCCGGTGGCCCCGTACGAGCGCGCCAAGCTCGCGCACCCCACCATGGCCGCGAGCGACGTGGCTGGGCCGGGCGAAGAGCACCTCCGGGCGATCACCGAGGGCGCGATCGGTGGCAGCACCGGCGCCGGCAGCGGCTGCGGCTGCAACTGAGCGCCACGCTCCATCCCCATCCCTGCCCAGCGAGCTGGCGCGCAGCCACGCGCCTCGACGACCGCCGCGACGACCCTCATGAGGGCGCGGCGGTTTTTTCGTTTGTGGCGATGAGCCCCCGTCGTCGAGTGCGGAGGGCACGCGGGAATTTCCCCATCTGTGTACGCGTTTGTTGGCACCACCAGATATAGTTCGGCCTGCGTGACGCGGATCGCTGCCCTCCTCGCCGCCCTCTTGGTGCTCCTGTCGCCCGTGCCCGCGTCGGCATCGGGGACGAACGACGCTGCGCTGCGTTCGATCATTCGCGACATTTACAAGTCGGAGGTGGCGAACAAGAAGCTGAAGAACGCGCTCACCAACCTCGATGCCGCCGGTGGGATCTGCGAGGGCAGCGCCTGCAGCGACGAGGCTCAGGCCGAGCTGTGGGTCGCGATCGGCATGGTGCAGGCGAAGCTCGGCCAGTCCACCGAGGCCAAGACCTCGTTCTCGGCGGCGCTCAAGCTCGACAAGAAGGCGCGCCTCCGCAGCGGGTTCATCGACGACAAGGTGGAGGCCGCCTGGGAGGCGACGAAGGGGCAGGCCGCGAGCCGCGCGCAGAAGGGCTGCCGCGGCAGCTACTCCGAGAGCAAGCCGCCGCGGGACTGGCGCAACGCCGAGGCCTTCCACTGTTACAAGGAGGCCAAGAGGCACCGCGAGGACAGCGACTTCAAGCAGTGTGCTGAAGACGCGCGGGCCGCCCTCGAGCTCGAGAACGAGCTGCGCGCGCGGGCGGTGTTGGCGAGCTGTCTCGAGAAAGACAACGCCTGGAAAGAGGCGATCGATCAATATCGAGAGCTCGCCAAACAGGGCAACAACGCCAAGCAGTACTCGCAGAGCAAGCAGTGGTCTCAGCGAGCCTCGACGCTGCAGCGGCAGATGCCCACGCTCGTGCTGCAAGCACCCGACGACGTCTCGGATCTCATCATCAAGCTCGACGGCGCCGAGCTCCCCGCCGAGGCCATCCTCGACGTGGAGATCGAAGTGGATCCGGGCGAGCACACCGTCACCGCCGAGGGAACCGCCGACGGCCTGCCGGTGGGCTTCGAGCAGAAGGTGCTCCTCAAGCCGTCCAAGACGGTGACGCTCTTGTTGACCATGTCGCCGGGCAACCCCGATCCGCAGACGCAACGCATCCTGCGCTGCCTGGCGGAGGGCAAGTCGCCCGAAGACTGTCTCAAGAAGACGGAGTCGGTCGCGGGCGACTTGAAGTTCCGCATCGCCATCGAAGCGAGCGGTTACCACGACGACATGGACGTGGACGTGGCCACGCCCTCCATCAGCACCAGCGTGGAGCACGTGACCGATGGCTGGGGCCTCGGCGCACACTTCCTCGTCGACGTGGTGACCGCGGCCTCGGTGGACATCCTCGCGACGGCGTCCCCGCGCTGGCAAGAGGTGCGCTACGTGCCGGCGATCAACGGGCACTTCGGGATCGGCGACTACGATTTCGCGCTCCGGGGCAACATGTCCCACGAGCCCGACTACCTGGCGCTCGCCGCCGGCCTCACCATCAGCGCCGAATACGTCCAGAAGACGATCACCCCCTCGATTGGTTACGAGTACTCGTACGACATCAACGGGCGGGCCAAGACCCCCTTCGACGTGTTCTCCACCATCATCCAGCGTCACGCGCTGAACCTCGGCCTCGGCGTCGTGGCCGACAAGGCGACCTTCCTCTCGTTCGCTGGCACGGCGGTGTTCGAGAACGGCGACGGCTCCAAGCCCTACCGGCACATCCCGTTGTTCTCACCCCAGGTGGCGCCGCTGGTGGAGCCTGGCCTCGTGATCGACGCGGTCAACTTCTTCCGCGAGCCGGAGCGACCACTCGAGCAGCTCCCGGTGACCCGCAAGCGCTTCGCGCTCGCCTTCCAGATCGCCCACCGCTTCAGCGACGCCACCATCCGCGCCAGCGAGCGGGTGTATGTCGACACCTGGGGCACGAAGGCCACGACCACCGACGCGAAGTTCTACTACGACATCGTGAAGGAGTTTCGGATCTGGCCGCACGTGCGGTTCCACGCCCAGACCGCCGCCGACTTCTATCAGCTCGCTTACGTGGCCGAGCGCACCGCGGACGGGGTGAAGATCCCCGCGCTCCGCACCGGCGACCGCGAGCTTGGCCCGCTCATCGGCCTCACCGGTGGGCTCGGCGCGCGCTACGAGTTCGGTGAGCGCCGCGCCTACGGCCTGATGATCAACGGCGACGTTGCGTACACCCGCTTCCTGAACCATCTGTTTGTGAAGGAACGGTTGGGCTACTTCGGAGCCCTCACGTTCGACGCGGAGTTCGAATGAGGCGGCGTTGGATCATCGCATGGGCGTGCCTCGCGACGGCGTGCAGCGACCCGCTTCGCGACGGCAAGATCGAAGCGCTCGGAGGCGAGGACCCCAACTTCCCCCCGAGCGAGATCCATCGTCCGGGTCAGCCGTGCGTCGCGTGCCACTCGGTGTACGAAGGCGCCAAGCCGGTGATCAGTGTGGGCGGGACGGTGTTCACCGATCCGGATCGGCCCGATCCCGATGGGCTCGGGCTCCAGCTCGTGCCGAACCACACCATCCGCATCATCGACTCCGAGGGGCGCATCCTCCAGAAGCGCACCAACCGCTGCGGCAACTTCTACTGGACCCAGGACGAGTTCGATCCCGCCTACCCGCTCCGCGCGGAGCTGTTCGGCCCGGGGCCGGACGACTCCCTCGTGCCCGTCGACGTGATGGCGAGTCGCATCGGGCGAGATGGCTCGTGCGGGACGTGCCACACGCACCCTGCCTCGTCGCTGTCGCCGGGCGTGGTGTTCGTGCCCGACGGTCGCCTGTCGCCGGAGGTGATGCTCCCCGAGCCCGGGGCTTGCCCACCGCCGCGATTTGCTCCCAACCTCTTCAACCCGAGCACTGGCCAATGAACCGCCTCCTCGCCTCCTTGGTCATCCTCGCCGCGAGCGCTCTGTCTGCGTGCGAGGAGATCCCCTCCGCCGGCCTCTTGCAGTGCGCCGATCTCGATGAGTTCAAGCCGGTGTCCAACGTGCTCGAGCGGCGCTGTGGCACCCTCGACTGCCACGGCGAGTACGCGCGGCCGCTCCGGATCTACGGCCAGAACGGGCTGCGCCTCGCCACGCAGGAGGAGCTCGATCCGAACATCGCCAAGGAGAACGACACGGTCGCGGGCGGCAAGGGAACCACCGACGCAGAGGTGGAGCTCAACTGGCGCTCGGTGTGCGGCCTCGAGCCGGAGCGGACGGCCCAGGTGGTGGCCGGGCTCCTCGCGCCAGAGGAGCTGATGCTCGTGCGCAAGCCGCTGCAACAGGAGGGCAACATCGAGAAGCACAAGGGTGGGCAGCTGTTCTTCAGCGGCGGTCCGGGCCACGTGTGTGTGTCGTGTTGGCTCCGCGGCTTCCCCGAGAACGTGGTGGAGTGCCAGGATGCGCGCGCGGGCTGCGAAGCAGCGGTGGCGAGCGGCACCTTGTGAGCGAGCTCGAGGCAGCGCGACGTCACGCTCGACGGTGGCTTCGACCCGCGCTCTGTCCGTGACCGCGCGTCGCGCTTCTGGCGACGCTACTCGTCGCCCTTCTCTTCGTCGGCGCCGCCCCCGCCGCCGTTGTAGATCTGCACCACCATGTCGGTGAGATCGAGATCGCTGCGCGCGTAGGGAACCGCGGCCCGATCGACCACGATGTCGAAGCCCTTGCGCATGGCCGCCTTGCGCACCGCCGCGAAGAGCTTCTTCGTGATCGGGTTCATCATGTCGGCCTGCTTCTTCTGCAGCTGCTTGTTGTACTCGAGGTACTTGCTCTGCACGTCGACCATGCGGCGCTGCCAGTGCTCGGTGCGGCGCTGGAGCGCCATGCGCGACAGCACCCGAGCCTGGCGCCGGATGTCGTCCTCTTCCTTGGCGAGCTGCTTCTGGCTGCGGTCGAGCTCGGCCTGGCGCGACTGCGTGAAGCCTTTGAGGGAGGCGGCCGCGCTCATGCCCTCGTCGGTGCGGATGAGCGCGCCTTGGAGATCCACCACCGCGATCTTCGTCTGTGCCGAGGCGGTGAGGGCCACCAAGAACGCGGCGGCTCCGAGCAGCGCCACGTGGGCCTTCACGAGATCACCCCAAACTTCTTGCCGACCTTCTCGAACGCCTCGAGCGCGCGATCGAGGTGCTCGCGCTCGTGGGTGGCCATGTAGCTCGTGCGCAGCACCTGCTGCTTCGGCGGCACTCCGGGGGTGATGAACGGGTTCACGTAGATGCGGTAGTCGTCGAGCAGCGACTTCCACATCATCACCGTCTTGAGATCGTCGCGGATGTAGATGGGGATGACCGCGGTCTCGGTGTTGCCGAGCTCGAAGCCGAGACGGCGCAGCTCGTTGCGCATGTAGGTGAAGTTCTCGCGCAGCTTCTCCTGCCGCCACGGCTCCTCCTGCATCACCTCGAGCGCCTTCATCGCCGCAGCGACGCAAGGGGGCGCGGCGCTCGCCGCGAACAGGAAGCTGAACGCGAAGTGCTGGATGTAGTCGAGCACCTTCCGGTCGCCGACGAGCCAGCCGCCGATGGAAGCGAGCGACTTGGAGAAGGTGCCGCCGATGAGGTCGACCTCGTCGGCGACCCCAAACATGGCCGCGGTGCCGCGCCCACCCGGCCCGATCACCCCGAGGGCGTGGGCGTCGTCGACGAGGATGCGCGCGCTGTGCTTCTTCACCACCTTCACCAGCTCGTCGACCCGCGCGATCTCGCCCTGGGCGCTGAACACGCCGTCGGTGATGACGAGCGCCCCCTCGTTGTCCTCGAGGCCCTCGAGGGCTTTGTCGAGCGACGCGGCGTCGTTGTGCTTGTAGCGGATCATCCGGGCGCCGGTGGCCTGCGCGAGCCGCACGCCATCGTAGATGGACGCGTGGTCTTCCTTGTCGATGACGGCCACGCTCCGCTTGTTGGAGAGGAGGGCCGAGATGGCGGCGATGTTCACCTGATAGCCGGTGGTGAACACGAGCCCCGCCTCTTTGCCGTGATAGGCCGCGAGCTTCTCCTCGAGCTCGTTGTGCAGCCGCATCGAGCCGTTGACGAGGCGCGACCCCGTCATGCTCGTGCCGTACTTCTCGATGGCGTTCTTGGCGGCCTCGCGCACCCGCGGATCGGTGGTCAACCCGAGGTAGTTGTTCGAGCCGAGCATCACCACCTCGACGCCCTCGAGCTGCGCCATCGGCCCGTTGTTGAAGTCGAGAGGTCGGAAGAACGGGTACACGCCCATCTTGCGGGCGTTGTCGGCGGCGGTGAACTTGATGCACTTGTCGAAGACGTCGCGCCCGCCCACCTTGCTGATCGCGACCCGCGCCGACATCGCCTTGGCGAGCCGCGCTTCGGCAGCCTGACGCCGCTCCTCGGCGGTGCGTTTCGGTTTCGGGCCCGACGCCACCGTCGCCGGCTCGCTGTCGGGCCCCTCGCTGCTGCCCTGCGCTGCGGCCGCGACCCCGTCGGCGGACGGCATCGTCACCGCGTGGCCATTGGTCTTGTTGCGCGCGGGACGCGTGGGCGGCGTCGCCGGCCCGTCGTCGGCGTCGGCGGTGGTCGCGCCGAGCTCCTCGTCGGTGGTGAGGGAGGGGTCGATGTTGGGCATCGCGTGCCCGTTCATCAGAACGCGCACGCCTTCTCGCCAGTAGGTGGCCGCCTCGTCGAAGCGCTCTCGGGCTTCCATCACGCCCGAAGCGAGCCGCATCACACGATCGTTGCTGATGAGTCGCACCACCGCTGACGAGCCTGCCAGCCGTTCACGCAGAGTCTTCTCGCCGCTCAAGGTGTTGGTCGTATGAGCGTTGGCGGGCCAAAAGTCAATCCTCGTGCGGCGTCCACTTAGTAAGAATTGCGGACCAAGGCCCGCAGAACTAGAAAAGATTTCATAGCAACATGATGCGACGCGTCTTGGTGGTGGATGACGAAGAGAACCTGAGGCTGGTGCTTCGCACGTTTTTGAAGCGTCAGGGCTACCAGGTCGAGGTGGCAGAGAACGGCGAGGTGGCGCTCTCGATGGTGGAGTCGTTCGGGCCCGATTTCATCCTCACCGACGTGCGGATGCCGAAGCTCGGCGGCCTCGATCTCCTCGCCACGCTGAAGGCCAAGGGCCACGAGGCGACGGTGATCGTGATGAGCGCCTACGGGAACGTGGATCTCGCGATCGAGGCGATGCAGGCGGGGGCCTACGACTACGTCCAGAAGCCCTTCAAGAACGAAGAGGTGCTGCTGACGCTACGCAAGGCCGAGGAGCGGGAGAGCCTCAAGCGGGAGAACCGCGCGCTGCGGCAGGAGATGCTCAAGGAGAACGTCTTCGAGGAGATGCTCGCCAAGAGCGACGCGATGCGCGCGGTGTTCAAGACGGTGGCCAAGGTGGCCGACTTCAAGACCACCGCCCTCATCACCGGCGAGAGCGGCGTGGGCAAGGAGCTGGTGGCGCGCGCGCTCCACCACCGCTCCGACCGCAAAGACTTCCCCTTCGTGGCCATCAACTGCGGGGCGATCCCGGAGAACCTGCTCGAGAGCGAGCTGTTCGGGCACAAGCGCGGCGCGTTCACCGACGCCTCGCAAGATCGCCAGGGTCTGTTCGAGCAGGCGGATCGCGGCACGCTCTTCCTCGACGAGATCGGCGAGCTCCCCCTCGCGCTCCAGGTGAAGCTCTTGCGGGTGCTGCAAGACGAGACGGTGCGGCGCATCGGCGACAACCGCGACGTGCAGGTGAACGTGCGGATCACCGCCGCCACCCACCGCGACCTCACCGCCGAGGTGAAGGCCGGTCGTTTCCGAGAGGACCTCTTCTACCGCATCAACGTGCTGCACATCCACGTGCCCCCGCTGCGCGACAGGCGCGAAGACATCCCCTTGTTGATCGAGCACTTCCTCACCCAAAACAACGCACGCCTCGGCACCAGCATCCGCGCCATCAGCCCCGACGCGCGGCGCATGTTGATGGAGTACGCGTGGCCGGGCAACGTGCGCGAGCTGGAGAACACCATCGAACGCGCGATGGTGCTCGCCGAGGGCGACACCCTCCTCGACACCGATCTCCCCGAGCGCGTCCACCAGGCTCGCGATCCCATCCGCCTCCAGCTCCAGAGCGGCGAGCTCTCGATCAAGAAGACCTCGCGGGTCATCGAAGAGATGCTCATTCGCCGCGCGCTCGCCAAGACCAAGGGCAACCGCACCAAGGCCGCACAGCTCCTCGAGATCAGCCACCGGGCGCTGCTCTACAAGATCAAGGACTATCAGATCGATCTTTGAGCTTGTCCCGCCGGCGTCGATCGGCGACTCCATCACGTCTGATGTCCCTGGGGGCGGAACATACCGCCGGAGGCGAACAGAGGGGCTCTCCAGGCTGGCCGCTCTTGCCCACGGTGCTCATCGTGGCGGGCGTTGCCGCCGCCGCGATCGGCGTCGCGCTCAACGAGAGCGGCGTGACCGCCGGCCCGCTGCTCATCGTGGGGGGCCTCCCGCTCGCCGCCCTCGGCGGGGCGATCGCCTTGCTCCGACGGGAGCGCCGCCTCGCCGAGGGCGACCAGGCGGTGGCGGCGGTGCGAGAGACCGACGCCACGATCGCGGAGGTGGCGCGTCGACTCGGCATGCAGCTCCACGACGGGCGAGCGTCGGGTACCGTGAATCGGCGTCACGTCGAGCTCTGGCCCGAGCAAGGGGGCGCCGCGATCTGCGTGTTCACCAAGGCCACGCGCGAGCTCGACATGGGGCTCAGCGTGACCCGCGGGCGCCTCCCCGGCGACGCCCGCAAGGAGGTGCTCACGGGGGACGACGCGTTCGACGCGATCTACTGCGTGCGGGCGGACGACCCCGACCGTGGCCGGCAGATCCTCACCGATCGACTGCGCGCCCAGCTCTTGCATGCACACGCGCAGCTCGACGACAGCGGGGTGCAGCTGCTCGCCGGAGGGGGCGACCCCGAGGCGATCGCGCTCGCCATGAAGACCGCAGCCCAAGTGACGGCGGAGCTCGAACGCGCCAGCGGGCGCGTTCACTGCGCCGAGCCGCTCTGCGATGTGCGCGAGGCGTGGCTCACCTTCGCTCAAGAGAACAGCCTCGCGAGCGCCGACACGCCGCTGTCGATGTGGGGGCAGATCGACGGAGTGACGGTGTCGGCCACCGCGGTACGCGACGCCTTCCAGCACTTCCATTTCGAGCTCGTCGCCAACTTCGCGGCGCCGCTCGGGCGTGGGCTCGGCCTCAAGCCGGCGAGCTCGGCCACCCAGTTCGATCGCTCGGGCGAACCGGTGGGACACCCCGCCTTCGACAAGATCTTCGTGCTCAAGGCCACCGATCCGACCGACGCGGCGCGGCTCGTGGGGCCCGAGACGCGGGAGGCGATCCTGCAGCTGCGCGACCATGGTCTGCAGCTGCGGGCGCGCGACGAGGGGCTCTGGGCCTGGGTCGGCCTCAACCGCACCGAGCCCGACTTGGTGCCCCGGGGCCTGCGACGCATGGTGCAAATCGCCAACCGCATCACCTCCAACGCCGAACGATTTCCGCCATCTGTGCGTTAGCCTGGCGGCTCCGCGTATTTTTTCTGATCGACCGCCGCGTGCACGGCCATGAGTGCTTGATCTCGGCCGGCGACCACAAACCAGGGGCAAGCGGAGCGGCCGCCGGTCGAGATCCAGACTCCTCCCCGCGGTTTCTTTTCAGCGCACCGCGGATGAACGCTCGCCGCCGTGGCGAACGCCGAGCGCGGGCCGCCGCGGCGAACGCTGACCGCCGTGGCGAACGCTGACCGCCGTGGCGAACGCCGACGGCCGGTGGATCTCGGAAGGGTAGCCCTCCTCGGAAGGGTCGCGAGGAGCGCTGCACGGGAGCCGCGCGACACGAAGCAGGTGGCGCTGCTCGCCCCCCAGACGGCGCTCGTTCGGGTTTCGATCGCCAGCTGCGTCAGCAAACGCACGTGCCGCGAGAAGCCCGTCAACAAGTCTCGAAAATGACGTCGGTGCCCAACGGCACACCACTTGCGAAGGTCGTCTTCGTGCTGACGACGACAGGGGGAATCGAAGCGAAGTATGGGCGGCCAGCGATGGCGCGGCCGAGCGAGCTCGTCGTGGGGCCCGACGCTCGCTGGGTGCTCTTTGGGCAACGTCGCATCAAGCTCGAGAAGCACCTCGCGCCGCGTCGGATCTTCGCCCGCCTCTGCGAGCTCGCGCGCCACGAGCCCCACGCGACGCTCACCGTGGCACCGCTGTTCGAGGCGGGTTGGCCCGGGGAGTCGATCCGGTTCGAGTCGCGTGTGAAGCGCGTGCACACCGCCATCTGGACCCTGCGCAAGCTCGGCCTCGCCGAGGTGCTCCACACCCGCGGCGGGGGCTACTGCGTGGAGGCGGCCGTGCGGTTTGCGTGAGGTGTGAGGCCTGGCGCACCGAGCGCGCGCGCGGATCGTGTGCTGCGGCGCGTCGGAGGTGAGACCTCCAGCCAGAGCTCACCTGCGCTCTGCACCCGTCAACCGGCGACGGCGATGAAGACGAGGGAGAGGGCGAGCGGCACGAGGATGATCCCCGCGACGAACGCCCACGCGCCCGGACGCGCGAGGTTGATGGTCTGGCCGATGCCGACGCGCTTGGGCACGAACACCGCCGGGTCGTCGGGCGCGTAGTAGGCGAGCCCGCCCCAGATCCAGCCCGACTCGCGGGTGCCGAGCACGTCGGTTCCGGCGATGCCTCGGATCTGCTCCTGCACCTCGACCAGGGATCGCATCATCATCGCGATGGGGAGGATGGTGCCAACGGCCATCACCACGATGCCAGCGACGATGGCCGTCGCGATGTGGCGCTCGTTGCCCGGCATGGTCGCGTAGGCGATGCCCATCCACATCACCAGCATCGAGGCGTTGATGCCCACCATGAGCGCCTCGGTGAGGCGGATGATGAGGGTTCGTCGCCGTCGCTGGAGGGCGGCGTAGGCCTCGCGGTCGTTCGGTGGGAGCGCCCAGCGCTCGCGGGCCACGGTGAGCGCGACGAGCCAACCCACCGCGATGTTGAACAGCATCATCCCAGCGAAGATCCACAGCGAGCCCGGGCTCCCGCGGCCATCCACCTCGCCGCGCGCGTTCCAATGGAGCGCCACCACCTCGGGGAGGCGGTCGAGGAGCCATGAGAAGGCAGCGCTCCCGAGCACGAGCATCGCGAGCTGCGCGAGCTGCAGCGGCGGCGACACGTAGGTGAGAATCCCCGGGGGTGCAGCGAGGGGCACCGCGTAGCGCGACGGCGTCGGCGCGCGCTTCTCGGCGCGGTTGACGCGCACCACCTCCGAAAAGAGCAGCCCGATGGGCACGATCGGGAGGCACGTGGTAGTGAGCACGAGCAAGAGCTCACTCGTCAACGCGAAGGTCGCGGCGACGCCCAGGAGCGTGATGACGCCGTTGACGACGAGCACGCGCCGAACGCGCGCGTGATCCGCGTCGGTGAGCTCGCGCTGGAGGGGCACGAAGAAGAGGCGCCGCGGCGACCAGATACGGGCCACCAGGTGCACACAGAGGCCCACGATGGCGATCGAGACGGCCATCGTGAAGGACACGGCGTTGATGCTGATGTTCATGACTCTACCCCTTCCTCTTGCTGCCGAAATAGGCGTCGAGGGCTCGCGCCAAGGCGCGCTCGATGTTCGTGCGCGTGGCGCCGGCGAGCACCCAGCGCGCGATCAGATCCTGGAGGGTGCGCTCGGTGTCGTCGGGTGGCGCCTGGCGGTACGGGCTGCCGTCCCGTCGCACGCGCGCACCGGCGCCGTGGCGGAGCTCGACGATCCCTTCGTCGGCGAGCATGCGGTAGGCCTTGGCCACCGTGTTCTGGTTCACCCCGAGCGCGCCACCGAGGTGGCGCACGCTGGGTAGCTCCTCCCCGTCGGCGAGCTCGCCGCGCGCGATGAGGGCGCGCAGCTCGTCCGCGATCTGTCGGTACACGGGTACCGCTCCATCGTGATCGATGGTGATGGTGATCATCGCACCGCTCCCCGCAGCCACGGTGGCGGCCGTGGGCGTCGTCGACGGCGACCGTCCCCGGCCGCCCGTCAGTGTCTACTGTATGCAGACAATAGACACTTCAGACAAAGAGGCAAGAGGACGCCGAGCGATTTCCCGGCGCCCTCTCGCGAATCTCGAACGGGCCACGTGGAGGGCGAGCGCAAGACCTGACCGGAAACGACCGGGGCTCGCGCGAGGCGCGCGCTTGGGCGTTGGGGCCTCGAGCGCAGACGCGGTGGGAGGGGGAGGGCGCCGGCACCCTCCAGCAGCTCAGTTGGGAATGCAGACGCTGATCTCGCCGCCGCAGGCGTCACACTCGGAGTTCCAGCACGGGTTGTGCGTCACGAGCGTGCACGTACCCCACGCGCCACAGGCGTCCACCGTTGTGGCGCAGTCCTCGATCGGAAAACAGCCCGCCGTATCGAGGCTCGGCGCGCCCTCCCCACCCGCGCAACCCGGCGTGCGCCAGGCGCAGCCGGGATCCGCTTCACAGGCTCCCGGCCCGTCGTACGTCTGGCACTGCTCGGGTTCGGCCTCACACGTGGGGGGCGAGTCGAACTGCCACACGACCGCGCCTTCGACGTCGACGCAGCTCGCCTCCACCGTCTGTGTGCCGCACGGCGTCTCCACCGCGTAGCCGCAGAACGACGGGTAGTCGTCGATGGTGTCGGGCTGGTAGGTGCACGGCGACCCCTCGACGGGGAGCTCGTCCGGGCACTCTGCCGGCGGCGGGTTGCAGGAGAAGATCTCGTCGATGATCCAACCGTCGAGGGTGCACTCGCCGGTGATCAGCTGGCCGCAGTGGTCGAGGCCGAAGCTGCACGTCAGGCCGATGGCGTCGCACGGTTCGCCCCACGCCGGCTGCGACCCCGGACACTCGTCGGGCGGCGGCGGGTTGCAGCTGGTCACCTCGGAGATGGCCCAGGTGCCCGAGCCGCAGGTGTACTCGATGGGGTTCCCACACTCGTCGATGTAGCCACAGCCGAGGCCCTCGTCGTTGCACGTCGAGCCGGAGGCGGGCGAAGCCTCCGGACACGGGTCGAGGTACGGGGGGTTCGTGAAGATGGTGCCGCAGCCACTCGCCACGGTGGCGGCGACCACGGCGGTGGTCGCGGTGGAGACGAAGGCCTGTCGGAGGGACGTGCTGCGATGTCGGGGTTTGCTCATGGGGGCTCCTTGCCGAGCGTGCTGGCTCATGGTTGGGTCGAGGTGCTGCTAGAGCAATGCACGTGCCCACTCCAAATTATTGAATTCACGAAAGACGTACGCGCGCACGCGTGCCAAGCCGTGACACACTCTGACAACCTTGACCGCGCGGACGGTGACACAGCCGCTGGCGCCCCCGAGTGAAGTAGAGTTCGCGCATGCGCCAGCTCGTGCTCTTCGTCGTCGCCCTCTGCCTCTGCGCTTGTGACCCGAAGGAGACGTCCACCACGAGCCCGAGCGGCCCGAGCGACAAGGACAACGAGGTGAGCGGCGACCGGCCGCGACCGAAGGGCCCGGGGCCGGGTCCCTCGGCGGAGCCCGACGGGGGCGCGTTCGCGTACCCCGCCGGCGCGTGGGGCCCGGTTCGGGACGCCACCGCGCGCGGCGTCGCCCAAGAGGGGATCACGACGGTGGCTCGACCGCTGATCTCCAAGCTCACCGACGTCGATCCGGTGGCCCTCGCGGTGCGCTTCGAGACGGAGGACAAAGCTCTGGCCCAGGGGCGCGTCGACTGGTCGGCCACCGTCGGCGCGGCGCGGTTTCACGTGGCTCTCGACGGACGGACCGAGGTGCTCGAGCTCGCAGCGAAGCCAACCGTCAGCGACGTGTCGCCGCTCGTGTGGCGTCCTTTCGTGCTCTCGCTCACCCCCGGGGGCTTGAAACAGCACGCCACGGTGACGCCGTGGAAGAACGCCCCGACCGCGCTCGGCAAGACGGGGAAGCTCTCGATTCACGTCGAGGGCACGCTCGCTCTCGACGGCAAGACCATCCCTTTCGCCTCACTGCCGGTCACGGTCGAGGTGGTCGAGCCGGGAGACCTGCTCCCCCTCGCGGCGGTCGAGGGCATCGCGTCGCGCTTCGTGGCCCGCGCCGAGCAGCTCTCGCGCCCCCCCGCCACGCTCTCGCCGCCCATCGACGACGAGCAGCACAACCGCCTCTTTCGCTTCCGCAACGACGAGCGCCCCTCGATGAACCACCTCCACCTGATCGATCTCGTGATGAGCCCCAAAGGCGCGCTCATCGCCGGGAGGGCGTTCGCACACTTTCAGTGCGTGGCCGAGGGCACCGCCATCGCCACTCCAGCGGGAGACGTGCCGGTGGAGCACCTCGCGGTGGGGGACGAGGTGCTCGCCTACGACGTGGAGCGCCGGCGCCCGGTCACGGCCCGGGTCAGCGCCATCACCGATGCGCTCCGTCGTGACCTCGTCGCGGTCGGCCCGCTCCGCGTGACCGGAGAGCACCCGATCTGGGCCGACGGGCGCTGGGTGAACGCCGAAGACCTCGCCCCGGGAGCGACGCTCTTGTCGGCGAGCCTCGCTCCCCTCGAGCTCGCGAGGATCGAGCGGCTGCCATCCAAGCCGACCCGCGTGTTCGATCTGAGCGTGACCTGGCCCCACGACTATTTCGCGGCGGGCGTCCTCGTCCACAACAAGTCTGCCCACGTCCCGTTGGGCACCGACGCCTGGCGCGGGCTCTTCTCGCGCCAGCCCGCGAAGTGACGCGCCGAGCCCGCTAGAACTGGAAGTACACGAAGGGCTGCGCGTCGGCGCTCGCCGCCTCGCGCAGCGCGAGCGCGACCCCCAAGAGCACCGCTGCCTGCAGCGGCGCAGGGGCGCGGATGAAGCCCTCCCGCACGCGGTCGTAGACGTTGCGCGGGGTCCACTGCAAGACGAGCGCGCCGAGGATGATGAGCGCGACGTTGCGGTGCAGGTTCGGTGTGTAGGTCGTCAGCGTCACCAGCCGCTCGTACATCGCGCCAGCCTTCTCCAGCGACTGGGCCCGGAACATCGTGAACGTGAGGCCAACGAAGGTGAAGTTGGCCGCGATCGCGAACACGCGGACGGGCCAGGCCGCCGCCTTGCCGAGGGTCTTGTCGAGCGCCCACACCGTGAGCGCCACGAACAAACCGCCGCCGAGCAACAAGGCGATGAGGATCTTGATACCCGGATGCCCGAAGAGCGCGAGCACGCCGGCGCACACCAGCGTGGTGAGGATCACCACCCCCATCAGGCCGCGCAGGTTGCCGAGCGCCTTGCCGAGGTTTTCGCGGGCTTCCTGGAACCAGTGGGTGATGCTGAGCGCGAGCCCCTGAATGCAGCCGAACACGAAGTACGTCCAGGCCGCGCCGTGCCAGATCCCGCAGATGAACATCGTGGCGGTGATGTTCAGATACTTGCGGAAGGGGCCGTGGCGGCTGCCGCCGAGCGGGATGTAGACGTAGTCGCGGAGCCAGGTCGACAGCGAGATGTGCCAGCGTCGCCAGAACTCGACGATGTTGGTCGACTTGAACGGCGCGTCGAAGTTGATCTTGAAGCGGTAGCCGAGCAACAGGGCCGAGCCGATGGCCACGTCGCTGTAGCCGGCGAAGTCGCAGTACACCTGCACCGCGTAGCCATACATCGCGCACAACACCTCCACCGAGGAGTAGCTCGTGGGCTCGGCGAAGACCCGATCGACGAAGTTGACGGCGATGTAGTCGCCGATCACCACCTTCTTGAAGAGGCCGGAGGCGATGAGGAACAGACCCTCCCCTCCCGTCTCGGCGCTGAGGTAGGTGTCGCGCTCGAGGTGGGGCAAGAGGTCGCGGCCGCGGATGATGGGGCCGGCCACCAAGTGGGGGAAGAACGAGATGTACGTGAGGTAGTTGAGGTAGCTCTTGCAGGCGGGGATCTGCCGTCGGTAGACGTCGATCACGTAGCTGAGCGACATGAAGCAGAAGAACGAGATCCCGATGGGGTCGCCACCTTGGAGCGGGATGCTCGGGTTCTCGACGCCGAGGGCCTTCATCAGGGCCATCATCGTCACCGCTCCCCAGTTCCAGTACTTGTAGAAGATGAGGATGCCGACGTTGAGGCAGATGGTTCCGATCAACATCGCCTTGCGACGTCGAGGATCGTCGATGCGATCGAGGAAGACGCCGAGGTAGTAGTCGATGCTCGTGGCCACGAAGATGAGCGGCACGTACTCGACGGCCCGGAACAACGCCTCCCAGAACCGAGGTCCCTCGAACGACAGGAGCGCGTCGAGCCCCTCGGGCCAGCTGACGAAGGCCCACCCCGAGTAGAACGCGTAGCTCGACACGAGGATGAACGCGAGCCGCAGCCGACGCCACGGGGCGAGCGCCCAGCTAACGGCGAACACCGTGACGAAGAAGTAGGCGTATGTGACGCTGTTGAAGAGCACGGGGGGCGTTTCTTCTCCGGTGAGCACCGCTAGCCTATGCAGCGCGCGCGGACGGGCAAGTTATGCGCGTTGACGGTGAGCGAGCACAACGCCACGATCGCTTCATGAAGCGCAAGATCGGGCTCTCGCTGCTGGGTGTCGCGCTCGGAGCGCTGGTCGGCTGCCCGAAGAGCCCCACCGATCCGGGCGGCAGCGGCTCGGCGACCTCTCAGGACCAAGGGAACGACCCTACCGCGCCCACGAGCCCCGCGAGCGCGCCGCCCCCCCACAACCCCAAGCCCGACGCGTCGGGGCCCGACGGGCCGGCACCGTCTCCCTCGGCGCCTCGCGACGACGGCAGAGACTGGGTGGGCTCGTGGAAGAGCCCCCGCTGCGGGGCCCGCACCTACGCCCGCGAGGTGACGTTCACCGCGGAGGGCACGGTGTCCGGGAACGAGCTCGTGTCGCCCTGTCCACCCAACGTCGACTGCGTGTGGTCGGGGATCGTCTCGTGGAAGGGCACCTACAAGGAGGCCGCGGGCACCCTGAGCCTCACGGTCACGCCCGACGGTGCGGCCAAGGTGACGCTCCCGTCGAGCCTCCGGTGGGACGCGGGCAGAGGGGCGCTCGTCGAAGATCCCGACGGGGACGCATGCGCCTACCATCGCTGAGCGCAGCGCGCGCTCGAGGCCGTGTCAGCGCGTGGCCATGGGACATCGCCCCGTGGGCATGGGCTGACCTTCTCTTCTGCCGTACCATGGGCGCATGAGCGCGATCCCCATCCGAAAGATGGACTTCGAGTTCCCCGACGAGCTCCCGCTCGTCTTCATCGAGGGGGAGCCCGAAGAGTCGTTCCTCCACGTGGGGATGTCTCTCCTGTTGCCGTACCTCGAGCCGTATCTCATCCGCACCATGCGCGCGGCCCGCCCTCGGCTCCATGCGCCGGAGCTCGTGGCCGACCTCGACAGCTTCGTCGGCCAAGAGGGCCAACACTACCGGCAGCACATGCTCTTCAACGAACGCTGGCGCCGCCCGGGGTACGAAGGGCTCGCCGAGCTCGAGCGAGAGCTCGACGCCGACTACCGCCGGTTCTCGGAGCAGGAGTCGCTCGCCTTCAACCTCGCCTACGCGGAGGGCTTCGAGGCGCTCACCACCGCGATGGCCCTCGCCTTCGCGCAGCGCGAAAAACGTGGCTGGCACCCGGCGGCCCTCGATCTGTTCGAGTGGCACCTCTGTGAGGAGCTCGAGCACCGCGCCGTGGCCTTCGACGTTTACGAACACGTGATCGGCAGCTTCGCGAATCGGGTGCGCGTTGGATTCTTCGCGCAGCGGCACCTCCTCGGGTTCATGAAGCGGGTGATGCTCTTCATGGTGCGCGCCGACACCGCGCTGTTCGATGCGTGGGGCGGCGAGGCTGCGCATCGCCGGCGCCTGCGAGCGCAAGCGCAGCGGTTCCTGCGGGAGCTGCTCGTGCCGTGGCTGCGAACCTTCAGTCCGCTCTACACCCCGCACGACATCGAGCTCTCCCCCGAGATCCGCGCGCTCGCCGAGCGCTACAGCCAGCGCGCGGTCAGCGTGCGGTGACGAGGGTCGTGTCGTCGACGAAGCGTCGATCCCAAGGAACGGCGGTGCGCATGGCCAACACGATGGCGTCTCCCACCAACGGAGCGAGCGCATAGCAGCGACCTCCAGGAGCGGGGACGCTGAACCCGGCGAGCTCCGCGGTGCGGAGCAACCCGGTGGCCAGCGCGTCGTCGCCGTCGTGGCGCGCGGCGGCGAGCGCGAAGCCGGTCGCCGACGGGCTCACCCCGAACAGGAGCGGCCCGGTGTCGACATCCCCCCTGCCGTCGACTCCCGACGAATACTCGCGCACGCCCACCGCACCGAACGGCATGTCGACGAGCAGGTGCTCACGGAGCCGCGCTCGCTGTTCGCTCGCGAGCGCCGGATCGATGAAGGGCAGGAAGAAGCTGTTGTAGCCAGCCGCCGAGCCGCGCCCTCGTCCTCGGGGCGAGCCGTCGCGACCCACACCGAAGACGATGATCCCGTTGTCGCGATCGATGAGATGTCTCTTGGTGTAAGTGATCCAGCCGTCCACCGCCTCGCTGCGCGGCGTCTGGTGGATCGCGTGATGGAGCGCCAGCGCGGCCACTCCGACGCTGTTGTCGGCGGTGTAGATCTCCCCCGGGTAGGTCTCGAGGTGCCACGACGACGACGCCTGCATGCGGCGAGCGATAGCCGCGACGATGGCGTCGTAGAGCGCGTCGTGCCTGCCGTCGCCGCCGAGCAGCCGACACGTCCCGAGCATGAACCCGAGGTGACCGAGGTAGCCGATGTGGCCGCTCGGGCCGCTCAGATCCTCGAGCGGATCGGTGCCCCACGCGGTCACCTCGAAGGCGCGAATCGCGGGGTGGAGCGCTCGCTCGAGGAGCTCGCCGCAGGCCTCCGACGCCCCCTCTCGGCGCTCGGGGTGCGCGAACGCGATGTTGGCGACGGCGGCCGCGGTCATCGAGAGGCTCACCAGGCGCCACTCCGACGCGAAGATCCCGGCCGGGGCCACCATGTGGTCGTCGGAGAACGTGGGCGACAGTGTGCGGCCGAGCAGGTAGTCGCGGCGCTCGACGATGTCGCCGTGATCCATCGGTCCGGACGGCGCACACGCCATCACCCACACCGACTTGACGGCGAGGAACACCGCACAGGCGTAAGCCAAACGCCTCGCCTGCTCGCGCGTGCTCACTTTCTTCAGGAGGGGCACGCCATCGAGTGTGGCACCCCAGCCTCGAGCTCGAGGGCAGCGCGCGTGGAGACTTCGTGGAGGTTCTCGCCAGAACGCGCCCACGCTGCGGTGGCAGGAACCCTCACGGCGCAGCGGACGCACGAGCGCTCGCCCGCGGCCGCTCGTGAACGACGCCTCATCCGCGGCCGAAATGAAACGCGGCCATCGCGTGGCTGACCAGGACGTCGGCTCCTCCTCGACGGGCGTGGAGCTGAGCGCAACGTCGTGTGTGGTCGTGCTCTTCCGCGATGGCCACTGTGCCATCAAGGCACGTGCGAATCAGCTCCCGACCCGAAGGCCTCGACCTTTCGCACGTGCCACTTCCTTCGCGAGGACTCGCTGAGCTCAGTAGTCGCTGCGACGCCAGCCGCCGCCGCCGCCGCCGCCGCCGCCACCGCGGCCGCCGCGACCGCCACGGCCGCCGCCACCTCCTCCTCCTCCTCCGCCACCGCCGCCACCAGAGCGGCCTTTGTCCTGCGCCACGTTCACACGAATGGTGCGCCCGTCGAGCGTGGCGCCGTCCTGAGCCTCGATGGCCTGGCTGGCGTCGTCCGCGTTGGCATAGGTCACAAACCCGAAGCCGCGCGAACGACCCGTGTCGCGATCCATGATGACCTTCGCTTCTCGAACCTCACCGTACGGCTCGAAGGCTGCGCGCAGCCCCGTGTCGTCCGTGTCATAGCTGAGGCCACCAACGAATAGCTTGTTCGACATTTCTCTTTTCTCTTTCCTATCTAGCTAGTCGCCCTGAAGGGGCGCTTGTCCGGTGTCCAATGACCGGAACATCTTCTCGGGACGGCAACGCCTGTGCCGTCAATTGGAGCGACCGCGCGCTCCACGGCCGGGTCGGGGACCTCGGCGCGTCGGGTTTCGTCTCTGACCGCGCCCCGGGCTCGCACGGTGTTGTGCCGGCGCCGAAGACGCCCGCGACGACAGATCCGTCGGAGGTGGGGGAGGAATCGCAGCTTCGTAATCGTGTTCATCGACGCGGGCGAGGTGACGGCCGATGAGCCGCTCGATGTCGGCGAGGAACACCCGCTCCTCCGTGTCGCAGAGCGACAGCGCAGAGCCGGTCGCGCCGGCCCGCGCCGTGCGTCCGATCCGATGCACGTAGGTCTCGGGCACGTTGGGCAGATCGAAGTTGATGACGTGCGTGACGCCCTCGACGTCGAGCCCACGGGCGGCGAGGTCGGTCGCGACGAGCACACGCATCGAGCCCTCGCGGAAGCTCTCGAGCGCGCGCACCCGCGCGTTCTGCGACTTGTTGCCGTGAATCGCGGCGGCCTCGATGCCACCCTGATCGAGCAAGCGCACGATGCGGTTGGCCCCGTGCTTGGTGCGGCTGAACACCAGCGCTTTGGAGCCGGTCTCCGCGCGGAGGATGTCGACGAGCAGCTTTCGCTTGTCTTCCTTGACGACGAAGTACACCCGCTGATCGATCCCCTCCGCGGGAGCCGACACCCGGGCCGCGTTGACCATCACCGGGTCGCGCAAGAGGCCGCGCGCGAACTCACGGATCTCGGGGGGCATCGTGGCCGAGAAGAACAGCGTGTGCCGCTCTTTGGGCAGGCGCTCGATGATGCGACGCACATCGGGAAGAAAGCCCATGTCGAGCATGCGGTCGGCCTCGTCGAGCACGAACAGCTCCACGTGGCCGAGATCGATCTCCCGGCGCGACACGAGGTCGAGCAAGCGGCCAGGGGTGGCGATGAGGGCGTCGATGCCGCGACGGAGCTCACGGATCTGTTGCTTGTCGCTCACGCCGCCAAAGATCACCGTGTGCCACAGCTCGAGGTTGCGGCCGTAGGTGGCGAAGCTCTCGCCGATCTGCGCCGCGAGCTCGCGGGTGGGGGTGAGCACGAGCGCGCGCAGGCGAGGCTCGTCGTCGGCGGTTTTGTCGAGGTGTTGCAGCACGGGCAGCGAGAACGCCGCCGTCTTCCCGGTGCCGGTCTGCGCGCAGCCGAGCACGTCGCGGCCCTTCAGCGCCGGGGGGATGGCGAGCTGCTGGATGGCGGTGGGGTGGTCGTAGCCTGCGGCGGAGACCGCGGCGAGCAGGGCGGGGTGTAGCCCCATGTCGGCGAAGCCTGGGGCGCTCTCTCGTCGACGCGCGTCGGAGCTGCGCCGATCGGCGGGGATGCTGCCGGCGGGGACGCCGCGTTCGGACGGCGTTCCGTGTTCTGACGACATCGTCATGCCACACCCTCATCGCGGACGCGGCAACCGAACCAGAGATCGCGCGCGCTGTTGTAGGCCACGCGGGCGGCCTCGGTCAGCTCGTTTTGGGTCATCGGGGGGAGGGCTCTTTGGGTGAGGACAATCTGCATATGGGCACGGGCTCGGGCGCGGGCTTCGGAAATCGTGCCTGGCCAACCGCCGGTGACGGGCCGCCCCTGACGCCGCAGATCCTCGAACCACCACTCCGCCCACGTTCTTCCGAGGTTTTTGGACGCCTCGTCGAGCAAGGCGCACCTCGCCTGGGAGGTGTCGTCGATGGGCGAGATTTTCATGGCAACCGTTTCTGTCGGCAGGTCAGCGCGGAAGACGCTCTGGCCTCTGGACGCTCATTCTCGGGGTTCGTGTGACGCTCTTGATGCCAGACCTCCGCGCCTCGGGAGGCCTAGAATCGGCCTTTTCGGCAGGGCAGTCACACGAGGCACCAGACAGCTCGCCCTGTCGCACAGAGTGGTAGCACAGCGCTTTTCAGAATGCTTGAATTTCCGCCTGGTCCGTCCCGGGGGCGGGACGAGCCCGCGAGCTCCTCAGTCGGCGGCCTCCACTCGGATGGTGTGCGCCGGCTCCAACAGGTAGCCGTCCTCCGCCGTGAGCAGGATGTCGCGGAGACCCAGCTTGCGGAGGGTGGCGATGGCGACCCGCACGCGGGTGGCCGCGGAGTCGGGTTGAATGTTCTGCCCCGGCCACCCAATGCCGAAGAGCTCGGCGGCGCCGAGGGCCCGGCCTCGACGCTCCCCGTGGGCGCGAGCGAGGGCCCACAGGAGGCGGCGCAACGCGCTGCGGCGGCCGAGATCCACCCGTGACCCCGCGCGCGTGGTGAAGGCCCGCCCGTCGCGCTCGACCACGAGCACCGCCACGGGCTCGGTGCGACCGAGCGCACGGCCGAGGATGCGCAGCGCGAAGCGCGTGTCGAGGTTCGTCATGGCGACGCGTGCAGCGGCGGTGGCGCCTTCGCAGAGGGTGGCGTGGAACGTGGCCAACGCGTCGACGCGCGCGGGGCTCGCGAGACCGAGGGCGAGCTCGACGGTGGCCGCGTGCACCTCGAGGAGGAGTCGGGCCAGCCGTCCCGGGCTCTGGGCAGCGCACCGGCGCGCGCGCTCGAGCGCGACGAGAGCGAGCGGAGCGTTGTCGTCGAGCGCCTCGAGCGCAGCGCGACCCCCGTGCAACACCACCTGCGAGAAGGCCCGCGACACCGCCTCCACGGGGCGCTCACTCGCGACGTACCACCGGCGCGCGAGCTCGAGCTTCCCCCACTCGAGGTAGAGGCCGCCGCAGATGGCAGCGTAGAAGCCCTCGTACTGCGGCTCGCCGGCCGCGGCGAAGCGCTCGATGGCGCGCTCGAGGAGCGCCTCGGCGCGCGCGAAGTCACCCAGATCCTGCTCGAGCTGGGCGATGTTGGCGCGCCCGAGGGCGGCCAGCCAGCGCTCGCCGAGCTGCTCGCAGATGAGCACTGCCTCCTCGTTGAGCTGGCGGGCTGCCTCCACGTGACGAAAATCGCACGCGAGGCGGCCGAGGCATGCGGTGTTGATACCGCGAAGGCACGACGGCGGGTCGCGCGCGATGAGGAGCTCGGCGCGCTCGTGGGAGCGCTGGGCCCGCTCTGGCTCGCCGTTCTCGCGCTCGTAAATCCCGCGACGAACGAGCGCGGCGGCGCGCATCTCCGCCGACACGTCGAGCTTGTCGATCACCTCGTCGGCCTCGGCCCGCCCAGCGTCGAAGCGCCCACGAAGCACGAGCGCCTGTTGGCGTGCGAGGTGGACGACGGCCCGCACCGTCGGCTCGGGTGCGGGCTGCTCGTGGAGCACGGCTTCGAGCGCGCGCAAGAGCGCGTGCTCGGGGAGGGCACCGAGAAAGCACAGCGCGCTCGCGAGCTCGCCGCGCTGCGCCGACCGCTCCTCCGACGGAGGCTCTTCATCGAGGAAGCGGAGCGCAGCCAACATGTTGTCGGCGTCGTCGCGCACGCGGAGATCCGCCGCGCGAATGCTCGTGAGCAGGAGGCGTGCCCGGCAGAAGCGCGCGGCGAGGCTCGCGTAGCAGCGGGCATGCTCTCTCGCTACCCGCGTCCGAAGCTCGACCTCGCCCTCCGCGAGCCGCGCCGCCGCAAACTGGCGGATGCTGAGGTAGAGGCCGAGGCGCCCGCCCGCGGCGTGAACGAGCGACTTGTCGCGCAAGGCAGCGATGCAGTCGATCACCGCCTCGTCTCCGAGCGCTCGCCCGAGCACGCGCTCCGCCGCTCCCAGCTCGAACGAACCGGCGAAGACCGAGCAACAGGCGAGCGCGCGCTGCTCGGGCGCACTCAACAGCTCCCACGACCAGGCGATGGCGTCCGCCAAGGTTCGGTGCCGCGCCGGCGCGCGTTTGCCGAGCGACAACACCGAGCGCCCTTCGGAGAGGCGCTGCGCGAGCTCGGCGGCAGGGAGGATCCGCGTGCGCGCGGCGGCGAGCTCGATGGCGAGGGGGAGCCCGTCGAGGCGACGCACGATCTCTGCGATGGCCTCGAGGTCATCGCTGGGCGCGGCGCCGGCGGCCTCCGCACGCAGCCGAAAGAGCGTCACCGCCGCCGACGCGGCGATCTCGCTCGCCTGTGCGCCGCGGGCGGGCACGCCCAGCGGCTCGAGCTCGATCACCTCCTCACCGTCGATCGCCAGCCGTTCCCGCGAGGTGACGAGAAACACCACCTCGGGCGCCTCGCGCGACCACACCGACAACCACGGCGAGGCGCCCGTGAGCTGCTCGAAGTTGTCGAGGACCACCAGCGAGGGACCGAGCGTCGCGAGCAGCGGGCCCACGTCGGCAGGGCTTCCTCCCGGCTCACCCACGAGGGCCAAGAGCTGCAGCGCGAACTCCGCGTCCGTGCGCTGGTTGGACACGTCGCAGAACCACGCCTGCCGCGGTGGGAGCACGTCGAGCGCCCGCCGCCCGGTCGCCGCGCGAGGGACGCGTACCGAGGCGAGGTCTTCCGCGGTGACGCAGAAGGCCACCTGCTGGGCGAGGGTGGTCTTTCCGATGCCTGGGGGGCCGAGCAAGCTGATGAGGCGCGCGCCGCACGCGACGCGGTCGAGCACCCGCGCGAGCTCCGCGGTGCGACCCACGAACGCGCCGTGCTCGGCGCGCCGGGCCGGTGGCGGTGCCGGACGGCGACGGGGGACGAGGGTGAGCTCGGCGGGGGGAGACATCGGGGCGCGACCCAGCGTGCGTTCGTTAACGGTGAAGTTTAACGGACTTTAACTGGCCGAGCGGGGTCGGTAACCGGATATTGCCGCCATGCTCCAACGACCTCTCTCCTTCCCCGCGACGGCGCGGCGTCCGCGCCGCCTGTCGCAGGTGGCGGCGCTCTTCATGCTCGCGTGGGGCGCCGGCTGCTCCGACGAACCGTCCGCCACCGAAGCGAGCGGAGGGGGGGGCCCGGGTGGAGGGGGCGCGGGTGGCACCGCCGGCGCGGGCGGGACCGACCTCCCCGGCTACGAGGAGGCGGTGAAGGCGGCGAGCTGGGTGAAGCTCGAGGCCGCGCCGAGCGTCACCGGGGGTCGCAAGAACGACGACATTTTCTTCATCGACGCGATGCGCGGCTTCCTCGCGAGCGGGCCGAGCGAGACGATCTTCGCCACCAGCGACGGCGGGCTGTCGTGGCAGCCGGCGTTCGAGCACGAAGGCACCTTCTTCCGAGCGCTCCTCTTCACCAACGAGCAGCGCGGCTTCGCGGGCAACCTCGGCGCGGGCCTCGTGCCCTCCGTCGACGATCCCACCGTGATCTACGCCACCGACGACGGCGGCGCGACCTGGTCGCCAGTCACCGACATCACCGGGCCCGCGCCGTCGGGGATCTGCAACTTCCACGCGGTCGACGCAGAGCACATCGTCGGCGTGGGGAGAGCGAACGGGCCCTCGCACCTTCTCCTGTCGAACGACGGTGGCGCATCCTTCGCGTCGCGCGATCTGGGCGCGTGGCTGCGGATGCCGATCGACGCGCGCTTCGTGTCTGCGACCGAGGGCATCGTGGCCGGCATGGGCAACGACACCCGCTGCACCATCGTGCGCACGACCGACGGCGGCGGCACCTTCGAGCCGGTGTTCACCTCGCAGACGCTCGGGAGCCTCTGCTGGAAGCTCGACTTCCCGACCGCCGCGGTTGGCTTCGTGGCGGTGCAAGACACTGCCGGCGGCCCCGGCACCTTCGGCAAGACCACCGACGGTGGCCTCACGTGGGAAGAGCTACCCTTGCCCGTGATCGGCGGTTACGCCGCGATCGGCGTGGGCTTCATCACCGAGAACATCGGCTGGATGGTGTCGGCGGATCCGCAGGCGCCGGTGTACCGCACCCACGACGGCGGCATGAGCTGGCACGAGGAGCCCGTGCTCCGCGGCCCCATCAACCGCTTCCGCTTCGTGGATACGAACACCGCCTATGCGGCGGGGGGCGACGTGTACAAGCTCGAGGTGGACTACCAGGCGCCATGAACGTGCGCCCGACCCAGCGAGCCCTGTCGACGTGGGCGCTCGCTGCCGCCCTCGTCGGCTGCGGCGGCGAGCGCGGCGACGCGGCGCACGACGCGAGCGAGTACCCCGATGGCCCGTACGCGCTCGAGCGAGGCGCCGTGCTCCCCGACCTCCACTTCCCCGGAGTGGACGCGGACGGCTCCCCGACCACGCTCACCCTCGCCGACTTCTACACGCGCGAGCACGACGCCCTGTTGGTGGTGACGGTGAGCGGCGGGCTGTGGTGCGGCACCTGCCGTTGGCCGGCGGAAGCCGAGCTCTTCGAGCCCACGACCGCGGCGCGCGCACAGCGGCTCGATCTGGTGCTCGCCGACCGTGACAATGCCCCCGCCGACGCGGCAGCCGCCGCGGCGTGGAAGGAGGCCTTCGACGGTCTCGGCGCCGTGCCGGTGGGCGCCGATCCCGCCCACCACTTCGCCGCGCTGCTCGAAGATCCCTCGGCGCCGCTGCCCTGGTTCGTGCTCGTCGACACCCGCACCATGCGGGTCCTCGACGCGATCACCGATTCCTCGCGGGCAGCGCTGGGCCACCGCGTGAGGAGCGCTCTCGCCGAGCGCGGAGTGTTGCCCGCGCCCCCGCCGCTCGAGGAGCCGCTCGTCGACGACATGTTCCGCGAACACGAGTGGGCGCTCCTCCAGCGCACCACGGTGCCGGGCGAGGCTCCGCCCGAGCCCAGCAACGCCGTCGCGAGCTCGCCGGCCGCCGCCACCCTCGGCCGTGCGTTGTTCTTCGACGCCGGTCTGTCACCGAGCGGCCGGGTGTCTTGCGCGAGCTGCCACCGGCCCGAGGCGCAGCTCAGCGACGGCCGCCCCCGCGCCGAGGGGGTGGGCCTCGGCGACCGCCGCACGCCGCCCATCGCCCTCTCCGCCCACGCGCGGTGGCAACACTGGGATGGCCGCGCCGACAGCCTCTGGGCGCAGGCGCTCGGACCGCTCGAGAACCCGCTGGAGATGGGCGCATCGCGGGCGTTCGTGGCTCGACGGGTGTTGACCGCCCACGGCGCGGCCTATCGCGCCGCGTTCCCCGACGCGCCGGCTCCCGACCCCCGGAGCTGGCCCCCCTCGGGCATGCCGGGAGACTCCGCCTACGACGCGCTCCCGGCTGCCGAGCGGGAAGCCATCACACAGCTCTTCGTGCACGCCGGCAAGGCCATCGCCGCGTGGGAGCGCACGCTGACCGTCGCCGACAACCGCCTCGACGCGTACCTCGCCGGAGACCTCGATGCCCTCGACGCCGACGAGAAGTACGGCCTTCAGTTATTCGTGAAGAGCGGCTGCATGCAGTGCCACTGGGGTCCCCGGCTCACCGACGACGCGTTTCACAACCTGCGCCTTCCTTCCGGACGCGCCGACGGCAGCGCCGATCCGGGCCGCAGCGAAGGGCTTCGCGCCTTCCGCGCGAGCGAGTTCAGGAGCGACGGCAGGTGGAGCGACGCCGGCGACGACGAGGTGACGGCGCGGGCCGAACGCGCGGAGCCCGACGCGTTGCTCGGCCAGTTCAAGACACCACCACTCCGCGGCGTGGCCGAGCTCGTCTTCTTCGGACACGGCGGCAGCGCCGGAGATCTCGCGAGCGTGATGGAGTCGTACGGCTGGGGCGGCGTGCCCGCCGACGATCTGTCGAGCGCAGGGGAGCGCGAGCGCTGGCTCCCTCCCCTCAGCGAGACCGTGCAGTGGGGCCTGCTCCCTTTCCTCCGCGTCCTCACCGGCGAGCCGGTGCTCCGCTGACGCCGCGCCCGCGCCCCCAGGCCACGGCAACGGCGCGTCGTTGCTCCCGCCCCCGTGATCGGTGGCCGTCACGAGATGGGCTTGATCTCCACCCGGAGCGCTCCGTCCGCCCCCCGCCGCGGCGGACCGTGCACGAGCGCTCGCCCCCCGTCGACGCCGAGGATCCCCGCCGTCGCCGCCGACAGCCACCGCGCGGTACGCTCGAGATCGTTGGCCCCGGCGCCGCCGCTCGCTACCTGGAGCGCATACCCGTCGCCCTCGGCCTCGAGCGAGGCGCCCAAGCTCTTCAGCGCCGCCGCGAGGAAGCTCCGCAGATCGGCCTTCGCCGCCGCGCGCAAGGCCGGCCCGCGCTCAATCGTGGCTGCCCATCGCCGCCACGCCAGCGAGGCCGCCCCCCCGAACACGTCTTCGAGGAAGAGGCCCGTGGTCGCGCCGAGGAGGGCGGCGAGGGCGCTGGCACCGGCCAGCTCCTCCGCGCGAGCGCCCTCGAGCCGCTGGAGCTCTGCGAGCGCACGCGCCTGCTCGTCGCGCTCGGCACCAAGCGCCGCGACGCGTCGCTCGAGCGTCTTCACGGCGGCTTCCTGCTGCGCCAACGTTTCGCGTCGCTTCCGCTCGTCGCCCGCAACCCGAGCCTTCTCGGCGAGCTCGCCTCGGAGGTTCGCCACCTCGGCCTCGAGCCGCGCCGCGTGCGCCTCCACTTCGCTGCGGCTCGCCTCCAACGTCGCGAGCTCCGCGTTCTTGGCCTCGAGCTTCGCTGTCGCCTCCCGAGCCGCTCGTGTGGTGGCGCGCGCCGCCGCCTTGGCCGCGTCGCTCTGTTGCTTCTGAGCCTCCCTCACCGTGTCGAGCTCGGCGCGGGCGGCCGCGAGCTCGGCCGCGAGCTCGTCGCCACGACATGCGCTCGCCTCGCGCGCTGCATGGGCCGCCGCCACGACCTCGTCGCGCGCGGCGAGAGCGGCCGTGAGCTCGTCGCGCTCCTTCGCGTCGGCGAGCTGTCGACGCGCGAGCAGGCCGTTCTTCTGCTGCTCCGCCTTCAGCTGCTCGCGGCTCGCTTGTGCCGACTTCTCGAGCGCGTCGAGCCTTCTCTGCAGCGCATCGAGCTGCTCCCGGAGCGCGTCGCGCTCGGAGAGCACCGCGGCGGCCTCGGCCTCGAGCTTCAACTTCTCCGCGCCGAGGCGCTCGTACCCCTTCTCCGTCTTCCGCGCCCGGCGCTCTGTCTCGAGCGCACGCCTCTCGACGAGGGCGAGCGCCTCGACGGCGCGCTCATGGGCCGCCCTCGAGCCCTCGAGCTCCTGCTCGAGCGCGGTCGCCGCGCTGCGCGTCGCTTCGAGCTCGGCGGTCAGCTCTTCGAGCCGCACCTCCACGCCGCTCCCGAACACTCGGCTCAGGAAGCCACCCTTCTTCTCACCAGCTTTGGGCTCGCCCTGTGGCTCGTCGGACATCGTCAGCTCGCCTCCGCCACCGGTTGGGTGGGGTCGTTCAGCGCCGACTGCAGCCGGCGCATGTGACTCAGCAAGAGCCCCGGCTGCACGTTGTTGCGCGCGAGGACGAGCACGAAGCCGCGGGGGGTGCGTGCCACCATGACCAGGCGCTCACGAAAGTGACACATCATCGTGTCGAGCGCGCCGCTGTCGCAGTCGTGGCCGAACCGCTGCATCGCTCCCGCCACCAGCGCGAGGGTCGAGGCCGCCCGCTCCGGTGCTTCGAGGGCTCCGCTCAAGGTGGTCACGCGACCGTCCTCGTCGCTCAGGAGCACCGCCTCGGCATAGGTCTGCATGCTCTGCATCAGCTCGTCGTCCACATGACCCATCCTTGATGTCCTCCCGCTCCTGGCCTTGGGGCCCGAAGACCGACCGCCACGCTCGAGAGCGCCGCAAGGCGGCCCCGAGATGGTCGTCCCTAATGATTTTCACCGCTTCCTTCACGGGCACAAGGCTCCTTGCGGGGTGTACCGGGGACCCCTCGGGGTGACCGACGGAGCTCTCTGGGGGGTGACCGAGCCGCGCCGCGCGCGCCGCAACGGTCCACCGCGAGCGGCTCACCTACGTTCGCCACGCGCTTCGTCGCTCCCCTCGACGCGCCGCCACGCTCGAGGCTCAGCGCAAGAATACGGCGCCGAGCGGGGCCATCGCCACGAAGCCGACCGCGCACCCGAGCCACGCGCGCGCGGTGCTCACCGAGAGCCGGCGTCGCACCGCGAGGGTGCCCACCCAAAGGCCCCACAGCGGCGCGAGCGGCGCGTAGAACCGAATCGCGCGCCCCATCGCCTCGAACCCGAAGGCCGCGAACAGCACCACGTCGACGGCCAGGAAGCCGAACACGAGCGGCGCCGCGTAGGCCACCCCGAGCACCGCGATCACGCCGTCGCGGGCTGGCCCTCGCGCGGCGCCGGCGACCCACGCCGCCACGCTCCCGAGCACCCACCACGACGCGAGCGTCACCGGCACCACGAAGAGCGACTGCCACAGGTAGTAGGCTGGCCGAGGAATCGGCAGCAGCACGAACGAGGGCGCGTGACCGCGGAGGTACAGCACCAGCGAGAACGCGGCCCAGAGCACCCCGAGCGTGAGCACCGCCCCGCCCCCCTGCCACACGGCGGGACGCTCACCGAGCGCGTCGGCGACGCGCGCCGGCGCGAAGAGCATCTGCACCATCGTGCGCCAGCTCGAGTGCCACATCGCCCTGGCGGTCATGGTGGCGTGAACGTATCGCGCCACATCCGCGCGAGCGACGCGCGAGCGCCGCCGTCGAGCGGGCGCCGGAAACGCTCGACGGGCCCCGCGAGCGCGCCGCCGCGAAAGCGCGCGCGAATGCCCCACATCGAGAGCTCGGGCGTGGCCACGTCGCCGTAGCGCATGTCGTCGATCTCCACGACGAGCTCGCCCCCCTCGCCCTCGTTGCCCGCCTCACCCTCCTTGCCCTCGTCGCCGTTGGCTCCTCCCTCTTGCACGCGAGCCACGGTCTGGCCCATCGCGAACCACTCGAAGAGGGCCCCCTCCGGCGTCGCGCGGACCGCATCCACCAGAGCGCCGGTGGCAGGTCGAAACTCGTGCCAGTCGATGGGGCGGGGGGCGAACATGCTCACCTGTCCCACGAACACACGGTCGTCGGCGCGCCCCACGAGGCGGCGTCCAAAGATCTGCAACACGCGCGGGTACGCGTTCACGGTCGCACCCGTCACCCCCCGGCGCTCGAGGGACGCCACCGCGAGGCCCTCCGCGCGATGGTTGAGCCACAACCCAAAGAACAGGTAGCCGGTGGTGAAGGCCAGCGCGGCGAGCGACGCGCGCTGCGTCTTCTTCACGTCGGCGCCGCCGAGGCCTAGCGCGACGGCGAGCGGCACCGAGTAGATCGGATCGATGATCCCGATCGCGTCGACCGCGAAGCGTCGATCCGAGAACGGAGCGAGGAGCTGCGTGCCGTAGGTGGTGAACAGATCGAGCAACGGGTGGCTCAGGATCGAGACCGCGAGGAGCGCCATCCACCAGAGGCGCCGGTCGTCCTGCCCGAGGGCGGCGTCCTCGTGGGACGGGCTGCGCGCTCGCACGCCGGCGTAGTAGCGCCAGAGACCCAGACCGAGGGCGCTCCCCACGACCGGGCCGAACCACAACGAATGCGTCACGCCGCGATGGTGCTGCATCTCGATGAAGGGCCCGCCGACGAATCCTGCGATCACGTCGAGGTCGGGGAGCGCCCCCCCCACCGCTCCCCACCGCGCGGCGCGTCGGCCGAGTTTGTGCCGCGCGCACACGTTCCCGCAGGCAGCGCCGAGCAGAGCTTGGGTGATGGTATCCATGAGGAGCGGCGGGGCATGAGGCGCGGCGCACGGTCGACTCACCGGCTCACGCCGGAGAGTCCATAAGCGACAAACGCCCCGATCGCCACCACCCCGCTCGCTCCTTGGCGGTCAAAGGAGCGCACCTCACTCGAGCGCTTGTTCGATGCGCGCGCGGATGTCTGCCTCGACGTCGGTGTGGATCTTGGACACGATCACACGCTCCGCCGAGAGCATCACGTTCAGGTTGGTCAGGTTCTCCTCCCACAACACGAACGCGTCCCGGTCGTCGTCGTAGAGGGTGATCACGCGATCCTGGCCATGTTGCTCGCGCCACGCGCTGCAGTTCGACGTATCGGGCACCTTGCCGCTCGAGTCTTCCACGACGATGCTCAGCGACGCGAGATCGTGGCCAGCGTCGACATAGCTTCGATGGATGGCTTCCATGGCTGCTGCCGCCTTCTGGCAGTGCGGGCACCATGTGTGGGCGAACGACAGCCACACCGCGTCGGCACCGCACACCTCACGTAGGTCGACCGCTTCCCCCGCGCAGTCGAACAGCACAAGCTTGCCGATCACGTTGCCCACCCCATAGCCCACGGAGACCCCCGCGGGCACGGCCGGGCACGCCTCCTCGCCCCACCCGTGCGCCGCCTGCTGCGCCGCCAGCGAGTCACCGCTCGAGGTGTCGGCGCACCCCACGAGCGCCACCACGGCCACGGCCCAGAGGGCAGGGAGCCACGGCGCCGTCGTCGGTACAGGGATCATCCGCGCTCAGCATAGCGCGCGCGACCGACTCCGGGCCAGCCGGCGCCCCCGTCGCCCGCGCCCACCCCGTCGAGCCCAACGAAGACTCGCCAGCCGCTCGAGCGACGCTCCTCGAGCGCACAGTGCCGCCGCGCTCACCGCCTGTCGTCACGAGCGCCACGACGCGGCTCGGCGCCCACCTCCCAGCTCGAGCGGCTGCCGCCCGACTCCCACGCGGGCGTGCCCGGTGGCGCTCCATGCCCGACCGCTGCCACCACGTAGTAGATCACGTCGTCGCCCGCCATCGGCACCTCCCGCGCGAGCTCACCCACGGGACCGCTGACCGAATGCTCCGAGAGCGGCTGCATCCCGAGGGCGACGAGCGCAGGATGCTCCACCGAACGCAGCTCGCGGCCCCGCGCGAGGGGCGCGGGCGCCTCCGAAAGAAACGTGAGCTGGTAGGGACCGAGCGGGCTCACCAGCGCTCCGGCCAGACACGCCGCGCACGCCGCCACGAGCGCCACGCCTCTACGTCGGCGGCGTGTCCCCTCGTCGGCGTCGAGGCGCGCCCGCAGGCGCGCGAGCCCGTCACGCGGCGGCTCGACGGGCCTGAACAGCTCATCGCGGTTCATCGCCACCTCCGTCGAGGTGCGCGCGCAAGAGGGCGAGCGCACGGTGTCGTCGCGACCCCACGGTGCCGGGCGGGATCTTCAACAACTCCCCGATGTCGCGCTGCGACAGCTCGCTGTACTCGCACAACATCACCACCCGCCGCAGCTCCTCCGGCAGCGCGTCCACCGCGTCCCGCAGCGCCCGCTCTTGCTCTGCCCCGGCGAGCCGCTCGTCGGCCGAAGCCGCCGCGCTCGCGCGATCCCACAGCGCCTCGAGCGACACCCAACGCCACAGCTTGCGCGAACGGCGACGGTTGGAGGCCAGGTTCAGCGCGATGCGGTAGATCAGCGCCTCCACCGTCGACACATCGATCCCATCGCGCTTGCGCCACACCCGCACGAACGCCTCCTGCACCACGTCGAGCGCCTCCTCGCGATCCCACAGCCACCGATACACCACGTTGAGCAGCGGCTTCTCGAGCCGTGCGTAGAGCTCTTCGAGGTGCGCTCGCTCGAGCCGCTGGCTGGGCGTCACGTCGCTCATACCGCCACGCTGCCGGAGGTGGGCATCCTCTCGAGGTTGGGCCACACCTTCGTCGGCCAGATCTCGCACGGCCTCGGCTACCTGTGAACTGCACCACGAACCACCACGAAGAGCACGGCGTCGGAGTCGCTGCGCGCGTCCCCATCGCCCCCCTTCCCCTTGGCGGGCTCGTAGCCCACCTGACCGAGCACCACCGTCTGATCGGGCTTGAACTGAAGCCGCGTATCCATGAGCGAGCCCCGCTCGCCCTCCACCCAGATCCGCACGTGCGCGATGATGCGCTCCCCGCTGAACGAGGCCACCTGCTTCACCTCGACGCCGCGGCCCGACACCTGACCGTCCTCCGACTCGAGGGTCATCATGCTCAGCTTCTGCAGCTGGCTCACCGCGATCCCGCGCGCCTGTTGGGCGACCACCGGCGCGAGCGCCTTGGCGAGGGTGCCCCCCTCGCCCCCGTCGAGACAGGTGAGCCCCTCCGGCCCGCAGGCGCCTTCAGCCGCCAGGCCGGGGCGCCCCACCACCAGCCAGTACGTCATCTCCACCGTCGGAGGTGCCTCCGGCGCGGTGCCCGCCAGGTTCTGCACGAGCTCGGCGATCCCCGTCTGCACCCCCGGCGGAGCCACCACGAGGAGCTGGCCATCCGGCGCGAAATCCACCCGGCCGATAGTGCTCTCGCCTTGCCGAAGCACCGTGCTCAGCACTGGCCGAAGGCGCTCCGCGTAGCCGGACGGCACCTTGTAGGTCTTGAGCGTGAGCCCTTGGTCGACGCCGGCCGACTCGGCGCTGCTCGACGCGGCATCCGGCACGCTGCTGGTGCGCCGCTCGCACGCGGTGGTGAGGAAAGCCGCGACGAGCGCGGCGACTGCGACACAGGTTCGTTTCATCATCAACTCCGCCCTCTACTACCCCCCACGCGCTCACTTCTTCACGCCCCGCGTCGTTTTTTTCTGCGACGCCAAGAGCGCGCGAGCGCTCCGTCGAGCAGAGGCCACGCAGATGGGCACCCCGCATCCGTGCGTGGCCACCTCGAGGCAACGGCCTCGGCGCGAGGCTCGGTGGTGCGGTCGGCCTCTTGTTGGGCCGAGTGAATCGCCGTGCGCCGTCGAAGACACCGGTGACCGGTGGTTGAGAGCGCTTCTCTGCAAGGGACGTCGGCCGTCGCTCACCGTCCGCCGACCATGCCCGGCGGCAGGTAGCGCAGCTCAGGACCTTGGTCGCCGAAGACGGCCTTGTCGTGCCACCACCACCACGCCCCGAGCTCGTAGTTCCACGACGCGACCGTCATGCGCTGGTCGGTGATGCGCACCACCGCGAAGCTCGTGAAGGAGTGTTTGGGCGAGCCCACGTTGTACACGTCGATGCCGCGCCACCGGTAGCTGCCGCTCGCGTGGTGATGGCCATGAAAGATCCCGAGCACGGGGTGGCCTTCGAGCGCCGCGTGGAGGGCGTCCTTGTACTCGGTGACGAACCAGTTGTCTGTAAACGGTCCCTCGAGGGGGAAATGAAAGAAGAGCACGAGCCCCACCTCGGGGCCGACGCGGGCGAGGTCGTCCGAGAGCCAGGCGATATCTTCGTGGTCGGGCGCCTCGCCGAGGCTCACCACGTGCACGTCGTGCCAGTCGAAAGCATAACGCACATCGCCGTGCCGCTCCTCAATGCGTTGCCGCACGTACCAGCCGCTGTGTTTGTCGTGGTTTCCCCACGTCTCGAACACTGGGAATCGCAAGCGCCCGTCGGTACCGTCGGTGCCGAAGTGCGCGACGAACGCCTCCCACTCGCCAACCTCACCATTCTCGGTGAGGTCGCCGGCGGCGAGCACGCCGCGTGGACGACCGAGGCGCCCGAGCCCGGCCGGGAGCTCTCTCCCCTCCATTGTGTTCATGGCATCGATTGCGCGGCGGTTGCGCGCGATCGTGTGGGCCACGCCGAAGTGAGTGTCGGCGGTGACCATAAACACGAGGTCCATCCCCCCCGCCCGCGCGCGTGGCACGTGACGAGCTACCTCGTTGGCCGCGTCGAACGGCGCCGCGGCCCAGCGCACGACCTCCCCATAACCGACGATCCACCCCATGCCCACCCCGGCGGCGGCGAACGCAGCGATAGCCAGCCCGAGTCGGCGCTTCATGGGAGGAGTGTGTCTCGGTGCGACGAGCAGCGCCACTCCACGACGTCCGTCCGCGGTGCGCTTGAGAGGGACTGCTACGCTCGGCGCATGAAGTACATCCTTCACGGTGCGCCCGGCTCCGGCTCGGGGATCGTCGAGGCGGCGTGTGCCGAGCTCGGGATCGAGGTGGAGCTCTGCGATCTCGACGCGCGCAACGACGCGCACCGAGGCGGTGCGTACGCCTCGAAGAACCCTCACCGCAAGCTGCCCACGCTGGAGCTCTCCGACGGCGAGCTCATCACCGAGTCGGTGGCGATCCTGCTCACGCTCGACGAACGCCATCGCGCGGGGGGGCTCTTGCCTCCGCCCGGCTCGAAGGAGCGCGCCCAGGCGCTGCGGTGGATGCTGTTCCTCGCCACCGAGCTCTATCCCCTCGTCGAAATCATCGACTACCCCGAGCGCTTCGCAGACACCACCGCCGAGGCGCTGCGCGAGCGGGCCGAGGCGCTCTGGCGCGAGCGCTGGCGGCTCCTCGAGGCCCACGTCGCCGGCGCCCCCTACTTTCTACCGAGCGGCTTCTGCGCCACCGACCTCTACATCACGAAGCTGGGAGTGTGGCTCGACGACGCCTGGCGCCGCGAGCACCTGCCCAAGATCGAGGCGCTCATCGCGGCCGTGCGCGCGCGGCCGGCGCTCGCGACGGTGTGGGCGCGGCACATCCGGTGAGGCGGACCGACTCGGAACCAGCGCGAAGAATCGGCGCCGCGGTGTCGATCCCGGAGCGGCGATGCGACACACTCGGAGCGTGGCAGCGCGGAGGCCGAGCGGGAGGCGTGGGCGCGCGCGGGTGACGGCCCTCGAGCGGGCGGCGTTTCACGAGGCAGGGCACGTGGTGGGGTGGCTGTCCGCGCCAGTGGCGCCGCCGCACATCGACGCCATCACCATCGAGCCGGACCGGCTGCGTCAGCAGAGCGGGGAGGTGCGGCTCCGACGCCCTCGCGACGAGGCGGGGCGGCTTCGGCTCGCGGTGGGGCGCGCGCTGTCACGAGGAAACCTCGGCGCGCTGACACCGCTCCTCGCCGATCTCTCCGCCGAGGTGCGCGCCCACGCGGCAGGGCCGGTCGCCGAGGCGATGCGCCTCGGGGTGCCGCTGCGTGCGATCGAGGAGGGGGAGTGCGACTACTGGAACGCCTACGAGCTCGCGCTGTCGATGGGGCTCGAGCCGGAGCGGAGCTGGCGGAGCGAAGCCGGTCACGCGCGGAAGTGGCTGCGCCGGCATTGGGGTGAGGTGGAGCACCTCGCGGCGGTGCTCCTCTGTCGACCCGCCGGCCGCCGCGTGCTCGCCGGTGCGGCCATGAGCTCCTTGATCGCGCGAGCGCTCGCCGCGGTGCGCTCGCCCTTCGACACACCGTATTACGCGAGCGAGGCGCGGCGCTGGCTCGCGCAGCATCGTGCGCGGTGGCGCGCGGAGCACTGGGTGGTGCTCGAGGCGCGCCGTCCCCGCAGCGCCGCCGTGGCCTGGGCCGACGACGCTCGGTCGGCGGCGAGCATCGCCACCGAGCTCGAGCGCCACCTCGCCGCGGGCACGCGCCTGTCCGTCGAGCGACGCACAACTCGGCGCGGGTAGCGAGCGACAGCAGCCGCCTGCATCCCACGACTGCGCAGCGGAGTGGAACTTCGACTGCGAGGCCGATCTCCCCTGACCGCGAGAGACTCGGCCTCCCCCACCAGCTGATGTCGCGCCGCCAGACACGCTACGGTCGAGGCCGATGAATCTCCTCGATCACTTGATGGGCACGCCTCCCTCCCCCGAGCCTATCGACGACCTCGAGGGCTGGTGGTCGCGCCACCTCGACATCGCCGCGCGGTTCCCTGCTCCCGCCGAGCAAGCGCTCGCGGCCGGCGCGGCGATGGACCGGCTCGGCTACGCGTTCGCCTCAGGCTATCAGGCGGCGGCGTTGTCGATGTTTGGGGGCGAGCCCCGTCGACCGCGCGCGCTCTGTGCCACCGAGGGGCGGAGCGCGCACCCGCGTGACATCCGCTGCGCGTTGAGCCGCGACGCCGAGGGCTGGCGCCTGAACGGCCACAAGAGCTTCGTCACGCTGGGCACCTTCGCCGAGGAGCTGTTGGTGGTGGTATCTCTCGGCACCGTCGACGACAATAATCAGCTCCGCGTGGCGCGCATCACACCGCGCGCCGGCGTCACCGTGACGCCGCTGCCCGCCGCCCCGTTCGTGCCGGAGATCCCCCACGCGGCGCTGACGCTCGACGGCGTGCGGGTCCAAGACGACGAGCTGCTCGCCGGTGACGGCTACACGGCCTACCTCAAGCCCTTCCGCACCGTCGAGGACTCGCACGTGCACGCGGCGCTCTTGGGCTGGCTCCTCAACGTCACCCGCCGTCACCGCTTTCACCCCCTCACCGAGCGCGTGCTCGCCGCCGCGGTGGCCATCGCGGGCATCGCCGCCGCCGATCCTCGCTCCGCTGCCGTTCACCTCGCCCTGGCGGGGGCGATGGACACGGTGCGCGAGCTCCTCCACGACCTCGAGCCGCGCTGGAGACAAGTCGGCGATCCCATGCACACCCAGTGGGAGCGCGACCGCCCGCTCTTGAGCGTCGCTGCCGGCGCGAGGGCCAAGCGCCGCGAGGCCGCGTGGCGAGCGCTCTCCCCACCCCACCCCTGAGCCACCCCACCCCACGGCGGCTCCGCGGCCGGGCCGCGCGACGGAGCCTGTCATCGCGCGCGCGGCTCGTGACGTCTCGTGCGTGTCTTTGCGCGCGCTCAACGTTGTCGCGCGCGACCTGATGGTGTGGCGGCTCGCTTCGCGGCCGCCGTGGGAAGCCTTGCCAAGGCTCGCCGTATCACGCAGCGTGATGAACTTCGCCAAGGGATGGGTTCCGCTGCTGTCCGTCGCGCTGCTCGCAGCGTGCAGCGAGAGTGGGGAGTCGACGGAGCTCGCGAGAGGTCCCCAGGGTGACAAAGGAGACACGGGCGCGGAGGGACCGGCCGGCCCCGCCGGGCCAGCCGGAGAGAGAGGTGCGCCGGGGGAGCCGGGCGAGCCGGGCGACACGGGCCCGGCGGGTGCCCCCGGGCCTGCCGGCATGCCCGGACCTCAGGGCCCGAGTGGTGCGCAGGGCCCGATGGGTCCGATGGGACCGATGGGACCAGCCGGGCCCCAAGGCGAGCCGGGAGCCGCGGGAGCCCCAGGACCGAAGGGCGACACCGGCGACGCCGGCCCGACGGGCCCCAAGGGCGACACCGGCGACACCGGCGCCCCGGGGCCGCAGGGCCCTGCTGGCGCGACCGGCGCGCCGGGCGCGCCAGGCGCAGCGGGGCCGCAAGGCGCTCAAGGTCCAGCGGGGGCTGCCGGCCCCCAGGGTCCCGCGGGGCCGCCTGGCGCCGGCGCGCTCGGGGAAGGGAGCTGGGGCTTCGCCGGCTTCACCAGCGTGTCGTACTCCGGCGCGCTCGGGAGCCGTCCCGAGGCCCACGCGGCCTGCGCCGCCGAGTTCACGGACGCGCAC
This sequence comes from uncultured Polyangiaceae bacterium, assembly GCA_964401935.1. GTDB lineage: Bacteria > Myxococcota_A > Polyangia > Polyangiales > Polyangiaceae > JAPYTK01. Next base: position 62,478 of record CAYOAL010000033.1, read on the forward strand.
CTCTGCCACGCCGCGGAGTACAACCTCTCGGTCTCGGCCATCGAGATCCCCGCGAGCGGCGCCTGGCTCGAGTCGAGCTACGACATCGAGGCCGGGTGGACGCAAGCGGCGGCGCCGATGTTCGGGCGCAACCCCAGCAACTCGTGCAACCACTTCACCCACGGCGCGTCGGGCTCGTACAGCGGCACGGTGCTCGACTGGAGCGGCAACATCGGCACCACCTTCACCTGCCACCAGGCTCGTCCCCTCGCATGCTGCAACGGCGCGCCCAAGACCGCGGTCGCTGGCTTCACGACCGCCGCTCACAACGGCGCGGTGGGCGGTCGCCCGGCCGCCCACGCCGCGTGTATGCTCGAGTTCCCCGGCTCCCACGTCTGCCACGCCGCGGAGTACAACCAGTCCGCGTCGAAGCTCCTCATCCCCAGCGGCGGCGCGTGGCTCGAGTCGAGCACGGATCTCTTGAGCGGCTGGTCTTCGGGCGGCGTGCCGAGCTACGGGCGCAACCCGAGCAACTCGTGCAACCACTTCACCCACGGCGCGTCGGGCTCGTACAGCGGCACCCTGCTCGAGAGGAGCGGCAGCATCGGCACCAGCTTCACCTGCAACGTCGCCCGCCCCATCGCCTGCTGCGAGTGAGGCTCCGCGAGGGGCTCGGGCCCGCGCCGCAACAGACGTGCGCTCGCCGAGGCCCGCTTTCGCAGCTCGCGACTGCGCGCTTGCGTCGCTCGGCCGCCGCACCACGGGGCCGTGGTCCGCGCCTCGATTTCACGCGCGCAGGCGCGCTCAGCCCAGCCCAATGAGGACTTTGTCCTGCGAGGGCGCCACGATGAGGCCCACCGGGCAGTTGGGGTTGCTGCCGTTGTGGGCGGTCCTGGCCGTGACGTGCGTCATCTTCTGACCACCGGCGGACACCTTGCCGGTGGCCTGCTTGATCTGGATCTCGTTCATGTTCACGCCGGAGGTCAGGCCTCCTCCGACACCGAGGTTGTCGCCCTGGCTGTTGGGGATCTTCGAGCTCTCGACGATAACCTCCTTGTTCTCGATGAGCACGGTGTCCTCCACGCCGTTGGCGGCCGGCAGCTGGCCGACGCTCACATAGAGCATGGGAACTTGACCGGTCGCAGACGGGGTGAGGCACGGGTTGGTGGCACCGAAGGCGACGCCGGCGGCCTTGGTGGCGGCGGGGAGCTTGGGGCCTGGCATGGGGTCTCCGATCAACCGAGCAAGATTTTCTTGCCGTCGATGCTGGTCTCCTCTTCGGAGAGCATGGTGGTTCGTTGGCTGGTGAGGTGAAACCCTCGCTCGACCAGCGTGCGCAGCCGGCCGGCGCGGGTCTCGAGCAGCTCGCGCGTCTCGCGAAAGGCGTCTCGGGTGCGCTCCACCAGCGTCACCGCCGACAGCTCCGCCCGCTCCACCTGCTGCACGAGCACCTGCGCGGTGGCGGCGATGCGCCCGGCCACGAGCTCGAGCTCGCCCCGCGCCTGTTGGCGCAGATCACGCCCCGCCTCGATGGTCACGTCGTCGCGCGAGCGGATGTGCACCCCGCCGGCAGGAGCGGCGAGCACCAACTCGCCAGGCGCGGTGACCTCTGCGGTCTCGCCATCGAAGCGGATGACGATATTCCCCGCTGCGTCGCGCAACAGGGCGTGACCGTCGCTGATGGCCACGCTTCCCCCACGCTTGAGCGGAGTCTCGTCAACGGCGGGCGTCGTGGCGGTGTCGATGGCGTACAAGTTGGTCGGCCTCATTCTCATTCCTCTTGGCACTCGTAGAACTCTTCATTCACGTCTTCTTCGAGCTTTGTGTAGAGTTCCTTGAGGTCTTGTTCCGCTTTCTTGAGGTTGATGCTCACCTGTCCGAGCTCCTGTCTCAGCGCGGTCAGCGAGGCATCCATCGCGTCCTTCTTGACGAGGAGGTTGCCCTGGACAATCTCGGTTCCGCCGAGGTCGATCTTCGGCGCCGTGATGGTGAGCTGCGTGCCCCCGCCCAACGTCACCTTGTCCGATGCCAGCTTGATCTCCTTGGGGCTGATGGACATCTGCGGTGTGGCCTTCGGACCGACGGTGAGCGCCTCTGCAGTTAGCGTCAGCTCGTTCCCTGCAACTGCACTCTTGATCTGCTTGCTGCTGATCTCGGTCTGAGCGAGCGCGTTCTTGCTTTGGGCGAGCGTAATCTTGGCGCCGGAGATCGTGGCTGTGCCTTTGCCTTTCGGGCTGGTCGCATGCAGCGCGACCGAGCTCTTCGTGCTGGCACTCACCGCGACTCCTGCCTCGACGTTGCTCTCAGGCCCCCCCGTGGCGTTCAGGAGGATCTTGTTGGCGGCGGAGCTGCGCAGCGTGGTGGAGTCAGGGCGCGTGCAGCCCTTGGGAAGCATGATCAGGTGGAGGACAGCCTCGTCCTGGTCCGAGGTCGGGCCGCGCTTCCAGCCGGTGAGGTGGATCACGTTCGACTCGATGTTGAGGTCGTCGCGGGCGGCGATGTCGATCTCGCCGAGCGACATCACCCGAACGTCGTCGTTGCCGAGGATCGACACGTGGCCCTTGCGCTTCTGAATCGTCGGCTCTTCGCTGTTCGGATCCTGCGGAAAGGCAGCGGTGCCGTAGAGGAGGATCTCCGACGTCGGCAGCTTCTTGGACTCCGCACCCATGATGAGCACGTGCTCGCCCCAAACGGCGGCGTCTTTCTGGCCGTAGAGCGCGGCCGTGTGCTGCGAGCCGATGACGTTGGCGTAGCGGCGCCTGAAGGGCAGCTGGATCATTTGCGGCGTGATCGCTTTGCCCGCCGTCTCGAGATCCGTGAGATCGATCTTGGCCGATTTGAAGTACGCATTTGCTTGATTGAAGGCGTACTCCCAGCGCTTCTTGACCCCGCGGACGGCCTTGTAATCGGCGTAGGCGCCATAAAGCCCGGCGATGGGACTGAACAGGATGGAGCCACTGTCGGCGGCTTGTTGGGCGTGCTCGCAGTTGAGCTCCTGCCGCCGCCGAAACTGTAGCTCCGCGCGATGATCCAGCATCGACTCGGCGTAGGTGTCGTTGGCCTTGATCGCCTCAGTTCGCGCCTGCCGCGTCTTCTTGGTGCAGGTCTCGCACTTCTCGAGCTCCGCGAGCCTCTCGCTGGCTTTCGGATCCGTGTCGCTCGCGAGCTTGTCCTTCAGCGCCTGATATGCGGCGTTGGTGTCCGTCTGGGCCGTGCGCGAAGGCTTGGGTTGCTCTCCACGCCTCGTGCCGATCTTCGCGTCGACGCTCTCGGTCGCTTCCGGGTCGTCGCCGCGGCCGGTGTAGTAGTCGTTCTTGCTGCGGTTCTCGTAGAGCGCGTAGTCGTAGGCGATCTGCGCGTCCTCGACGTCCTGCTGCATCTGCACCACGAAGTTGGGATTGGTGCCCTCGCGGTTGGCGATGATGATGGCGTTGCGATCTTCCATCACGCCGATCAGCGCAAGATAGGCCACGTCCTCCGCCTCCTTGGCGTCTTGATAGCTCTTGACCAGCTCCTTGTAGTCGTCGTCCGCTGCGAGCGCGGCGAGCAGCGTATCGCAGTCTTCACAGCCCTCCTGTGTCGCTTGGGCGAGCACGTGCTGCGCGTTGGCGGTCTCGGCCAGCGCTCGCTCGTCGCCCAGCATCTTGTTTCTGTCAGCAGTGATGATGCTCGACGCTGCTTTGAGCAGCGAGGTCGCGACCTCTACCGTTCCCACCAGCGCGTCCCAGGGGCCCGGCGTGCCGGCCGTGCTCACCAGCGTCGCCGAGGTGCTGAAGTTGCCCAAGGTGGCGAAGGCCGCCTCGAAGCCGCCGGCCGAGGCGATGCCGCCCGTGGCCACCTGACTGTAGGCGCCCTGGGTGGTGAGGTTGGCGCCCTTCTCGGCGGCGTTGGGGGAGCCGAGCTGGAAGGTGGTGCTCAAGTAGGGCGTGGTGAGCTTGATGCGCTCGCTGCCGCTGGTGTCGTCGAGGTTGATCTCGTTGCCGGCGCCGGTGCGGATGATGTTGCGCTCGCGGTTCTTGGCGTTGACCGGGCTCGACGTGAGCGGGTTGGGGATGGTGCCGGCGATGAAGGGCCGATCCGGATCCCCCCCTACGAACCCGATGAGCACCTCGACGCCGTTGCGCAGCGGGAAGTGCATCCCGTAGCCGGCGCCGGTGTGGGGCTGCATCATGCGGATGGGTCGCGATGCCTGTCGCTCGCCTTCACCCACGGTGTCGAAGACGAAGCGCACCCGGTAGCGGCCCTGGTCGTCGACCTCGGCGTACTCGCTCTGTTGATCCTCCGACTCGATGAGGCCGGTGAGGAAGCCGGAGACCCGCGGCTTGGGGGTGCGGCGCGGTGCGCGGTAGACCACCGCTGAGGAGATGGCCGTGAAGCAGTTCTCGTACTCGGCGGTGCCTTCGCCCTGCGCCTCGAAGCCCTGCCTGCCGCTGTGCTCGACGCTGGTGATGATGAGGCTCATGTCGCCCCGGGGGTGGCCGACCAGCTCCAGCTTGGCTCCGGCCCGCATCTCGGGCATCACCGAACGCGCCTCGTAGGTCTCGCGCTGCGCCAGTCGCTCCTGCGAGCGGATGGTCGCGATGCGCTCGGCCTCCTCTGGCGTCTTGAAGTGGCCGCCATACTCGTAGACGGCGCCGACGTCGCCGCGCTCGAGCTGGGCCATGGCGGTGAGATCCACCGTCGGCGTGCGGTAGTTGTAGTCGCGCTGCACGTAGGTGGCCGGGATCATCGTGGTGGCGCCCGAGATCTGGAAGACGCCGGTCTTCTCGCCCCGGGGCATGAAGGGCGCCTTGCCGTCCTCGGTGCCGATGGGGCCAAAGGCGTGGTTGCCGTCGCCGAAGATGAGGCGGGTAGCGTCTTCAACCTCCTCGAAGAAGAAGGTGAGTCCGAGGTGCTCGGTCTGCCGGCTCACGAAGGCCAGATCCGTCTCGTCGAACTGCACCACGAACTCGCGCTTGTCGTGTTGGTCGCCGAGGCGTAGCTCGAAGTGCTCGTTCAGGATGAGCCCGGAACGGCCGAGCTTGTGGGTGAGCAGCTCCCCGACGGTCATGTCCATGAAGATGTCCATGGTGGTGACCAGGCTCAGCTCGGAGACGGCGGGCACGAAGCGCAGCCGGTAGCGCGTCAGCGCCGCCTCGGTCTCGAATAGATCCACGCACTGATCGAACAGGCCATGGAACGTCCGCGCCGCCGTCCCATCGACGGAGAGGGTGAGCACGCCCGGGGCGCCCATCACCTTGTCGACCTGGAGCTCGCCGCCTTTGCACACCACGTGCAGGTCGAACGCAAAGAGCTCCGAGATCGCCTCGCGGCCGCGGTACGCGTAGAGCTCGACCGGCTGGGGGAAGGCGTTGCTCTCGATGGTGGCGGAGATGCTGCGCATGGGGGTTCCGTCGCGATGGGGAGGAAGGTCAAGCGGTCGGTATGAAGTCTTCGGCGCGGGCCCGGGCCGGATCCGTGCGCTTGACGCCCTCGAGCGCGGCACGAGACAGATCGATGCCCTTGTCGAGAACGCGGTGGAGGTTGGCATAGCGGAGATCCGCGCCAGCCATGACACAGCCTTCGAGCCGGGCATGCGACAGATCGACGTAGCGGAGCGACGCCGAGCGAAGATCTGCGTGGCTGAGATCGCTGCCGACGAGGCGTGCCCTCTCGAGGGACGCTCCTCCACCGTTCACCTCGCGCAAACACGCGCGCTCGACGGACGCGTCGACGAGCGAGGTGCGGCGCAGGTCGGCGCCGGAGAGATCGGCACCATCGAAGTTGGCGAGCTCCGCGTCGGCCCCCGCGAAGCTCGCTCCAGCCAGCGCCGAGCGCGCAAACGACGCCTTGACGAGGACGGCACCCTCGAAGCTCGCGCCGACGAGCGAGGCGTCGGAGAACGTTGAGCTTGACAGATCGCAGCCGGCAAAGCTCTGACCGGCGGCCTGCACGCGTTCGAGCAAGCACTGGTGGAGAACGAGGCCCGCGAGCTTGGCGCCCTCGAGATCGACGTCGCAGAGGTTGGCCTTGACCATGCGCGCTGCGCGGAGATCCGCGCCACCGAGGAGGCAACCGTTGATGCGGGTGCGCCCGAAGTCGACCCCGGCCAGCACCGCGCCGCGCAGGTCCGCCCCGTTCATGCTCACACACTCGAGCTTGGCCTCGCTGAGCACCGCCTCGCGCAGATTGGCACCATCGAGCAGCACCGTAGACATGCGCGTGCTTTCCAGCTTCGCACGCTCCAGGTTGGCCCCGCACAGATCCGACAGCTCGAGCTCGAGCCGTGAGAGATCGACGCCGGTGAGATTGGCCTCGGCCAACGTGGTGCGGCGGACGGTGACCAGGGAGAGCACGGCAAGGGCCAGGTCCGCCTTGTGGAGACGCGCGCCCGACAGATTGGCGCTCGTCAGGTTGGCGCGGGCGACGACCGCCTCGGACAGATCGGCGTCCGAGAGCAGCGCGCCACGCAGGTTGGCAGCGCTGAGGTCGGCGCGCCAGAGCTGCGCGCCACGGAGCGTGGCGCCCTCGAACGAGGCGCCCTGGCCATCACAGCCCGCGAGGGACGCACCATCGAGGCTGGCCGCGGAGAGCTGCGCACCGCGCAGCGAGCAGCCATCGAGCCGCGCGCCCTCGAGCCGTGCCTGCTCGAGCCTGGCACCGTCGAGACGACACCCCGTCCAGCTGCTGCCCGCGAGCTCGGCGCCGCGAGCGTCGATGCCGGTAGCGTCGACGAACATGACCCTCACGTGGGCGAGGCTTCTCCTCGCAGCAAGGGCCTGCTCCAGCGCCGAGCGCTGGTCGATGATCACGAGCGCGCTCCTAGCTTGGTGTTGGCAAGGAAGGCGCCGTTGAAGAGCGCGCCTTCCGTCTTCGCCTTGAAGGTCTCGGCGCCGTAGAGACTGGCGCCGCGCACGTCGGCCTCGCGCAGATCGGTCATCTCGAGTGAGGCGTACTTGAGATCGGCACCCTTGAGCACGGCCCCGTCGAGTGCAGCCCCTGCGAGCCGCGCCTCGGTAAGATCGGCGCCGGCGAAGGACGCCCGTGAGCAGCGCGCTCCCACGAAGCCGGCCTTGCCGAGGCGGGCGCGCTCTAGCTTTGCTCCCTCGAAGCAGCCGAGGTCCCACACCGAGCGTTCGGCCGACGCGCCGCTCAGATCGGCACCAGAGAGCTCGGCCTCGTCGGCACGGGCCCTGTCCAGCTTGGCCTGCCGCCACTGCGACCCGGAAGCGCAGACTCGATAAAGCCTCACTTTGTGCAGCTCGGCGCCGTCGAAGACGGCTCGCTCGAGCGTTGCGTCAGAGAAGTCGGCCGAGCGCAGATCGGCACCGTCGAAGCGGGCGCCCGCCAAGTGCGCGCGACACAGGCGAGCACCGGCGCCGCGCGTGTTGCGAAAATCGGCGTGAGCTCCGTGGCATTCGCTCAGATCGGCCCCGACCAGCGACGCACCCTCGGCCCCGAGGCGGCACAGGGAGGCGCCGGTGAGATCGGCGAGATCCACGCTCGCGCCCTGGAGCTGCGCATCATCGAGCACCGCTTGGACCAGCTTTGCCCCCATGAGGTTCGCTCGAGCGAGCTGTGCGCCGGCGAGGTTGGCGTGGCGGAGATCGGCCTTGAGCAGCGAGCGTCCACGCAGATCCATGCCCGACAAATCGGCGCCGGGGAGCTCGGCGCCGGCGAGGTGTCCGCGCTCTCTGAGGAGCGCCTCGGCCTGCGCACGCCCCGCGGCGCCGCTCGTGTTCCACACCGGAGCGTCCGCTGCGGAGGGCTCGGTTCCCGAGGGCGTCCAGCGCGCATCCTCGGGCGCGAGAGCCAGCGGCTCGATGGGGATCCCCGAGTGTTCGAGCTTCTCTCTCACACGTCGCTCCGTGGGCGTCTCGGCTCGGAGGACATTCTCCGCGCGCTCCGGCGCGCCCGTCGGCACGAGCGCGAGCTCGGCGTGGTAAGCGGCGCGCAGCGCGTCGAGCGAGCGCTCGTCGTCGAGCACGGCGTACAGCTCGACCAGATCTCCGGCGACCACGTCGGCGGTGGCGACGAGCCCCCGCCACACCAGGTTGACCTTCATCGCATCGCTATCGAAGATGACGGTGTCGAGGTGGAGTGTGAGCTCTTCGAAGCCGGCTCCCGCTGCGACCGTTCGCTGAGCGAAGCACCGCGGCCGCACCCCTGGAAGGGCGCCGCGGATGGGGCCGTCGGGGTGCAGGCCGTGGAGCTCGAATGCTTCACGGCCATCGGCGTAGGGGATCTGCTGGAGCAGGGGCGCGCACTGCCAGGCAGCCCAGTCGAGGTCCGCGGCAAAGTAGGGGAAGTGCGTCCTCTCCCACGCGGCGTCGTGGGTGCCAAGCTTCGACCAGCGCAGGGGGTGGTGGAGCGGCACGGCGCTTACGCCCGCCGCGGTGGGGCGGCTCTTGCGATCGACGATGAGCTGCGCCGGATCTTCGATGCACGGCACGAGCTCGCTCTCGGCGTCTCGACCCACCGGGTTGTCGTGGCCCGGTCCGCCGAAGGCGTGCTCCCAGGTGAGCGGCACAGGCTCGAGGGTGCTTGCTCGGGTGGGCCTCCCCCGCTCGTCCCAGCGGCGCGGCCCGAACACCGCTAGCGTGCGGGAGATCCGTTGGCCGAAGATCAGCCGGACCTGTGTCTCTGTCGGCCGCTCGCCGGTCACGGAACGAGGCGGATGTGCGGTGCCGTGCAGCACGACATCGCATCTCGGCTTGAAGACGGCGAAGTCGCTGGGGTAACGCAGGCTCGACTCCAGCGCGCTGTCGACATGTTCGTCACCGTTCGGTGGATCCGCTTCGGCGCGGAGCATTGCGGGCCCGTGGAGCGAGAGGTCCGCGGTGGCCTTCAGCACGACCGTGAAGCTGTCGCGCCCCGGCTCGAGCTGCCAGTGGAAGGTGAATGCACACAGCGGCGCGCCCGTGCGCACCCGAAGCGAACGACGCCCCACCGGGAGGGCTTTACCCGTGAGCATGCGGGCTCATCCGAGATGGGAAGGAAAGCGCGGTCACGGGTCGCGGAGAGGACCGCACCGGTCGCAGCGAGTCAACAACAAGGTGCCCGAGGTCGAGGTCAGGGCTTCTTGCGCGGGTAGAGGAACGCGTTGAGGTCTTTGCGCTTGGCGCGCTTTGGGGGCGCGTTGGCTGCTTCGTGGTCGAGCTCGGGGCCGCGGGCCCACGCCTCCTTCGGGCGCTCCCGCTCGAGCTCCTCGGGCGTCTTCGGCGGCGACGCGCCCTCGGCATCGGGGTGGGATGCGTGAGGCTCCGACGCGACCTCGGCGCGCGACACCACCCGCCGCTCAGGCTCTGAGGACGCGTCGAAGAGCGTCGTCGTCGCGCGGTCGCTCGGGGGGGTCACGGGGGCGTGCTCGTCGCCGGCCCAGGGGGCGCCGGGGATGGGCGCGTGAGGCTGCTGTCGACGAGGCGACGGCGGGCCGCTGTCGAACGGGACGGCCCCCCCAGCGGCGGCGCGCCTGAGCTCCTCGCGCGAGAGCAGAGCGGTCACGTTGCGCGCAGGCTGCGGCGCCTCGAAGGGGGTCGCCCTCGCCGGCTGGATGAAGCCGCCGAGGCTCACCGTGCCGGTGGGTTCGGCGGTGTGGAGGCTCGCTGCGAGCGGTGGGGGCGCCTTGCCAGCGCGAGGCGAAAACGGGGTGCTGCTGGCCGCGAGGTCGGGGGGCGCCACCGTCTGCGCCACCGTCTGGCCCACCGTCTGATCGACTTTCAGCGCCACCGACGCGCGCACCGCCCCGAGATCTTCTTCCCGAACCGCGAAGTTACCCCGCCACACCATCGACAGCCGCCGCGTGCTCGGCTCGAGCGCGAGCGTGTCGAGCTGCGCCGAGAACGGCACCGGCACCGCCCCCATGAGGACGGCGAAGCGCAGCTCGAGCGGCGGCAGCGGGATCGCCACCGAGGCCACCTCCGGATCGAGGCCCTCGAGCACGATCGTCTCGTGGCCTCGCAAAGGGCCCATGCGCTGCTCGCGAGGTGCGGTGGAGAGGCGGTGCCCGTCGAGGCCCGCCTCGACGCTGACGACGCCGGCGCCGAAACGGGCGAGCCCCTCACGGGCCTCCGCGGGCACCGGGCCGAGCGAGCTCGCCGCGCTCGCCGGGACCGCCCGCTCGAGCAGCACGGTGTTCCCCCGCTTCACGTACAGCGCGACCTCGCGGGCCCCCGCGCGCGCCTGACCCAAGCAGACGACGTGCGCCCCGCGGAGGAACGGCGCCAGCTCGCAGCGCCTCCCGCGCGCATCCACCTCCACCGCAACGACGGGGTCGGCGTCGACGGCGCGTACGCGCCCCGTCGGCTCGTAACCAACCGACGTCTTGACGATGACCGTTACGCGCGTCTGCGCGCCGATGCGCCACACCACGCTCGCCGCCGCGAGCGGTCCAACAACTTCGATGGGAATCGACGCCAACATAGCCGCGGGTGCCGTCGTATTCGCGCGACGGCGGCGCTTCCACTCTATCCTGCGCGCCTCTCCCGCACGCACGGTTTGTGAGACGGTTGGGGCCCGCACCGCGTCTCCTGCTCCGTTCGACAGCGTGGCGGTCGCACGAGGCCCTCTCAGCTGCTACGGATCTTACATGGGTTGGTTGCGGGCTGGGGCGGCGGAGCGGGTTGGGTTGGCTAGGGTCGCTGGTGTGGGCAGGGTGGCTGGTGCGGCTAGGGTCGCTGGTGTCGCCGCGGCCGCGCTGGGGATCGCGGTGCTCTTGGGGGTGAGCGGATGTCGGGCGGGGGCGACCGAGCCCACGCCCTCCACCGCCGACAAGGTCGCGGCTTCGGAGGCCGAGGACGATCCCAACGCGCTGCCCAAGGCGCTCGATCGCTTGCAGCTCACCACCCAACAAGAAGACGAGGTGCGCACGCTCCTCGCCGAGCTGCGGGTGAAGCTCGCCAACGCGAAGGCGCAGCACGACAGCTTCCGCAACGCGATGGTGTCGACGGCCAGGAGCTGCTCGGCAGACGACAGCCGCCTGCACATCGAAGCGGAGCGGATGGTGGAGGCAGGCGAGGGGGCGCGGCCCGCGGTGCTCGACGCCATCAACGCCTTCCACGCGATCCTCACCCCGAAACAGCGCGCGCTCCTCGCCGATCCCATCCTCTCCGGCGAGTTCGGCTTCCGCGAAGACACCGCCGATGGCCGTGAGCAGGGGCTGGGCAAGGTCGCAGACGCCTTGGAGCTGAGCTTCACCCAGAAGCTGCAGCTCGTTCGACGCGCGCTCGATCGCCTCTCGGTGACCACCGAGACCACTGGCAAGCTGCGGGCCGACGCGCTCACCGCTCTCGCCGCCTTCAAGCGCGACACGTTCGACATCCGCCAGCAGGTGATCGCCGACGCCCCCGTGGTGAAGCTCTACGCCCGCTTCATTCTCGATCTGGCGCAGGTGATCGTGCCCGTGCTCACCCGCGAGCAGTGCGACACCGCAGGCGAGCTCCTCTACGACATGTTCCAGAAGAAGACCCGGGCCCCGAAGTAGCGGGGGTCGGATTGCGTGACCGGCGCCTCGCGGCTGCCGCTGGCCGCGCGACCGCTCCGCCCGGCCACGCGCCACTTGCGCCCCCTCCTCCCCGACCTGCTATGACGACCCCGATGCTCCGCCGAGTTTTGCTCCCCATCGATGGTCGCGCTGCCTTCGACACGATCTTCCCCCATGTGCGGCCGCTGCGGCGTTGCGGCGTGGCAGAGCTCGTGGTGATGCAGGCTCACAAGGGCGACGATGAGCCGCCCGACAGCGTGGCCACCTGCCTCGCGAAGGAGCTCGCCGACGAGGGATTCCAGGCCCACATCCATCAGCGCGCCGGCGATCCGGCCGAGGCGATCGTGTCGGCCGCCACCGACGAGAGCGTGTCGCTGATCGCCATGGCCACCCACGGCCGCGCGGGGGCCTCGCGCCTGGCGTGGGGCAGCGTGTGCGAGAGCGTGCTGCGAGCCGGCAACCACCCGATGCTCATCGAGCGCACGGGGGCGGCGGAGAGCCACCAGGACAACCCCTACCGGCACGTGCTCCTGGCCACCGACGGGAGCGAGCGAGCCCTCGAGGTGGTGCCGTGGGTGGCGGCGATCGCCAAGCCCCTCGCTGCGCGCGTCACGGTGGTGCACTACGCCTCCGACTACGCCGGCAAAGGAGCGATGACCGAGGGCCAAGCGGCGCTCGAGGCAGCACGCGTCGCGCTCGCGGAGCACGGCCTCGAAGCCGCGGTGGAGCTGCGGCGCGGCAACGCCGCCGAAGGGCTGTCGCGCTTCGGCTGGTTCGAGCCGGCCAAGGGTGAGGGCGTGGACCTCATCGCGATGTGCACCCACGGCCGCTCGGGGGTGTCGCGCGCGGTGCTCGGCAGCGTCACCGAGAACGTGCTGCGGCACGCCCTCGTGCCCGTGTTGGCGGTACGAGCCCACACCGCGAGCTGAGAGCGCGAGCAGGTCTCCTCGGCGGGAGAGCGCGAGGGAGAGCGAGAGGGAGAGCGAGAGGGAGAGCGAGAGGGAGAGCGAGAGGGAGAGCGCGAGGGAGAGCGCGAGGGAGAGCGAGAGGGAGAGCGAGAGCGCGAGGGAGAGCGAGAGGGAGAGCGAGAGCGCGAGGGAGAGCGAGAGGG
>CAYOAL010000034.1:0-74518 GCA_964401935.1 uncultured Polyangiaceae bacterium
CTCGCCGGACCGCGCCTCGAGGGGCCCCGCGAGGCCATGTCGGTCGGACCTTCAGTCGCAGACGCCGCGGTAGAAGCGCCAGTGTCCAGTGCCCACGCCGTCCACGTCGCAGTCGTCGGCCACGACGAGATCGAGCACGCGATCTCCATCGAGATCCATCGCCGCGTACGAGAGCTCTCCCTGCACGCAGAGGGCCCCGTCGTCGGCTGCGAGATCGTCGAGGGCGTCGAAGCCGTAGCCTGCGGGCAGCGTGAACGCGGCCGGCGCGGCGAAGCCTTCTGTCTCTGCGCGCAGCACGAGCCAGTGCGTGGTGCCGACGTGCTCGTGATCGCAGAAGTCGGTCACCACCAGATCGGCGGCGCGGTCCCCATCCGCGTCGAGCACCGCGAAGCTGAGCTCGCCCTCCACACAGCCGGCGCCCTCGTCGGTTTGGAGGTCGTCGAGCGCGTCGTTGGGCCAGCCGGGGAGCGACCACTCGGTGGGGGTGGTGACGAAGCCGTCACCGTCGTTGAAGTAAATCAGCCAATGCTCGGTGCCCACCCCGCCATGGTCACAGGCGTCGGTCACCACCAGATCCGGGCGCAAGTCGCCATCGAGGTCGCGCAGCCCATAGCTCAGCTCGCCCTCGAAGCACGCGCCACCGTCGCCAGCCACGTCGTCGAAATCGTCGCTCGTGAAGCCGGACGGGAGCGACCAGTAGATCGGGTTGGAGGAGAAGCCGGCGCCGTCGTTCACGTAGACGAGCCAGTGCTCGGTGCCCACCCCTTCGTGATCGCAGGCGTCGGTCACCACGAGCTCCGGGCGCTCGTCGCCGTTCAAATCGATGGTGGCGTAGCTCAGCTCGCCCACCACGCAGAGGTTCGACTCGTCTTTTTGGAGATCGTCGAGCGCGTCGGCGCCGTAGCCGAAGGGCAGCGACCACGCGAGCGGGAGATCGGCAAAGCCATCGCCTTGATTGAGGTACACCGACCAGTGGCTCGTGCCCACGCCGGCGTGGTCGCAGCGATCGGTCACCACCAGATCCGGCCGCAGATCGCCGTCCATGTCGAGGAGCCCGTAGCTCAGCTCGCCCTCCACGCAGGTGGTCCCGCCGTCGTCGGCGAGATCGTCGAGCTGATCGAGCGCGTAGCCGCCGGGCAGGGCCCACGCGAGGGGCTCCTCGGCGAAGCGGTCCCCCTGGTGGAGGTAGACGAGCCACTCGGTGGTGCCCACCTCGCCGTGGTCACAGCGATCGGTCACCACCAGATCCGGCCGCAGATCGCCATCCATGTCGCGCAGCCCATAGCTCAGCTCCCCCTCGACGCACAAAGAGCTGTCGTCGGCGGCGACATCGTCGAGCTGCTCGGCGTCGAAGCCGCTCGGCAGCGCGAAGGCGACGGCGGGCTCGAAACGACAGGCCTCGGGCGGGATCTCCGCGGTCCCTCCTGCGCCGGCGCCCGTGGAGGACGACGACGAGCTGCTCGGTCCGGTCGCTCCGCCCCCCGCGCCCCCGTCGCCGGGGAGGCGCGGGGTGGCCCGGAGGCGCCCCGGACCGCCGCCGTCTTCGTGCGGCGCACACATCGACGTCGTCGCGGCAAGGAGGGCGGCGCTCAGCCACGAGAGGACGCGGACCGATCGTTTCACGGGTCAAGCCTGACCTACGCTGCGGCGTCGGTCAATCGGCGAGGGTCGCCCCGCCTCCCGGCGTCAGGGGTCGAGCGTGGCGACGAACGCCCGCGGCTCGGGGCCAGCGACCTCGAGCGTCTGGTCGGGGGAAACCTGCCACGACGAGGAGATGCCTCCGGCCGTGAAGACCCTCCCGTCGTCACCGCTGGCGACCCCGAAGCCGGCCGCCTCGTCGACGACCGAGACGGGCGCGGCTCGGGCGTCGACGTGCAGCAGCACCTCCACACCAGCGGGCAGCATGCCGGTGGCGCGAAGAACGAAGGGCTGAAGCATGGGGGGAGAGAGCCCGGGAAAGAACGCCCCCTCGCCCTTCCCGACGATGAGGGTGTCGCCGGTCGCTGGCTCGAAAAGGAGCGCGTGCACGAAGACGCGCGCGTCCTCGCCCGCGCCGAGGTGCACGTAACGGTTGTTGAGCGCGGTCACCGCGCTCGCGGTGTAGCCATACTCGCTGGCGAACGCCTGTGGAGAACCGCCGCCGCCGCGGGTCAGCATGGCGTTGGCCAAGGTGACGTCGTCGGTGAAGGTGCCCCCCACGTGGAGGGTGGAGTCGTCGACGATGGCCACCGCGGTCGCCTTCACCTCCCCCGCGCCGGCGGGAAGAATCGCGGCGGGGGGGACGCCGGAGGTGTCGACGTCGATCACGGTGACGAAGCCACGCGTGACGTTGCCGTTGTTGGGGTTCAGCACGGTGGCGGTGTCCACGAGGAGCGTGGTGTTGGGGAAGTGGCCGACGACCGCGAGCTTGTCGTTACGCACGTCGAAGCCGCGCACCACCGTGCCGCCGTTGTTGTCTACGCCGTCGTGAAACCGAAAGGTCTCGACGATCGATCCCGGGACCGCGGGGCCGAAGGCGAGGACGAAGCCGTCGAGCTGGGTCGCGTTGTTCGCGCCGCAGGTGAACACGGGGAGGCCTTCCGTCTCTATCGGATCGAAGTAGGTGAGCGCCGCGCGGCAGACACCTCCCACCCAGACGCCGGCCTCGTGCACCTTCATGTGGTTGATCTGGGTGGTGGCGGCGAGGAGCTCGGCATGCCAGATGGGCTCGCCGTCGTCGTCGAGCTGCGCCACGAACGAGGCGTTGCCCGGGGCCGCGCCGGCCACGAACACGCCGTACATCTCGTGGACCACGACGTGGCGCGCGCTGACGTACTTCTCGGCGTCCTCTGCGAGGAGGTGCTTGGCCCAGGCGATGTCGCCGTCGCCGTCGATGCGCAGCACGAACGCCTCCTCTCTCGAGGTCGTCTGCGTGAGGCCGAGCTCGTCGATCGCGCCCTCGTACTCGCCGACGATCAGGCATCCCCCCTCCGGCAGCGGCGTCACCGCGTGCGCGATCATCACGCCGTCGGTGCTCAAGAGCGCGGCGGCGAGGGTCGTCGCGCCGTCTGCACACGGCGCTGCGTCACCCGGTGTGCCGCCGCCACCTCCGACACCCCCGCCAGCCCCGCCCTGGCCCCCGCCCCCCTGCGCCGCGCTCGTGCTGGCGCCGCCGGCACCGGCGCCCCCCGACCCAGCCGCGCTGTGGCCCACCCGAAGATCCGCTCCCCCAGAGACGAGCTGACAGCTCGCCGCTGCGAACCATGCGGTTATCCACGCCCAGAGCTTCATCTTCCTCGAGCATACACGCCGCGCGCGCCGCCCGGTGAGGCCTCGCGTGGGAGCGGGCGCGCGGCACGGCGAGGGGCGAGAGCGCCCCCCGCCGGCAGCCGCTCTGGCGCTAACGCGGACTCACACGAAAGCGCTTCAGCGTGTCGCGGTAGGGGCTCTCGCGGAGGGCGAGCCAGAACGTGGCGTCGGGCCCGGCGGTGACCGCGAGCACGCCGCCCCAGCCAGCGTCCTGGGCGACCTCGAGCGATCCCCGGGACGCGAGCCCGTCCGGGGTGGGCTCGTTGACGGTCACGCGATAGGGGTGCGCCGTGCTCGTGTGATGAACGATGGCGATGAGGCCGTTGGAGAGCGCCGCGACGTGCTGTGTGCCGACCGCCCAATCCCCCTGGGTGAGCGCGTCGCCAGCCGCAGACAGCGCGGTCACGCGGCTCGCGTTGTGCGAACCCTGGCTCCGCGAGACGGCCGCCACCAACGTGCCGTCGCCGAGCGCTTGGAGGTTCCCCTCGGTCACGACCGGTCGGGAGAAGTAGCTCCCGAGCACGGGGCCAAACAGATCCCCGTCGAGCGCGCCCCCCGCCACCACCGAGCCGGTATCCCCGATCCGAGCGAGCCCTCGGCCCTGGACCACGCCGAGCAGCGGGTGCTCGAGGGAGCTCCGCCCCACCAGCACCAGCTCGCCGCGGGCGCCGTTGAAGACACCCGCCCGACACTCCGTGATCTTCGGAGCGCTCCCCTCCGTCACCGCCACCTCGAAGGCGTCGTCGAGGTCGCCGCCGGCGCTGTAGCGGAGCGCCCAACAGTCGACGTGCGGCGTGCCCCGATAGCTGCCCGGGGAGCCGTACACGAACACCCGGTCCTCCGCGTCGACGAGCACCCCCGCCGGATAGTCCTCGGGGCCGCTGTCATACTCCGCCTCCCAGTCGGTCGAGCCGTCGAGGTGCAACCGGCGGGTGACCCAACCGAATTGCCCCACCGTCGCCACCACCAACGAGCCGTCCGAAAACACCGCGATGTCGGGGTGGGCGGGGGTGTCGAGGTCGGGCGTGAACGACGGGAACATGAAGGTGTGGGGCCAGGAGCCGCTCGCGGGCTGCCCGCTCGCGTCGAGGCGAGCCACCGCCCAGCTGGTGCCATCGCGGGTGAGCACGTACAGCCCGCCATCGGGCGACGCGACGGCCCGGGCCACGTCGCCGCTCACCGCGGTCGCGTCCACGTTCGCGAGCTCGGTGATGGCCTGCGTCGCCACCGGGAGCTCGGGCTCGGGGCCCGGCCCCTCGGCCACGGTCGTCGCCGCGTCGTAGCGGGTGAGGCGGACGCGGGGCCCAGGGACGGAGCTCGCCTGCCACAACACCCACACCGCGTCGCCCTGCACCCGCACGTCGGTGATCATGCCGTCGGCGCCGGGCTCGAAGCTCGCGCTGGCCAGCGGGAACGGCTCCGCGAAGCTCGTGTCGACGACGGAGATCTCGATCGGCGCGCTCGTCATCAGCTGGCGGGCGAGCAGCGCGTGAGGTGCGGTGCGAAGGGGGAGCAGACGCGCCCGGGACGCCTCCCACCGATCGACGGGTGTGTCCGCCGACACGCGCACCTGGAGCGAGATCGGGTGCACGTCGCGGGAGTCGACGCCGGTCCACTCGTTCACGAACACCCCGCCGTCTTCGTCGACGACGATCCGCGGCACCGTCGTGGCGCCCTGGCTCGAGAACGAGCCGACGAGGGTGTTGCCGGAGTGGACGTCGCGCGAGGTGGTGCCGCTCGCGAGATCTGCGCTCACGCGGTGAAGCGACGGTCGCTCGATGGGGACTGCGCTCCAAGCCACGTCGACCGCTGCGTAGCCCAACACGACGAGCTCCCCAGTGCCCGCGTCGAGGGTGGCGCCGGTGCAGCGGACGATCTGTCCGTCGTCGCCGGCCTCGTTGGGGGCGAGGTAGACCGGCTGCGGCACGCCCGCAGCGTCGAAGGGCGCGAGGCGGCAACGGTTGGCAAGCCCCGCACCGAGCTGGGTGGTGAGCAGCGCGACACCGCCGCTCGCGGTGACCGTGAGGTCCATCCCGTACTCGTTCTGTTCGGTCGCGTACGACGCTGTCCACTGCTCGCTGCCGTCGGGAGCGATCCGAGACAAGAGCCACTCGCTCGCCCCGGGCACCGCCGTCACCGCGGAGCCGTCGGGGAGCGCGGTCACGAACAGCGCGCCACCCTGGAAACCGTCGGGCGTCGACACCGCGACCGGCCAGCCGGGGACGACCTCTCCCTGCGCGTCGACCCGCACCACCACTCCAGCGAAGTCGAAGTCGTAGCCGCCCACGAAGAAGTGGCCGTCTCCCGCTGGCACCAGCGCTCGCGCCTGGGCCACCTCCGCGAGCCCCACCGAGAAGGCCTCGGTGAGCGACCAGGCGTCGTGCGTGAGCGGTTCCCCGCCGCCCGCGCCGCCGCCACCGTCGCCTGCGCCGGAGCCGCCTCCGCCGCTCGAGGTGGCGTCCTCATCGCACGCCAGAGACACCACGGAGAGAATGGAAAGGGCGAAAACGCCAATACGTCCACGTGTAAGCAAGGGGGAATCTCCCGCGACCGAGCTCGACGACTCGGATCGCTATGTTGCGCGGGGGGCTCGAAGAAAGCGGGCGGCGCGAGGCCGTCCTACCCGTCGTACGAGGGGGCTCACGGCGTCCTCCCCCGCGAGCGCGTCCGATCCCTGCTCCCCCGGGCTCGAGCGTTTCGTCGGCGCGCTGCGTCAACTTCGCTCACTTCGCGAACGCGAGCCCGACGCACTGCGGCTACAATCCGCTCATGAACACCTGGATCGTCGTGGCGCACCGAGGCGGAGCGAGGCTGGTGGAGGTGAGCGACAGCGACGAGATGTCGGTGGTGGAGACGCTCGAGCACCCCGAGGCGCGCACCAACGATCGGCCGTCGTCACGCGGCGGCCGTGAGCCCGTCTCCGATCGCGGCCATCACGAGCGGCCGCCGCTCGACGCGGTTCGCGACCACGACGCCGACGTGTTCGCCCACGAGCTCGCGGCGCGGCTCAAGCGGGGGCGCACCGACCATCGCTACCGAGAGCTCGTGCTCATCGCCGCCCCCCGCTTCTTGGGCGCGCTGCGGCAGGCGCTCGACGGCGCCACCAGCGCGCTGGTGCGCGGCACCCTCGACAAGGACTACGCGGGGCTCTCGGATCGCGAGCTCTTGCAGCGCCTCGAGCGCCTCTGAGCGCGCCCGCTTCGCCGCCGGCGGCCGCTCGGCGGCGGCGGCCCTCGCGACCGCTGCGCGCCCGAGCCTCGGCGCGGTGGAGCGGCGGTGATATGCGAGGAGGATGGCACGGTCGAGTCGTTGGCTGCTCTTGACGGCGTGGGCGCTCACCGCCTGCGGCGACACCGAGCCCTCGGAGGTGGTGTTCCCGGAGCGCGACTGGGAGGCGGAGGCCGACACGCTCCTCGCCGGCGACGACTGGTATCGCCACGCGATGTTCTACGAGGTGTTCGTGCGCTCGCTGCAGGACAGCGACGACGACGGCATCGGCGATCTCCCCGGTCTCATCGCTCGCCTCGATGATCTCGGCGCGCTCGGGGTGGACGCGCTGTGGCTGATGCCCATCACGCCCACACCGTTCTTCGACTCCGGCTACGACGTGTCGGACTACGAGGCCATCAACCCCGACTATGGCACGATGGACGACTTCGACCGCCTCCTCGAGGAGGCGCACGCGCGTGGGATTCGCGTGGTGATCGATCTCGTGCTCAACCACACCTCGAACGAGCACGCCTGGTTCCAGTCGTCGCGTGCCGATCCCACGGGCGAGCACGGCGACTTCTACGTGTGGTCCGACACCCCCTCCCACCCCGACGTGGGCTGCGGGGTGCACAACCCGACGTTCGGCGACTCGGCGTGGACCTTCGACGAGACCCGCGGACAGTACTACTTCCATCGCTTCTATCCCGAGCAGCCCGACCTCAACTACCGCAACGAGGCGGTGGTGGAGGCGACCCTCGACGTCGCGCGGTTCTGGCTCGAGCGCGGCGTCGACGGCTTCCGCTGTGACGTGGTCGCGCTGCTCTACGAGTCGGCGAGCGCGTGTGAGCTGCTCGATGAGACCAAGGCCTACGTCCGAGAGCTGCGAGCGCTCGTGGACGAGTACGAGGGCACGGTGCTGGTGGCGGAGCCCACCAACTTCGACGAGACCGCGCCGTACTACGGCGACGGCGACGACATGTTCCACATGACGTTCAACTTTGCCTATGGCTACTTCTGGGGCTTTCACTTCGCGAGCGGCAACGCCGCCCGCATCGAGGAGTCGTTCGCCGCGCGCGCCACCCATCCCGCCGGCGCCCAGGAGGCGCTCGTCATCGGCTCGCACGACGTGGCCCGTGCCCACGCCGCCGCCCTCGGTGACGACACGGTCCACCGCCGCGCGGCGCTGTTGCAGATGACCATGCCGGGCACCCCCTTCATCTACTACGGCGAGGAGGTGGGCCTGCGGCCGGGCACCGCGCAGGTGGTGGACAACCGCGACGCCGCGCGCACGCCGCTCACGTGGACGGCCGAGGGGCCGGGCTTCGGCTTCACCGCCGGCACCCCTTGGCTCCCCTTCGGCGCCGAGCCGGAGGCGAGCGGGGTGGAAGCGCAGGCAGCCAGCGCGGGCTCGATGTATGCGTTCTACCGCGCGCTCCTCGGCCTGCGCCGGGGCAAGGCGGTGTTCGGGGTCGGCGAGGTCACCTGGCTCGCGAGCGACGACCCGTCGGTGCTGGCCTACCTGCGCGACGACGGCGACCTCGCCTATCTGGTGGCGATCAACCTCGACGCGAGCGAGATCTCGGCCACGCTCTCCGGCGCGGAGCTTCCCCCCCAGGGTCAGCGCGTGCTCGGGGACGGGGCCTACGACGGCGGATCGGTGACGGTGGCCGCCAACACCGGGGTCGTCTTCCGCCTGCGGTGACGCCGCGCGCGCCGTCAGCGCAGTAGAGGGGGCAAGCCATCGAGCTGGCCCCCAAAAGACCTCGGTCGCTCAGTCGGCCGCCGAGCAGTATCCCGAGGACGCTTGCGGGAGGATCTGGCAGGTGCTTCCGCTGCCAGCCTTGTCCTCGCACTCGGCGTCGCCTTCGCACGGGATGAAGCAGATCGACGCGTCCGTTCCCTGGGGATCGCCGCAGATCTGCCCGTCGTCACAGTCGGACGAGTCCTCGCACGACGCGCCCAGCGTGTCGCCGCACCCGGCGCCGGCCAAGACGAGGACGAGCGTGCCGAGGAGCGGCGCGATCACGGGCCACCGCCCGAGGTAACGCGCGGCGCGCGACGACGAACGCGTCTCAACCGGCGTCCCTGCGAGGACGCCTCTACATTCGAGCGAAGGGTGATTCATGGGACCTCATGCGCGGTCGAGTCGACCGTGTCTCCCCGCATGGGGCCACGCTTTCAATGCCGAGTCCAGCGGCTCGGAGTGCGCCGCGCTCGCGGTCCCGGGCTCGCCACGGGACGGCGCGCAGCGTAGCCTGTTCCCGGGCCGCGGCGTCGTCGCGGCGGGTGGCCAATGTCGAGCCTCGGGTACCTCGCGATCGCGATCGCCGCCGCCGTGACGGTGTCGGTGGCGCGGGGCGAGCTGCTCCTCGCGCGCCCGGTCCTGCTCGTCCCGCCTGCGCTCGGCCTCGTCGCGATCGCCATGCTGCTCAGGGTCGAGCACC
This sequence comes from uncultured Polyangiaceae bacterium, assembly GCA_964401935.1. Taxonomy (GTDB): domain Bacteria; phylum Myxococcota_A; class Polyangia; order Polyangiales; family Polyangiaceae; genus JAPYTK01. The sequence goes on from CAYOAL010000034.1 coordinate 8,943, forward strand.
GGACGCGGCGCCGGCTCCGCGCGCTCGTCACCGAGCGCCCCGAGATCGTGCTCGCGCAGCTGCCATGCGACGAGGCGACCCACCGCTGGTCGGTCGACGCCATCGCCGCGACGCGAACCGCGCTGTTGCTCGGCACGACCACGCTCCTCGTCGGCTTCTATGCGTTCCTGGCCGCGGCCGTCACGCTCGAGGCGCCGCTCGGCGCGCTGGAGTTGGCCGTCGGCTGGGCGGCCGGGTGGTTCGGCTTGTTCGGCTTCCTTCTTGCGCGCGGCCGCGAGCGTGCCCTGGCCGATCCGGCGCGCACGACCGTTCTGACGCGCGCGTTCGTGATGGTCGGCTCGCGGATCCGGCTTTTCGGCGTCGAGCCGCTCGCGCCGGACACCGGCACCGAGCGCTGGCTCACCGAGGCCGCGCTCGAGCCGGGGGCCGGCAAAGGCGCGCCGCCGTGGGTGCTGGTGCTGCGATTTCTGACGCTCTACCGCCATCGCCTGCAGCCCAACGAGCTCCGCGTGGGCGTGCCGAGGGGCGGTGAAGCCGAGGCCCGACGCGCGCTTGTCGCGCTCGAGGCGATCGCCGCCGAGGCCCGCGCCTCCGAGGACCTCGCGCGCTACCGCGCCCGACCGTGACGCGACGTGCCCCGGCGCAGAGCGCCTCATCGGACACGGCGACGACGGTCAGCGCGTCTCGGCCGCGCAGGCCATGGGCCGGTTGGCCCGGGCCACGCAGTCGGAGCCGTCCACCACCAACAGGCCCACGTCGAGCGCCGCGGGAAAGGCGGCCACCGCGCGGTCGGCGGCCTCGGCTGCGGGCACGCCGCGGCCGAGCTCGTCGTACACGGCCTTGGCCAGCACGCGGCGCGCGATCTCCTCGCCCACCCCCGTCGCTGCGACCGCCCCGTGCTCGCCGGCGTAGAGACCGCAGCCCACGAGCGGTGAGTCGCCGACGCGGCCTCGCAACATGAAGACGGTGCCGCCGGTGGACGCGGTCGCGCAGTAACCGCCGGACGCATCGCGGACCACCGCGCCGACGGTGTCACAGCCATGCCCGCCCGAAGCGCCGGTGGCGCGGCTCGGGCGCACCGGCGGCGCCTCGCCCGCGAAGTTCCACAGCTCGGCGAGGGTGGCGCCCGGAGGCGCCTCGCGCCACGGCGCGGCGTCCTCCGCGAAGTCACCGTCCCCGCCGCCAGCGAGATCTGCGAGCGCGCGGGCGAGCTTCCGTCGCGCCGTCTCCGTTCGTGGGTCGTGCGGCGCGAAGCCCAGCCGACGGGCGAAGGCGGTGGCGCCCTCACCCACGAGGAGGATGTGCGGCGACGCGAGCACGTGCGCCGCGACCAGGATCGGGTTCTTCACCGCCTCGATGCAGGCCACCGCGCCGAGGCGGCCATCGCTGGTCATCACCGCTGCGTCCATCTGCACCAGCTCGCCGTCGAGCCGCAGGTTGGAGCCGGTGCCCGCGTTGAAGCGCACGTCGTCCTCGAGGACGGTGGTCGCGGCGAGCGCTGCCGCCAGCGCGTCGCCTCCGTCATCGAGCACCTCGAACGCTCGCTGGGCGGCGAGCTCGCAGCCGTCGCGGTGGGCGCGCGCGGACGCAGCGCCGCCGTGGGTCGCCACGCTGACGCCGCGGCCGCTCAAGCGCCTCCCTCCGAGCGGCGCGCTCGTTCGCTCGCCGACGGGCCCCCCGAGGCGGCGCGCTCGCCGAGCACCGCCGCAGGCACGCGCGGGGCGTCGTTGACGTGGCTCCGATCGACGCCCCAGTAGATCACGCGCTTGTACGCCGCCGGCGGATCGTCGGCGAAGATCACCACCAGATCGGAGGGCTCGGCCATGCCCAGCGCGAAGTCGATCGCCTCGAGCTCGTCGGACACCGCGTGGATGGCCTCGGCCGGTACGCCCCCCGACAGCGCGCCCTCGCGCAGGAGCGCCATCATCTCGCCGGCGGCGCGGCCTCGGAGATCGCGGTCTTCCTTCGCGACGATCACATCGAACGCGGTCGCCGCCACCCGCCCGAGCTCGCGGATGTCTTCGTCGCGCCGATCGCCAGCGGTGCTCACCACACCGATGGCCCGCGCCTTCCGCAGCTCCCGCACCAGCTCCGCCATCTTGGTCATCGCCGCGCTGTTGTGGCCGTAGTCGACGATCACCCGGAACGGATGCTCGTCGAACACGTTGCACCGCCCTGGCGACTGGAAGAACGAGGTGGAGAACGTGCGCAGCCCTTGGCGCAGATGCTCGAGCGACACCCCGAGCGAGTAGGCGACGGCCGCGGCAGCGAGGGCGTTCTCCACGTTGAAGCGCGCCTTGCCCTCGAGCGTGGCCGGGATGAGGTGGGTCCACGTCACCGGGATGTGGCGGTCTCCGTCGTAGAGGCTCAGCATGTCGCCGTTCACGCCGGGCTCGATGACGGCGGCGCGGCCGCCGGCTCGCACGTGCTCGCGCAGACGTTCGTTCTGGGCGTTCATCGAGAACCACATGATGCGCCCCTCCGCCTTGTCGGCCATGGCGGCCACCAGCGGATCGTCGGCGTTGAGCACGCTCGTGCCCTCGCCCTGCACCACCTCCACCACCAGCCGCTTCACGAACGCCATCTCCTCCACCGTGTTCACGCCCTTGAGGCCGAGGTGATCCGCGCTCACGTTGAGCACGCAACCCACGTCGCACCGATCCCAGCCGAGCCCCTCGCGCAAGATCCCCCCCCGCGCGGTCTCGAGCACGGCCGCCTCCACCGTTGGATCGCTCAGCACCACCCGCGCGCTCCACGGCCCGGTCATGTCGCCCTCGAGGATCTGCTCGCCGTCGATGTAGATGCCGTCGGTGGTGGTGAGGCCCACCCGCCTCCCCGCCATCTTGAGGATGTGGGCCACCATGCGGCTCGTGGTGGTCTTGCCGTTGGTGCCGGTGATGGCCGCCATCGGGACGCGGGCAGGACCTCCGTCGGGGAACAGCAGATCGATCACCGGCGCGGCCACGTTACGAGCCCGCCCCTCGGTGGGCGCCACGTGCATGCGAAAACCGGGAGCGGCGTTCACCTCGACGATCGCGCCGCGCTGTTGCTTCAGCGAACGAGCGATGTCCTCACACACCACGTCGACGCCGGCCACGTCGAGCCCCACCACCTTCGCCGCCCGCACCGCGATCGCCGCGTTGTCGGGGTGGATGAGATCGGTCTTGTCGACGGCCGTCCCACCGGTGGAGAGGTTGCCGGTGGAGCGGAGCGCGAACCGTTGCCCGGCCGCGAGCACCGTGCCGAGATCGTAGCCGGCGAGGCCCATCAGACGCTTCGCCTGGTCGTCGATCTCGATCCGCGTGAGCACCCTCTCGTGCCCCACGCCGCGCCGCGGATCTGCGTTCACCGCGTCGACCAGCTCGGCGAGCGTGCGCTGGCCGTCGCCGACCACGTGGCCAGGCACGCGCTCCGCCACCGCGACCACCTCGTCGCCCACCACGAGGACGCGGTGGTCGTTGCCGCGGAAGTGCTCCTCGACGAGCACGTAGCGCGACATGTCGCGCGCCTTCTCGTAGGCATCCCGCACCTGCGCCGCGTCGCGGAGATCGAGCGCCACGCCCCGTCCGTGAGAGAGATCCATGGGCTTGACCACGACCGGGTAGCCGAGGCGCTCCGCGGTCTTCACCGCGTCCTCGGCGTCGTGCACCCGCTCGTGGCGCGGCACGGGCAAACCAGCGCGCTCGAGCAGCGACGCGGTGAGCTCCTTGTCCTGCGCGATCTCTACCCCGATGTGCCCGGTGTTGCTGGTGACGGTGGCCTGAATGCGGCGCTGGCGCACGCCCCAGCCGAGCTGCACGAGGCTGTACTCGTTGAGGCGAAGCGCTGGGATCCCGCGGCGCTTCGCCTCGTCGACCAGCGAGCGCGTGGAGGGACCGAGCGCCACCTCTTCGGCGAGCCGCGCCAGATCCTCCACCTCCGGCTCGAGCGCGAAGAGTGGCTCGTGATCGGGAAACTCCGGCGGCAACAGGCTGCGAAGATAACGCAGCGCGATCTCTCCCGCGCGCAAGCCCACGCGCTCGTCGTCGTAGCTGTAGACCACGTGGTACACCCCTTCGCGGTCGGCGCTGCGCGTCTTGCCGTAGGTCACCGGGGTGCCGGCGAGGCACTGCAGCTCGATGGCGACGTGCTCCACGATGTGACCGAACCAGGTGCCGTCGCGCAGGCGGCGGATGAACCCTCCCGGCTCGCCGTAGGAGCAGCCGTGCTCCTCGAGCGTCGGCAGGCCGGTCACCAGGCGGTCAACGAAGCCGGGGATCCGGTCGCTCGGCTTCTCCTCGAGCGTCTCCAGATCGACCGTCAGGCGGATCACCGGTCGATAGCCGTAGGGGGAAGGCCCGCGGTAGACCCGCGTCTCGAGGAGCTTCATGATGTCTCGTCTGAATGGTCTGTGTCGTCGCTGTCGTCGTCGCCGTCGATGGGCAGGTTGCGCACTCGTGAGCTCGCTCCCGTGACCGGGGCCTCGCGCTCCTCGAGCGGGATCGAGGGCACGATCGAGGGCGTACGCCGGACCGGACTCGGCCAGAATGGCTGCCTCGCGTGCACGTCGTAGCCGTGTCCGGCGGTGAGCACGTGCACCCGCAGACCGAGCACCGCAGCCGCCTCGTGGAGCGAGGTGTCGTGGATGTTGGTGTGATCGATCCCGGAGCCGTCCACCACCGTCACCGTCCCGCGGCCGAGCACCTCCATACGCCCCGAGCCGTCCTTGATGATGGCCGTGTCCTCGTCGACGCCCACCCCGATCAAGTAGGGGTTCATCGCCACCGCCGCGAACAGGCGCCCGATGCGGTGGCGCTGCGCGAAGTGCTGATCGATCACCAGGCGGCGCGTGAGACCGAGGCCCGGCGCCAGCGTCACCGAGCTGCGCCTCGGCGCGTAGCCCGCCCGTCCCTGCGCGATCATGTGCTCGCACATCACCGACGCCCCCGCCGAGGTGCCGGCCACTGCCATCCCCGCGTGGAACGCGCGCCGAATCGCCTGCGCCATCGGTGTGCCGCCGATGAGGCTCACGATCCGGCCCTGGGCCCCACCGGTGAAGAAGGCAGCGCGGGCCCCCTCGAGCAGGGCCACCCGCTCCGGATCCGCGGCCTCGTCGCGCTCGTGGATCCACACCGTGCGCACCTCGGCGCCGAGCTGAGTGAACGCCTCGGTGTAGGTGGCGGCCACCGCGTCGGGGATGGTCGACGCGATGGGAAACAGCACCACCGGCCCGCCCTGACAGCGCTCGACCACCGCCTTGAGGATCGCGCGTCCCCCCACCTTGTCCTCGGCGCCGCCGATGGCGATGAGCGGCCCCGAGCTGATGGTCTTCTTCGAGGGCTTGGCCACGAGCGAAAGACGCGCCTTTTGTGATCCCATCGCCAAGGCGCCCGCATAGCCGCGATGCTCGCCGGCCGCCAGCGGCTCGAGGGTCCGGCGACGGCGGCTCCCCGACGGCGTCCCCGAGGTCGTCGCAGCCCCCGTGGCAGCGCCCCCCGAGCCCGCCGCCCGGAGCTCCCTCGACGCGCTCGCGGCGCGCGTTCAACCGGTGCCGGCGGTCTCCCTCACTCGGGCGCTTCGCAGGGGATGGTCGTGCTCGCCGCCGTGGCCGCCGCGTCGGAGGCAGGGCCGAAGGGCCAGCTCACGTTGGGGATCGGGTAGCTCGGACGGGCCAAGAGATACCCCTGCGCGTAGTGGGCGCCGGCGTCGCGGATGGCGGTGAGCTCGCCGAGCGTCTCGATGCCTTCGGCGACGACGCCCGCGCCGAGATCTTCACAGAGGCGCACGATCGCAGCCACCAGCCGCTGCTGCCGCGGCCGCCGATCGATGTGGGTGATGAGCTGCCGATCGAGCTTCACGATGCGGGGCTCGAGATCGGCGATGCGCAGGAGGTTGGAGTAGCCGGCGCCCAGATCGTCCACCACCAAGTGCACGCTCCCCCGCGAGCCGAGCTCGCGGCACACGCCCATACAGAGATCGAAGTGCGTCATCGGCACCGACTCGGTCACCTCGATGAAGACCTCGTCGTCGTGCGAGAAGATCGGATCGTCGGGGCGCACCAGCCACGACTGGCTCAGCTCGGTGGGGTGCACGTTCACGAACAGGCGCTCGCCCCCGCAGAGGGGAACGCCGATCTCGCGGATGAGCCGCCCGAGGGGTCCGGTGCAGCCGCGCTCCACCGCGCGCTCGAACAGGACCATGGGGTTCCGAAACTCGGGCACGGTGCAGCGCACGAGGGCCTCGTGGGCAAACACCTTCCCGGTCCGAATGTCGACGATGGGCTGAAACACCACCGAGAGCGTGTCGAGCGCGATGAGCCCGTCGAGCGCGCCGAGGGGCTCGCCTCCGTCGTCGTCGAGCGGTGGCTCGGAGCCCGCCGACGGGGCATCGCTCAGTCGATTGGACCGGGGCTTCGGCGTCGCGAGACGCCGTCGTTGTCGCTCTTCGTCTTCGTCTCTCAAAGGCCGCCCCGTAACCTTTCATGCTAGCGCCAACGGCGCCATGCCCGCAATCCATACCCGCGGCGATCAGCCTGCCGCGGGGGGCTTTCTCCGCCGGCGACGACGCCGCTTGCCCCCGCCGGGCGCGCCCCCCCCGGCCCCTTCGCGCGCTCCCTTCGGGCGCTCGCCCGCTCGTGGCCCCCTCGGCCGCTCGCCCGCTCGCTCCTCCCTCGGCCGCTCGCCCGCTCGCTCCTCCCTCGGCCGCTCGCCCGCTCGTGGCTGGCTCGCGCGCGACGGGGGCGGAGACGCCATGACCGCTTCGATCCGCTGGCTCGCGGCCACACGCACCGCTTCATCGCGATCTTCGTGCGCCACCTCTCGTAGCGCGCCCAGATCGTAGAGACGGCCCACCGCGACCAAGCGCACCTCGGCGTGGTCGTCGTAGCGCGCGCGGTTCTTGAGGAGCTTCTCGTCGTCGACCTTCCGGACGGCCGCGAGTCGCACCTTGAAGTGCTCGTCGCTCCGAGCCCGCGTGATCAGCACCGACTCTTTCTGCACCCGCTCGATGGCCGCCCGTCGCACCTGCCAGGCCTTGTCGGCGACCGCACGATTGCGCAGGAGCACCGGGTCGCGCACCTTGCGCACCGCTACCTCCCGCACCTGCCAAGCGTCGTCACGCTCTGCCACCTCGGCCAGCAGCGCCGGGTCTTTCAGGCGCTGCACGGCAGCCCGCCGCACGTGCCAGCTCTCGTCTTCGCGGGCGACGCGGGCGAGGGTCGCCGGGTCCTCCACCCGCTTGAGCGCCTCGCCGCGCACCCGACTCGACGGATCCTCGAAGAGCACGTCGACGAGCATGGTCTCCGACCGAAGCTTCCCCACCGCCAACGCCACGCTGTCGGCGTGCTCCCCGTGCAGCGCCACCTCTTCGAGCAGGCGCTGGCTGCGGATGCCGTCCATCGCCTTCTGGCGCACCTCCTCGGACGGATCCGAGCGCGCGATGCGGGCCAGCACCACCCCTTGACGAATCCGCGGCACCGCCAGCTCTCGGAGCGCCGCGGAGGGGGCGCCTTCGGCCACGCGGATGAGCGCGCGTTCGCTCTCGATCTTGGCCAGCGCCAGCTCGCCGAGCTCTTCCTCGATGCCTTCACGGCAGAGCAGCTCACCGAGGAGCTCCTCGTCGGTGAGCCGTTTCAGGGCCGCCCGCGCGATCATCGGATGCACCGCGCCCCCCACGAGCTGGGCCAGCGCCGCCTGATCCGCCACCTTCTTCACCGCCGACTTCGCCACCACCAGATCTTGCGCGCGCTCGGCCACCGGCACGAGGTGAGCCGCGTCGACGAGCTTGGCCACCGCCAGCTTGCCCACCGTGCGCGACGCCGTCCCGATCGCCACCCGCACCAAACGCTCAGGATCGTCGATACTACGCACCGCGCGCTTGGCGGCCGCTTCGTCGTCTCCTAGAGCTGCCGCCTCCCAGTCGAGAGGAGTCGTCACGAGCGGCACCTTAGCGCAAGCACGCCCCGGACGATGGCGGCAACGCCACAGGAGCGTTCGGTCCCGCCCGCTTTCCCTCCCGCCCGCGCGCCGGCCACCGAACCCCCCAGCCGCGCGTCGACCCGAGCGCGCTCGGTGGAACTTTTCGACGGCTTGGGCGTCCTCATCCTTCGTGCAGCTCGCGGGCTCACGCGCCTTTGCGCTCGGCGCGCTCCCCTGTCTCTTGCTGGGCCTTCTGGTCGTGGCCTGGGCCGCCGCGACGCCCGGCCCCATCCCCCTCTCTACCGGCCCCGCCACCCCGGAGAACCTCGCGGCGCGGGCCGCGATGCTCCGCGAGCGGCTCCCGGAGCGCTTCACGGTGCTGGTGGAGCCACCCTTCGTCCTCGTGCTCGAAGAGAGCCCCGAGGAGGCCGCGCGACACGCGGCCACGATCCGCGCCGCGATCGCGGCGATGGTCGAGGCCCTGTTCGATCGCCCTCCCGCTCACGCGCTCGACGTGTGGGCCTTCGCCGACGCGCCGAGCTACCGCGCGAACACGCGGCTGTACCTCCGCGACTGGCCGCGCACTCTCCACGGCTACTACGCCCCCAGCCGGCGCGCGGTCGTGCTCAACCTCGAGGGCGGCGACCGCGCCATCCTCCACGAGATCGTCCACCCCTTCGTGGAGCAGGCCTGCCCCGACGCGCCCGCGTGGCTCGACGAAGGGCTCGCGTCGCTCTTCGAGCCCGACGATCCGGCCCGCCTGGACGCGCTCCTGCGCGCGCTCGCCCGCCGCGAGCTCCCCAGCCTCGCCGCGCTCACCGTCATCTCCGAGCGCGAGCTCTACGCCGCGCCCGACGGCATGCCCTACGTGCAGGCACGGTCCCTGCTTGCGTATCTGCGCGAGCGCGGCCTGTTGCGCCGTTACGTCCACGCGCTGTGCACCGTGGCGCCCGAGGCCGCGCGGGGGGATGCGTGGCGCGGCTTCGACGTGTTGGTAGCCCTCACCCGAGGAGACGGCGTCGACGACGTGCAAGCGAGCTGGGAACGCTTCGTGCGCGCTCACGCGCGCGAGGGTGGCGCCACCTCCCGCTGACCGAGCCGACGCTTCACCCCACCAGCGCGACCACGGTCTCGTCGCTGCCCGCCTCGAGCGTCATCCCCGCCGTGGCTTCGATGGCCTCCGCGAGGCGCTCGAGGTCGACGCCGAGGGTGGCCGCGAGCTCCCCGAGCGCCATCCGCGTAGCCCCCATCCGTGCGAAGAGAGACGCCGCCCGCAGCGCGAGCTCGCGCTTGCCGAGCGTGGCCTCGAGCTCGCCGATGCGCCGGTTTCCGTCCGTGACCCGCTCCCCCAGCGCGCGCACGAAGGCGCCGGTCCAGGTGTCGAGGCCAAGGGTCTCCGCGAGCGTCGCGCCCGGGACGACGAGGAGCTCCACCTCGGTGAGCGCCTCCACGCTCGCGTTTCGCGGCTCCCCGGTGAACACCGCGGTCTCCCCGAACACGTCGCCTTCGCCGAGCTCGAACAGCTCGGACCGGCCCCGCTCCGAGCTGCGAAACACCCGGCAGCGCCCCCGCTTGACGATGTATGCGGCGTCGCCCGGAGAGCCCTCGCGCAAGATGACCGTGCCCGCGCGGAACGACGCGCTCTCGAAGCGGCCGCGACCCCGCATGATCCCCTGCACCTCGGCTCTGAGCTCGGCCACGCTCTGGTGACGCTCTTCGCGCTCGAGGCGCATGGCCTTCATCGCCACCTCGGCCAGCGCGCGCGACAGCGGCGTCCGCGTCGCGTCGCTGGGATCGGGGATCCGGGCGAAGCGGGCCAGCCGATGCATCTCCGAGGTGCGCTTGGCCACGTAGGGAGGTCGCCCGGTGAGGATGCGGTAGAGCACGGCTCCGAGCCCGAACACGTCGGTGCGCGCGTCGATGGAGTCGACGTCGCCCCAAGCCTGCTCGGGGGACATGTAGGCGAACGTTCCCATCACCACCCCTTGCTCTTCCTCGGGTTGCACCGTGGTGCGCAGCCGCTCGATGGTCGCCCGGGAGTTGGGGGTCTCGTCCTCGCCCACCACCTTGGCGATGCCCCAGTCCACGAGGTACACCTGCCCGTGCTCGCCCACCATGATGTTGCTGGGCTTGATGTCGCGGTGAACGACACCGCGGCTGTGGGCGAAGGACAGCGCGTCGCACACGCGGAGGAACACCTCCATCGGCTCGTCGAGCCACGCCTGCCCGTGGCGCTCGGCTCGAGCCTCGATGAACTCGCCGAGGGAGCGCCCCGAGATGAGCCGCATCGTGAAGAAGAACGTGCCCGCGTCGTCGCTCCCGAGCTCATACACGGGGACGATGTTGGGGTGCTCGAGCTGGCCGGTGATCTGCGCCTCCATCAGGAACCGATCGCGCACCGCGAGGTCGTGACTCACCTCCTTGGGGAGCGCCTTGAGGGCGACCGCGCGGCTCAAGCTCCGCTCGTGGACGCGGTGCACCGCCGACATCCCCCCACGCCCGATCTCCCCCTCGTCGACGAACCGCCCCCCGAGATCGAGCGCTCGGGTCGCCTCCTCGAGGCGTACGCTCACCTGCTTGTTGGGGCCCACCTCCCCGTGGTCGCGGCGCGTCGTCGCGGCGTCGTCCCCCTGGGGTCGCTCGACGAGGGTGGCCCCCTCGCCGAGGTGGAGGACGCCCCGCTTCGTGCTCGTCGTGCTCATGGAGCCGGCCGCCGCGGTCGCATCCGTCGAGGCTAGAGCTGGCTCGCCTTGGAGCAGCACTCCGAGTCGCCGCTCGCGCACCCGGTCTGGTACGCCTGCTTCGCCTCCGAGGGTCGTCCCGCACCTTGATGCCACTCTCCAAACCGCAGACACGACGGCCCATGCTTCGACTCGTAGCAGCCACGCTTTCCCACCTTGGCGGCGAGCGTCGGGTTGGGAGACACGCCCAGCTTGCCCCAGGCCGCGAAGACCAGCGCGTTGTGGCAGCCCCAGCCCGCCCCGTGGGTGCAGGCCTGCTCGTAGTAGGCGAGCGCCCGCCGCCCATCCACCACCCCCGGCACCCCCTCTTCGTACATGATCCCGATGTTGGTGCAGGCGAGCCCCGCTCCGTGCGACTCGTCGAGCTTGTGACCGAGCTTGGTGCAGGCGCGCTCGTAGAGCTTCACCGCCTGCATGGGGTCTTTGGGCACACCGAAGCCCTTCTGGTAGGCCCAGCCGAGGTTGTTGCAGCCGAGCGGCGAGCCGCCGGCGCACCCCATCTCGTAGTACTGGATCATCACCGGGTAGCTGCCGTTCTTCTCCTCGAAGTAGCCCTTGGACGCGCAGGCCTGGGGATCGCCGCCGTGGCACCCCTTCGCGTAGAAGTGGGTCGCCTGCGGCGTGCTCTTGGGCACTCCGCGGCCCACCTCGTAGGCCACCCCGAGGCGATGACACGCCCGCCCTTCGCCCGCGTCGCACGCCTTCTGGTGCAGCTCTGCCGACATCGTGTAGTCCTTGGCCAGCCCCCCCAGGCCGTACTCGTGCATGTAGGCTTGCCCCCAGCAGCCGAGGTGCGCGCCCCGGTCACAGGCCCGCCGGAAGAGCTCAGCCGCCCTCTTGTGGTCGTGCTTCGCTCCCCGCAGCCCGTAGAAGTGGAGGAACCCCAGGTTCCCACAGCTCTCGGCGTTCCCCGCGCTGCACTGCGCCTCGCACTCGGCGGCGTCCTCCGGGTTGCACGTGTACGCACCCGACTTCAAAACGCACTTGCCGGCCGTCATCACGGTGCCACTCGGACAGTCGCCGCCTTCGATGGCGCGCGCCTCGTCGCGGTCCTTGTCGATCTCCCCGATGCTGCGCAGCTCGAGCCGCAACGCCGCCGAGCAGTTCTCCTGAGGCTCGGCGCTGTCGGGTCCCACCGAGTAGCAGCTCTTCAACTCGCCGCGCTTCTGTTCGGCGGGAGCCGACTTGAACAGCGCCGTCGCCCCCGGCGCTTCGCCGCGCTTCCCCCTCGCCATCGCAAAACCGCCGAGATACGCCGTGCGCACGAAGTGGGTGGCGCCGGTGCAGTTGCCCGACAGCTCGCTGCGGGTGACCTCGCGCACCGCGGTCCTCCGCTTGCCGGAGTAGACAAGCGCGAGATCCCACGTCTCGCCCCCCGACAGCTTGCCCCCCAGCTCCCCCGCCCGCGCCGGCATGTTCGCTTGAAGCTCGTCGCCGCTCTCGAACTGGATGAGCTCGGTGGCCGCGTTCTGCCCCAAGTAGCCGTACGCACCCTCCACGGTGCAGTTGGGCAGCACCTCGAGGCGGTCGCAGGTGTACGCCACCACCACCACGCCGCTGTTCATTCGCTGCACCAAAAAGTCTTGCTGCTTCTGGGGCCAGTCGGCCACGAACGGCAAGGCGCGCTCGCGCACGGCCCGACACTGGGCCTTGTTCCCCGGCTCGCGGCTCGGATCGTCGGTCTGCGTCTGCGGACCGCCGCAGCCGCTCATCCACACCGAAAGCGACAAGAGCGCGGTCGCCGCCCACCAACGTGTCACAAACATGGCCCATCCTAACGCCGTCCCGGGCCTGGAACGGAGCAAGAATGTGCGCGCCGTGGGGGGCGACCCCCACGAGGTCGCGCCGCACGCCGAGCCACAACGAGGACATCCGTCGTTGTCACCCCGCTGTCGCGGCCCTACATACCGCGTGTGGCAGCTTCGGACGACGTCTGGGACCGCGCCGCGCGGGCGATGGTGGAGCACTTACTCGCGGATGAGCTCATCGAGCTGCGCCGGGGGACGGTGGCGGCCGGCCTGGCCGGCGAGCTTGCCGACTTCCTGTCCGCCGCCAGCGACACGGACGTCGACATCTCCGGGGCCGCGATCGCGGAGTGGCTGGAGGAACACGACGGGGTCGAGGAGATCTTCGCGAGCGACACCGAGCTCGAGGCGGCGCGGCGGCGGTTCTGGGACGCGGCCGAGGCCTTGGGCCCCGAGCCCGAGGCCGGCGCATCCTCCGACACCGACGCGCTGGCCCGCCTCCGCAGCCTCGAGCTGTTGATGAAGCGGGGCGAGCTCTCCGACGACGACGAAGCGGAGAGCGACTGGGACCCGTCGAGCGCAGACGACGACGATCTTCCCCTCGGCGAGGACGACGACCCTCGGCTCGAGCAGGGCGCCGAGCACGACAGCGACCACGGCCACCTGCCCGAGGATGACGAGCAAGATCTCGAAGAAGACGACTTGTGAGCCGCGCCTGCGCGGGAGCCCACCTGGGCCGAGCGTCGGGCGTTGTAGTAACGTGACACGACGACATGTCCGAGGGTTACGAGCGCCTGGCCCCCATCGCGAAGAGCTACTACGGCGAGCTCTCGCTCTGTGCCGACGCGCACGGTGAGGTGGTCGCGGTGAGGCGCCTCGCGACCGGCCACGGCGCCGATCCCCTCGAGGTGCAGCGCATCGCGGAGGGAGCCCGCGACGGGATGGGAAACCTCCACGAGCGCGCGGTGCCGCTCCTCGACGTTGAAGACGAAGACGGCGTGCTGGTCGTGAGCCAGTACATCGACGGCACCCCCCTCACCACCATCGCGCGCATGCTCACCACGCGCCGCGACTACCCCACCGAAGCCGCGGCACGCATCGTGGCCGACGCGCTCCAGGGCCTGGCGGGGCTGTCGCGCCACCCGAGCTTCCGCTGCGGAGGCCTGTCGCCGGACGCGCTGCTCGTCGGCGCGGACGGACGGACGCGGCTCCTGGAGTGGCCGCTCCACGCCTGCTTCGGCAGCCTCCCCGCCCTCGCTCGCCACCAGAACCGCGCCTCGTATCAGGCGCCCGAGACGATCGACGACCCCGAGTCCATCGACGATCGCGCCGATGTGTTCAGCATGGGCGTCGTGCTCTGGGAGCTCCTCCATCGACAGCGCCTGTTCGCGGGGCTGGGATACGACGCGATCGCAGCGCAGGTTCGTGGACGCGAGGTGCCCCGCTACGACGGCGCCGAGGCGCTCGCCGAGGCGCTGGACAAGGCGCTCCAGCGCGATCGCGACCAGCGCTTCGAAGATCCGGCCGCCTTCGCCGCCGCCCTCGAGGCGGCGGCCCCCGCCGCGGATCACGCTCGCGTGGCCGACCTGTTCGACGCGCTGGTCGGTTCCCACCCCTCGATTCAGTCGGTGCGTGACGCCGCGCGCGGCAAGCCGATCCAAAAAGCCGACCCTTCATCGCAGCGTCACGCCGTGCCTCGCACCACGATGAGCGGAAGGTTCGTGTTCGACGGCGGCGACCGCCCCTCCCTCACGAGCGCGATCCCCGCCGACAGCGTCCCGCCCCCCTCGCTCGACGTGACCGAGCTGGGGCGACGCGGCCCGCAGCGTCAGATCGGACGCGGTGAGCTCTTTGCAGAGGTGGCGCGCGACGACCTCGGCAGCACGCACGTGGGCCGCTGGATCGGCGCCGCGGGCTTCGCGCGCCTGATCGCGGTGAACGTTCTGCACGAGACGCTCGCCAACAACTACGCGCTCGTGGCCGCCTACCTCGGCGATGTACGCGTCATCGCCCGCATCAAGCATCCGAACCTCGTCCCCATCCACGACGTCCTCGAAGACAAAGGCGAGCTGTGCGTGGTGATGGACCACATCGTGGGGGTGTCGCTGAGCCACCTGTTGCGGCAGCTCCGTCGCAACAAGGAGGCCATGCCCATCGCCGTGGCGTCGCGGATCGTGTCGGGTGTGCTGCACGGCCTCGATGCGGCCCACCGCTCGAGCGACCAGGGCGGCCGCGTGACCGCGGTGCTCCACCGCAACGTGTGCCCCGAGTCCGTCCACATCGGCGTCGACGGCTTCGCCCGACTCCTCGATTTCGGTCTCGCCAGGGGGCTCGAGGCAGGGGGCGTGGAACACAGCGCGTCGCGTCACTACCGCGCCCCCGAGCAGCTGCGCGGGCAGCCGCCGGATCCGCGAACCGACATCTACGGCGCCTCGGTGCTGGCCTACCAGCTCTTCGTGGGGCGCCGTCCGTTCCAGGGGACGGGGCTCGACAAGAAGATCCTCCGCGGCAGCCCACCCCGGCCGACGAAGCTTCGCGCCGAGCTCCCGCCCAAGCTCGAGCAGCTCGTGTTGCGCGGCATGGCGCCCGAGCCCGACGCTCGCTGGGACGACGCGGAGACGATGGCCGAGGCCCTCGATGCGTTGCCTGGCATGGCCTCCCACCGCGAGGTAGGAGAGTGGGTGCGCAGGGTGGCCCACGACCGCGTCGAGCGGACCGAGCGCCTGCGCCGGGCCATCGAGGGCGCCGCCGTCGTCCTCTCCGCCGACGAGCTCGACGATCCGCTGAGCGTCGACGAGGCGGCGCGGGAGTCGATCGCCGAGGCGCGCTTGTTCGCGGCCGATCTGTTCGCGCCATCCCCGAGCACGGGCGATGTCCCGCCGCGGCTGCCGCAGGCGTCGGAGCGCCCCCAGCGTGTGCCGGCGAGGGCGACGTCGAAGCCGCGTCGGCCCCCCGTCGTGCCCGTGGCGCAAGGCTCCCCCGACGAAGAGACGACGCCCGACCCCCACTCGACCCGAGAAGCCACCCCCGCCCCATCACCCCCTGCGAGCGCATCGCCTGCGACCGCCAGCCACCCGACCCGCACGCTGGCCCTCGTCGCGCTCGCCGCTCTGGCCGTCGGCGGACTCGCCTGGCTGGCCACGCGCGGAGGCGCCCCGCCCGCCGCGGCCCCCGACCCCACCCTGGAGTCCACAGAGGGGCAGCAAAACGCGCCGAGCGCCGCCCCGCCTCCTCTGCCCGCACCGGCGGCGTCCACCGCGAGCCAGGTCGCGCCATCGGCAGCGCCCGAGCTCGCCCCCGGCGCCACCGGCGGCGTCCCGAGCGCACCCCAGGGCGTGTGGCCGAGCACGCAGCCCCCTAGCCCACCCTCGTCCTCGCTCCCCACGTCGTCCGCCGCGCCCGCGCGGAGCGCGGCCGTCCCGAGCGTCACCGAGCCCAAGCCGGTGCTCCCCGAGGACATCTGAGGCGCGCGGCCGCCGCGTGAGGGGCCGCTCGTCGTCCCAGGTGCCGAGGGCAACGACCATCCACGCGCGCTCGAGCCCGACGAAGCGGCGCGCTCACCTCGGCTCGATGATCACGTCTCCCTCCACCTCGGAGAGCACGTCGGAGAAGCGTGCCGTGAACACGAAGCGCACCCGATCCGGGGCGTCGGGCTCGGAGTCGGCTTCGACGCGTGCGTCAAGCGGCACCGTCGATTGTTCCCACGTGAAGCTCCCATCCGCGCCCGCGCAGGCAACGATGGAAGCGTCGAGCGGCTCGAGCGGCTCGAGCGGCGCCGGCTCGAACAGCTCGTGGAGCTGGAAGGGGAGCGTCACGATCACCATCGAGTCCGGCCCGGTCATGGCGTCGGTCAAGGTCACGGTCGTCCGCCACTCGTCTTCGACGTAGCTCACGAACGACTGCGGCACGTCGACCGCCCCCAGAGGGCCGAGCCGCCCGAAGTAGGACGCGTCGACGATCGCCGCCTCCCGTCCGTTTTCTTCGACCTCCCCGCTCGACCCGTCGCTGCCGACGCCGCGACCAGCGAACGGACTCCCGACGTTCTCGCGCCCAGCGAAGCGGTCGCCATAGGGATCGGCGCAGCCGCTCCCGAGGATGGCGGCAAAGAGCGCCAACACGTTGGCCGACCGACGAGCTCTTCGAAAGTTCATGACGAGCAACACGACGTTTCCTATCCTCCTGATACGAAGAGCCCGGCCTGTCCCGGGTGTGAGCGCTTTTCTTCGACCCATGACCACGAGCCCTCGCGATCCGAACGACGCGCTCGAGCGCACCATCCGCGAGGCCTGCGCGCGTGGCGACGCCAGCGCGGCCACGCAGGCCGCGCTCCGCGGCTATGGCGCCGAGATCCTGGGATATCTCTGCGCGCGCCTCGGCGACGAGGCGGCGGCGCGGGAGGTCTACAGCGACTTCAGCCTCGATCTTTGGCGCGGCCTCCAGGGCTTCGAGTGGCGCTGTTCGGCGCGCGCGTGGGCGTACACCCTCGCGCGGAACGCCGCCCACAAGAGTCTCCGACGCCGCGCCCGTCACGCGCATGCCCCGCTCGAAGCGATCGACGACGTGGCCGCGCCGACCCCCACCCGCACCCCCACGTTCCTGCGCACGCCGGTCGTACAAGAGATGCGTGCGCTCCGCAGCGAGCTCCGGCCCGACGAGCGCGAGCTGTTGACCCTGCGCATCGATCGGCGGCTGAGCTGGCCAGAGCTCGCGGTGGTGCTCGCCGGTAGCGAGCTCGAGGACGAGGAGCTGCGCCGTCACACCGCGCGCCTGCGCCAACGCTTTGTGGTCACCAAGGGGCGACTGCGCAAGCTCGCGCGGAAGGCGGGCCTCTTGCAATGACACCGCCCCTGTCTCCCCCCACCGTCCCGACGCCCGACCCGAAGAGCTTCACCCCGGCGACCGAAGACCGCTCGTTCGAGGCGCTCCTCGCCCGAGTGGCCCACGTGCCCGACGTCGAGCCCCCCGGCACCCTCGGCCCCGGCCACCGGCTCACCCCCACCCTCACCCTCGTCCGCGAGCTCGGCACCGGGGGCATGAGCACGGTGTGGGAGGCCACGTGCAGCGCGCTCGGCCGCCGCGTCGCGGTCAAGGTGCTGCAGCGCCGCACCGGGGCCTACGCGGTGCACGAAGCGGCTGCGCTCGAGCGGCTTCGCCACCCGCGGATCGTGCGGATGTTCTCGTTCGGGGTCACCGCCGAGGGCCAGGCATACATCGTGATGGAGCTGCTCGGCGGGCACAGTCTCGCCACCGAGGTGCGAGAGCGCGGGCCCCTCGGCCTCGAGGAGACCTCCGCGCTCGTCGAGCAAGCGGCCGACGCGCTGTCGCACGCCCACGGCGCGGGCCTGCTCCATCGCGACATCAAGCCGAGCAACATCCAGCTCGTCGACACCGTTCGCGAGCTCGACGTGCGTCTCATCGACTTCGGCATCAGCCACGACGTGCCCTGGTCGACACCTGCGCCCGCGAAGCGCGCGGGTACCCCCGGCTACATGAGCCCGGAGCAAGAGCGCGACCCGAGCCGCATCGATGGTCGCGCCGATCTTTGGTCTCTCGCCGCGACCGTCCATTTTGCGCTCACCGGCGAGCGCCCCCACCGCGACGCCCGCGCGTCGCTCCCCGTCCCCATCCGCGCCTGGCTCGAGCGCGGGCTCAGCCACGAACCCCGTGATCGTTTCCGCACCCCCCGGGAGATGGCCGCCGCCTTCACCGCCGCCGCCCGGCTGTGCACCGCGAGCGATCCGCTCACGCGGCTCGGAGAGGTGGCCGCCTGGGATCCCGCAGCCCGCCCCCTACCGCTCCTCCCCCCGAGCCGCCGAGCTCGCCTTCGCCCCATCGCGTTCCTCGTCGTGCTGTGCGGCGTCGTGCTGTTGTGGGCTCTCGCCGCACGCTGAGCTCAGCGTGGGAGCGCGGCGCGCGTCGGTGCGGACGCCCTCTCCCTCCAAGGCCACGCACGTCGGTGCCACCGCCGGCGGTAGGCCGAGACGCGAACGAGCGCTGCCATCGCGGCGCGCCGCGTCGCGTGGTAGGCGCGCAACATGGCACGCGCACCAGAGTACGCCGACCCGCAGCGATACATCGAGCTCGCCGGCTTCGAAGGCGGCTTTCGCGATCTCTTCTGGAACCGCGACTTCCTGGCGCTCATCGGGCGTAGGCTGCAGTTCGAGCGCGTTCAGGCCGCGCTCGACGTGGGTTGCGGTGCCGGCCACTGGGGTCGCGCGCTCCTGCCTCACCTCCCGCACGACGCGCGACTCACGGGCGTCGACCGCGAGGAGGCGTTCCTTGCGCTCGCGCGAGAGGAAGGCGACCCGAGCCGTACCGAGTACGTTCAGGGCACGGCCGAACAGCTCCCCTTCGCCGACGCTTCGTTCGATCTCGTCACGTGCCAGACGCTGCTCATCCACGTCCGCGATCCAGCCACCGCGATCGACGAGATGCTGCGTGTTCTCCGGCCCGGCGGGCTGCTCCTCGCCGCCGAGCCCGACAACCGAGCCGGCAACGTCGCGCTGCTCGGAGGTGAGCCGCGCCCATCCGACGAAGACCTCCTCACCATCATGGAGCTGCTCTTGCGCTGCGAGCGCGGCAAGTGGGCGCTCGGCGAAGGCGACCAGAGCGTCGGCGGCCGACTGCCCGGCCTCTTCGCCGCGGCCGGCATGAACGAGGTGATGGCCTACACCAACGATCGCTGCATCAGCCTCTACCCGCCCTACGCTCGCGGCGACATGGTGGTCGCGCTCGAGACCGAGGCGGCCTGGGCGCGCGAAGACGTCTCGATCTTGTGCGGCTCACGCCCCGACAACTGGCGCCTCTACGAGGCGGGGGGCGGCACCGCGGACGCGTTCGAGCACGCGTGGGAGGCGGTGCGCCGCTTCATGGACGTGGTGCGCGACGGGGTCGAGCGCGGCACCTACCACGCCGCACGCGGCTTCGTGATGTACCTCGCCACCGGACGCAAGCGCGCCGAGCCGGCCGATGGAGCCACGTCGAGGCCGCCACGATGACGCACACCGCACCGCTCTCGGCGAGCACCGCGCCGCGGCCCACGACCTAGCATCGCCCGCGTCGCGACGGTTGCCGGGGGCCAAAGCCCCGTTGGTGGTATCTTGGAGCGTTCATGTCGGACGGCGACCTCAAGAGCCATCCCCCGCCGCGTCCCTCCGTCTCCTTCTTCGGCGAGGGCGACGTGCTTGGCGGCGTCTACCGCATCCGCGGCCACCTCAAGCATGGGGCCACGGGGCGGCTGTACGAAGCCGACGATCTGATCCTGAATCGACGGGTGGCGCTCAAGATCCCGCGTCGGGGCGCGTCGGCGGCCGAGCTGCTCGGCGAGGCCCAGGCCCTCGCCGCGCTGAGTCATCCCCGCCTCCCGGTGGTGCACGCCG
Source organism: uncultured Polyangiaceae bacterium (assembly GCA_964401935.1). Taxonomy (GTDB): domain Bacteria; phylum Myxococcota_A; class Polyangia; order Polyangiales; family Polyangiaceae; genus JAPYTK01. The sequence goes on from CAYOAL010000034.1 coordinate 28,703, forward strand.
CCGGTCGCCATGGAGAGATGCGCTTCTTGGTCATGGAGCATCTGGTGGGGGAGACGCTGGAGCAACATGTGGCCAAGGCCTACGAAGAGGGCCGGCCCCTCGCCCTCGGGGACGCGGTCGCGGTCGTCGTCGACGTGTGCGACGCGCTCGCCGCGATTCATCAGGCGGGGATCGCTCACCGCGACGTCAAGCCCGAGAACGTGATGCTCTGCGGAGCGCGCGGCACCGTCCTCATCGACTTCGGCCTGGTGGTCGCAGAGGCCGAGCTCGCGAAGGCGGCCCCTGTTCCCCAGGGCGGCTCCCCCTACTACATGGCCCCCGAGGCGCTGTTGCACACCACGGTGCGGGGGGGTGCCCACCTGGTCGACCTCTACGCCCTCGGCGTGCTCGCCTTCGAGGTGCTCACCGGCTCCGTTCCGTTCAACGCGAGCGACCTCGCGACCCTGACGCGCCTGCACGCCGAGGCGCCCATCCCGGATGCCCGCGTGCTCCGGCCCAACGTGCCCGCGGAGCTCGCCAAGCTCATCCGCGAGATGATGGCCAAGCGCCCCGGTGCGCGCCCGCAGGCCACCGACGAGGTGCTGTGGCGCCTCAAGGCGGTGGCGGCCCAGCTCCCCACCACCGATGGCCCCATGCGCCCCTGTGCGATGGTCGTCTGCGACGACCTCGGCTTCGCGACCGAGCTGCGGCATCGACTCACCTTCTGGCTCAGCCAACTCGAGGTGACGGTGCACCACTCGTGTCGGGAGGCGCTCGATGCGCTCGACGAGGGCGGCGTGCAGCTCCTCCTCCTCGACATGCAGATCGGCAACATGGGGGTGATGGAGTTCGTCAAGCAGCTGCGCCGCAAGCGGCTCTCCTCCCCGCCCGCGGTGGTCGTGCTCTCCGAACGCGCGGAGGCCACCGATCTCGACGCGCTCCGGATGCTCGACGTCATGTCCATCCTCCCCCGAGGGAAGATGCTCGGAGCGATGCTCGAGCCCGTCGTCCGCAACGTGCTCGCCCTCGAGCCGCGCGTCTAGCAGTGTAACAGCGCGAAAGACACCAGACTTCGAGGAGGGTGCTGCGGCGTACGAACGCCCTCACGAGCTTCACCCGGGGAGACTGCCCGCCTTCGCCTGGAACACGTTGCGCACGATGACGGCGAGCGACTCCTGGGGATCGTCGCGCGGCACCAGCGCGTGGATGTCGAAGCGCTTGAGCAGCGCGGCATCCTCTGCCGAGCTCGACTGGGTGAGGGCGACGACCGCGCGTGGATCGTGCACACGAGGCCCAGGCTTCGACCCTCGCCCGCCGCTCCTGGGCGCGCTCTCGCCCCCGCTCAAGCAGAGGAGCAGCTCCATCGCGCTCATGTCTGCGAGCTGCACGTCGAGCAACAAAAGGTCCGGCGCCGTCTCGCCGAGCAGCGCGACCGCTGCGTCACCCGACCGACACACGCGCACCTTGGCCGGCTCGAGCCACTCCTTGAACAGGCGCGTGAGCTTGCCCACCAGCGCCAGGTCGTCGCTCACCACCACCACCACCGGCCGGGCGGGGAGCTCGTACCCTTCGAACCGCTTGGCCATGGCGCTGACGGCCCAGAGCGCCTCCTCTGCGCTCGGGCGCTCGCCGGGCTTCTTCGCCATCATCTCCTTGATGAGCGCGGCGAGCTTGGGGGGCACATCGGGTCGCCGCGCGCGCACGTCGGGCACCTCCGCGGTCACGTGCATGCGGAGCAGCGTCCGCAGATCGTCGTGATCGAACGGCACCTCTCCGGTGAGCACCTCGTAGGCGAGCACCCCGAACGAGTAGATATCGGCGAGGTGTCGGGAGCTCCTCTCGGAGGTGTCGGTGATGATCTCGGGGGCGACGTAGCTCGGCGAGCCGCCCGACACCGCATCGCGCGACGATGCCGCGGCCACCAGCCCGAAGTCGATGAGCACCGGCCCTCGTTTGCAGAGCAACACGTTCGCCGGCTTGATGTCGCGATGGGCGATCCCCGCCTGGTGGATCGCGGCGAGCGCGTCGAGGATGTGACTCAGGATCTGCATCGCGTCGTAGAGGGGCAGCGAGCGCCCCTCGGCGGTGAGCGCCGCCACGTGCTCGTCGAGATCCACCCCGCGGAGGCGTTCCATCACGAGAAAGCTCACGCCCTCGTGGCGTCCGGCCGCGTGCACCACCGGGAGGTTGTTGTGGCGGAGCGCGGCGAGCGCGCGCGCCTCCGCGATCAGCACGTCCACGGCCTCCTCGACCAGCGGCACCTTGATGGCGACGCGTCGGTTCAGATCCAGGTCCTGGGCCTCGAAGATGCGACCCATCGCCCCCTCGCCGAGCGTCCGCTCGAGCCGATAGATGCCGTCGAGGACGTCGCCCACCGAGAGATCCTCGGCGAGCGCAGCCACCTCGGCCGGATCGAAGCCGAGCCCTTCGGCGTCGAGCCCGAGCTCGACCTCGGCGGCAACGACACCATCGTCGGACATGCCTTACCATACCGCCTTTCCGCGACCACCCGAGCCTCGACGCGCGTGACTCGCACAGAATCGAGGATGAGCTTCGGGTGGCGCGCCGAACCCTACACATTTCAGGTGGCGTGTTGTCGCAACCTCGTTAGGTTCGGCTCATGACCGATGACGACCTCGCCTATTGGTCGCCTTGGCTCGAGAAGGGCTGGAGCATCCCACTCGAGCAGCTCGGTCCGCCGCCTCGCAACGCCCGGCCCTACCACCCGCCGATCTCCGCGGGCGCCAAGCGCCTCCCCTTCCTCGCGGCAGGGGTCGTGGGGGCGCCCCTCTTGTGGCTCGTGCTGCGGCTCTCCAACGACGAGAACCCCGCCGTGCCGGTGGCGATGCTCGCGATGGCGGTGGGAGCGGTGGCGCTCGCGGTGCGCGGCCCGAGCTGGATCATCGACCGCGACCCGGCGCGGACGGCGCTCGATCCCGCGCTGCAGCTGCGCCTCGCCGAGCGTGGTGTGGCGGTCACGGCCAAGGTCGTCCGCGTGGTGTACGGTCGCACCACGCACAGGAGCGGCTACCGCGACGGCACGGCCATCGACGAGCGGAGCGGGGTGGCCCACCTCTCCTTCGACACGCCCGACGGCCCGCTCGCGGTGTCGCTGCAGTTTCAACGAGACGAGCCCAGTCTCCGTGACGGCGACGAGGTGACCGTGCTGTACCTCCCCGACGAGCCCACGGTGTGGCTCCCGGTGTTCCAGATGAACGACATCGAGCTCCCCACCGGCACCTGGCGCTGAAGACTTGACCGGCTCACCGCCACCAGCCGAAGACGTTGCACACCTGCCGCGCCCATGGGAGGTTCCCTCGCCGTGAGCGCAGCTCGTTTCTTCGACGACGACGCCAAGGCGAGGGTGAAGTCGGTGGTGGCGGCCGTTGAGCTCGAAACCGGGGCCGAGGTGGTCGTCACGGTGCGCGCGCGTTCGTGGCGCTACCGCCACACCCACTACCTGGTCGGGTTCGTGACCGCGCTGCTCGTCCTGGCCGTGTTGCTGTTTCACCCGCTGCCCTTCGACGTCGACTTCTGGCCCCTCGAGCTCACGCTGGCCTTCGTGATCGGCACCGCGCTCACCATGGTGGTGCCACCGCTCGAGCGGCTGCTCACCGCGCGCCACCTCATGCAAACGCAGGTTCACCGCGCCGCCAAGGCGGCGTTCGTCGATCTCGGCGTGAGCCGCACGAGCGCGCGCACCGGCTTGCTGATCTACGTGTCGCTCGGCGAACGCCTCGCCGCGCTCGTCCCCGACGTGGGCTTGGCCGACGCACGGTCGAGCGAGGCCTTCACCCGCGCCGAGAAGGCCATCGAGCGCGCCACCGCCCGCGCCGACTTCGACGCCTTCCTCGCCGGGCTCGCCGAGCTCGGTGAGCCGCTCGCCGCGCTCGCTCCGCGCCGCGCCGACGATGTGAACGAGCTCCCCGACGAGGTCGCATGAGACGCACCGCTCGATCCCTCGCGACGCTCCCTGCCGCCAGCATCCTCCTGTCGCTCGTCGCGACCCCGGTGCTCGCTCGGCCCGGTGGCGGTCACCGCTTCTCCGCCCCGAGCCCTCCCCCGCGCTCGTTCTCCCCGTCGCCTTCACCGCGTCCGTCTCCGCCTCCCTATCGCCCCTCACCAGCGCCGGCGCCGTGGAGCCCTTCGCCCGCTCCCGCGCCGTATTCCCCATCGCCGTCGCCGCGCTATGACCGCGGCTCCGATCCCTCGCGCTACCCCGATCCCTTGAGCGACTACCAGCCGTCGTCGTACACAGCGCCGCCCTCCCCCCCTGGCGACAACGCTGGCACCGTGTGGCTGTGGCTCGGCGGCGGGGCCGCTCTCCTCGTCGGTTACGTCGCGCTCAACGTGGCCCTCGAGCGGCGACGCCGTCAGGACTGGGTGCTCGGCGCGATGGAAGACACCGTCGTGCCGATCGTAGTTCGGCGACCGCCTCCCGTGGTGGCCCCCGATCACCCGCGGCGGGCGCTGACCCGCCTGCTCGCCGAGCACGATCCCGACTTCTCGCTCGTGCTCTTCGACGACTTCCTCTACGCGCTCTTCACCGCCTACCACGAGGCGCGCGGGGGCAGCACCCGACACGACGTCACGCCCTACGTCGAGGGAGACGCCGAGAGATTTCTCCGCAGCGGCGTGAAGGCCGACGTCCGCAACGTCATCGTCGGCGCGATGGAGCTCACCAACGTGACCGACCGCGGGGGCGCCATCGCCGTCGAGGTCACCTTCGAGGCCAACTACGAGGAGGTGCACGGGGGCCGTACCCAGGCCTACTACAGCCACGAGACGTGGGTGCTACAGCGGAGCAAGGCGGCCAAGAGCCGCGCCCCCGAGCACGCGAGCATCGACAGCTGCCCCAACTGCGGCGGAGCCCTGGAGAACCTGGACGGCAACGTGTGCGGCTTCTGCCAGGAGACCCTGACGCCAGGGCGCTTCGACTGGGCGCTCACCCACCTCGAGACACAGCGAGAGACACGGGGGCCCATGCTCACCGGCGCCGTCGCGGAGGTCGGGACCGAGCTCCCCACCGTGATCGTGGCGGGGGCCCGCGAGCGCTTCGGGGCGCTGACCCAGCGCGATCCCAAGTTTTCCTGGCCCGCCTTTCAGCAGCGCGTGGCCCTCGTCTTCGCCGCGCTGCACGACGGCTGGACCTCGCGTGACTGGCGCCGCGTGCGTCCCTTCGTCAGCGACCAGCTCTTCCAGACGCAGCTCTACTGGATCGAGGAGTACAAGCGGCAGCGGCTCCAGAATCACACCGACGGCGCCCGTATCGTCGACATGCACCTGTCGAACGTCGAGTCGGACCGTCACTTCGACGCGATCACGGTGCGCGTGTTCGCCACCGGCAAGGATTTCACCGTCGACGAGGCCGGCAAGCTGGTCAGCGGCAGCAAGACCTTCGATCGCCGCTACACCGAGTACTGGACCCTCATCCGCAGCGCCAGCGCCTCACGCGATGTCCACGTCGAGCCGAGCTGTCCCAACTGCGGCGCCGCGGTGCGCGTGAACATGGCCGGCGCGTGCGAGCACTGCCACGTCAAGGTGACCCGCGGCGACTTCGACTGGGTCCTCAGCCGCATCGAGCAAGACGAGACCTACCGCTGAGCCCTTCGTGATGGCCCGGCAGCAACGCACTGGGTGCGCGTGACGCGCAGCCCGGAGACTCGGTACACTGCGCTCATGTACCGACTCCTCTGTGCCGCGAGCGCCGCGCTGATCGGCGGGCTGTGCGTAGCGACGGCGTGCGGCCCGGGCGACGACTGCGGGATCACGCTCACCTGCGACACCGGCGGCGGCGAAGGCACCGGCGGCGCCACCGGGGGCTCGGGTGGCACCGGAGGCAGCGCTCCGAAGGATGACGGCGAGAGCTGCGCGGATGGCGGCGAGTGCAAGAGCGGCTTCTGCGCGGATGGCGTCTGCTGCGCGACCGCCTGCGACGCGACCTGCGAGGCCTGCGCCGAGGCCGGCAGCCCTGGGCTCTGTGTGCCCGTCGCGCCAGCGACCGATCCCGACGACGAGTGCGCGGGAGACGGCGTGTGTGACGGCAGCCGCGCCTGCGCAACGGGAGCGCATCTGTTCAGCACCCGCTGGGGCGACGTCGACGTGGGGGTCTGGGCTCACGATGTCGCCGTCGACGGCGACGGCAACGTGTTCATCGGTGGCCTCTACAGCGACGACTTCGTGGTCGGTGGCACGACGACGCTGGTGGCCGAAGGCTTCGACAACGCCTGGCTCGCCAAATTCGATGCCACGGGCGCGTACCAGTGGGCCAACGCCTATTCGGTGTCGGGCACCACCCACAACATCTCGCGCGTAGCCGCCGACGAGGCCGGCAACGTGGCGGTGGTCGGCTTCTTCGGCTCTCCCCCCGATCCGTTCCTCGCCGCCTGTGGCGCCGGCGGCCGGTTCTTCGTGGCGAAGCTCGACGGCGACGGGATCCGTCAGTGGTGCGAAGAGCTGCCCACGCAGGCCGCCATCGCGATGGCCCCCGACGGCGATCTGATCGTCGCCGCGGCCTTCCTCGGTACGGTCGACTTCGGGCCGCCGACCTCACCCCAGACGGCCGTGAACAACGGTCTCTACGTCGCGCGCTTCGGCCCACTCGGGAACCCGGAGTGGGTGGTGTCCTACGACAACATCAACGACGTCGGCGTCGACGACGTGGCGATCGGCGACGACGGACGCGTCACCGTCATCGGGCGCTTCGACATCAGCGCGACGTTCGGGGGCGCCCCTCTCACCGCCGTCCAGGCGGGGCTCTTCGTCCTCCGCCTCCAAGGCACCGGCGAGCCGATCTGGTCGAGGGGTTTCGGCGACGACGTCTTCCGAGCCCGAGGCACCGCCGACGGCGCGGGGCGCGTGCTCGTGTCGGGGCGCTTCAGCGGCTCGATCGACTTCGGCGCGGGGCCCATCGTGAGCAACGGCGCCGACGGCTTCGTCGCCGCGCTCGATCCCAACGGCGACCTCGCTTGGCAGCTCCACGCCGACGGCGACTACTTCGAGCCCGACGACACCCACTGGGACGCGGCAGGGAACGCCATCATCGCCGCCACGATCGACGGCACGCTCGAGCTCGGCGGCATGTCACACCAAGTCACCGCTCCGGCCGGGATGCTCATCGCCAAGATCGCCACCGACGGGACCCCGCTGTGGAGCCGCTCGTTCGGCTGTGAGGAGCACAACCGCGCGGGGCTTGGCAGCGATCCCGAAGGCAACGTGTGGTGGGGTGGCGACTACTTCGGCACCATCGACTTCGGGGGCGGCCCGCTCGTCTCGTCGTCCGAGGACGCCTTCCTCGTCAAGCTCTCTCCCTGACCACGCGCCCAGACCGGTTAGTTGCCGCGACGGGGGCGAGTGGCCGACACTCGGTGACGTGCGCTTCGACCGCCACGTCCACCTGCGCCTCGTGCACGATCGCGCACACTACGACGAGCTGGTCGCCCGCGCGCTCCGTCACGCGAAGGTGTCGGTGTGGATCGCCACCGCCAACGTGAAGGACGTCCACGTCGAGGCACCGATCGGCACCCGGGCCCGCGCCCGAAACCGCTACCAGTCGATCGTCACGCTGTTCGCCGACCTCGTGCGGCGCGGCGTGGAGGTGCGCGTCCTCCACGGCGCCGCTCCGTCGCAGCGCTTCGTGAACGCCCGCCACCGACTCGCCGCCCCCCTGAGCGACGCACTCGAGTTGCGCCAGTGCCCACGCGTGCACCTCAAGATGATCGCGGTGGACGGGAGCCTCCTCTACTTGGGCTCCGCCAACCTCACCGGCGCCGGGCTCGGGGCGAAGGGCGACACGCGCCGTAACTTCGAGACCGGCATCGTCACCGACGACGACGGCATGCTCGACGAGATGCAAGGTCGCTTCGACGCGATCTGGTCGGGCTCCGCCTGCGCGGGGTGCCGTGTTCGGCCCCAGTGCCCCGCCCCCCTCGACGGCGCGCCGTGACGCGCTTTCCCCCGCCTACACCCCGGCCGCTGCGGCCCGGAGGGCCCCCGACGGGTCGTCGTCGATCACGCGATGATGCGACACCACGACGCGGCAGAGCTCCGGGATCTCCGCGAGGCGCTCGAGCCCGGCCCGAAACGCGCGCTTGTCGCGGATGGCGGCGAGCTTGAACAGGCGCGACACCCGCGGCCCTCCCGTCGACGCGGTGACGTGTCGGAACACGAAGCCGAACAGTCCCGTGCCATGCGGCGCGTTGAAGAGCGCGTCGTTCATCACCAACGTCACTCCATCGTCCGCACGCACGATCATCACCCCCTCGCGCTCCCCCACCCCGTCGAGATACTCGAGGCGCACCCACTCGTCCTGTGGATACTCGTCGTAGGTCAGATCGACGCCGACCGTCTTCTCGACCCGCGCTCGGGCCCCCGCCGGGCACACCACGAGCGCGTCCGGATAGCGCGACTTGTAGCGGGGCCCCCCCATGCGGTGAAACCCGTTCGGCACCACCACGTAGCGGATCCTGCCCCACGCCTCGAGTCGCGCCATCGACGGCTCGTCGAGACAGATCCCGCTGTGCACCACCAGATCACCGTCGCTCCGCTTGGCCACCGCCATCACCCGCCGGAGCGCCGTGCCGGGGAGCGGCGCCTCCACCCGCCAGAGGTGGGGGTTGAGCTCCTCGATCGCCTCGTGCCGCTCCGCGCTGAACGCCGCCTTCGCCATGCGCTCCTGCGTACCCTCGAACGCATGCCGCGTCGAACAAGCGCCTCGGCGGGGCCCCGCCGGGTCGTGCACCGGGCTGCCGTCGGTCGCAGGTCTCGCCCCTCACGACGCGTCAGGGAGAACGCGGCGTGTCGGTCGGGCCCGCGTCGTCGGGGACCAGCCACCACGGTCGACTGGGCTCGGGCTCGTCGTCTTCGTCGCTCCACACCGGCGCCTCGGGTGGGGCCTCGAGGGCTGGCGCGTGCTCCGTCGCTTCCGCGACCAGCGTCGCGTTGGAGCTCGGCTTGAAGCGGAGACGCAGCGCCGGCGTCTCGAAGGGCTGCTTGTTCAGCGCCAGCTCGCACGTGCGCACGCAATCCCCGCACACGAGGCAGTGATCTGCGCCGGGAAGGAAGTCGAACGACAGGCCCCCCGCGTCGTCCACGACCTTCGCGAGGTCACGCGGCGCGAGGCCGACCGGGCACACCTTGTCGCAGAGGCCGCAGTCGGTGCACCGCTCCTCCTCGAAGGAGATCCCGAACGGCGGCGCGCCGCTCCCTACCACGCTGTAGTACAGGCCGAGCGGGCAGAGCGCTCTGCAGAAGCCCCACCGCCACAGTCGCCCGTGGAGCGCCAAGCTCCCGGTCGCGACCGCCCACATCCCTGCCACCTCGAGCGCTTGGACGCCCGTGCCCCGCCACAAGAGCGTGAGGTCGGCCCACCACCCCACCGCGCCCCCCGCGAACAGCGCCGAGGCGCCGAGCTGCGCGGCCCACGCCCGAAGCTCGCGACGACGCGCCGCGGACGCCATCGCGGTGTTGTCGCCGAGGCGCGCCGATTGCCCGATGGGACACCCGAAGCCACAGAACACGCGCCCGAGGAGCGCGCGCAGGATCACCGTGACCGCCCAGAGCGACACCGCGGTGACCAGCATCCCGCCGAGCCCGGCGAGCCAGCTGTCGGTGGGTCGGAACGCGACCCGGTGCGCGCCCCCCACCAGATCCACGCGCGCCGCGCCCACGAGCGGCAGCGCGTAGAGGACGACCGTGGTGACGGTGAGGGTGGCGCGTCGAATCCACACGTAGGCGTGCCCGTCGTCACGGATCGCACGCAGCGCCACGAGGTGTGGGTCCCGCCCCCGTCTCGCTGTCTTGGCAGGCATCTCCCGGTCCTCTCGTCCCGGGACTGCACAGGCGATGCCACCGCTCGGATCCGCTCCACAGCCTCGAAGATCGTGGCTCACGGCTTCCTCCGCAGCGGCCCCCATGCAGCTTCTGCGCTTCAGGAGAACGTCTCCGCGGCTCCTGCGCGCTGGCCCACGCGCGCACCCTCCCAAAACTCAGGTGGGGGCGAAGCGGCGCATCCGCTTGCGCAGCTTGTCGAGCGCCGACTTCTCGATCTGGCGCACGCGCTCGCGGGTCACCCCGAGCTGCGCGCCAATCTCCTGAAGCGTGAGCGCTTCCGGCTGCTCGATGCCGAAGCGAAGACGCACCACGCGCGCCTCGCTCTCCGACAGACACGACAAGCACTGATGGGCGCGCTCGCGGATCTGTCCCCGCTCCGCCTCGTCATCCGGCGCGACCGCGTCGTCCTCGCAGAGCACGTCGGTGAGGCTGAGCCGATCTTCCCCGACCGGCTCGTCGATGGGCACCGACTGACTGCGCGCGTTCTTCGCCGACTCGGGGATGCGCACGGTGCGCGACAAACTTCGAATCGTGCGGCGCATCGAGCGATGGAGCCAGGCGGTGGCGTAGGTGCCGAGACGCACCCCTCGATCCGGATCGAACTTCTCCACCGCGCGCATCAGCGAGATGTTCCCTTCCTGGATGAGGTCGGCCATGAGCACGCCGCGGTTCTTGTACGACTTGGCCACGAACACCACGAGCGCTAGGTTGGCCTGCGTCATCGTGTGACGGGCGCGCTGGGCCTTCTCTCGCGCAGCCGCCATCTCGCCGCGCAGGCGCTCGAGCACCGCCGAGCCCGCGCTCAGCTCCTCCTCGACCATCCGCACCATGCCCTTGCGGCGCCCGTCGCACGACGCGTCCTCGTGCTCGTCGAGCAAGCGCCACAGCCGCGTCGCGCCGCGAATGATCGCATCGCGCTCGGCGGCGTGGGGGTCGCGCTCGAGTCGAAGCCCCGCTTCGCGAGCGATAGCCAGGCAATCGGCGGCGGCGGCGAGCAGCGCCTCCGCGAGCGCCACCTCCTCCTCGGGGGTGATCCTCGCCGTGCCCACGAGGTCGTCGAGGTAGCGGTCGACGCTGTCGCGCAACGCGTGGCGAGCGTCGTCGCCGACGCTCGCCTCGGACCGCGTCCGCACCCCAGACACCTGCAGCGCCTCATCCGCGTCGGACGGCAGCGCCGACCGCTGGGAGTCGGGCAGCGAAGCGAGCTGTGCGGTCTTGTCAGGCATGGGACGGCGGCATCCCGAGCGCGAGTCGAGCGATGGCCTTCTACAAAGGTCACGACCCGAGCGCGCTTCGTCAAGCGGTTGCGCTGGCCCTGTAGCTTTCCACCGTGGCGTCGCGGGGGGAAACAATCCGTCGGAGCGGCCCTCGCGCTCCCCCACGCCGACCTGGGACGCCCCACGGCGAGCCCCACGGAGGAGACCACCCCGCGGCCCCGCGTCACGAAGGCGAAGACGCGACGCCGCTTCGGCGCGCTGCGCACCACGCTCAGTTGCTGGAGGGTGCTGCCGCACCCTCCCCCCACGCTGCGCGCGGGGCCCCCCTCCCACCGCGTTGCGCTTGGGGCCCCAACGCCCAAGCGCGCTCGTGAGAGCCCCTCTCTTTTCCGGTCAGGCCTTCAGAACTTGAACACGGCGGTCGCTGCCTTGCCCGGCTCGACGGTGACGCTCTTGGAGCGGCGGGAGCCGCCCACCGGCTGGCAGCTCACGGTGTGGCGCCCCGCCGGCACCTGCACCCGAATGCTGGAGGTCGAGCCGCGGCTCGCCCCATCCACCGCGAAGCTGCAGCTCGCGCCCACCGCCATGGCGACGATGGTGCCGGTGCCGGTCGCCTGCTCGTCGGCCGCGGGCGCCTTGGCGCTCTCGCGCTTGTTGCCGCTCTTCTTCTTGCTCTTGGCCGCTGGCGCAGGCTTGTTGGTGTGGGTCGAGCCGAGGAACTGCGTCACCGCGGGGCTGGCGTCGCTTGGCTGCTGCGCAGTGCCCGGGGCCGCGCCGATGTCGGTCGCCGGAGCGTCGGCCACCACGTCGACCTCGCTCGCCTTGCGCGTGGCGGGGGGGGACGTCGGGGCCTCGTCGGAGGCCGCCTCGGCGGCGACGGGCGCCTCGGGCTCCACCTCTTCGACCACCGCGTCCACCGACGGGATGTCCCACCCCGCCTGGGCCACCTCGGGGGACGGGGACGCCTGCGCGAGCACGAACACCACCAGCACCACCGCGACGGGGCTCGCCACGACGGCCGCCGCCACCAGCGCACGCCGCAGCGCGCCGCGCCGCGCCTGCCGCGCGAGGGTCGCGTCGATCTCGTCGGCGAGCTCGGCGGGGAGGCCCGGCGCCGGAGGCACCGCGAACTGAAGCGGCGCGACCACCGGGGGGTAGGACGCGTGCGACGCCGGGATCGAGGCGTAGGTGTCGTACTGCGGCACGCTCGGCGCCGACGCCGGAGACGACGCGCTCGGAGCCGCGGCGGCGGGCGCCGGGTGGCTGGTGAGCGGCAGCGCGGGGGACGAAGGGCTCGCGAGGGGGAACGGCGCCCCGGCGGCGTACACCCTTTGCGGCTCGCTCGGCGGGACGCTCCGCGACACCGCGAACGAGGTCTCGCTGTCCGGCGCCTTCTGCACGCCGAAGGGGGTCACGCTGGTCGGCTCCTCGCCGGCAAGCCGCGCGATCTGATCGATCAGGAGCTGGCCTCGCGGCGAGGCGTACGCGCGGAGCGACGCGGCGAACTGGTAGACGGTCTGGAAGCGACGCGACCGGCTCTTGCTGAGCGCGCGCATCACCGCGTTGTCGACCGCGGTGGGCACGTCCACGTCACGGCGCAGACTGCTCGGGGGCAGCGGCTCCTCGTTGGCGATGGCGAGCATCAACATCGCCCCGTCACCCTGGAACGCCGGCGCGCCGGTGAGCAGCTCATAGAGGAGGCAGCCGAGCGACCAGATGTCGGCGCGCTCGTCGATGTGTTTCATCTGGCGCACGAGCTCGGGCGAGGCCGACGACGACAGGCCGAGCAGCTTGGTGCAGCTCTCCTCTTCGGTGTCCGCCTTCTTCATCACCTTGCACGTACCGAAGTCGGTGATCTTCGCGACCGGCTCGCCGTTGCGCTTGCGGGTCACGAACACGTGGGCCGGCTGCAGGTCGCGCAGCACGACGCCGCGACTGTGCGCCTCTTGCACTGCCTCGCACACCTGCAAGAACAGCTCGATGGCCCCCGCCACGCCGAGCTGCCTCGCCTCGGCCTGCTCGGCCAGGCTCACGCCATCGAGGTATTCACGCACCAGGTACAGCGCGCCGTTCGGGAGCGTGCCCACGTCGATGATGCGGGCCGCGTGCTCGGTCTCGAGCTGAGACAGCAGGCGCGTCTCGCGCTGAAAACGATCCACCGCCTTGGCGTCTGCGAGCGCAGGCGAGATCACGCGCACCACCACGCGCTGCTCGAACGCGGTGTGCGCGGCGTCGAGGAGCAGACCGCGCCCACGGCCCAACACCGACGTGACGCGATAGCGATCCGCGATGATGTCACCGGGGTGAAACTCGGTCATCTGGGCCATCGAGCCCAGGCGCCGAGCCGCCGCCCGCCCGCGCTCACGCGCCTCTTCGGCGCGCTGACGACGCACGTCGTCGTGGGCGGCCGGTGTCGGTCGCGCGGGTGCAGGGCGAGCCGCGGGTGCCGGTCGCTCGGCCGGAGCCGGTCGAGCCGGTGCAGGGCGCGGGGCGTGCGCGATCGGCGGCGGGGAGAGGCGCGTGTCGGTGCTCTCGAGGCGGCTCACGGGCGCCGGAGGCGCCGTGGGGCTCCGGGGGGCGACGACGGGAGCGGTGGGTCGCTCCACCGCTCGGGGGGCCGCGGCGCGGTGAGCCGCCCAGTGGGGCGCGGTCACGTTGCCATCGAAGCTGGGCTCATCGATGAGCTCGACCTCGGACGCGGGCACCAGCGAGGCCGGCGTGCCCTGCGCCGGCGGCGCCGCGTGACCTCGAGCCGTGCGGCGGGGCGGCGGGGGCGGCGTGGGGCGGCGCAGCGGCGGGGAGGCAGGGCGGGGGCGCGGGGGGGCGGGTCGTCGAGCGGTCATGTTGGGATCCGAGCGGAAGAACGAGCCAGCTTCACGAGGTCGTTGGACCGAGGAGTGCACAACCCATGCCACTAGATCCGGTGCCACTGGAACATTCCAACCCTGTAAAATCAGCTATATACGACATCGCCGCACCTTTCACGCGTGGATCACCGCCGCGGCGTCCGGATCTCTCCTGATCCATCGCTCGACACCTCCAGGGCCTCGGGATCACGGAGGATCTCTTCCGCCAAAACTGGTGCGGTCCGAGCCCAGGGCGCTATGTTCCGCACGTGGCGACGAGCCAGATCGTGTTCTTCGCGGCGGCGGCCGCGCTGTTGTTGCTGCGCCTCATCAAGGTGTTGAGCAGGGGCAACGCCAGCTCCGAGGGCCCCACCTACGAGGAACCCGCCTTGCAGCTCGACGAGGCCGAGGCCCCGCACGACGTGTTCGGAGAGCTGGCCTCCACCCTCGAGGTGGATCACGACGCCGACGCCCGTTACCTGCGACGCGCCACCCGCGACGACACCCGCCTCAGCGCGCGGATCCCCGTGTCTCAGAAGCTGATCGCGGCGCTGGCCTTCACGGTGGTCCTCGTGGCCCTCCCCTATCTGCACCCCAAGCTCGCCTGGTTTCGCCTCCTCTCCGACGAGCCCACCCAGTCCGACGACCAAGACGTCGTGTCCGCGCTCGGCGGGGTGATGCCCGCCGCCTCCATGGGCACCGACGCGTTGCCCGGTGAGACCACCGATCAGCAAGCGCGGGCCAAAGAGCTCAGCGAGGCGATGGACAGCCGCAACCCGCTCGCCACCCAGAAGATCAAGGTGCCGGCGGCGGTAGAGGAGGAGAAGCCTCGCATCCCCATCGACGATCCCTCCGGCAAAGCCTTGACCAAGTTCTTCGACAAGCTCATGCGCGTCGAGAACAAGGAGCCCGGCGCCACCGCCCGCATCCTCTACTACGGCGACTCCATCGTGGCCTCCGACTTCGTCAGCGGCATGCTGCGGCGCAAGCTGCAGGATCGCTTCGGCGACGCCGGCCACGGCTACGCGATCATCGCCAACGCCTGGAAGGGCTTCTTCCACATCGACGTGTCGCGCACCGCCACCGCGGCGTGGGAACGCTCGACCTGCGTGGGCCCCTACGCCGAGGATGGCTTCTACGGGCTCGGCTGTGCGTCGTTCGTCACCCCTCACGCGTCGGTGTGGACCGAGTTCGGCACCGCCGATCTCGAGAAGTGGGGACGGAGCGTGTCCCGATTCGAGATCGAGTTCCTGCGTCAGCCGGGCGGCGGCACCCTGCGCCTGTTCGTCGACGACAAGGAGCAGGGCACGCTGAGCACCGCCGGAGAGCTCGGCGTGGCCTGGCACACGGTGAACGTGCCCGACGGCCCTCACAAGCTGAAGGTGGAGTCGGTGGGCGACGGGCAGGTGCGCGTCTTCGGGATCCGCATGGAGCGCGATGTCCCCGGCGTCACGCTCAGCGCGCTCGGGATCACGGGCGCGCGGGTGCGCTTCCTCGACAAGCAGGACGACGAGCACTGGGGTCGCACGCTCCAGCAGGCGAAGCCCGATCTGGTGAGCCTCGCCTTCGGCTCCAACGAGGTCGCCGACGGCTGGGCGTACGACATCGAAGACTACGAGAAGACGCTGGTCGCGGTGATGAAGCAGATCGAGAAGGCGGTCCCCGAGGCCTCTTACATGCTCGTGGGCCCTCCCGACATGGCCACCAAGAAGGCCGGGCAGGGACACTCGCACCCTTACGTGCCGAAGATGGTCGAGGCCCAGAAGCGCATCGCCGCGGAGCATGGCTGGGCGTTCTGGAACCAGTTCAAGGTGATGGGAGGCGCCGGCTCGATGTGGTCGTGGGTGCAGTCGAACCTCGGGAGCCCGGATCTGGTACACCCCACCGGCAACGGCGGCGCGGTGCTCGGCCGTTGGCAGTACTACGCGCTCATGGATCTCTACGAGCAGCACAAGGCAGCGCGGCGTGAGTGACGAGCACAAGCCGACCCGCGCCGCGCTCCGGCGCGAGCTGCGGCGGCTCGCCCGCGACTTCGCCGACGACATCGTCGCCCTCCTCGACCGCCACGGCGCCTGGGACGAGGCGCGGGCGGAGGAGCCGTCCTCAGACGATGAGAGCAAACGCGTGCGCCGCACCAGCGACGCGCTCGAGAAGGTGAAGGCGCGCATCGTGGCCGAGCTCGGGACGCGCAGCGAGCCGGTGTCGATCGGCTCGGTGGCGGCCACCCTTGGGCTCACGTCGCGGCAGATCACCCATCCGATGAGCCTGCTCGTGGAAGAAGGCGCGGTGGTTCGTGACGGTGTGCGCCGCGGGGCACGTTATGCGCTCGCTCCCGCCGCGCGCCGACGCCGCGGGCACAACAAGCGCAAGAAAGCCGCCGCGCGCCGCGGCGCACCGGGGTAGGCTCGGGGGGTTGGTCGTGCATCGCCTCTCCCAAGCCGTCGTCGCGCTTGCGCTGCTCGCACCGAGCTCCGCGCGCGCGCAACCGTCACCCCCCCCCGAGCCTGCCGAGCCGGCAGCCGCGCCCGAAGACGAGGGGCCTCGGGAAGCAGAGCCCTCCACCGGCGGAGACCCCGCCGGAGAGCCGCCCCCGCCCCCACCTCAGCCCTACCCCCCACCGCAGCCCTACCCCCAACCGTACGAGCCTCAGCCGTACGGGCCTCAGCCCTACGGCCCCCAGCCCTACACGCCTCCAGCGCCCCCCGACGACTACGGCCCGGCGCCCTACGGCCCCGCACCTTACGGCCAGGGCCGCCCCTACGGCGCCCCGCCCCTGCGCCCCGCCGAGCCGCCACCCAAGGGCTGCTGCTTGTGGTCGATCCGTTACGATCCGTTCGATCTCATCAGCGGACAGGTCACCCTCGAGGGAGAGATCGCCCTCGGCTCGCTCCCGCTCGCGATCGAGGTGGTGCCGTCGTGGATCTTCGACAACTTCGCCGACGGCATCGACGAGAGCGGCGTCGACATCGCGCTCCGTTTCGGCTGGTACGTCCAGGGTGACGCGCTGCGCGGCTTCTTCCTCAAGGCTCACGCCGGCTACCAGCACTTCGAAGCCACCATTTTCCGCGGCGACCTCGACGGCGAGCGGTACTTCGGCAAACCCGACGGCGATCCCGCGATCTGCGATCCCGCGTCGGGCAAGGGCACCTGCACCTCCACCGTGTCGAGCTTCATCCTCGGGCTGATGCTTGGAAATAGCGCCGTATTTGGTGACAATGGTGGCTTCGCGCTCACCGGCAGCCTCGGCGTGGGCGTCGCGGTGGCGCAAGAGAAGACGCTGCGCATCAACCCCTGCACCACCGAGGAGCTCCAGACCGGCGCCGCCCCATGCGACGAAGACACCGATCTCCCTGGCGCCGTGGTCACCTACTTCGAGGGGGCCGGCTTCGGGCGTGGTGGGCGCGTGAACATCCTGGGATCGCTCAGCCTCGGGGTCACATTCTGAGCCTTTTCGCCCCACCGGCGCCACTCCTGTATGATGCGAGACCGGGGTATCGAATGAAGAAGCATCTGGGTTGTTTGATGCTGGCGCT
Source organism: uncultured Polyangiaceae bacterium (assembly GCA_964401935.1). Lineage (GTDB taxonomy): Bacteria > Myxococcota_A > Polyangia > Polyangiales > Polyangiaceae > JAPYTK01. The sequence goes on from CAYOAL010000034.1 coordinate 46,109, forward strand.
CGTGCTGCTGTTCCCAGCCGGCGCGTGGGCCAAGGGGGCTCCGATCGCGAGCGCGACCGAAGAGCAAAAAGAGGCGGCGAAAGGGCCCTACGTGGAGGGTCGCACGGCCTACGACGAGGGTCGCCACGCCGACGCGCTGAAGCTCTTCCAGGCCTCCTACGACATCGTGGCCAGTCCCAACAGCCACCACATGATGGCGATGGCCATGAAGGAGTTGGGGCAGCTCGCGCAGGCCTACGAGCACTTCGGGGAGGTGGCCGCCGAGGCCGACGCCGCCGCCGCCACCGATCCGAAGTACGCCAAAGCGGCCGAGAACGCCCGCGCCAAGCGCGACGAGCTGATGGCGCAGATCGGCTTTCTCCTCTTGTCGATCGAAGGCGAAGGGGTGTCGCTGACGGTCGCCGGCCGGCCGATCGAGCGGCAGCGTTGGAACGGCCCCATCCCCGCCAACCCTGGCAACAACGAGCTGGTGCTGCAGACGGGCTCGGGGCAGCCGATCACCGAGACGGTGAGCGTGGTCGCTGGCCAGACCCACCGGGTGCGGCTCGCGCCACCGCAGCCGCTCGAGCCCGAGCCCGAGAAGGACGACTCGGCGGGCATCCAGTGGCTCACGCCGTTTCGCATCACCGCCTACGCGGTGGCCGGCGCCGGCATCGTGAGCTTCGCCATCGCGGGCGGGCTCGGCGCCGCGGCGCAGTCGAAGTTCGATGATCTCGCGGCCGCCTGCGGCGCTGCTCCCTGTCCGCAGCGGGAAGACGAGATCTCGTCGGGCGAGAGCCTGCAGGTGGCCACCAACGTGATGGTCGTGGTCGGCGCTGCGCTCGTCGTCGGCGGGGCTGCGCTCTGGTGGTTCGCCCCCGACGCGGACGACGACACCAAGCCCGACGTGGGCGTGTACATCGCGCCGCTCCCCGGCGGAGCGATGGTCGGGGGAACGTTCTAACTGCCGCGACGGCGGCGAGACGTGAGAATCACATGACGGCTTCGATGAACATGCGCATGGCGTGCCTCACCGCGGGCGGCGCGCTCCTCTTGTACGCCTGCACGCTCGACTTCGGCGTCTACCGCGGGGAAGGCGCCGGCGGCACCACCGTGGGTCCGGGTCCTGGCGGCGCTGGCGGCACCGGACCGGGCCCCGGTCCAGGCCCCGGCCCCGGTGGCGCGGGACCGGGGGGCGCCGGCCCCGGCGGGAGCGGCGGCGGAGGGAACGCGGCCGGCGGCGACGGCGGCGCCGGGGGCGCTGGGGGTGGCGGAGGCCAGGGAGGCTGTCCGCTCACCCAGCCCGCCGACGACGACCTGTGCGCGGAGTCGGGCCTGTTCTGCCCCTACGGCAACACCCAGTGCGAGTGCTGGGGAGGCGACTTCAGCTGCGACAGCTGTCCGGCCACCGAACCCGCCGATGCGTCCAGCTGCGGTGGATTCAACAACTCTCGCTGCGTCTACGGCGCGACCCAGTGTTTTTGCTCCCAAGGTGACTGGAACTGCGAGGAGTGCCCCGCCACCGAGCCAGCCGACAACGGCGACTGCAGCGGCCTCGGCGGCCTTCACTGCCCCTACGGCGCCACCGAGTGCAGCTGCTTCGGCAGCACGTGGGACTGCAACTGACGCGAGCCTAACCCGAGGTGTCGTCCGCCCGGCGGCCGTCGCCGAGGCGTCGCCCCTCGGGTCGGGGGAACATCCGTCGTTCGCCACGGCGTCGCTCACGGCGCTTGCGCGGCTCGAGCCCCAACGCCTCGAGCCGCGCCGCGAAGGCCTCGCGCTCGGTGAACACCTGCGCCCCGAGCAGCTCGGCGTGCGCGGTGCAAACGAACATCGGCTCCCCGCCCACGAAGATACGAGCGTGGGCTTCGGGCTCGGGGCACACGGCGCAGCGGGGCGTGTCGCTCATCGTCCATGCTGAGCACGGACGACGACCGCGGGCCAAGTTTCGAAGCTCAGCCGGCGACGCGTCGTTCGACCCACGCGATGACGCGGTCGCTCACACGCTCGTTCGTGAACTTGCTCAGCTCGCGGATCCCGGTGGGGCTGGTCACGTTCACCTCGGTGAGCTTCTCCCCCACCAGATCGAGCCCGACGAAGAACAGCCCGTCGGCGCGGAGGCGCGGGGCGATCGCTTCGACCAGCGCGCGCTCCTTGTCGGTCAGCTCGGTGGGCACCACGCTGCCCCCAACGTGGATGTTGGCGCGCAGATCGCCCCCCTGCGGCACCCGCAGGATCGCTCCGAGGGGCTCGCCGTCGAGGAGGAGCACGCGCTTGTCGCCTTCGCTCACCTCGGGGATGAACGCCTGCACCTCGGCGAGCCGCGTCCCCTCCAGCGTCAACATGTCGACGATGGCCTTGTTGTTGGCGTCGCCCAATCGCAGCGCCATCACGCCGAAGCCTCCCATCCCGTCGAGCGGCTTGATCACCGCCGCCCCCCCCACCGCGATCACGAACTCGTGGATGGCGGCCCGATCGCTGGTGACGATGGTGCTCGGCATGTGGTCCGCGAACTGCAGCGCGTAGAGCTTCTCGTTCGCCTCCCGCAGGCCGCGCGGATCGTTGACGATCAGCGTCTCGTGGCGCACGTGCTCGAGCAGCAGGGTGGCGTAGTAGTACGCGTCGTTGAACGGCGGATCCTTGCGGATGAACACCGCGTCGGCCTCCGCGAACGCGAGCCGCTCACGCGCCGCCCCCAGGGACAGGCCTTCGCGCGCGACGTGGAGCGCGCGGACCGGGGCGCTCACCGCCCCGTCGAGCAGCTCCACCTCGTGGATGAGGCAGTGCTCACAGCGGTGGCCGCGCTCGGTGGCCGACTCGATGAAGCCGAAGGTGGTGTCCTTCTCGGGATGGACGCGATCGAGCGTGTCCATCACAAACACGAAACGCATGACGACTCCTTATGCACGAGTGCTCGCGTGCCACAACGAGAACCGCTGGCCGCCACCGAGGGCTCCCGGGGCTGCCGCGCAGGGTGGGCTGTCGGAGGAGCGGCGAACGCGGTAACCTCCCGCGCACCATGGCGGAGGCCGTCAGCCGCAAGAGCAAGAGCGCCGCGCGCATCGCCCGCGCGAAGGCGCGTCGAGCGGCGAGCCAGGCCCAGCGGCGCGAGCGCAAGCTGGCCCGTGAGGAGCGCCGAGCCCAGCGCGCGGCAGAGCGACGGACGCTCTGGGAAGACGCCAAGAACCTCCCCAACCTGCTCACGTTCTTGCGCATCCTGATGATCCCGGCGGTGCTGGTGTTCCTCGACCGCGGCTCGCCGAAGGACTGCTTCTGGGCTGCGGTGGTGTACTCGCTGGCCGCGATCACCGACATGCTCGACGGCTGGCTCGCGCGACGGCAAGGCCTGGTGAGCGTCCTCGGGAAGTTCCTCGATCCGCTCGCCGACAAGCTCATCGTAGCCGCGGTGCTGGTGTGGCTGGTGTCGATGGGGCGGATCCCGGCGTGGACGGTGGTGGTGTTGTTGTCGCGCGAGATCACCATCACCGCGCTGCGGGGCGTCGCCTCCTCGGAGGGGCTCATCATCTCCGCGGGGCCGGGAGGCAAGCTCAAGACCGCCCTCCAGATGGTGGGCCTCATCTGCCTGATCTTGGGCTACCCCTACCACGTCAGCCTCGGCGTCTACGACTTCGGCATGGTCGACTTCGTGCACGTGGGGCGCGTGCTCATCTACCTGTCGATCGTGTTCTCGCTCACGAGCGCGGCGAGCTACCTGCAGCTGTTCGCGGAGGCCATCCGAAACAAGAACAAGCAGGCCGCCTGAGCGGGGCGAAGCGGCCCACCGGCTTCCGCGGCGACGGGCACGTGGCCTCGCGCGCCGGGTTCTGCTATCCACCGCGTCATGCGACCGCTCCTGACCTCGCTCGCGATCGTGCTCTCGGTCTTCGCCGCTGCCTCCCTGTCCTCGACGGGTTGTGGGCGGCAGGGCGAGGGGGACCGCTGTGACCTCGCCAACGGCAAGTCGGGCGAAGACTCCGACTGCGGCGACGGGCTCGTCTGCACGTCGAGCCAGGAGCTCGGCACCTCGTCGGACATCTGCTGCCCCGAGACCGGGAGCCCCACCGAGCTCGCGTGCATCCCCGGCACCGGGCCCGGCAGCGGCGGCGCCGGCGGGGCGGGCGGCGGCACCGGGGGCGGCAACGGCGGCGCGGGCGGAACCGGCGCGGCCGGAGGGGCCGGTGGCACCGGTGGAGCCGGCGGCGCGGGTGGCACCGGTGGCGCCGGCGGCGCGGGTGGCACCGGCGGCGGCACCGGTGGGGCCGGCGGCAGCGGCGGCGGCGGCGGCGCCTGATCCGGCCGTGACCAGAGGCCGCTCGACGCCATCGGGCGAGCGGACCGATGGAGCCCCTGGGGTCGTTAGGTGTCGTCCCCCCACTCTGATATAAGCGGCGCCCGCCATGGACAGTCTCCCCAAGTGGCTCCAGGATCTGCTCCCGATCCTCCTCCTGCTCGTCGTGGTGACCGTCGTCATCGCGCGCCTGCCCAAGGTCGACGTCGGACACAACGACGCCTTCCGTCGGCGCCGCGTGATGAACTGGCTGCCGCTCGGGCTGACCTACGCGTTCCTCTACATGGCGCGCTACAACCTCACGGTCAGCAAGGAGGCGTTCACCAGCATGCAGGACCCCACCGGCGGTCCGCTGATGGGCAACGACGACTTCGGCTTCATCTTCGCAGCCGGCACCGTGGTGTACGGCGTCTCCTTCATCATCAACGGCCCGCTCACCGATCGCTTCGGCGGCAAGCGAGCCATCCTCTGGGGTGCCGGGGGCGCGGCGGTGTTGAACGCGCTCATGGCCGTGTGCTCGTGGAGCCTCATGAACCAAGGCCCGGGCCACGCGTTCATCGCCGCCCACTTCACGCTGCTGTTCTCTATCCTCTACGCCGGCAACATGTACTTCCAGAGCTTCGGCGCGGTGGCCATCGTCAAGGTGAACGCGGCCTGGTTCCACGTGCGGGAGCGCGGCGTGTTCGGGGCGATTTTCGGCATCCTCATCTCGCTTGGCATCTACTTCGCGTTCGATCTCGGCAAGCGGATCCTCAACGCCTCCGAGGTCCACGGCCTCACCCTGGTGTTCGCGGTCCCCGCCGCGCTCCTCGGGGTCTTCCTCGTGGCGAGCTACGTGTTCGTGTTCGACACCCCCGGGCTCGCCGGCCAAAAAGACTTCGACACCGCCGACGCTTCGTCGGGCGACGAGGGCCCCCGCCTCCCTGCCCTCGAGGTGTTCAAGATGATGATGAGGAGCCCCATCATCGTCACCATCGCTTGCATCGAGTTTTGCAGCGGCTTCTTGCGCCAGGCCATCATGCAGTGGTTCCGCACGTTCGCCAAGCAGACCACCGACGTCTTGCAGCTGTCCGACACGTTCGTCTACAAGAACTGGGGCATGCTCCTCTGCTGCGCCGGGATCCTCGGCGGCGTGGTAGCAGGCACCATCAGCGATCACGTGTTCCAGTCGCGGCGCGGACCGGTAGCCGGGATTCTGTACCTCGCGATGCTCGTCGGCGCGATCGTGCTCACCTTCACCTATGCGACCCCGGCGGTGGGGGTGATGGTCATCCTCATGAGCGTGTGCGTGATCGGCGTGCATGGCATGTTGTCCGGCACCGCGAGCATGGACTTCGGAGGCAAGAAGAACGTGGGCGTGGCGGTCGGCATCATCGACGGCTTCGTCTACCTCGGGACCGCGGTGATGGCCCTCACCTACGCCCTCGTGCTCCCGAAGGAGGAGCTCGACGCGGCCGGCAAGGTGGTGGGCCCGGTGACCGATCCCGCGAGCTGGATCGCGTGGCCGGTGGCGATGATCCCCCTCGCCGCGATCGGCTTCGTCCTCGCCCTTCGCGTGTGGAACGCCAAGCCCAAGGGCAAGGCCCCCCCACCGAGCCCGAGCGCGGCGCCGGCCAAGGCCGCCTGACGCGCCCGCGCTGCCGTGTGCTCAGTCCGCGGCCGAGTCGTCGGTGGGCGGGCCGCTCAAGATCTCCGGATCGATCTGGATGGCGGTCACCGACTGCCTCAGCGCCTGGGCCACCTCGGCCTCGGTGCGCCGAGCCCCGTGGCGCAGCGACATCGGCGCCTCGCCGGCGGCGTAGGCCTTGAGGTGCGGCCACAGCTTCACGCGCACCTGCTCCGGAACCACGTTCTCGAGGTACTCGTAGCTCGTCCCGCGCAGGTTGGGGTCTTCGCTCCGCAGGCCGCTCAGCGCCACCGTCAGCGGCTCGGGATCGAGCGCGAGACCCATGAGCGCGAACACCCGCGAGAGCGACACCCGCGCCGCGGAGAGCTCGCCCTGCACGGCCATGAACACGTGCTCGCGTGACGGCCGGAGCGATGGGTCCTTGTCGACCAGCTCACGCAGCGCGCGCACACAGCGGTCGCGCACGGGCTGGGCGCCGCGGGTAATTCCCTCGAACAGACCGGCCGCCGCCACCCGGTTCGGCACCGTCGCGATGATGTCGGGGAGCCGGCGCCGCACCACCTCCGGCTGCTCGTCGGCGACGAGGGCGTCGATCAGGGCACCGAGAGCGCGCGGCGCGAGCTGTCGCAGCGCTCGCCGCGCCGCGCGCGCGAAAGAATCATCGCCGAGCAGCGGCAGCACGAAACCAACGAGCGCCGGCTCGAGGGGGCCGCGCAGCGCCCGCCGCACCCGCTCCGCGTCGCCCGAGGCGAGCGCGTCGGCGAGTCGCAGCACGTTGGGATCGATCGGCGCAGGGGGCTCCGCCTCCGTCGACGACGACGGCGTCGTGTGGGCCCCGGGGTCGTCGTGGCTGGAGTGGCCGGAGTGGCTGGGGTCGGACGACTGGCTGGCCCGGAGCTGCTCGATCTGCGCGAGCAACTGCTCGCGGTTGATGGCCATGGTGGTGTCGGCCAGCGTGCGCCGCGTGGTCGCGTCGAGCACCTCCTCGGCCTCGAGCTTGACGCGCCCGTCGAGCAAGCTCGAGGCGAGCTCGTCGACGTATCCGCGGTGGAGCCGCAGCGCCACCCACAACGAAGCGGCGCAGGCGACCGCCGCCGCGATGAGCGCGATCCACGTGGCGTGGGTCGGCGCGAAGAACACCAAGCCCAGCACCAGCCCGCTCCCGAGGGCGTCTCCGATGCGCTTGAAGCCGACGTCGATCACCGTCTTGGTGGGGCGCTTGCGCTCGGGGGTGAGCGGCGTGAACAACAGCTCGTAGCCGGACCGGAAGAGCGAGTTGGAGAGCACCTCCTCGGTGGCGCGCACCAGAATCACCGACCATAGACGCGTGACCGCGGCGCCGAGCACGGCCCCCAACATCACCGCCCCCGGGAGCAGCGCGATGGTGCCGCCGATGCCGAGCCGCATCAGCGATCGTCGGCTCAGCGCGGCCTGCGCCACGAACGTCACCAGGCCGGTCGCGGTGTAGAACACGGCGAACACCGTCATCAGCGACTCGCGCTCGGTGAACACCGCGTCGGCCTCCGCCTTGAAGGCGTAGTCGAGCACGCCAGAGACGAGCGCGGTGAGGATGGCGAGCACGCTCAGCATCTTGAGGTAGGGCGCCTCGGCCAGGAACTTCATCCCTGTCCACACGCCCCCGTCGCTCGGCTCGTTGGAGCCAACACCGCCGCCCACGCGCCACACCATCAGCGCCGACATCGCGCTCATCCCCGCGAGCACGAGCAACATGACACGCGCGTCGGCCCAAGCCGCCACCCGCTCGGCCACCAAGCCGCCGATGAGGCCCCCCGAGGTCGCGCCGGCGGTGATGCGTCCAATCACCTTCTTGGCCGAGTGCGGATCGAAGCGCTCGCTCACCACCGACCAGAAGCCGCTGACGAGGAGCGCGCCAAACACCGCCACGTGCAGGTAGATCACGCCCGCCGCCAGCTTCGGCTGGGTGTTGGTGAGGAAGTACTCCACCACGAAGCCCACCCCGCTGAGCACGCTCAGCGCCGGCACGACACGCACCGGCCCGAGCTTGGCCATGCCGTGGGCCATCGCCACCACCGCGACCGGGGAGAGGAGCGACGACGCCAGCATCGCCTTGGGCAGCTGCGCGGCGTCGAACACGTCCAGAAACAGCGCGTCACGCGCCGCCTTGCTCCCCACCTGGGCGGCGATCATCAACGCGGCTGCCAAGGTCGCCGACCACGCAGCCGAACGCGTCCCCGGCTCCACGGGCACCGTTATACACCCTATGTCTTTGAAATAAGACAATGGTGCTTCAAACCACACACGCTGGGCGTTGACAGATTAGTCTGACTAATCTATCAGACTAATCGTGCTGAACCCCACCGGAGAGGTCCACCGGATCGCCGACACCCTGGTCCGTCGCATCCTCGAGGGGACCTACCCGGCTGGGCTCCGCCTCCCCGCCGAGGCGGCCCTCGCCGAGGAGCTCGCCTGTGGGCGCAGCACCATCCGCGAGGCGTTGCGCCACCTCGCCGATCTCGGCCTCATCCGCAGCCGCCGCGGCTCGGGAGCGCTGGTGCTCGACTACCGACGTGAGGGAACGCCCGCCCTGCTCCCCGCCTACGTGAGGGTGGGCGCGTTCGAGGGCTCCCCGGCGGCGATGGCCCGCGAGATGCTGCGCCTACGCACGCTCATGGCCACCGAGGCGGCGCGCCTCGCGGCCCGCTACGCGAGCACCGACAAGCTCGAGCCGGCCCGCAAGCGCTTGGCCGCGAGCCAGGCCCTCGAGTCCGACCCCGCCGCGCACGCCCTCAACGAGCTCGAGCTATTTCGTGAGCTGGTGGTGGCGAGCGGCATGTGGCCTGCGGCGTGGATGGTGAACGCGTTCTGGGGGCCGCTGCGCGAGATGAACGCGCTCTTCGCGCCGGCGGTAGGACCGGTGAAGCCCGCCTTCTTCGCCACCATGACCGAGCTCTTCGAGCGGATCGAAGCCCACGACGAGGCGGGCTGCGTCGCCCTCCTCGGCACCTGGTTCGAGACGGTCGACGCCGAGCTCGTGCGCATCATCGAGCGAGCCCTCGCCCCGAGTCACGACCACCGCCCCCAGTGACGCGTCACGCTAGCCGCCCCCTCCGCGACCCCTTCCCACAGGACAGCACGACATGAGCCCAACCATCCTCTCGCTCGATCCGCGCGAACAAGCCCTCATCGGCGCCGTCGCCGACGCATTCTTCCCCCCCGGCGGCCCCATCCCGGTGTCGGGGACGGAAGCTGGAATCGTGCCGTATTTCGATCGTTATCTCGAGCGGAGTGGCGCGCGCACCGCGTTCCTGATGCGGCTGTTGATCCTCTTTACGGATCTCAGCCCGATCGCGTTCGGGCGCCAGCGCAAGCGCTTCACCCAGCTCGAGCGCAGCGAACAGATCCAGCACCTGTTCGAGGCGTCCACGAGCCGCATCTACTTCCGACGGGTGAGCTTCGTGTCCCTGCGGGCGCTGATGACGATGGCCTATCTCGGCAACGAGCGCGTCGCCGAGCACCTGAACATGCGCCACGACGCCGACCCCTTCGGCCTGGGCGACGGCGACGACGACGCGCTCTCGCAGTCTGGGTCAAGAGCCCGAGCAGACGCTCCTCACGCCGACTCGGAGGTGGCGTGATGGCCCCCCAAGCCACCGAGCCCCTCGCGATGTTGCCCACCGCCCCCGATCCCCACGCAGGGGTGAAGGAGTTCGCAGACTATCGCCACGACATCCACGAGCACTGCGACGTCTTGGTCATCGGCTCCGGCCCCGGGGGGGCGGTCGTGGCCAAAGAGCTCGCGGAGGCCGGCCGCGACGTGATCCTCCTCGAAGAGGGCCCTCCGTTCAACCGCAGCGAGTTCACGCAAGAGGCTGGAGAGGCGATGCAGCGCATGCTGCGCGAGGGCGGGTCACGGGCGGCGCGAGGCAACCTCGTCACCCCCACCATGCAGGCCATCGCCCTCGGGGGAGGCAGCGTGATCAACTCCGCGATCTGTGCCCGCCCCCCCGCTTGGATCTTCGACAAGTGGGCCGAGCGCACGGGCATCCGCGAGACCACCCTCGAGAACCTCCTCCCACACTTCGACCGCGTGGAGGCGCAACTCGGGGTCGCCCCCACGCCCGAGGAGGTGCAGGGCGCGCGCAACCTCCTCTTCAAGCGCGGCTGTGACGAGCTCGGGATCTCGTCGGAGCCCACGTGGCGCAACGTGCGCGGGTGCCGAGGCTCGGGCGAGTGTTTCACCGGCTGCCGAAACGGCGCCAAAAAATCGGTCGACGTGTCCTACGTGCCGGCCGCGATGCGCGCCGGGGCTCGGGTGTACACCAGCGTGCGGGCCGAGCGCATCGTCGCCGACGGACGTCGCGCGCGCCGCGTGACCGGGCGCATCGTCGAGCCCCTCACCCAAAAGGAGCATGGGCACGCCACCTTCGACGCCAAGGTGGTGGTGCTCGCCGCCGGCTGCATGGCCACCCCCGTCATCCTCCTGAAGAGCGGCCTCGCCAACTCGAGCGGGCTCGTCGGCAAGGATCTGCGCTTTCACCCCGGTCTCGCCATCATGGCCATGTTCCCCGACAAGATCGATCCGTGGAAGGGCGCCACCCAAGGCTACCACTCGCTCCACTTCCTCGACGAAGGGCTCAAGTTCGAGGTGCTCTGGTCGCCCCCCGCCGTGCTCGCCACCCGCATGCCGGGGCTCGGTCACGAGTATCAGCGCCACCTCCTGAAGTATGACCACCTCGCGCCGTTCGACGTGATCTGCGCGGCGGACCACTCCGCGGGCGAGGTGAAGCCCCGCATGGGCAGCTTCGATCCAGACATCAAGTTTCACTTCGATCAGCGCGACGTCGACATCATGCGCAAGGGCCTCGGCATCCTCTCCGACATCTGCTGGGCGGCTGGCGCGGTGGAGATCTTACCGGGGCTCCACGGCGTGCCCGAGGTGCTCCGAAGCAAGCGCGACGCGGAGGTCATCCGCCACACCCCACTTCAGGCGAAAGACACCATCGCCGCCAGCAACCACGCCTTCTGCACCACCCGCATGTCGGCGGACCCGAAGCGGGGCGTCGTGGACGAGTCGGGCCGCTGCCACGATCTCGACAACGTGTACATCGCCGACACCGGCATCTTCGCGGCGAGCCCGGGGGTGAACCCGATGCTCCTGTGCATGGCCCTCGCCGATCGCGTGGCCCAGCGCATCGCCAGCGACGCATGACGCGCGGCCGCGGTGTAGCATCGCCGCGTGCTCCGGCTCGACCCCATCGGCGTCGTCCGCTCGCCGCATCGCGAGCTCCTCGACGCGCCACGCCAACCGTATGCGGCCCGCGGCGTGCCGGGTCGCATCGAGCTCGTCACCGGCCGTCACCTCGAGGACGCCATCGCCGATCTCGACCGCTGGGAGTACCTCTGGGTGATCTTCTGGTTCGATCGCGCCGCGCACTACCGGCCCAAGGTGTTGCCGCCGCGCAGCGCCGGTGCGCGACGGGGCGTGTTGGCCACGCGCTCGCCGCACCGCCCCAACCCCATCGGCTTGAGCGTCGTCCGCCTCGTCGCCGTGCGAGGGCTCACGCTGGACATCGAAGACGTCGACATGGTCGACGGCACCCCCGTGCTCGACATCAAGCCGTACGTCCCGTGGGCCGACATCGTCGCCACCGAGAGCACCGGTTGGCTCGAGCCCCTCGCCGAGCCGTCGACCGACGCGCCGAACGCCACCGTCCTCGCCGATCCAGAGCCCGGCTTCGTGGTGCGGTGGAGCCCCCTCGCCGAGGAGCAGCTCCGCTTCCTCGAGCCCCTCGGGCACGGCGCGCTGCGGCGCCAGGTGGAGCAGCGACTCGCGCTCGGCCCGCAGCCCCACGCCTACCGTCGCATCCGCATCGTCGGCGACGCGCGCGAGCTCGCCGTCAAAGCGTGGCGCGCGCGCTTCGTCGTGGAGGAGCGGACGCTCGTCGTTCTGCGGCTGCGGACCGGGTACCGGCCCCGTGAGCTCGCGCTGAACGAAGAGCCAGCGCTCGACGCACACCGAGCCTTCGTCGCCCGCTTCGGCTGAGCCCGCACCGCGCCACCCCCTCGGGTCGCGCCGCCCCTGGGCTGCACCAAATCGGAGCACGCGGGGCGCTCCAGTCTGGTGCATGAGCGCGAGCGAGCGCTTCGAGCTCGCATACTTGCGCGTGGCACGAGTCTCGCTTTGCCGGCAGGAGAGTGGGGCATGAGGTGGGCGCCCGCGGGCAGCCCACGGAAGGAGCTGGCGTATGAGAATGACGTTCTGGGGAGTCCGAGGCTCGATCGCGACCTCGGGCCTTTCGTTTTCGCGGTTCGGTGGCAACACCACCTGTCTGGAGATCGAGGCCGACGGTGCGCGCCTCATCATCGACGCGGGCACGGGCATTCGAGGCCTCGGCCAGAAGCTGAGCCAGGAAGCACGGGTGATCGGACGGGGCGTCAGGGCCACGGTCCTGTTCACCCACCTGCACTGGGATCACATCCAAGGCTTCCCCTTCTTCGGGCCGGCGTTCGCCCCGAGCACCGAGCTGTTCCTCCACGGACCGATCGACGAGGACGGTCACTCCACGCTCGAGGACGTGCTGCGCCGACAGATGACCCCACCGACCTTCCCGGTCACGCTCGAGCAGATGCCGAGCAGCAAGCACTTCCACACCATCCGGAGCGGTGACGACCTCATGCTCGAGGGCTTCCACGTGCGCACCCGCGCGCTCTGCCACCCCCAGGGCTCGCTTGGCTATCGCGTCGAGGCCGGTGGGCGCTCGATGTGCTTCGCCACCGACACCGAGCACCCCGCGGACGGCTCGGTCGACGAGGCGCTGCTCGATCTCGCGCGCGACGTCGACGTGCTCATCTACGACGCCCAATACACCGAGGCGGAGTACGAGGGACGGAACGGCACCGGGCCTTCGCGCCAAGGCTGGGGTCACTCCACCTTCGTGGCCGCGGTGCGCGTGGCGCGCGCCACCGGAGCCAAGCGGCTCGTGCTCACCCACCACGATCCCACCCACGACGACACGATCATGGAGAAGATCGAACGCGAGGCCCGCTCGCTGTTTCCTGCCTGCCGGGCGGCTCGGGAGTCGATGCCGATCGCGGTATGAACGGCGCGCTCCTCGATCGGGCCCGTGGCGACAATCGCGCGTGCCCTGGCAGCGCTCGTCGCACTACGATGGCGGCGCTGATGTCGGCCGGGAGTGACCACGAGAGCGCCATCTTGCTGGCGGTGGGAGGTGTGCTGCACCGAGAGATCGCGATCGACGATCTGCTCACGAGGCTGGTCGATCACATCGCCCTCGCCCTCGAGGCCGACCGGGGCACCATCTACCTGCTCGATCGGGGCAAGGGCGAGCTGTTCAGCAAGGCCGCCCACCTCCCGGAGCTGCCCGAGATCCGGCTGCGTCTCGGCCAGGGCGTCGCCGGTCACGTGGCCGAGACCGGACGCGTGGTGAACGTGCCCACCACCATCAACGAGGCCCGGTTCTACCAGGGCGTCGACGCACGCACCGGCTATCGCACCGAGTCGCTCCTCGCCGCGGCGATGCGCGACCGCGGAGGCAGCATCATCGGCGTGGTGCAGCTGCTCAACAAGCGGGGAGGCCCCTTCGACGCCAGCGACGAGCAGAAGCTCGCCCAGCTCGCGGAGCAGGCCGCCATCGCGATCGAGGCCACGACGATGTACGAGGATCTCGCGCGCGAGCCCGAGAGCCAGCTGAACCCCCTCCCCCTCACCGGCCAGTTCAACCGCATCATCGGGGAGTCGGAGAAGCTGCGGGCGGCGTGCCGGCTCACCAGCAAGGCCGCGGCCTCCACCGCGACCGTCCTCATCCGCGGCGAGAGCGGCACCGGCAAGGAGCTGTTCGCGCGCGCCATCCACGTGAACTCGCCGCGCGCCGACGGCCCCTTCATCAAGGTAGACTGCGCGGCCCTGCCGGAGAGCCTGATCGAGAACGAGCTCTTCGGCCATGAGCGAGGCGCCTACACCGGCGCCGACGCCAAGGCCCACGGCAAGTTCGACGCAGCCCAGGGTGGCACCATCTTCCTCGACGAGATCGGCGAGCTCCCCCCCACGGTGCAGGGCAAGCTCCTCCGCGTGCTCCAGGATCGCGACTTCTTGCGCGTGGGGGGCACCGAGGCCATCGCTGCCGACGTGCGGGTGGTGGCCGCCACCAACCGCGATCTCGAGCGGCTCATCGCCGAGGGCCAGTTCCGGAGCGACCTCTACTTTCGGATCCGAGTGGTCGAGCTCACCCTCCCTCCCCTGCGCGAGCGCGGCGCGAAAGACATCGCCCGCCTCGCCCATCACTTCGCGGCCGCGGCGGCCAAGCGCCACGGGAGGCCGGTTCCCCCCCTCACGAAGGAGGCCATCGAGCGGCTGTGCCGCTACCGCTGGCCGGGCAACGTGCGCGAGCTCGAGAACTGCATGGAGAGCGCGGTGGTGGTGATGGAGTCGACCGAGCTCACGGTGGACGACCTGCCGCTCCCCGAGCGACTCCCCGCCTTCGCCCGCGCCGAGGACAAGCCCCCCAGCCAAGAAGGAGAGCACATCCTCACCCTCGAGGAGGTGGAGCGCCGACACATCCAGAGCGTGCTCGACAAGGTCGCCGGCAACCAGAGCGCGGCCGCCAAGCTGCTCGGCATCGGACGCAACACCCTCGCCCGCAAGCTCAAGCGGCTCGACGAAGCGTAGCCGCTGGGCCGCGCACGGGGACCACGCCGCGACGGTGGGGCCCACGACCCCGGTCCAGCCGCTTCCCAGCGTGAGCTCCACGCTCAACGGGGCGGGCAAGACCACCCTCTTGCGGCTCCTCGCCGGCGAGCTCTCCCCCACCCTGGGGGAGATCGTGTGGACGCCATCGCAACCGTTGATCCCCCTCCGTCCACAGGAAGTGGAGCTCGACGACGCGGTGCGCGAGCTCGCGCTCGCGTGGGACAAGCGCAGCCGGCGTTGGCGAAAGCGGCTCGGGCTCGACGAGGATGCAAGATCAAGGGGCTGCCGGGAGGGGACGGAATGGGCCGAAGGGTACCGCGAGCGCGGGCGCTTCGGGGGGCTCGTCGCGGGCGAGCGCGATCGGAGAGAAGCGTGCAGTGCCGTCTTGGCGTAGCTCGATGGAGATTGCGCTGCCGTCCGAGGCGTTCACCGCGAGGAGGCGCCGGCGCTGCGCGTAAACGACGAAGCGGCTGTCCTGAGTGAACAGCAGGGGCTGTTCTGGATACGTGTACGACCCCGTGGGGTGGTAGGGGATCGTCGAAGGATCGCGTGGAAGTGCTACGCGAAAGCGGCGTGCGAGGTTGTGGGCCGAGGCCACCGTGAGACGGTCCTCGGAATCCACAGCGGCCGCCATCGCACCGCTCGGGGCGAGCGCCACCCAGCCGATGCTCACGGGCTCTTTGCGCACCATACAGCGCTGCGACTCGAGATCGGCGACCGCCCACGTCGATCCGAGCTGGATGAGAAATCGCGGCACTCCAGGCTGCACACCGCGACGCTCGAACAAGAACAGCTCGCCGGGGCCACCTGACTCCTCATCACCGCAGCAGATGGGAGCTGCGACCATTCCGTCTCGATAACGGATCACGTGCGTACCGACTCCCGTCATCACCACGATCCCATCGTGGAGCCCGAGGTAGAGATCTCGCTGCCCACCATACTCCTCGTCGTGGGGTTGCCATCGAAGCGAGTGGAGAAGTCGACCGGTCGAGCCTGACCAGAGATCCAGCGTGAACACCGGCGGGCGGTAGTCTTCCTTCTCGATGTCCCGGCGGTCCTCCATCAGCCTCGCGATGAGGGTGCCGGATGGGTCCCATAGAGCTGATCGACGGTCTTCTTGTTGATGAGCACGATCGATGCTGCGTCGACGGCGCCGGCGCTGAAGCCGCCCACGGCGACCTTGGCGCGATCGATGCGCCACAGCTCGCGGTGAACGCTGCGGAGCAGTGCGCGACGCAGGGAGTCGAGGAGCATGCGCAGGCCCTTCTGGTAGGGGGGCTTCCCCGCGCCCGACTTGGCGGCGAGCTCGCCGTACTTCCGCAAGACCCCGTAGCGCGGCTCGCTCGCGGTCAGGCCATCCGGCACGGGAGTCACCAGAACCGCGTTAGCATTGGAGCGGACCAGCTGCCCGATGTAGCCGCAATCCGGGTTCTGATACCACTGGAACTTCTTGATGTCGTTCCACTTCGGACTGTTCGCTTCGTTCTTCGGCACGGAGGGGGGAGAAGGTGTGGTCCGGTTGGGGCGCGAGCCAGGGCGCATCGCGGACGATGTCCCACCGCGGTCGGAGCTGCTCCCGGAGGGCCGCGAGATCGGTTGCGGCAACGCTCCCGTGATGCCCGCGCACGCCGTCCAGCCGCGCATACCCGCCGCCATCGGTCACGCTTGGATGCTCCTTGCGCTCGACGGTGATCGCGATGGGTGCGCCGCCTATCGGCTCGCCGATCTCGTCCACGAATCGCATTTCGAAGAAGGTCGGAGTCTCCGGCCGGGCGCCTTTTGGCACCTCGGGCGTTGGTTCTCGAGGCGTCGGGGGCGGCGCCGTGCCGCCGGGTGCCTTCCACGGAGCACGTGGCTTCGTGGCTGGCCGAAATGCCACGAGTCGGCCTGACGCGCATGCGTGCAAGACGTAGTCTCCGACCACCGACACCGCGCCGTGCCGGGTCCACATCGACGGGGCTTCCGGCGCCAGCGTGAGCTCCGCGTAGATCTGCGCGATCTCTGCACGCGCGCCACGGTCAGCAAGCCAGCTCGCCAGCAGACTCCTGAGCTCGGCCGCGTGCAGCACCTCACCGCTGACCTGATCCTGCTCCGTGGTCAGCACGATCTGCTCGTCCCCCATCCCTCTGAGCCACCACGTCCTCGACATACTCTCCCGCCCCTCAGCTCACCCGGCCTCGCTCTCCAGGGCGCCCGGGCGGCCGCCCTGTCGTCGTATCAGCTCCCACACGCGAAGGTCGAGTGGGTCGGCCGAAAATATGCCGAAGCGAACCCATGCGGGCACGCCTGACCTCGTTGGGTGCGGCTCTTCTCCGTGCGCCTGAGCATCGGGTGTGTCGGCCATCCCGAGCAGCGTCCTCGGGCGTCAGAATCGGGTGCACGTGCACATCGGCCTTGGAACGCCACCACGGAGAGACGGAGTGTTGTTGGGAGCAGAGTGGACTCCCAGTTCCCCCGCCCACCTCACCAACCCACGCCCGCGCCACCCCCACCCACCCCACGGCCGACCTGGGGGATAGGCGGGATAACGGGCCTCTTCGGGTTAGCTCCGGAGTTGACGTTACGCCCGCCACGCGAAGTGGGGCGCGACGGTTGACATCCTCGCGCTCGATGTTCAACCTGTCGAGCGACTCGTCCGCGAGTCGCTCTATGACCCCCTCCCTCTGAGTCTCGACCGTCACCCTCGGTTTCCATCGGACGCCGAGCAGGAGCGCAGCGACGGCGCGGCCAACCGGCTCGCGCAGCGCGCGCGGATTCGGAGCGTGTGAGGAGGAGTCATGGCATCGATACGCCTCATCGGCGTCGGCTTTCGGTTCGGCGACGCCGTCGATTTGTTGGAGAGCGTGGAGCTCACGCTGGGGAGCGGCTGGACCGGGGTCGTGGGCCCCAACGGGGCGGGCAAGACCACCCTCTTGCGGCTGCTCGCCGGCGAGCTCTCCCCCACCCTGGGGGAGATCGTGTGGACGCCATCGCAGCCCCTCGTTGCCCTCTGTCCCCAGGATGTGGAGCTCGACGACGCGGTGCGCGAGCTCGCGCTCGCGTGGGACAAGCGCAGCCGGCGTTGGCGAAAGCGGCTCGGGCTCGACGAGGACGAGCTCGAGCGCTGGGATGAGCTGTCCCCCGGGGAGCGCAAGCGGTGGCAAATCGCGGCGGCGCTCGCCCAAGAGCCCGACGTGTTGCTCCTCGACGAGCCCACGAACCACCTCGACGAGGCAGCGCGGGCGCTGCTCGTCGGCGCCCTTGGCCCCTTCCCTGGCGTCGGCCTCGTGGTGTCGCACGAGCGCGCCCTGCTCGACGAGCTCACCACGACGACGCTCCGCGTGGAGCGAGGCGGCGTGCAGGTGTTCCCGGGCCCCTACGGCGCGGCGTCCGAAGCTTGGGCCGCCGCGCGCGCGTCGACCCTGCGCGAGGCCGCCGAGCGAAGCCACGCCGTGCGGCGCGCGCGCCGTCAGCTGGCGGTGGCGCGCGACGAGCGCGCGGGGGCCGAGAAGTCGATTCGACGGCGTCCCAAGTCGCCGCGCGACAGCGACGGGCGCTCGCTCAATCGCAAGGGCCGCGCCGCACGCGCCGAAGCCACCCACGCGCGGCGCCTCGGCGCCATGAAGACCCGGGTGGCTCGCACCGAGCAGGCGGCGGTCGCCGTCGACGTGGAGCTCGGCGGCGAGGTGGTGTTCCGCTTCGAGCCTGCCCCCAAGCCGGTGATCGCCACGATCGACGGCCCGCTCATGGCCGGCGCTCGGACGCTCGCGGAGCGGATGAGCGGCACCGTGCACCGGACGAGCCGCATCCACCTCCGGGGCCCGAACGGGGCCGGCAAGTCGACGCTGTTGTCGCTGCTCGTCGGCGCCGCTCGTGTGCCGCCGGAGCGCATGCTCGTCTTGCCGCAAGAGCTCGACCGAGCCGCGCGCGCCCTCGCCCTCGAAGAGGCGCGACGCCTCGACCCCGAGCCGCGGGGCCGCGCGATGCAGCTCCTCGCGCTCCTCGGCGTCGACCCAGGGAGGCTCCTCGCCTCGGAGCTCCCTTCGCCCGGTGAAGCGCGCAAGCTCGTGATCGCGGCGGGACTCGCCCGTGAGGTGTGGTGCATGTTCCTCGACGAGCCCACGAACCACCTCGATCTGCCCTCGATCGAGCGCCTCGAGCGCGCGCTCGTGGCCTTCCCCGGCGCCATCGTCCTCGCGAGCCTCGACGCCGCCTTCGCGGCCGCCATTTGCGAGACCACGTGGCCGATCGGCGAGCTCGCGCAGACCGGCGGCGTTGTCGAGCACGCGGCTCTGTCCGGGGAGCTCGGGGCGGACGGCGTGCCACGGGCGTGCACACCATCGTGAGCACGTCAGGCGAGAACCGCGCTACGCCGCCCGTTCGGCGACGTCCTCACTCCTCCTTGAAGTCGATGCACTTCCCGACCGTGTTCCAAGCACAGCCCTCGGTCACCTTGCAGCGCCCCTGCTTGAGCTCGGCGCACACCACCTTCTTTGGCTTCTCCACGGGCTTGGGCTCGGGCGCCGCTTCGGGCTCCGGATCGGGCTCGGGCGCAGGCTCCGGCTCGGGGAGCGGGTCGGGTGCGTCGGGCGCGGGCGCCTCCACCTCCTCGGGCGCAGGCGACGGCTCGGGCACCTTCGCCGGCTCGGGGCCCCCGCAATGAAGACACAAGAGCGCGACCGCGACCACGGAGTGAATCCCCTGCATGAGCGCGAGTGTACGCCGCCAAGACCTGGACACAAGGACCTCGCCCGACGACCCGCTCTTCACGGCCGAGATGCTCTCTACATCAGGCACTCGGCGGCGGCCGCGCAGTCCCGGCCCGCGCTGCACCAACAGCGCAAGAACTCGGGCCCAAAGGGGGTGTCCTCACCGTCGTCGCACCACGCCTCGCGACAGCTCTCCCCATTGGAGAAGAAGCCACAACCGGTGGGGCTGCCCTCGACGAACGCGCAGAACTGTTCGCAGCCGCAGAGCTCCGCCTCGCCTCCCTCGCCGGAGTCGCCATCGATCACGGCCTTGCCACCGCATGCCACCAAGCTGACGGCGAGCGCGGCGAGGACGATGAGCGAGCGGAGGCGGTGCGAGCACGGCATCGGCACAGCTTGGTGGAACTTTCGCTTCAGGGCAACGGCGACGCCGCTCGGTCGGGAGCCGCCGAGCACACCGTCGCGGGGGGGGGCCGGCTCACTTCAGGCGGCGGTGCACGCTTCCGTCGGTGGTGGCGGCGCCGAGCGTCGACCAGTACACGGCCACGCCGTCGAGGGCGAGCCCGACGGGAGAGCGGAGTCCGCTCGCGAGGACGATGGGGTCGTCGCCGCCTTTCAAGATCCGCATGACGCGACCGTTCCCATCGCCGCCCTCGAGCCAGTAGACGTGGGAATCATCGGTGACGACGCGCACCACCGCCGAGTCGGTGACGAGCACCGTGGAGGGCTCGCCTGCGCCAACGTTTCCCGTGCGCAACGCTCCCGGACCGTCGGGGTTCGTCGGATCGACGATGGTCCCCCACCAGATGGTGGTGGAGTCGCCAGCGATGTCGAGGACGACCTGCTCGCAGGTGAACACCTGCGTGGGGCCAGGGTTTCCGCCGGCCTGGTTACGGAGGATGACGCTCGTCCCGGCCGTGGGGTCGTGTTCGCTCCAGTACACCCAGGAGGGGGTCGCGTGCAGCGCGCGCACGTTCTCCGCGTTGGTGCGGAGCGCGGTCGACTCATCGAACGTGAGCGCGTCGCGACGGAGGGTGAAGGGCGACTCATTCTCGTTGAAGAAGACCCAAATCCCCGCCACCGAGATCCGACTCGGCTTCTCGACGAAGTCGGGGAAGACGAGCTCGTCCGAGCTGCTGTGCGCCTTGCGACCCACCGCGCCTGCGAAGTCGACGTAGTAGACGTAGCCCCCCTGCGCGTCGATGTCGAAGACGGCGCCGAGCGCGTCGCGCACCAGGGTGTCGTCGTCGGTGGTCACGTCCACCTTCCGAATCTCGGTCAAGAGGAACGGGCCGGTGACGTAGTAGACGAAGCTCCCGTCGGCAGCGACGGCGTGCGGCGACTCGAGCCCCGTGGCGAGCGTCGTGTACGGATCCTGATCGGTGCAGCGCTGAGCCACACAGAACAGCGCGCCATCGCACGCCTCGGCTTCCCCACAGGCACAGCCGAGCTCGCCCACCGAGCAGCTCTGACCGCCGCTCCCCCCGCTCGCGGTGCCACCGCCCGTACCACCGACATTCGTCCCCGCGCCGTCACCGCCCGGTCCGGCGCCGGGCCCAGCGGCCGCTCCGCCACTGCCACCAGGCTCGATCACGAAGTCTCCGCCGAGTATCGCCGTACACGCGGAGCCCCCGAGCGCGATCGCCACCAGCCAGCAAGACCACCCCGACAAGCACTTCACGGTCGCAGCCTAACACCGCCTCCGCCGGCGCGTCAGGAGCAGTGCAGCGACTCCGCCCCGCGTGCTGCTAGCGCGCGGGGAAGTACACGCCGTCGTAGTCGCGGCGGCTGAACGGCAAGTCGAGCCGCGGCTCGCGCCCGAAGCGCTCGTGATGGAGGCAGAACCCGTCGCCGAGCGCGGCGCGGTCGAAACGCGTGGGGAAGTAAGCGAGCTGCATCATGGCCGCGCCGGCCTGCTCCTCGAGGGTGGGAGCGCGCTCGATCTCTTGGCGCGCGCGCGGATGAACACAGGCGGCCGCCGCTGCCGCCACCGCCGCCTCGTCCCAGCGGGGGGCCTCGTAGTCGTCGTCGCTCTCATCCGCCTCGCTCGCCGGCAGCGGTTGATTGTGGTGGCGCCAGAGCGACGGGGCGTGCTCGTCCACCGGAGTGAACGGATCGACATAGCGCCCGTTGAGCCAGCAGTTGAAGTGCACGTGCGGCGGCACCCACGGGAAGCCCACCACCGCGTCGATACCGCTGTAGCCGGAGATGGCGATGCGCTCCCCCCGCCTCACGCGCTGCCCCGGCGACACGAGCGGACGCGCGAGGTGGTTGTAGGTGGTGACCAGCCCGCGACCGTGATCGACGAACACCTTGCGTCCACCGCGATGAAACTCGCTCGAGACGCGCAGCACGCGCCCCGGTGCCGCCGCCACCACCGCGGTGCCGGGAGGGATGGCGAAGTCCGTGCCGTTATGGCTGTCGTAGGTGTTGGCGCCTCCGCGAAAGTCGCGCACCCGCGTCACCCGCACCGACCAACCGAGCTCCGGCGGCGGCTGGAGGTAGTTGAAGAGGTTGACGATCGGCACGAGGCGCCCCTCGGGCTTGCGACCGAGCCACAGCGGCACGGCATACTGAGGCTGAAACTGCCGCAATGAGGTGTGGTCGAAGCGCGTCTTGGGCGTCGAGCCGTCGCCACGCAGCGCGAGCACCGCCTCCCGCAACGTCTTCCGAGCTGGGCAGAGGCCGAGCGCCTCGACGAGTCCGACCGCTTCTCGCATCGGCGCATGCTCTCACGAGTGAGGGGGCCGATCCCAGCCCTCCCCGCCCCGGCGCCATCCGTACGGCACCTCCGCGGAGGGGAGAAACCACGGCGCTCCGTCTTCGGGGAGCTGCTCGTGGGCGCCCACCACGAGCAGACCGCCTTCATGCAGGTGCTCGGCCAGCCGCGCCACCACCTCGCGTTGCACCTCGCTCGAGAAGTACGAGAACGCGAGGTTCCGACAGAGCACGAGATCGAAGCGCCCCTCGGGCGCCCGAAGACGAAGGTCTTGCTGGAGGAATGTTACCCGCGCGCGCTCGCGCTCGCGCAGCCGGTACCGTTCCCCCTCGTGCTCGAAGGCCAGGGAAATGACGCGCTCGTCGAGCTCGCGAAGGGTGCCGCGGGGATACGTCGCAGACCGCGCCCGAGAGAGCATGTGCGCGTCGGCGTCGGTGGCCACCACCTCGAGGGGGAGGCCACAGGGTGGGCCGAAGCTCCACGCGAGCACCACGCTGTAGGGCTCTTCGCCGGACGCACAGCCCGCGCTCCAACACCGGAGGCGATCACGGCCGGCAGCCGCTGCGGCGCGGGCGAGCGCGGCGAGCGCGACCGGCAGCGCGTCGAACAGTCGACGGTCGCGAAAGAAGCGCGAGATGGTCACTCGACAGAGCCCGTCGAGCACCGGCCACTCGTCGCGGTGCGCGGAGAGGTAGGCGCGGTACGCGTCGAGATCGCGCAGCGCGAGCTCCCCGATGCGGCGGCGCAGCCGACGACACACCTGTCGACGCGGGCGCCGGAACCCGCGCCAGCGAAGGCCCAGCGCGGGAAGCGCCCACTGAAGAAAGCGCGCGCACCCGTCGTCCCCGCAGCCCATCACGCCACCGTAGCGCACCGCGCCGCATGGAGGGCCCCCACGCGGCCGGGGGTGAGCCGAGGCGCCACACCGCGTGACGGGTCTCCGATGCCGTCGTCTCAACGACGAACGCCCGAGACCTCGCGAGATCCCGGGCGTCGACGCGGGGCGCGCGGCCGGCCCCGGAGCGGCGATCGCTCAGCGCTTGCCGATGGCCTTCGTGAGGATCGCGACCCCCTTGTCGACCTCGATCACCGGCGTCATCTCGTACTCGAGGTACACTGAAGCCCAGAGCGCCGTCGACTCGTACGCGGCCTCGGCGCTGTCGGTCTCCGTGATCAAGAAGCCTCGCCCGTCCGGGCTGACGTGGAAGGACTTGATCGTGAACCCAGCGGGTGGGCTCCACTCGGACCAGAGCTTGAGCACGGCCTGTTGGTCCTGGTGGGTGAAGCCCGTCTTCGGTCGAAACGTCGTATGAAACAGCATGGTCCCCCTCCTGTGTGACTGGGAGGTCGGCACGCTAACCTCTCACGGCTCGTCGCCACAACTCCAAGACACGCATGCGAGCCGGTGCTCAGTTATGGGGCCACGATCGCTGTCACACCCTGGGCTCGAGGTCGCGTTCGAGACACGTGGAACACGTCGAATCAGCACCGCCAAGGCTCACCCGTCCCGTCCTCACCCGGTACGAGGCGCTCACCATCGCGCTCCTCCTCGGCCTGCCCCTCGCCCTCGAGGACACCTCGGGAAGCTCCGACAACGCGAGTCCCCCCGATCACGTCTATGCCGCCGACGACGCCCCGATCACCTGAGACGGTGTAGGATGCCTGGAAACGGCGAGGGGAGGACGAACCATGGGACCGGCATCACCGAAGGCAGCGCGAACGACGAGCGCGATGGGAGCGCTCGTGCTGCTCGCGGCGTGCACGACCACACCGCCGCCAGGCAACGGCGAGAGCCGCCCCGAACCCGCCGCGTCCACGCCGGCGAGCGGCGGCGCGGAGGCTCGCAACACCGCGCCGTCGACGGCGAGCGGAGGGATGTCTCGACTCCCCGCGCTCGAGGCCGAGGTGCGGGCGGGCATCCCGGCGGGGGCCGGTGACTACGCCCGCGCGCTCGCGCTCGCGACGCTCCACAAGCGCGGCGAGCTCACCTTCGCCGAGCTCGAGGCCGCAGTGCTCGCCATGAAGCTCGAGCCCCACCCGCTCGGCGACGCTTATCTCCTCATGTCGCCGCCGCCCCCGCCTCCAGGCATCACGTTCGACCCGAAGATGATGCCCCAAGACTGGGAGGGCAACTGGGGCGTCGTCGCGCAGGCCTTCCACCTCGGCGAGCTCACCCAAGAGGAGTACGAGAAGCTCCACCGCTCGGCCCACCCCGACTGTAAGCCGTGACGGGGCGGATGCTCGTCTCACACGCCGTCGTCACCCGGTGCGCACTCGATGCGAGCGACCGCGAGCTCCGCGCCTCCCTCTCTCACCGCACGCGGCGGACGACTCCTCGTGCGCTCGTGCTCTCTCGGCGTCTCGAAGCTCAAGATCACGTACCGCAAGAGGCCGAGCCGCGCGAGCCACTCCATGCCTCCCGTGCCCCAGCGCGCCGTCATGACGTGTTGACCGCCGGCGGCGGCGATCGCCCGCAAGACGCGATAAGTGGGGATCGTGTTCTTCGTCACGTCTTCGTCTACATCCAAGCGCAGGCCGACCGCTCTCGCCGCCTCGACGTACCGATTCCGCGTCCAGCTGATGTCGGTGGGACCCACGAGCTTCTCGACGTAGCGCCGGAAGAACACGTCTTGGGCGAAGAGGAACGGCGTCGCTCGCTCGGCAGGCACGAGATCGCAGAGCGCGAAGCGGCCCCCCGGCCGCAGCACACGCGCCACCTCGCGCAAGAAGCGCTCTCGGCTGTCGAAGTGGAAGGCGCACTCGAGCGCGAGCACGACGTCGAAGCTCGCGTCGTCGAAGGGCATCGCACAGGCGTCACCCTCCTGAAGAGCGAGCGAGTTGCCAGCGCGTGGCTGGAGCTCGGAGCGGATGTACGCGAGCTGCCGCCCGTCGATGTTGAGCCCGGTGAGCTCCATGCGATCGAAGCGCCGATCGAGCGAGGCCAACGTGCCACCGAGGCCGCAGCCCACGTCGAGCACTCGCTCTCCCCCACGAACCTGAGCCGCGTCGCACACCCGCTCGGTCATGCGCTCGGCGGCGGCGTGAAACTCCTCGAAGCTGCTCGTCGTCCGCGGCGGCGTGGCCCAGTAGCCCCAGTGCACGTGTCGGCCGAACGCGGTGCGAAACGCCGGATGCCCGGCCTCGAGTCTGTCGAGGAGGATGTCGAAGTAGGGGAGTCTCATCGCTCGCGCACCTCTACCAGCTCCGGGTGCGCGCGGGCGCTCGGATCGTCACCGCAGCCGGATGTTCAGTGCTCAGCCGCTCCCCGACAAGCGGTCCTTGTTGGCGCGGAGGGTGCGAAGCTCCTCCGCGAGCGCCTCGAAGAACGACGTCCCCACCGGGGCGCTCCGTCGCTCCTCGTGGTCCCATCGCAACAGAGCGCCGCCCCCGTCGAAGCAATAGGGGTCGTTGCTCCCGATGGTGCGCATGCACGGCGTGAGCGTCGTCTGTGTCTGGGCGCGAAATCGCGCGACCTCGGCGCGGAGCTCCACCCAGTCGGGCAAGCCCCCATCGAGACCAAAGGTCAGGAGCGCGTGCTGCAGCATCCAGAAGCGCCCCCCCTGCCTGCGCGGCCACGCCGTCTCCTTCGCCTCCACGTACAAACCGTTGGCTTCGCTCCCGAGCAGCGCGGTGAAGTCGTCGGGCAGCGCACAACCGATCTGCGCGCCGAACGCCGCGATCACCCCCGGTGGAGGCGGAGGCTCGGGCGCGAACAGCACCACGAAGTCGTCATCGAGGTGCTCCTCGAGGAGTCGCAGGAAGTCGGCGTAGCGTGTCGTCATCGCACCGAGGCTAGTCGCGCCCACCGCTCGCCGCGTGAAGATGTCTCACGGCGCGTCGCGCCGAGGGCTCACAGCTCGCGGGTGATCCACGCCTCGAGCGCGTCGCTGGCGGTGGGCAGCGGCCCGAACACCTCGAGCGCTCGATCCGCCCAGCGACGAAGCCGCGCCTCCGCCTCGCTCTGTCCGTACAGCACGCACACGTAATACGTCTCGGTGCGCCTGGAGATCACGTGCCCCTTCGAGTTGCGCTGGGTGTGGGTGACGGTTCGCCTCTCCGACTGCGCCCTGATGGCGGCGACCGCGCGCCCCACCTCCAGGAGGGCTTCGTAGAGCAGGAGCGGCGGGTGGGCCGCGAGCGCGGCGTCGAGCAGACGGTTCATCTCGGACTCGGCGTTCCCGAGGCTCCCTCGCACCTCGCGGGCGCGCGCTTGCCACACGTCGCGCAGCCGTTCGTCCTCCGTGTCGGAGAAGACGTTCACCTTGTCCCAGAACGACACGCGCCCAGCCGCCGCCTCGCGCGCTCGGGTCGCCTCCGTCAGCTGCTCGCGCATCTGCCAAGCGTGGGCGGCGAGGGCCACGAAGTTGGTGCTCTGAAGCTGGGCCGCGGCGAGCTCGATCACGGCCGGATAAGCGGTGAGCTCGTCGCGCTCGGGAGGTCGGATCGGTCCCGTGGCTTGCCCGATGCGACGGCAGATGTCGTCCACCCACTGGCCACGGCTCCCCGCTACCGCGAAAAACCGCACCATCGTCTGCTCGAGGCGCTCGAGCCAGCGCTGTGCCTCCGCCTTGTTGGTCGTCGGGCAGTGCCGCGGCGACGACGACCTCCCGCCCGCAGTCTGGATGGCCTCGGTGGTCTCGAGTGCGTAGGCGAGCGCCTGACCGAGACCCACGAGCGGGTGGTGCGTGAGCGCCGCGGCCGCCACCTCACCGAGCGCCGCGCTGCCATGCCGCGCGAGGCCTTCGCCATGCACCACCGCGCGGCTATCGAGGTTGTCCTTCCGGATCTCGTCGGCGGTGTCCGACCAGAACGCGAGCCGATCGAGCCACGTCACCTCGGTGCGCGCGCTGTGTCGCTCGACGACGCCGAGCACGGTCGCCACCGCCACCGCCCGCGTCAGGTGGACGCGCACTTGCCCCGCGTCCAGCTCTGCGAACAAGGCTCGCTCGGCGTCTGCCACTTCCTCGGGTGTTGGTGCCGCGTCGACCACCGCACCCACCCGGTACGGGCCCTCGGGAGCAGGGCTCGCGGCCACCGTCTGGCGCCCTCGCGGCCACACCTGCCCCGGCACCCCGGGAAACGCGTACTCCAGGGCGCGCCGCACCTCCACCAGACACGCGAGGACGACCGCACGCCCCGAACCGGACGCGACCTGCTCTGCGTCCCCGGAACCGTCGACCACGAGCTCGCGAGTGGGTCGAGCCGCTCGGAGCGCCGCCGCTGCGCCCACGAGCGCGAAATGAAGCCACGCGATCGGGTGGGCCGCGAAGGCGCGCACCACCGCGAGGCGCAGCACGTCGATGGCGAGCTCGGTCTCGTGCTCCTCGCGGGCGAGCTCCGACTCCAAACGCGCCACCACCTGCTCGCGCTCGCGCCGCCAGGGTGCGACCTTGTCGGCCAACGTCACCTGGCTCCGCGCGTGCTCCAACGCAGCTCGGAAGGAGTCATCCTCGTGGAGCTCGCGCGCGAGCGAGGCCTTCGCGGCCGCGAACTCGGGGCAGGTCTCGAGAGCGTGCGCGACCCGTGAGAACAGCTCGTCCCCGGTGACGGGCGCCCAGCCGAGCTCGGGGTGCCGCGCCGCCGCGCCGGGGGGAGCGATGAGCGCCTGGCGCCGCGCCTGGTCGTCGGGAACGCGCGCCGCGAGCTCGACCAGATCGACACCCGGGAGCCAGGTCGCGACGAGCCGGTCCGCGATGGCGTCGAGCGTGGCGGCCAGCACCTGCCCGCCCTGCTTATCGCGCCCGACGGCCCGGTCGGCGAGCACGTCGAAGATCACCAGCTCCACGCGGTACACGATGTCGATGGGGGCGTAGGCCGAGCACGCCTCCACCGCCGCGCGCCAGGCGCCGAGCGCGGCCGCGTAGCGCGCTTCTGCTTGCCCGAGCTCGGCGCGCAACGCTCTCTGTCGCGCCTCGTCGGCGGTGGTGTGGAAGAACACGGCGCGGTCCCACCACGACACACGCTGCTCCACGCGCGCGAGCTCCGCGCGCAGGCCCTCGAGCCGCTGGCGGCACGTTAGCACCTCGCTCGTGTGGGCCGGCACGCCGCGCTCCGCGAGGAGCGCGCGCGCCTTCTCGGACATGCTCATGGACGCGACGCATCATGCTCCATGCTCCCTGTGGCAGAGAGCACAAATTCACCCCGCGCCGCGCTCGTGGTCGAGCCCGCGAGATCCCCCACGGGTGCTGAGGTGGACGCACCGCAGAAGGAGACAACGAGCCCGCCCCGGCCGCGGCCCAAACGGCACCCCCGAGCACCCCCGAGCGCCCCCAGCGCCTCGAGCGCCCCCAGCGCACCGAGCGCACCCAGCGCACCCAGCGCACCGAGCGCACCCAGCGCCCCCAGCGCCCCCAGCGCCTCGAGCGCCCCCAGCGCACCGAGCGCACCCAGCGCACCCAGCGCACCGAGCGCACCCAGCGC
>CAYOAL010000035.1:0-33162 GCA_964401935.1 uncultured Polyangiaceae bacterium
TGACCTTGATGGCGTCGCCCATGTTCTCGTCGATGGTGGCGCCGAAGATGATGTTCGCGTCCTCGTGGGCCTGCTCCTGGATGAGGGTGGCCGCTTCGCTCACCTCGCGCATCCGCATGTCGGGGCCGCCGACCACGTTGATGAGCACGCCCATCGCGCCGTCGACGGAGATCTCGTCGAGCAACGGCGACGTGACCGCGAGCTCCGCCGCGAGCCGCGCGCGACCCTCTCCCTTGGCGCAGCCGGTGCCCATGAGGGCGCGACCCATGTCGCTCATCACGGTGCGCACGTCGGCGAAGTCGACGTTGACCATGCCGCTCTGGGTGATGAGATCGCTGATCCCCTTCACCGCCTGAAACAGCACCTCGTCCGCCTTGCGGAACGCCTCCATGAACGAGAGATCCTCGTCGTCGAGGGTGAGGAGCTTCTCGTTGGGGATGGTGACGAGCGTGTCGACGTGGTCGCGCAACAGATCGAGGCCCATCTCGGCCCGGCGCGCCCGCTGCTTGCCCTCGAAGATGAACGGCTTGGTGGCCACGCCCACCACGAGGATCTCCTCCTCGCGCGCGAGCTGCGCGATCAC
The DNA here is from genome assembly GCA_964401935.1 of uncultured Polyangiaceae bacterium. Lineage (GTDB taxonomy): Bacteria > Myxococcota_A > Polyangia > Polyangiales > Polyangiaceae > JAPYTK01. The sequence goes on from CAYOAL010000035.1 coordinate 584, forward strand.
CGGGGCGGCGCCGGTGCCGGTCCCGCCCCCCATGCCCGCGGTCACGAAGATCATGTCCGCGCCGGAGATGGCGTCCTTGATGAGGTTGACGTCCTCGAGGGCGGCCTTGCGGCCACGCTCGGGGTCGGCGCCGGCCCCGAGCCCTCGGGTGAGGGTGGTGCCGATCTGGAGCCTGGACGGAGCCAGGCAGTTGGTGAGGGCCTGGGCGTCGGTGTTGATGGCAACGAACTCGACACCCTCGAGCCCCAAGTTGATCATGGTGTTCACGGCGTTGCCACCGGAGCCACCGACGCCGATCACCTTGATGCGGGCGTCATAGGACACATTGTCGTCGGCGAATTCGATCGAAAAACTCATGTCTTCTCCCGGGAACCAGCTCCATCGAGCTCGACGCTGGACTGCCTCTTTCCGTTGCGCCGTGAGGGTCTGGTTGCTTTGTGGTCGCTGCTGTTCGTAACTGAAGTCTGAAGGACGAATGGTGACGCTGGCCGTCGGGGCTGGCAGAGGCCAGCGTCAGAAGGCCGCGCGAAGCCAGCTCAAGAGTTTCGAGCGTGACTTCTTGTCGAGGTTGGCGGCCGGCGGCGGAGCCACGAGGGCCTCGTCCGCAAAGCCGGAGTCCAGTTGGCGGCTCGCCTCGTGGAGGGCCGCGGCCCCGTACTGGACGAGGCCGACGCCGGTTGCGTACTGCGGGCCGGCGACGAGCTGGGTGATGCCTCGCACGCCGATGGGCACGCCGAGACGAACGGGCATCCCGAGGATCTCCTCGGCGAACTCGGACATGCCCTCCATGAGGACGGCGCCCCCGGTGAGCACCGCGCCCGCCGCGAGCTGCTCGAGCAAGCCGGTGTCTTCGATGCGGGTGCGGATCACCGCGAAGATCTCCTCGATGCGCGGCTCGATGATGTCGCAGAGCACGCGCCGGGGGACGGTGCGGGAGGGGTGTCCGCCCACGCCCGGCACCTCGATGTCCTCGTCCTCGGCCACCATCCGTCCGAGAGCACAGCCGTCATTGCGCTTGATCCGCTCCGCCTCGCCCATCGGCGTGCGGAGACCGGCCGCGATGTCGGCGGTGACGTTGTTGCCACCCACCGGGATGACGCCGCAGTGGGCGATGCCCCCATCCACGTAGAGCAGGATGTCGGTCGTGCCGCCGCCGATGTCGATCACCGCGACCCCGATCTCCTTCTCGTCCTCCGACAGCACCGCGTCGGCGCTCGCGAGCGGCTCGAGCACCACGTCGGCCACCGTGAGGCCGCAGCGCTCCGCGCAACGCACCACGTTCTGCACCGGCGAGCTCGCGGCGGTCACGAGGTTGGCGCGAACCCCAAGGCGCACCCCGCTCATCCCCACCGGATCGCGGATGCCGTCCTGATTGTCGACGAGGAACTCGTGGGGGAGCACGTGGAGGATCTCGCGATCCGAGTCGATCGGGATGGCGCGGGCCCCCTCGAGCACCCGGTCCACGTCATCGGGGGTGATCTCGCCGCCGGTGACCGCCACCACGCCGTCCGAGGTCTGGCACCGAATGTGGCTGCCACAAACCCCGGCGTACACCGTCCGGATCTCGACGCCGGCCATGGTCTGCGCCGCCTCGATGGCCTCGGCGATGGACCGGGTCGTCCAGTCGATGTTGGAGACGACACCCTTGCGCAGGCCGCGACATGGCACGTTGCCGACCCCCAGGATCGTGATGCCGTCGCCATCGACCTCGCCCACGACAGCGGAGACTTTGGTCGTCCCGATGTCGAGCCCTACGACAATCTCTCCTGCCTCGAGTTCGCTCATATCGTCGTGTCCCACGCGGCTGGCGATCGTTCGCGTCGCCAACCGACCCGACGCTGGCATGCGCCCTCTCCCTTGGCCAAGAAACGAGCCACCTTTCGCGCGCAATTTCATGGCTCTTTCACCGTGGTCTGGAGGCGCACCACCACCCGCTCGGGGTGGGCCTCGTTGTCGAGGAACAGGATCGCCCGAGCCACCTTCCGGTAGCGCAGCTCTTCGAGGATCCGCTCGGCCTTCTGCACCTTGTTGCGGAACGGCGGCTGCCCGAACGTGAGCACGATGCCGTCGCTCCCTACCGTGACGCTCACGGAGCCGTCGGCGTCGAGGCGAAGCTCCTGGAGCGGGTAGCGCTCGGTGATCTTCGCCTCCTCGAGATCGTCGACGAGATCGAAGACGCGGCGGATGCGCGCCGTCACTCCATCGCGATCGCGCGCCACGTCTTCGGCCGCGATGCCGGTGATGACCGGGAGGTCGTGAGGATCGCTCTCGCCCAGCTCCTTGAAGATCTCGCCCGACGCGTCGGTGAGGAGGAGCTTGCCGTCGATCGCGGTGACCGCGCGGGCCTCCCGCTCGGTGACGACGACGGTGACCGCGTTCGGCAGATCCACGCTCACTTTGGCGCTGGCGATCCAGGGGTCGGCCTCGATGGCGGCCTGCGCTGCGTCTTCTTCGATAGTGAAGATGTTGCGACCGGTCACGAGCTCGGCGCGCTGCGCGATCTGCGTCGGGGTGCGGCGCTGATTGCCCTCCACCACCACGTTGCGCACCGCGAAGCGGGGACTGGTGCGGAGGTACCGTCGCAGGCCCCACGCCACCGCGAGGGACGCGGAGACCACCACGATGAGGCCCGTCATGACCGAGAGCCGCGAGAGCCACGCGCGTCCCCAGCTCGAGCGACGCGGCGCCGTCGCCTGGCTGGCCTTCGGTTTCGGCGCTGGCTTCGCCTTCGGCGTCGCGCTCTTGCGTTTGAAGAGGCCCCACAGGCCCGTCCCCTTCTTGGCCGCCTGCTCGCTCGGCGTGGCGACGCGCTCCCGCCCGTTCTTGGGGAGCTCCACCAGCGACACGCGGCGGTTCCCCGGGAGCAAGCTCACAGAGCTCTTCCTCACGGGGCGTCTCCGGGGTCGGTCGGCACCGCGAGGCGATCGCCGAGCGGTCCGAGGATGCGGTTGATGTCGCCGGCCCCGAGCGTGATGACCACGTCGCCGGGACGGGCGATGGCGGCGATGCGCTCGGGGAGCTCGTCCTTGTCGCTCACGAGCTCGGCCTCTTGGTGGCCGTAGCCACGGATCGCGTCCACCAGCCGCTCGCTGCTCACGCCCTCGATGGGCGTCTCGCCGGCGCGGTAGACGTCGGCCACGAAGAGCCGGTCGGTCTGGTTGAACGACCGCGCGAACTCGTCGAACAGATCGCGCGTGCGCGAGTAGCGGTGGGGCTGGAACACGCCGATGATGCGATGGGTCTCCACCGGATAGGCGCTGCGGGCGGCGTCGAGGGTGGCGCTGATCTCCGCCGGGTGATGCGCGTAGTCGTCGATGAGGGTGACGCCGGCGACCTCGCGCACCACCGTGAAGCGGCGCCCAACCCCGTCGAAGGTCGCGAGGGCTTCCTTGGTCACGTCGCGCGGCACCGAGAGCTCATCGGCGACCGCGATCGCGGCGAGACAGTTGAGCACGTTGTGGGCCCCCGGCATGCGCACCGTGAAGCCGCCGAGCGGCTCGCCGCGGCGGTAGGCGTTGAACGAGGTCTCGAGGCCGCGGTGGCGCACACCGCGCACGGAGTAGTCGGCCTGGGGCGACACGCCGTAGGTGACGTGACGAGCGTGGATGCGAGGGAGGATGCTCTGCACGTGGGGATGGTCGAGGCAGAGCACGGCGAGGCCGTAGAAGGGGATGCGGTTCACGAACTCCACGAACGCGTCGAGGAGCGCTTTGTGGATCCCCCAGTAGTCGAGGTGCTCCGCGTCGATGTTGGTGACGACGGCGATGGTGGGGTTGAGGCGCAAGAAGGTGCCGTCGCTCTCGTCGGCCTCCGCGACCATCAGGTCGCCCTCGCCGAGGCGGGCGCCCCCCCCGAGGGAGGTCATCTTGCCCCCGACCATCACGGTGGGATCGAGCCCCCCCGCGCGCAGGATGGTGGCCACCAGCGAGGTGGTCGTGGTCTTGCCGTGGGAGCCGGCGATGGCCACGCCATACTTCACGCGCATCAGCTCCGCGAGCATGTCCGCGCGGCCGATCACCGGGATGCCCAAGTCGTCGGCCTCGATGACCTCAGGGTTGTCGCGCGCGATGGCGGTGGAGGTGACGACCACATCGGCGCCGTGCACGTTGCCCGCCTCGTGTCCGATGTCGACACGCACCCCGAGGGACGCGAGGCGGTGGGTGCGCTCGCTGTCCTTCAAATCCGAGCCCGACACCTCGAACTCGAGGGAGCGCAGGATCTCCGCGATTCCGCTCATTCCGGCGCCGCCCACGCCAACGACGTGGATGTGACGGACACGACCTCTGAAGAGCATGGACATGGTGGGTCAGGCGTTGAACAGAGCGGTCTTGGTGGCGGTGAGGCTCCGGCGCTGGGCCAGCTCGAGCAGGTCTTGGGCGATCACGCGGGCCGCGTCGGGTCGCCCCCGAGCCGCGGCACGGGCAGCCATCGCGCGCCGCGCCTCGGGGTCGCCGAGCAGGCGCTCGAGCTCGGCCTCGAGGCGCTCGGGGCTGGCGTCGGCCTGCACCACGCAGATGGCGGCCCCGTCGCGCTCGAGCGACCGAGCGTTGTGGCGCTGGTGGTCGTCGGCCGCGTGGGGATAGGGCACGAGGATGCTCGCCCGCCCCACCGCGCAGAGCTCCGCGAGGGACCCGGCGCCCGCCCGCTCGATCACCACGTCGGCTCCCGCGAGGGCCTCCGCCACATCGTCGATGAACGTCGTCACCTGCACCCGGTCGGCGATGCCGAGCGTGGCGTAGAGGGCGCGCACGGCGCCGTCCTTGTCGCGGCCGGTCTGATGCACCACCTCGACGTGCCCGTGGCGGGAAAGGCAGGCCGCGAGGGCTCGCGGCACCGACTCGTTGAGGGCGAGCGCGCCCTGGCTCCCGCCCATCACCAGCACCCGCGTGACGTCGCGCTCCGCGGGTGGCTGCGGGGAGAACCGCGCCCGCAGCGGCACCCCCGTCCAGCGCACCGCGCTCGCGCGAAAGGCGCGCTTGGTCTCGGGGAAACACACGTAGGCGCGCCGGACCAGCGGCCCCAGGATGCGGTTGGTGAAGCCCACCACGCAGTTCGGCTCGAGCAGGGTGACCGGCACGCCGAGAGAGCGCGCGGCGAGGGTCACCGGCCCCGCCGCGTAGCCCCCCACCGAGAACACCACCTGGGGCTCGAGGCGCCGCACGAGGGCCCGCGCCTCCCCGAGCACGAGCGCCGCACGAAGCGCGCCGCGCACGAAGCCACCGAGCCCACCGCCCCGGAGGGGCAGCACCTCGAGCAGCTCGAGGCGCTCGCCGGCCTCCCCGAGCACCTTCGTCTCGATCCCGCGGGCGGTCCCCACGAACACCACCTCCACGTCGCGCTGCTCCTTCCGGAGCGCCTCCGCGACCGCCACCATGGGGAACACGTGGCCCCCCGTCCCTCCCCCCGCGATCAGCACCGTGGTCACGTGGCCACCTCCGGCTCCTCGGCCGCGGTGGCGACCACCGCCGTGGCGCTGGGCAAGGGCTCCTCTGGGGGCTCCTCGCGGGCGACCGCCGGCGCGCGGCGGCGGCGGCTGATGCTGAGGAGGATGCCGATGGAGCCTGCGCTCACCATCAACGACGAGCCGCCGTAGCTCACGAAGGGGAGCGTGAGGCCCTTGGTGGGCAGGATCGCGGTGGCCACCGCGAGGTTCAAGAGCACCTGAATCGACAACAACGCCGAGAGCCCGAAGGCGATGTAGCTGCCGTAGTCGTCGACCGCGTCGAACGCGGTCTTCACACCGCGCGAGATGATGACCGCGTAGAGGGCGCAGAGGCTGGCGATCCCGATGAAGCCGAGCTCCTCACCGATGATGGCGGCGATGAAGTCGGTGTGGGCGTCGGGGAGGTAGAGCACCTGCAGGCCCTTGCCGAGCCCGAGGCCGGTGGTGCCTCCCGAGCCGAAGCTCATCACCGACTGGAAGGGTTGGTAAGCCAGGCCCTGACGGTGCTGGTCCATGTTGAACCAGGCGAGGATGCGACCGTAGCGGTAGGCGCTGAGGCGGATGAGAGCCACGCCGGCGGTGATGAAGATGGTGCTCGTGGTGAAGAGGTGGGCGACGCGCGCGCCCGCCACGAAGAGCATGAACATGGTGAGCGCGAGCAACACCACCGCGCTGCCGAAGTCGGGCTGTTTCAGGCAGAGCGCCATGAGCACGCCGACGACGAGGAAGTGGGGCACGAAGCCGGCCCAGAACTTCCTCACGCCGTCGCCCTTCTTGGAGAGCGAGTAGGCGAGCCACATCACGAGCACCACCTTGGCCACCTCCGAGGGCTGCACGTGCACGGGGCCCACGGTGAGCCAGCGGTAGGCGTTCCCCGCCCGATGACCGAGGCCGGCGATGGTGGCGACGAGCATGCCCACCGTCACGAGGAGCAGCGGGTAGGTGAGGGCGCGGAGGCGCCGATAGTCGAAGCGGCTCGCGAGCCACATGACGACGAGCCCGAGCACGCCATACGACGCTTGCCGCCGCAGGTAGTGCTGGGCATCGCCGAAGCGCACCGTGGCCTCGAACGCGCTGGCGCTGTACACCATCACCAGACCGAAGCCGATGAGGGCCACCACCGCGGCCGCGAGCACGGTGTCGACCGGCCCCTCGCCGCTCTCGGTGATGAGCCGACGGGCGCCGCGGGTGAGGCTCTGCTTCGCGACGGTCGCGCTCATCGCTCGCCTCCCAGGGCGCGCACCGCGGCGACGAAGGCCTCGCCGCGCGCCTTGTAGCTCGTGAACATGTCGTAGCTCGAGCACGCCGGGCTCAGGAGCACCGCGTCGCCCGGCGCGGCGAGACGGGCCGCGACCTGCACCGCCGCGGCCAGGCTCTCCGCCCGCTCCACCGGCACGACGTCGCCCACCGCCGCCGCGATGCGCTCGGCCGCTTCGCCGATCACCACCACCGCCCTGCCCCGCTCGGCGAGGGCCCGAACGAGCGGCTCGTAGTCGCCGAGCTTGTCGCGGCCCCCGGCGATCAGCACCGCGCGCGCCTCCTCGAGGCCCTCGAGCGCGGCCACCGCGGCCCCCACGTTGGTCGCCTTGCTGTCGTCGTAGAAGCGCACACCTTCGCGCTCCGCGACCAGGGCGTGGCGGTGGGCGAGGCCGGTGAAGCCAGCGAGGGCGCGCTCGATCCCCTCCGAGGTCGCCCCCACCGCCCGCGCCGCCGCGATCGCCGCGCAGGCGTTGCTGAGGTTGTGCCGCCCACGCAGCCGAACGCTCGCGAGCGCCACCTCGCCGCCTTCGTAGCGGAGCGCGTCGCCCGCGAGACACACCGCAGCCGGCTCGGTGATGCTGAAGGTGACGAGCCGCGCCCCACCGCGGGCCGCTTGCGCGGCGCAGACCGGGTCGCCGGCGGGGATGACGGCCACGTCGTCCGCGGTCATCGTCACGAAGGGGTTGCCTTTGGCGGCGGCGTAGGCCTCGAAGCTCGGGTAGCGATCGAGGTGGTCCTCGGTGACGTTGAGCAGCACGTTCACCTTCGCGTGCAGCGTGGGCACGCGCTCTGCCTGAAAGCTCGAGAGCTCCACCACCACCACGTCGAGCTCCCGATCCACCGCCTCGCAGGCCGGGGTGCCGAAGTTGCCGCCGATGAAGGCGCGGAGGCCGCTCTCCTCCAGCATGCGGTGGCAGAGGGCGGTGACCGTGCTCTTGCCGTTGGTGCCGCCCACGAGCACCCAGGGCAAGGGCGAGAAGCGCGACGCGAGCTCCACCTCGCTGATCACCTCGGCGCCGCGGCGCTCCACCTCGAGCACCGCCTCGCGCTCCGGCACCCCCGGCGAGATCACCACCAGCTCCGCCGCGGCGAGGGCCCCCGCCTGGAGCGGCCCCCGATGGAGCGCGACGCCCTCCGCGGCGAGGGCGAGGGCAGCCTCGGAGAGGGTGGCCGCCTCGTCGTAGCCGTGTACCACCGCGCCGCGCGCGCGGCACAGGCGGGCAGCGGCGATCCCGCTCGCCCCGAGGCCCACGATGGCCACGACTCTGCCCGTGAGCTCCATCATCACCTCAGCTTGAGCGACGCGAGGCTCACCAGCGCGAGCAAGATGGAGATGATCCAGAACCTCACGATGATCTTCGGCTCTGCCCAGCCCTTCTTCTCGAAGTGATGGTGAATCGGGGCCATGAGGAAGATTCGCTTGCCGGTGAGCTTGAACGAGGCCACCTGGGTGACCACGCTGAGCGTCTCCACCACGAAGATCCCCCCCAAGAGCAGGCTGAGGAGCTCCATCTTGGTGTACACCGCGAGCATGCCGATGCCGCCGCCGAGGGCGAGCGAGCCGACGTCGCCCATGAACACCTGTGCTGGGTAGGTGTTGTACCAAAGGAACCCGATACCCGCGCCTAACACGGCTCCGCAGTACACGGCCAACTCTGCGACAGAGCCGATGTGGGGGATGTCGAGGTACTTCGCGAGGGGAAGGCGGGCGATGGTCGCGCCCGTCACGTAGGCAAAGATGAGGTACGTGGCGGCGTTGGTCATCACCGGGCCGATGGCGAGGCCATCGAGGCCGTCGGTGAGGTTCACCGCGTTGGAGAAGCCCACCACCACCACGAGCGCGAAGGCCACGTAGAGCCACACCGGCAGCACCAGGTGGTAGCGCGAGAAGGCGGCGAAGGGGAACGAGAGGTAGTTGCGGATCGACCACCAGTCGAGCGGGACCCGGTTCTCGAGGAGAAAGGTGTAGCTGAGCGCCGCCCCGCCGATGAGCACCTGGCCGAGGAGCTTGTAACGACCAGGGAGCCCGCCGGCGCTCTTGAGGCGGATCTTGAGGTAGTCGTCGAGATAGCCGATGACCCCGTAGCCCGCGGTGACCGCGGCGGTGGCGAGGACGAAGGGGTTTCGCAGATCGGCCCACAACACCGTGGGCAAGAGCAGCGACAGGAGGATCAACGCGCCGCCCATCGTGGGGGTGCCCGCCTTGACGCGGTGGCTCTCCGGCCCCGACTCGCGCACCACCTGGCCGATCTGTTTGCGGCGCAGCTCGCGGATGAACCACGGGGCGAGCACGAAGGTGAGCACCATCGCCGAGAGCGTGGCCATGATGGTGCGGAACGGGATGTAGCGCAGGACGTTGAGCCAGCTGAGCCACTCGTAGTGGTTCTTGAGCGGATAGAAGAGCTCGTAGATCACGTCGCACCTCCGGCCGAGCCGGCGGAGCAGCCGTCGGCGCCGTAGCCTCGTTCTGCGGTCGGAGCGTCGTGCTCGTCGACGATGGCCTCCACCACGCGCTCGGTGCGCACGCCGCGCGAGCCCTTCACCAACACCACGTCGTCGGGTGTCACGAGGGACAGCGCGAGCTCGGCCGCCTGCGCAGCGTCCGCCACGAAGTGCGAGGGCACGCCGGCCCGGACCACCGCCGCGTGCACGTGCCGCGCGTCGCCGCTCACCGCGACGACGAGCCCTGCCCGACGCGCCGCCTCCTCGCCGAGCTGCTCGTGCTCGCTCGGGCTCGCGGTCCCGAGCTCGCGCATCTCGCCGAGCACGAGCACGAGCCGGCGCCCGAGCCGAGAAGCGATCTCGTGCGCGATCCCGATCGACGAGCGGCAGGAGGCGGGGTTGCTGTTGTAGCTGTCGTCGATGAGCCACAGCCCGCTCGAGAGCTCGCGCGGCTGCATCCTCCCGCTCGCTACGAGCGTGGCGAGCGCGGCCTCGATGGTGGCTTCGTCGAGCTCGGCCATGCCGAGGGCGTCGGTGGTGGCCACCGCCGCCGCGCAGGCGAGCGCTCCCGCCTCCCCGAGGAGCGGCGTCGAGAAGGTGAGCGTCCCGCGCGGCGACGACAGGACGACGCGGGAGACGAGGGGTGAGAGCACCTCGCGAGCGCCGATGCGATAGGTGGCGCCAGAGCCGGCGCCGTAGCTGATGCGGCGCGCCACCGAGGCGCGGAGGAGCGCCGACGACACGCGCACGTCGTCGCCGTTGCCGATCGCGATCCCGTGCTCGGGCGTGAGCTCGTCGAAGAGCGCGGCCTTCTCCCGCGCCACCCCCTCGATGCCGCCGAGGCCCTCGGTGTGGGCGACCGCGATCAGGGTGATGAGCCCGATGTCGGGACGCACGATACGGGCGAGCTTGGCGATCTCACCGGGCGCGTTGGTGCCGACCTCGAACACCGCCACCCGGTGGTGGGGTCGGAGGCCGAACGCGGTCATCGGCACACCGATGCGGTTGTTGAGGTTGCCCTCGGTGAGGAGCAGCGCGCCCGGCACCACCTGCTCGACGAGCGCGCCGATGGCGGCCTTGGTCGTGGTCTTGCCGGCGGAGCCGGTGAGCGCGACGACCCTCCCCGAGCTCGCGTTGCGCCAGCGCTCGACGTGGTAGGCCCCGAGCGCCCCGAGCGCGTCGAGCGTCGAGCTCACCCGGAGGGTGGGCAAGGGACACCCGCTCACCTCACGCTCGACGAGGGCGAGCGTGGCCCCTGCGGAGGCGGCAGCGGCGAGGTGCTCGTGCCCGTCGAAGCGCTCCCCCGACAAGGCCACGAAGAGCTGTCCGGGGCGGAGCGCTCTGGTGTCGGTGCAGACGCCGGTCACGGCCAGCGCGTCACCGGCCGCGGTGACGCCACCGGTGATCGCCAACAGCTCCGAGAGGGAGAAGGCGGCGTCGTTGTCGGGGATGCGCGTCGCCACGTCAGGCCTCCCGCCGCGCGAGGAGCGCCGCTCGTACCACCTGTCGATCGTCGTGCTCCGTCTTGTGGTGGCCAACGAGCTGGTACGTCTCGTGTCCCTTGCCAGCGACAAGGACCACGTCACCGGGGCTCGCCGCGTGCACGGCGCGCGCGATGGCGGCCCGACGATCGAGCTCCACCTCGGGAGGGGAGCCAGCGTCGAAACCGCGCAGGATGGCGGCTGCGATGACCTCGGGCACCTCGCTGCGCGGGTTGTCGTTGGTCACGATCACCCGATCTGCGCCGCGGGCCGCGGCCCTGCCCATCGGCTCGCGCTTGTCCGGGTCGCGATCGCCGCCGCAGCCGAACACGCACCAGAGCCGGCCGCGTGTGAGCGGCCGCAGCGCCGCGAGGGCCCGTTCGAGCGCGTCCGGGGTGTGGGCGTAGTCCACCACCGCCACCACGTCGTCCACACCGGGCACATCGCACCGCTCGAGGCGCCCCGGCACCGACGGCGCGGTGAGCAGCCCCCGCACCGCGCCCTCCACGTCGCGCCCGAGCCCGTAGACGATGGCCACGGTCATGAGGAGGTTCGCCGCGTTGTGGTACCCGATGAGGGGCGAACGGAGCGACCACGCCGCTTCACCGATGCGGACGTCGAGGGTCAGGCCGTCGGCCGTGTGCTGCACCGAGGCCGCCCTCACCGTGGCCTCTCGGCCCTCCGCGCTCACGGTGACCAGGCGACTCGTGCGGGCGCGCAGCCGCTCGGCGAGCTTCGCGCCGTGAGCGTCGTCCACGTTCACCACGCTCACCTTGGGGCTGTGCTCGAGGAACAGCCGCTCCTTCTCCTCGGCGTAGGCCTCCATCGAGCCGTGGTAGTCGAGGTGATCCTGGGTGAGGTTGGTGAAGGCGGCGAGCTCGAAGCGCACGCCGCGCACCCGCTCGGCGGCGAGCGCGATCGACGACACCTCCATGACCAGATCGCGAGCACCGAGATCGAGCATGTCGCGGGCGAGCCGCTGCAGCGCGTCCGCCTCGGGGCTGGTGTGGGTGGCGTCTACCTCGAGCCCTTCGAAGCCATAGCCGAGGGTGCCCACCACACCGACGCGCGAGCCGAGCCCACGGAGGACGGCCGCGGTGAGCTGGGTGGTGGTGGTCTTGCCGTTGGTGCCGGTGATGCCCACCACCTTGAGCGACTCGGTGGGGTGGTCGTACACCTCGGCGGCGGCGTCGGCCATCGCCGCTCGCGGGTCGTCCACTTCGATGACCGGCACGTCCTCGGAGATCGCGGCCCCGGTCCTGGCGAGCACGGCCACCGCGCCGTGCATGAGGGCGGGGGTGACGAAGCGCAGGCCATCGGCGCGCGCGCCCGACATGGCGACGAACAGGTCGCCAACCTCCACCAGGCGGGAGTCTTGTTGCACGCCGGTGACCATCACGTCTGGATCGCCGCGGAGCCGTCCCCCCACGCGCCGCGCGAGAGAGCCGAGCGCGATCCCGCGCACCACCGTCGACACGGCGCGCCCCGGCTCGTTCTGCTCTCCGGCCATCGTCAGCATCACGTCTGTGGCTCGAACACCACCACCACCTTGGAGCCCTTGGGCACCTTCTTCCCTTGGACCGGCTCGGTGCGCAGCACCAGGCCGCTTCCATCGATCACCGGTGACAGGCCGACCTCCACCAGCGCACGGATCGCGCTGCGCATCGGGAGCCCAGCGATCTCGGGGACCTTCACCTTGATCGCGTCGTCGTGCGGGCTCCCCGCCGGCGCCGCGACATCGGCGCCTTCGCTGTCGTCGGCGGCGAGCAGCGCGTAGGTCTTGTCGGCGGGGTCGCCCCCGCGGGTGTACTCCGCCACCTCTTGGAGCGTCATCGACTTGGTCCCTCGAGGTCGAACGCCCAAGTACCGGAGCGACATTTCAGCCACCCGACGGAAAACCGGACCCGCCACGGTGCCGCCCGCCGTCGACCCCGCCATGGGCTCGTCGATCACCACGCTCACCACCAGCCGCGGAGCCTCGGCGGGCACGAAGCCGAAGAAGGACGACACGTAGTGGGTGTCGTTGTAGCGGCCGGTCTCCATGTCGATCTTCTGGGCGGTGGCGGTCTTCCCGGCCACGCGGAAGCCCGGGATGGCAGCCTCCACGCCGGTGCCCTCTCCTTCGGTGACCGACACCAGCATCTCGCGCATCAGGTGGGCCACGCGGGGGGACACCACCCGGCGGCGGAGCTTGGGCGAGGCCTCGGTGAGGACCGTGCCCGCGGAGTCGGTCACCTTCTTGACGAGGATCGGCTCGAGCAGGCTCCCCCGGTTGGCGATGGCGGCGAGGGCCATCGCGAGCTGCACGTTGGTCACGCTCACGCCCTGACCGAAGGCCGCGGCGGCGGTCTCCACGGGGACCCAGGGCTTGCCGCGCGGACGCAGCACGCCGCTCGCCCCCCCCGACAGCGGCAACGCCACGCGCTCACCAAAGCCGAAGCGGAGGAACGAGCGGTAGAGCTTGTCCTGCCCGAGGCCGAGGGCGATCTTCGCGATGCCGATGTTGCTCGACACCTGCATGATCTGCGTCGGCGTCAGCCACTTGCTCACGTGGGTGTCGTGGATCACCACGTTGTCGATCGGCATGTGGCCCTCCTCGCAGTAGATCTTTTCGTCGATCTTCACGCTGTTGGCGGCGAGGGCGGAGGCCATGGTGAACACCTTCATCGTGGAGCCGGGCTCGAACAGATCGAGGACGGCGCGGTTGCGCCGATCCCCGGCCGACTCGACGATGTTGTAGTCGTTGGGGTTGTAGCCAGGCGCGCTGGCCAGCGCGAGGATCTCCCCGGTGCTCGGATCCACCACGACGATCGAGCCGCTCTTGGCCTCGTGGGTGGTGAGGGCGGCGTTGAGCTCACGCTCGGCGATGAACTGGATCCCCTGATCGATCGAGAGGTGGATGTTGTGGCCGGCGAGGGCCGACTCGTCCTGGATGCCCTCCGCGAAGATGAGACGCCCGGCCCGGTCGCGCAGACCACGAATCTCCTCCCGGCGCCCGCGAAGCTGCGCGTCGAGCGCGAGCTCGATGCCGTCTCGGCCCATGCCATCGGGCGACACGAAACCCATGAGCGAGCCGGCGAGCTCGCGGTGGGGGTAGAAGCGCTGCCCGTCCCCCTCGATGATGAGCCCGCGGATCGGATAGCGCTGGTCCCCATCCATCAGCGCGCGCACCGCCTCCACCTCCTCCTGCGTCACCCGCCGCTTGAGAGAGGTCCAGCGTCGCCGGCGCTCGATCTTCTCCTTCACCGTCTGTACGTCGAGCGAGAGGGTGGCGGCGATCCGCTCCGCGTACTCCTGAGCCCGCATCGCGACGTACTTGTCCTCGATGCCGCGGAGCATCTCTACCGCGTCGAGGGACACGCTCGGCACCTCCACGCTGATCGCCAGCGGCGTACCGTGCCGATCGTAGATCGTGCCGCGCTTGGGCGAGACCTGGAGGTGGCGCATGCGCTGCTTCTCGGCGATGTTGCGCCACACCTCGCCGTCCCGCACCTCGATGTTGAAGGCTCCGAGCAACACGATGCCGAGCCCCATCGAGAGCAGGCCGCAGAGCACCGCCATCCGAAAACGGATCTTGCGCGCGCGGCTCGGCTCCACGTTCTTCACTGCGTCGCCTCCGACTCCGCCACGGCGGTGGTGTCCTTCGGCTTCGCCTTCGCGCGGAGCCGCACCGGGATCACCTTCTCCGGCGGCGGCGGCGTCATGCCGAGGAGCGTGCGCGCCACCATCTCCACCCGCCGTGGCGTCTGGTAGCTGGCCGCCTCGAGCTCGAGGACGCGGCGCACCTCACGCAGCCTGGCTTGCTCGGCGCGGGCCTTCCCGAGACGGAAACCGAGATCCACGGTACGTCCGCGGAGGGCGAGGTGCACCACGAAGGCGGCGACCGTCGCCGCCACCGCCAACGTCCAGAGCAGCATGAAGCGGCGCTGTCTCATTCGTCGCTCCGCACCGCCACCCGCAGCTTCGCGCTTCGGGCGCGGGGGTTGTCGTCGATCTCGTCGTCGGAGGGCCGCAGCGGGCGCTTGTCCTTCATCACCCAGGGCCCGCTCTTGAGCTTGCGCTTGGCGATGCGGTCTTCGAGAGAGTGGAAGGTGAGCACCGCGAGCACGCCACCACGGCGGAGGCAGCTCGGCGCCAGGTCGAGCATGCGCTCGAGCTCGTTGAGCTCCTCGTTCACCGCGATGCGCAGCGCCTGGAAGGTGCGCGTCGCGGGATCGATGCCCCCCACGCGAGCCGGCCCGACCGCCTTCACCACCGCGCGCCGCAGATCGAGCGTGGTCTCGAGCTCGCCTGCGTCGAGCGCCTGGTGGATGCAGCGGGCGATGCGCCGGGCCCGGCGCTCCTCCCCGAGATCGCGGATCAGCTCCGTGAGCTCGTCGTCATCGAGGGCCTCCACGAGCTCGAGGGCGGTGCGACCCACGCTGCGGTCCATGCGCATGTCGAGGGGTCCTTCGGCGCGGAAGCTCATGCCGCGGCCCGGGGTGTCGAGCTGCATCGAGCTCACCCCGAGATCGGCGAGGATGCCGTCGACGCGCTCGATCCCCAGCCGGTCGAGCTCCGCGCGAAGTCGGGAGAAGGGCGCGTGCACCAGCTCGACGCGATCGCTGAAGGGGGAGAGCCGCGCGCGCGCGAGCTCGAGCGCTACCGCGTCGCGATCGAAGCCCACCACGCAGCCCGCCCCCGCCCGGAGGAGCGCGAGCGTGTGGCCGCCTGCGCCGAGGGTGAGATCCACGTAGACCCCGTCGCTACGAGGCGCGAGCGCCTCCACGATCACGTCGGCCATGATCGGCAGATGCGGCGGCGGGGGCTCGGACTGCGGCGGCAAGGGGGAGCGGATGGGAACCACGTTGACGACGTTCATAGGTCCAACTTCTCGGCAATGGCCAATCTCCAGCGCTCGAGCTCCTCGTCGGAGAGCGACTGGGCGCCGCTCCACGCCTCCTGGGACCAGAGCTCCATCGTCGTGCCTACGCCGGCCCAGAGGACCTCTTTTTGAAGCCCGGCGTAGTCGCGAAGGGAGGCAGGAACGAGGACCCGTCCGTGACGGTCGAGCTCGCACTCGACGGCCGCCGACACGTAGCGGCGCCGCAGGAGCACGGTGTCGCGGTCCCACTTGGGGAGCCCCGCCACCTTCTGCTCGAACACCTCCCACGCGGGCAGCGGGTAGACGTCGAGGCACCGATCCGCGAGCGCGGGCGCGAGGATCAGCGTGAGCTGGGTCGCGGGGAGCACGTGACGGAAGCGGGCCGGCAGGCTGGTGCGCCCCTTCCCATCGATCGTGTGCTCGTAGTGCCCGCGAAACATCATGGTGAGGGGTGCTGGAGGGCGAGAGGAGCCTCGCCCGAGAGGGAATCGATGGAACTACATGCCACTTCTTCCCACGACCGTCGGCCACGCTAGGGCGAGGTGCCGATCATGTCAATACTTCGTGCATTTCCGGGATGTTCACGTAGTCGGTCGAAGGCAAAGCACCTACAGTGAACTACATTAACTTACTATATTTCGACGCCACTTCGAGGAGTATTTCGAGAATTGTGGGAGAAAGTGGATCAGCGGCCATCGGCGGTGGGGGGCCGTCCCGCTTCCAAACCCTGCGGGTGTCCCGGATGCGGCCCTGCGGGCTCATCCCACCGCCCTCCCCGACCACCGGGTCCACCACCACCGACGCGTGGTGCGCGTGGCCGGGACGCCGCGGGCGGACCGGGAGCTCGCCGGTCTGGAGACAGCCGGCTCGAGATCGCTCCGTCCGCCGAGGATCAGCGCGACCCGAGGAGGACCCCGACGAGCTCTGGCAGGCGGGCGGGCAGGGCGCGCGTCACGGGCGCCACGCTCGGCAGGGTCAGAAGCCGACGAGCGCGCCGACGCCGTTCATGCCGAGCGCTGCCCCGACGCCCACGGTCGCCCCGGCGTAGACGCTCACGGCGCCGTCGTGGATCCCGGGCACCCCGAGGCTCGGTGAGAACGGCAGATCGGTGTGCATGATGGTGCCGTCGAGGCACAAAAACGCCACGAACCCACCGCAGAGCCGTCCCCGGCCGAGGTGGATGGGCGCGTCGTCCTCGAGGCGCGCGAACTCCACGTCGAGCCAGGCGCCAGGGAACGGGCTCCTGTTGGTCGAGGTGGCCACCGTCACGTAGCCGCCCCAGCGTCCCACCACACCGAACGCGCGGTTGTCGCTCGGCCGCGCGCCCACCCGGCCGGTGAGCGTGGCCCCGCCGCGCAGGCCGAGCTCCACGCCGACGCGATCGGCGTGCAGCTGCCAGCCCCCTTCGCCGAGGGGGAGATCGAAGTGGGAGAGGAAGTAGCGATCGTTGCCCTCGTAGTTACCGCCGAGGCCGACACGGAAGAACATGCCGTGCGTCTGCGCGAAGTGGCCGATCACCCCGAAGGTGAACATCCCGGCGATGCGGGGCTCCACCCCCATCTCGCCCCCTCCCACGTGCACGTCGAGACCGAGGCGGGCGGTGAGAAACTTCAAGCTGCCGACGGCGACCCCCGCCCCGGAGGCCATGAACCCGTAGGAGTCGTCCTGGCCGTCGATGTCGGTGTCGAAGCGCGCGGCGCGAAAGCCGGCCACCGCCCCGCCGAACGCGCCGGCGGGAGTCTCTGCGCGGCGGGGGGGCGGCGCTCCGTAGCCGGGAGGATACTGCGGCGGCGCCGGCCCGATGGGCGGGGGCTGCCCTCCTCCAGGCGGGAACGGCAGCGGAAACTGCGCGGCGGCGCTCGCGGACACGAGCGAGAGCGCGACGGCCCCCCCGGCAGCAACGAGCCTTCGCATCACCCGTAAGGTCTACGGCGCATGGCACCAGGCGTCCAACCCGAAGCGGCGCGCACGCCCGCCGCCGCTCCAGACCTGACCGGAGAGCCCCGTCGGGTCGGGTCTTCAGCGCGGGGGGCCCCCGGCTTCTCGAAGTCCCAGGGGAAGCCGAGCACGGAGCACGGGCCGCCGTGTTGGATCTCACCATCGGCGCCGGTGCCGAGCACGGCCCCCTGTCCGCTCACCATGTCGGCGTCGAAGGCGAGCTTGGACGCCGCCTGCAAGGCGATCACGCACATCTCTTGATCGCCGATGCCCCACCCCACCACCTCGTTGCGCGGGTTTTCGAAGGCGCAGGTGAAGCGGAGGCCGCTGGCGCCGACGGCGCCGAGATCGAGCGGCGGCTCGAAGGCCACCCCGAAGTTCTCGCCGTAGCCCTCGTGTCGCATCAACACCTCGCCGTCGCGCTCCCCGCCCACGATGGCAAGCTCGAGGTAGGCGCCGAGCTCGTGGTAGTGGCCGGTGACGTAGTGGAGCACGTAGTCGAGTGGATCTTCGAAGATGTCTTCATAGGTCTGCCCGAGCGCGCACTCGGTGGTGAAGGACGACGTGGCCATCGGATCGATGGCCAGATCGCGATACTCGATGCGTGCGGGGGCCATCTTCGCCTTCACCGCAGACGGCGGGATGGTGGCGAGGGACAAGCGCATGCGGGTGGTGACGTCGGTGCCGGCGGTGTTGAGGAGGTGGCTCGAGCCGATGACGCGACTGTACGGAGGGATCCGGATCGCGCTCCCGCTGGGGAGCGCCTGGGCCTCGGCCGCCGACTGCGTGCTCAGCGCGAAGAGGTAGCCACCGAGGAGGGCAGCGTCGAGCTCGCTGAAGCCTTGCTCGCTGCACGACCACGTGCCGTCGGGGAGGTCGAACTGGTCGTCGGGCACGAAGAACCAGTTGGCGTGGTGGTAGCCGCCGTCGTTCGACTGGCTCACGCCGTTCACCCACAGCTCCTCGGCGTTGTGGAGGGTCCAGCTCTGACAGGTGTCCTCGTCCTCCACGCCGGCCGGCACCGTCACGGTGCTCACGGTGTGCTCGATCACACAGGCGTCCACCGCCGGATCGCAGGGGTCGAGCTCGCCCCCTCCCTCCTCACCGCCACACCCCACGAGCGCAGCCAAACCCACGACCCACACGCCACGGCACCACATCCTTCGAGGTGTATCACGACCCGCCTCGCGCCCGAGAGCTCCGGTGCCCGGTCGCGAGCGAGACGCCGTCTGCGCCACGTCAGTTGGCTTGAGCCTGAAAGCTCAGCTGGATCTTGCGCTTGAGCGACGCCATTTCCTTCTGCTCGTTCCAACCAACGACAGGCGCTTGGAGCTCGAGCTCGAAGCTCGATCCGTCGGGCGTGATGGCCGCGGTGCCCTCGCCGAAGCGATCGTCGCCGACGGCAATCTTGGCCTTCAGCCCTGCGTCCGACGCCTCGGAGATCTCGAAGGTTCCCATGACGCCCTCCTGACCCAGCCAGAAGAGGTGCATCTTTTTGTCCTCGTAGAACCGGATGACCACGCTGTTGGGCGTCGTCGACGCCTTGCTACCTTCCCGGTTGAAGCGGGTCAGCTCCTCGTCATCCACGACCGTGACCTGCGTCATGTCGGCGTAGTACGGCTTGTTCATCAAGACCTTCTCGGGTCCGCTGCACCCCATCAAGGTCGGGCTCGAGAGGAACGCCACGGCGGCCACGAGCGTGGGGAGGCGGAACAAAGGCGAGCGCATGGTGCACACTCCTTGGCCGGATGGTCAGGTGCCTTGCTTGCGGACGACGTCGCAGCCGCCGCCCGGCTTCAGCGTCACCTTCGTGTCGGAGGAGATCCCCTCGCACGCGTGCTGCTTGCCGTTCTTGCGCGTGACGCGAACGTTCCACCGCCGGGGTTTGCCGCTCTCGTCCGTGCAGCTCTGCCCCGTCTGGATGAGCTTGCGCACCGACTTGCCAGGCTCGATCAAGTCTTCTTGCTCCCAGACGGTGTGCCAGCTCTTGAGACTGCCGAGCTCGCCCTGCGTGGTGCGAATGTTCCTCTCTAGCCCGTTGAGCACGTAGAGGGTCGCAGTGCAGCCGTCCTCGGCCCCCGCGTCTTCCGTCGCCAACACTGCCACGCCCACCAGCGCGTACGCGGCCACCACCGTGAGAACCTTCATGCGCGCGCAGCGAAGCACGCCTCGTGCCGATGACCATGGCCGCCAAGCTCTTGATCGAGCGCGGCGCGGCGGATCGTCGCGATCCCCCCCGCTCGCTCGCGGATCGATTCGTTCCTCTTCGCAAGCGCCACGCGAGCGACGTCTCGTCGTCTTCGGTGCCTCGATGGCTGCCTTCTTTCGACGCGAGCCAAGCGACGGTGACTCGACCTGCTGGCACGAACCTTGTAGCGAGCGGGGGGGGCTCGTCTCGCCGTGAACGCACAGCCACCATGGTGGCGATCAGGTGATGATGGCCATCGGACCCAAAGGGCCATCAGACCACCATGCCCTCAGAATCGAGTAGGCTGATGACGACGATGCGTTCGTGGACGACCCTCCCCTTCGCGTTCGTGTTCGCGTGTGCGGCCGTCGCGGCGTGCGTGCTCGATCTGAACGGGCTGACCGCCGGCAGCGGCGGCTCGGTCGGGAGCGCAGGCGACGCGGGCGTCGGCGGAGATGGCGGGAAGGGTGGCGTCGGCGGCAGCGCTGGAGGGGAGAGCACCGCAGGAGGAGGCGGCGACGGCGGGGGCGGAAGCGGAAGCGGTGGCGAGGGCGGCGGCGGGGGGATGCCCGGCGCCACGATCACCGTCACGACGGTCGACGCGTTCTGTGCCGACGGACGGGCCCTCCACGGGCGCAACTGGCGCGAGGCGAACGACGTGGTGTTGCAGATCTCCTGCTCGTCCACCCCCGACTGCGCCGCCGGCTTCTCGCTCGCCGCGCTCGGGACCGAGCCGGACTGCGCGGGGATCGAGCTCGCCCAACAGAGCGGCTGCCCCACCGGCGTCACCGCGGCCCTCAAGGAGGTGTGGTTCTTCGGCGCTCGCCACGACCCCGCGGGGATCGAGGCCTTCGAAGCGCTCCCCACCGAGCCGCCGCTCACCATGAGCTTCCCGGGCCAACGGGTCGTCGCGTTGACCGGCGGGGAGGGCGGCGGTCTTACCTACGTGTTGGGGCCGGAAGGTGGCGGTGGGCCCACCGAGCTCTGGCGCGCGGGCGAGGGCACGCCGTTCGCCGCGTGGTCCCTCTACGAGGTGCTCGATCTCGACGGCTACTTCGTCGTGGGCTTCGAGCGCGCCAACCCGGTGCTGGTGATGGCTGCGCTGCCGCCGAGCCTCGAGCCCGAGCACAGCTGGGCGCTCGTGGGCTGCGAGACGCCGCTCCGCGTGGAGCACCATCGCCGCTGGGAGGCGCTCCCCGCCAAGTGGGTGTTCCAGGATCGAGTCGTCGCGGCGTGCACCAGCGCGTCGGGGGCGATCGTCTATGCCACCGAGCCCCTCGCCCTCGCGACATCCTTGCGCACCTTGGCGTTGCCGTCCGACGTGCACCCGACCGCCATGGCGCTCGACCGCACCGGCGACCACCTCTTCGTGTGGGATGACGCCGGGACCCTTCTGTCGCTGAACGTGATCAGCATGACCGTCACGGGCCGATGGACCCTCGGCCCGAGCTACGCCGGCGCTGCTTTGGTGCGGCTCGCGGAGAGCGACGAGCTGGTGCTCGGCGGCCCCGCCGTGGGACAGCTCACGCTGATTCAGCCCCAGAGCGCGCCGTCTCGCTGCCCGGGGGCCACGCAGGTGGTCCTCGCGAGCGAATGAGCCCGGCACTCGATCGCCGCGGACGCTCTTGGCGTCTGCGCGCTGGCGAAGGCGTCGGACCTCGCGCGATCGATGAGCGAAGCGTCGGACCTCGCGCGATCGATGAGCGAAGCGCACGAACACGCGCGAGCGAGGGCAGCTCGCCGACACGCGTGAGCGTGCCGCCCGCGCGGATCCCTTCGATCCCTCCGCGCGCGTGATGTTCGCTGCATGGCCCGTGGCACGAGCGGTGCACAGGCGCCGGACCATGCACGGCCCCACGCCCCCCCTACCGGCACCGACCAAGCCATCTGCCGCGAGCGTCATCATGATGATCGTCGGCGGCCTCTGCCTCTTCGTCGCCCTAGTCTCCCTCCTCGCCGGCCGCGCCCTGTGGCAGGAGGGCATCGAGCTCCGTGAGAGGGTCGACAAGTCGAACGCCCCAACCGGTCGCGGCCAGTACCTCACCGAGCGCGAGCGCAGAGAGATCATGGACGACGCCGTCGACGCGGAGGGGGACGCGAAGGTGCGCTTCCTCGGCGGCGGCGTCGCCACGGCCTTCGGCGTCACGCTGCTCGGCGTCGGCCTCAAGCGCCGCAAGTCCCCCTGACCCGCCGCGTTCGTTGGACCTCGATCCCCATGGCGACCCCCGCGAGCGGATCCGGAGGATCCGAAGGTGCGGTCTCGCTCACGTCGTTACGCGCCGTTGGGGATCGCGACCGCGTGGCACGGTGTCTGCAGCTGCGCGACCCATGCGGTACTGGCTCCCGGGCCTCCTCCTCGCGATCTTCGTAGCCCCCGCCGGGTGCAACACCTCGAGCGGCGCCGATCGCGACGACTCCAAGGAGACCTCCGAAAAGAAGACGAAGAAGAAGAAAAAGCAGAAGAAGGGCGACGAGGCGGCCGGCGAGAAGACCTCGCTCACCGAGCAAGAGATCAGCGCCGCGTGCAAACGAGAGATCGACAAGAAGCTCGACGACACGTCGAGCGAGGCGGACTGCAGGGCGGACTATGCGAAGGCGTGGAGCGAACCCAACCGTTGGGACGACCTCGACGACGTCAAGGTGGCCGTCGGTCGACACGCGTGCGCCATGGACGCGTCTTCTTCGGCCTCGTTCGGCTCATGCATGGGGAAGGTGTACGCCGGAGCCAAGCTCGTCGATGGGCAAGAGCTTGCGCTCCGCACACCCGTGTACCCCAAGCGCCTCGGCTCGTGCCGGGCGTGGGTCGAGCGGCCCGGGTTCAAGACGCAGCTGCTCCTTGGCTACCAGAGCACCTGCACAGTGGATGGCAAGGACCACCTTAGGCTCGAGGCTTCGGGCGTCACCGCGCTGTGGCTCGGCGACCGGCCCATCTCGTTCGGTGGCGACAACTCCTCGCTGAGCGTCCCGCTCGACGACCTGCGGGCCGGCGTCGTCTTCACCGACGTCGACCGCAACCACGACAGCCCGTTCGCGGTGCCCTTGAAGGTGACGAACGGCGACGGGGAGTGGTCGGGCTTCCTGTTCCTCGGCCAGGAGCTCTTGGCGTCGCAGTTGTTGAGCTCCCCCCAAAAAGGCCTGCTCCTCCCGGGGGAGGACCCCGGAGGCCCCGTTCTATCGACCCACCTCATCCTCGGCTCGTCCAGCTACCGCTCACAGTATCAGGTCGTCGGAACCGGCAAGACCCTGCGCGACGTGGGCAAGATCGCGCTCATCGAAGACACGCGGCGCGTGCTCGACACGTGCCACTACCGCGACGGCTCGGGCAAGACGCACTCGGTCACGCTCACCGCGGTCGACGCGAAGGTCACCATCATCGAACGCAAGTCGGGGCGCCGCCTGGCGAGCACGCTCGTCAAGGCGCCGGGCAGCCTCTCCTGCAGGGGTTCTGTGAGCAAAGACGATATGCACAAGAACACCACCCTGCACCTGCCGAACAAGGGCGTCGAGATCGCGACATGGGCCAAAGCAGAGCTGGCGAAGTAGCGCTCGTCGGCCCGTCAGAACGGCAACGTCAAGCCGAGCGCGGCGTGGGTCGGCGTCACGACGACGTCGATGGGCGCGCGAGCGGTGACGTCGTGATCGAGGTTGGCGAGCACGGTGACCACGACGCCGGCGGCGAGGGCGGCGAGGCCGACGCCGCCGGCGACGTTGCCGATGATCAGATCGCGCTCGATGGGCGCGACGTCGCTCGGCTCGCACCGGGGCGCGCACGACTCGCTGAGCTCATCGAAGCGACGCACCGCCTCGCTCGCAAACACGGCGAAGAGCACGCCTCCGGTGAGCGCCACGCCCCCGAGGATCCAGCCGGCGACGGGGACGTGGAACCCCGCCGCCTCGAGCGCGGCAGACGGCTCGCTCGGTGGCGACGGCGCAGGAGCAGGCAGCGCTTCGCGCGCCGCCTCGGGGCGCTCGAACCGCCTCTCGATGACACGCAGCTTCTCGCCAGCGCGCACGATGACACGTGTCTCGTGGCGCTGCCCACGCCAGCGCCACACGATCACGTGAGGCCCGGGGTCGAGCTCGTAAGGTCGACCGTCGTGGGGGACGGCGACGCCATCGACGGCGGTGACCGCATCGACGAGGTCCTCCCCAGCCTCGTTTTGAGCGCGGGTGATGATCGACGGCATCAAGGCGTCGACGTCCTCGTGCCACCCAGCACAGTCCTTGCGAATGACGGCCGGGCACGTCTCCGCCGCGCAGCGCGAGAATCCACGGCGGGCTTCGATCAGCCGTCCGCCGTCACGAAGGGCCTGCGACTGCTCGGCCGCGTCGATGCAGACGTCGACCTCTTCGTCGGCGCTAGCAGCGCTCGCCGTGGTGAGCGCACCGAGCAGGATGCCAACGAAAGGCCTCACGAGGCGCCTCATGGAAAACAGCCGCGATGATAGCGCCGGCGCCCGTTCTCATCCAACGTGAAGGGCGGATCGCAAGCGCTCGTGGACGCTGCCGGCAGAGCGGGGAGAGCCCTCGTCCTCGGCGCGGGGAGCGCGCGCCCTTGCGGCCGCTCACCGTCGTCCAACCGCACCAGCTCGTCGGGAGGGAGGCGCTCCTCGGAGTGACGCACGGCGGCGGCGGCCTCGTGCGAGGACGCCGCGGGCTCGACGTCGGTGGCCTCCGCTGCGGCAGAGGAGCCCAAGTCGCCCTCCTCGCCAGCGAGGGGATCGGCGAGCACCCGCTCCGGCTCGGTCCACGCGACCACCCCAAGGCCCGCGACAAACAGGCACAGCCCGCCCAAGGCCAGCCAGCGCGTGGGCGGTTCGGCCCGCGACGACACCTCGAGGGTCGGCGACGACGGCTCGCGGTCGGGGACGAAGTCGTCCGAGCCGGGCGAGTCGTCCGAGCCGAGCGAGTTCGAGCCGAGCGAGTCGTCCGAGCCGAGCGCGTCGATCGCGGCGATGGTGCGACGACGCGCCTCGATGGCCTCCCCGCAACACGCGACGACGTGCTGCGCCACCGCAGCCGGCGGCCCTGGCGCGAGGGCGGCGAGCAGCGCCCGCTCCATGGCGGGAGCGTCGGGATAGCGCGCGGCGGGGTTTCGTTCGAGCGCGCGCATCACCACGCCATCGAGCGCGTCGGGGAGGTCGGCGACCGCCACCCCGGGGCGCGCGACCGGCAGCTCGAGCACGCGTGTCGCGGTGGACTGTCCGGCTTGTCGCTCGAAGAGGCAGCGACCGGTGAGGCACTCCCACAACATCACGCCCACCGCGTACACGTCGGCGCGCCGATCGAGCGGCTCGGCGTAGAGCTGCTCCGGCGCCATGTAGGCCACCTTTCCTCTCACCTCGTCGCGATCCATCACCGCTGCCGTCGACTGCGCGACCGTCGCGATGCCGAAGTCGAGCACGCGGGCAACCCCGTCCACCCCCACGAGCACATTCTGCGGTGACACGTCGCGGTGCACGAGCTCGAGCGAGCGCCCGTGTTCATCGGTGGCCTCGTGGGCAGCGTGCAGGCCTCGCAGCACGTCGACGGCGATGGCGGTGGCGACAGGAGCAGGCATCGGCGCACGGCGCACCGCGAGCAGCCGCGCGAGAGATTCGCCGAGCACGTGCTCCATCACGAGGAGCAGCTCCCCCTCGCAGACCACCGCGTCGAGGGTGGTCACGACGTTGGGGTGATGGATCCGCGACGCGATGCGCGCCTCGTCGACGAAGCGGGAGGCGAACGCGTCCGACGCCGCGTAGGACGCGTGCAAGCGCTTGATCGCGACGGTGCGGCGGAAGCCAGCCGCGCCATGGAGGCGCCCGAGGTGCACGGTGGCCATGCCGCCGCTGCCGATGGCGCCGAAGATGTCGTAGCGTCCGACGCGGGACAAAAGGCGCGCGCTCTCGGCGGTGCGCGGGCTCTCCGCCGCGAAGCCGTCGGAGCCGCTCGGAGGTTCGACGGGGCCTCGAGGCTGGGAGGCGGTCACGCGTCCTCCCGCTCCCGCGCGCGCGCTCGCAAGAGGCGAAAGTACCGCCGGGCGACCCCCGCTGCCTCGGCGGCGCGGGCCACGTTGCCGCCGTGCTGCTCGAGCACGCGCGTGAGGTAGAGCTCCTCGAACGCCTCGATGGCCCTCCGGCGCGCCCGGGGAAAAGGCAGCCCGAGCGCGACGATGCGGTCCAGGCGGTCGCCACCGCCCCCCGCGTCGGCGTCCCCCCCGCGCGAGGCGCCGAGGGCGTCGTCGGCGAGGTCGCCGAGCGCGACCCGTCGCGCGACCGCGTTGCGCAGCTCGCGGACGTTGCCCGGCCACGGGTAGTCGCCGAGGCGTGCGATGAACGACGCTGGGGGTCCCTCGTCGTCATCGTCGGCGAGCTTGCTCCAGAAATGACGCGCGAGCAGCTCCGCGTCGCCAGCGCGCCGGCGCAGCGGCGGGAGCTCGACGCGCGCTACGGCGAGGCGGTAGAACAAGTCGTCACGGAAGCGTCCAGCGGCCACCTCGCGATCGAGGTCGCGCCGGGTGGCGGCGAGGATACGCACGTTCACCCGCGTCCATCGGCTCGCGCCCACGCGCTGCACCTCCGAGCGCTCCAGCACGCGGAGGAGCTTGCCCTGAAGCTCGAGCTCGAGATCGCCGATCTCGTCGATGAGCAGCGTGCCACCGTCCGCCTGCTCGAACACCCCGCGGCGCGCCTCCTCGGCGCCCGTGAACGCGCCGCGCTCGTGCCCAAAGAGCGCGCTCTCGATGAGGTTGCCCGGCACCGTCGTGCAGTCGAACACGACGAAGGGGCCCGCAGCGCGCGGGCTCTCGTCGTGCAGCGACTCCGCCAAGACCTCCTTGCCGGTGCCGGTCTCGCCCTCGACGATCACCGGCACGTCGGTGGCGGCGAGCCGCTGACACAGCGGATAGAGGCGACGCATGGCAGCGCTCGCCCCTTGCACCCGACCGAAGCTGGTGGCGACGGAGAGGCGCTCCTCGGAGGCCTCCGCTGCGCCTTCCACCACCACCACGGTGCCCCCGAGACGAAGCCGCTCGCCACCAGAGAGGATGACCTCCCCGAGCTGGATACCGTTGACGGTGGTGCCGTTGGTGGAACCGAGATCGGTGACGCGGAGACCACTGCCGGTGAGCTCGACGGCGAGGTGCCGGCGCGACACGAGCGGATCCGTGAGCATGAGCGCGCACGCCGGGCTCTTGCCCACCAGGACAGGCGAAGGCTCGGCGGCGCGCAGACACATCGTCGCGCCTGCGTCTTCCCCCTCCAGGACGCGGAGGGTGAACGCGCGGGCCCGCGCCACGGGCCGCTCCCGCCGAGGCTGCGGCTTGGTGCCATCGTCGCGCGGCTCTTCCTCATCCATGTGAAGCGCACAGTGTACCCCAGCGAGCCCCGAGGGGGATCGATTGGGACCACCGAGGACGTCATCGGGCGGTCTTCCGCCACAGCGGCGTCGCAGCCCGTCCCGCACGCCGACGGCCTCACGGCACGTCGGTGGCCACGCCGCCCCTCACCGCGCCACACCGCGAGCACCGCCCCAAGAAACCTGAAGCAGCGGGCCTCAGCGCACGATCACGGTGGTCTTCTTGACCGGCTGACACCAGAGCTCGGCGCCGAAGATCCCCCCCTCTCCTATGAAGAACCGCATCCCGTACGCCACCTGCCCCGCCGCACAGCTCACCTTGCTGCGCCACCGCTTGCAGTTGGGGCGCTCGAACTTCTTGGAAGCCCCCTCGGCGAGCGTGCCGTCCTCCTGGAGGCGCACGCCGTAGAGGTGCACCCCCTTGAGACGCGCCTTCTCGGGATCGCTCGGCTCGTTGGTGCAGAGGCGCACGCCTTGGATGTACTCGCCAGCGCCCAACGTGAGCGTCTTCTCGCTCCGACCAGCCCCGCCGCACACCCACACCTTCTCCTCCCACTCCGCGCCGGAGAGGGTGGGGTGGAGCGTGCGCTTCTGAAGCTGAAAGCTGCACGGGCGATCGCCGACCTCCCACAGCCTCAGCCCGGTGAGCGCATGGGCGGTGCCCGCGAGGACGGTCTCCTTGGCGTGATCGCTCTTGACGCCGGAGGTCGCGGTGACGAACCGGTCGCCGTGGCGCACGTACCTCACCTCCTCGCGCGCCACGGCGACGCCGGAGAGGGTGGCCAGCGCGGCCACGCCAAGGACGCGTGTTCGAAACTTCATGGGGGCTCCGTGCAGCCCACGCTCGGGCCGTCTCGGCTCGGGCTCGGCGTGGCAAGCTGGATGCCAGCGCCGACGGGGCGCAGACGCGCGGGGCCACGCAGGCCCGCACCCCCTCGCGAGGATCGGTCCGATCCGGAGCGGATCGGCCGCTGCCGCGTCGCCGCCGGGCTACGGGGCGCGGGGGTGGTCGGCGAAGAAGCGCCACATGGCTTCGCTCGCGCCGAACGTGGCGCTCTGCTCACCGTCGGCCGGGCAGTCGACGACTCCCTGTTTGGGCTCGCCCCCGGGCCAGCTGTGACCGCCGCCGTCGATGGCGCAGAGCACCACGGGCGCGGCGCAGGCGGCGTCGAAGGAGCACGCGCCGTTGCCCTGCTCGAAGTAGCTCGACGCGGCCGCGCCACACCCGTTGCGTTCGCTCCACCCGTCGATGGTGGCGGGCACCGACTCGAAGGCCACCCCCGACGGTCCGCACCCCTCCCCGCCATCCCACGGGACGTGGCCGTCCTCGGTTCCGTGGATCTGCATCACCGGCACCGGCCGCGTCGGCGCGCAGGTCGACACGCCGATCGTGCCCGCCACCGGCGCGATGGCGGCCACGCGCTCGGCGAGCTCACAGCCGAGTCGATGCGCCATGAGCCCGCCGTTCGACATGCCCGCCGCGAACACGCGGCGACGATCGAGGCACAGCTCCCCCTCGAGGTGGTCGAGCAGCGCGGCGACGAAGCCCACGTCGTCCACGTCGTCCTCCACCGCCCGGCCGCAGCAGAGTCCACCGTTCCAGGTGCGGATCACCCCCACGCCGTCGGGGTAGATCGTGATGAAGCCCTCCGCGTCGGCGACGAGATCCATGCGCGAGGAGTCGGTCTGCAGCTGCTCGCCGCTGCCGCCCCCGCCATGGAACATGAGCACCAGCGGCGTCGCGCTGCCCGCTTGGTAGCCCGGCGGCACGTGCACGCGGAAGGTGCGCGTCCGGCCTCCGAACGTCAGGCTGCCGGTCGTCGTCCCGATGGGATACTCGGCGCCGCCCGAATAGCATCCGAGGCTCGGCTCGGGCGGGACCTCAGCGCCGCCCGAGCCCCCCGCTCCGCCGCTGCCCCCCGAGCCCCCAGCGTCCCCACCGGCGCCCGCGTGCCCCGCGCTGCCTCCTACCGACGACGACGACGGGGCCTCCACCGGCGTGGTGTCTTCGGAGCACCCGAGGCCCCCGCTCACGACGAGGAGACCCGCCAACACGCCCACAGGATAAGCCCGTCGCATCCCCCACCTCTAGCACAGCGGCGAGCGCTCGAGTCCGCGCCGCAGCGCGCGTCGCCTCGAGCTCGGCGGAGCCCTCCCCCGATCGCGACGGCTACTCGGTGGGAGGCTTGACGTTCTTGCGCACCCACTCGGTGATCTCTTCGAGCGGAGTGCCAGGCGTGAAAATGGCGGCCACGCCGGCTGCCTTCAGGGTCGCGACGTCGTCCTCGGGGATGATGCCGCCACCGAACACGAGCACGTCGCCCGCGCCCTGTCTTCGGAGCTCATCCATCACCGCAGGGAAGAGGGTGTTGTGGGCCCCCGACATGATGGAGAGGCCCACGCAGTCCACGTCTTCCTGCACGGCGGCGATGGCGATCATCTCCGGCGTCTGGTGCAGGCCGGTGTAGATGACCTCGAAGCCGGCGTCGCGCAGGGCGCGCGCGACCACCTTCGCGCCTCGATCATGACCGTCGAGCCCAGGCTTCGCGACGAGCACCCGAATGGTCTGTGCGGACATTTCGAGTGGCTCTTGCCACTGCCGCGCCGAGGAGGCTAGTTGTTATGCGTGGCATCGAGCGAGCGGCGCACCCTCTGCAACCGCGACTGCCCGGACGCGTGTGGCATCGTGGCCACCGTGGCGGACGGGCGGGTCACCCAGCTGCGGGGCGATCCCGCTCACCCGGTGACGCGCGGCTTCCTCTGCTACCGCACCAACCAGTTCCTCGGCCGACAGTACGATCCGGCACGCGTCGTCACGCCGCTCCTGCGGCGGGGCGGCGAGCTCACCCCGGCAGGCTGGGACGAGGCGCTCGACTTCGTGGCCGAGAAGCTGCTCGCCATCCGCGACCGCTGGGGCCCCGAGGCGATCTTCCACTACCGGAGCGGGGGAACGCTGGGGATGGTGGTCGCGCAGGCGAGCGAGCTGTTCTTCGAGCGCCTCGGTCCTGTGACCGTGAAGCGGGGCGACATCTGCTCGGGCGCCGGCGAGGCGGCCCAGGTGGCCGACTTCGGCGTCTCCGACGCGAGCGATCTCGACGACCTCCTCGCCGCTCGCCACATCCTTCTGTGGGGCAAGAACGTGGTCACCTCGAGCCCCCACACCATCCCCGTGCTGAAAGCGGCGC
Source organism: uncultured Polyangiaceae bacterium (assembly GCA_964401935.1). Lineage (GTDB taxonomy): Bacteria > Myxococcota_A > Polyangia > Polyangiales > Polyangiaceae > JAPYTK01. The sequence continues at coordinate 30,723 of CAYOAL010000035.1, forward strand.
GCGCCCGCGGCGCCGAGGTCGTGCTCATCGATCCGGTGCATCACGACACCGCCCGCCTCGTCGACGTGGTGCTTCAGCCGCGACCGGGAGGCGACCTCGCCCTCGCCATGGCCGTGGCGCGCGTGCTCGACGAGCGGGGGCACGTCGACGCGGAGGCGGATCGCTACTGCCACGGGCTCGATGGGTTCCTGGCCCTCGCCCGCCGCCGCTCGGTGCCCGACTGGTGCGCGGAGGCCGACGTTCCGGTGGCCGCCGCCACGGAGCTCGCCGCGCGCCTCCACGACGGCCCCAGCTCCATCCTGGTGGGCTGGGGGATGGCCCGCCGCCTCCACGGCGGCGCCATCGTGCGGGCCGTGGACGCCCTCGCCGCGATCAGCGGCAACATCGGCAAACCGGGCGCGTGCGTCTCGTACTACTTCCAGCGACGGCGCGCCTTCCGAACGCTCGCCGACGGTGAGCCGGTGCGGACGCTCCCCGAGCCGCTCTTCGGCGAGGCGGTGCTCGCGGCCGCCGACCCTCCGATCCGCGCGGTGTGGGTGACGGCCGGCAACCCGGTGGCCATGCTCCCCGACGCGGAGCGGGTCGCCGAGGCGCTCCGCACCCGCGAGCTCGTGGTGGTGGTGGACAGCTGGCTCAGCGACACGGCAGCCCTCGCCGACGTGGTGCTCCCCACCACCACACTCCTCGAGGCCGACGATCTGTTGGGCGCCTACGGGCACCATCACCTCGGCGAGGCGCGTCCGGTGATCGCGGCACCTCCCGAGGTGAAGACCGACTACCAGATCTTTCAGGCCCTCGCCCCGAGGGTGGGCCTCGCCGAGCTGTTCCCGGCCGACGTCGACGACTTCAAGCGGTCGCTCCTCCGTCCCGAGGCCGACCTGACCCTCGAGCAGCTGCGAGCGGGCGCAGTCCGTAACCCTCTCGCCCCTCGCGTGGTGTTCGAAGGCCGCCGCTTCCCCACCCCCGACGGCCGCGCTCACCTGATGACCGAGCTCCCCGCGCCGCTGCCGCGGAGCGACGAGTTTCCCCTCACCCTCCTCAGTCTCTCCACACCACGCTCGCAGTCATCGCAGTGGGCGAAGGCGCCGCCGCGGCCCGCCGAGGTGACCGTGCACCCCGACGCCGCCGCGGGGCTCGACGACGGAGCGCTCGCCAGCCTCGTGTCCGCGCTCGGGCGTCTCACCGTGCGCGTGCGTCACGACCCCCGTCAGCGCCGCGATGTGGCCATCCTCCCCAAAGGCGGCCACCTCCGCGACGGCGCCTCCGCCAACGCCATCACCCGCGCGCGCCTCACCGACCTCGGCGAGGGCGGCGCCCTGTACGACGAGCCGGTCCGTCTCGAGCCGCTCCCGCCCGAGCACGGACAAGCGCCAGCGCCCAACGCGTGAGCACGAGCGAGCTTCGTCGGCCGCCGGCTCCGGCGCCCTCGGCCTCGTCGCGGCGCGCCTCGTGGACGCCGTGGCACGTGTCGCGACGCGGGTTCGCCGGTATGGTGCGAGACGATGAACCACCCGCCAGGTCAGCCACCCGGGGGTTCGGGGGGGACGCCACCGTGGCCAGCCAACCCGGGCCCCCCCGAACCTCGAGCCCCGGAGCCGCAGGGCTACCCTCCGCCGCACGGCTACCCTCCGCCGCAGGGCTACCCTCCGCCGCACGGCTACCCTCCGCCGCACGGTTACCCTCCGCCGCAGGGCTACCCTCCGCCGCACGGCTACGGGCCCCCCGAGCACCAGGCCGGGATGTACGCGCCGCCGACGAACGCAGCCTTCGCCTACGGCGGGCCAGTGGCCCCTGTCGACGCGCCCGCCCTCGCCCGAGCGGCCGGCATCGTGTGGGCCACCGGCGGCGCGCTGGGGTTGGTCGGGAGCCTCTCGTTGTTCGCGTTCGGTGGCGGCGTGGGCATGTTTCTGGCCGCGATCGTGGCGTTGTTCTGCGCCGTGTTCGTGATGGTGGGGATCCAGACGATCCGCGGTCGCGCGCCCGACACGCTCGGCAACGGGATCGGCTCCATCCTGTTCGGTGTGTTCGCGCTCGCGAACGTGACGAGCCCCGTCGCCATCTACGCGATCGTCAGCGTGCTCCAGGGTCTAGGCCTCGTGGCCGCGGGGGTGATGGCCCTCGTGGTCCGCGCCCAATACAAGGCGTGGCACGCGTACGTGAAGCAGGCGGCCGGCTGACCCCCCCGCCGAGGACGTCGCCCCCCGAGAACGTTGCGAGTGACGAGGACCTCGCGCCGAGGCGCCTCCAGCGCGGCGCGGTCGGTCGAGGTTGTCTCGCCCAACGAAAGGTGCAACCTTGCAGCGCTTCACACCCGGAGGGGACGCAATGGGACAGACGATCGAGCAAGGCGACGAGGGAACGACGCAGGCCAAGAAGAGCGACGCCAAGAGCGACGCCAAGAAGAGCGACGCCAAGAAGAGCGACGCCAAGAAGAGCGACG
>CAYOAL010000035.1:33262-73822 GCA_964401935.1 uncultured Polyangiaceae bacterium
AAGAGCGACGCCAAGAAGAGCGACGCCAAGAAGAGCGACGCCAAGAAGAGCGACGCCAAGAAGAGCGACGCCAAGAAGAGCGACGCCAAGAAGAGCGACGGCGCCGGGGCCCTCCCGAGGATGAAGGCGCCGTTCGAGAATCGGACCAAGCTCCCGATCAAGGACGCCGATCTCCTGCTCCAGCGCGCCTACCGCTGGGAGAAAGAGCGCCCGAACGACCTCTACATGACCCAACCCATGGGCAAGGGCGAGGTGGAGACGTTCAGCTGGAAGCGCACCCTCGACGAGGCGCGGCGCATGGCGGCCCACCTCCAATCGCTGGATTTCCCGCCTGGGAGCCAGATCGCCATCTTGTCCAAGAACTGTGCTCATTTCATCATGAGCGATCTCGCGATCTGGATGGCCGGCCACGTCTCGGTGGCCCTCTACCCAACCCTCCCCCCCGAAGAGATCCGCTACATCCTCGATCACAGCGAGTCGAAGCTCTTGTTCGTGGGCAAGCTCGACGGCTGGAAGAAGATGAAGCCCGGCGTCCCCGACGATTTGCCGTGCATCTCTTATCCGCTCAGCCCGAAGAACGACTACCCGACGTGGGACGACATCATCCAACAGACCGATCCCATCGAGGGGAGCCCCACCCGCAGCGCCGACGACATGGCGATCCTCGTGTACACCTCGGGCAGCACCGGCAAGCCCAAGGGCGTGGCCCACGACTTCGGGAACCTCTCGCGCGTGCAGAAAGGCCTCGGCGATCTGCTCCAGCCCAGCCCGGACGACCGGGCGTTGAGCTACCTGCCCCTCGCCCACGTGTTCGAGCGCGCGGCGGTGGAGGGTACGTCGCTGTACCACGGGATCCAGGTGTTCTTCGCCGAGTCGCTCGACACGTTCGTGGCCGATCTTCAGCGGGCGCGACCCACCGTCTTCCACTCGGTGCCGCGCCTGTGGCTCAAGTTCCAGCTCGGCGTGTTCCAGAAGCTCCCGCCGAAGCGCCTCGAGCTCCTCCTCAAGATCCCGATCATCAACAACATCATCCGCAAGAAGGTGCTCGGCGGCCTCGGCCTCGATCAGACGCGGCTCGCCATCAGCGGCTCCGCGCCCATCCCGCCCGAGCTCATCTCCTGGTACCGCTCGCTCGGCCTCGAGCTCCTCGAGGGCTACGCGATGAGCGAGAACTTCTGCTACTCGCACTTCACGCGCCCCGGGGAGGTGAAGCCGGGGTGGGTGGGGCGCGCCGTCGACGGCTGCGACGTGAAGCTGAGCGATGCCGGCGAGGTGCTGGTGAAGAGCCCCTGCAACATGCTCGGCTACTTCAAGGAGCCGGAGATGACGGTCGAGTCGTTCACCGAAGACGGCTACCTGCGCACCGGCGACCGCGGTGAGATCGACGACGACGGCGTGCTGCGCATCACCGGCCGCGTGAAGGAGCTCTTCAAGACGAGCAAGGGCAAGTACATCGCCCCCGCCCCGATCGAGAACCTGATCAACGCCGACGACGCGGTCGAGATCTCGTGCGTCACCGGCTCCGGCCAGCCCCAACCCTTCGCGCTCATCCAGCTGAACGAGACACTTCGTGGCCGGCAGAAGGACGCCTCGGCACGCAAGGAGATCGCCGCTGGCCTCGAGGCGCTGCTCGCGAGCGTGAACGAGCGCGTCGCTCACCACGAGCACCTGGCCTTCTTCGTGGTGGTCGACGACGGCTGGCAGATCGAAAATGGTCTGCTCACGCCCACCATGAAGATCAAGCGGGGCGCCATCGAAGATCGCTACGCCGACCGCGTCGAGGGCTGGTACAAGAAGAAGTCGAAGCTCATCTGGGAGTGATCGCCGCCCCACTGCGACTCGCCGAGCCTCACCCGGCGCGCGCGTCACCCGGCGCGTTCGCGGGAAAAAAATCCACGAGAGCGGCGTCCACGGATCTGCGAGAGTGCCGCCGATGACGGACGAGCGCGTGCAGCTGCGCCTCGGGGCGGAGGCCGACGACGCGGCGCTCGACGAGTTCGTGGCGTCGAGCGACCTCGGCCTCGTGGCCCTCGCCCCGGGGCGGATGCAGGTGTCGACGGCGGACGAGAGGGCGACGCTCACGTTCCTCACCCGCCCCGACGGCGAGCGTGTCGTGGTGCTCGAGGGGGAGATCGCAGAGCTCGCCGCGAAGGTGGTCGAGCGGCTCGGGGCCACGCCGCTCGCGAGCAGCCCGCCGGCCGACGTGCCCGCGCCGCTCGACGCCCCCGTCCCCCTCAGGCCCCGCCTCGCGGACGGGGTGTGGGCGCGACGCCACTTCGTCGACGGCGAGGAGCGGGTGATCCTGCGCGCGCCGCGGTTCGACGGCGTGATTCAGCTCGGGAGCGCCGCTTGGCGTGCGCTCGAGCTCGCGGACGGCACGCGCGACCACGACGCGGTCCGCCTCGCCTGCGCCCGCGACGGGCTTTTCTGGACGGGCGCCGAGCTCACGGGGCTCTTCGTCAGCCTGCACGAGCACGGGTTCTTGTGCGATGGCATCGGGCCTCCCGCTGCGCCCGCCGAGCCCGACCGCCTGCCTCCCCACCGCCCCCTCGAGCCGCTCGCTGGCTTCGCGCTCCGCTGCGACGGGTCGGGCGTGTGCTGCCGGATCTACGACACGGTGGCCTTCCAACCGCTCGAGGCGGAGCGTGCGCGCCTCCTCACCCTCGAGCGCGGCGCGAAGACCACCGAGCTGTTCACCCCCTACCTCGGGGCGCAGCTCGACCGCGGGACGCTCGTGGCCGCCTGCGTCGACGGACGCTGCACCTTCCTCGAGGAGGATGGCCGCTGCGAGCTCCAGCGCCGCGGCGGGCCCGAGGGGAAGCCCTTCGGCTGTCGCCTCTTCCCCCGGGCCTGTGCCGACGACGGCGAGGCGATCCGCGTCTCGGTGCTCCCGGAGTGCGCCTGCGTCTTCTCGAGCCTCGGCCGTGACGACGGCGACCCGCTCGTCGATCCCGACATCACCTCGGGGCTCGCGCGGCGGCTCGCGGTGGCCGTGCTCCACGAGCCGGTGTTCGTCGGCGCTGGCCGCACCGTGTCCCGGCGCGAGCTGAGGCGCTGGTCGACCTGGCTCGCCGACGAGCTGCGGGCGACCGACGACGACGCCGTCGCGCTCGCGTGGTCGCTCGCGGCGGCGGTGGAGCGCGACGGCCTCACCCAGGTCATGCCCCCCGTCACGGCGCCCCTCGAGGCGGAGGCAGGCCCTTGGCTCACCGCCCTTCGCCGAGCCGCGGCCGCCACCGTCGACGACGGCACCTCGTGGCGCAGCGAACGCGACGTGCGCACCGCCGCGACGCGCTGGCTCTCCAGCGCCCTCGAGAGCGTCGCGTGGGAAGACGTCGTGCGGCCCGCCGACGCCCCCCACGAGCGCTTCTACCTGCTGGCCCTCAACCACGCCTACCGCTTCACGCTCGAGGCGCGCACCCTCGCCCAGGGGCTGCGCGATCGCGCGGTGCGCCTGCTCGCGGCGCGGGCCATGGCCGCCGTCGACCAGGACGCCGTCACCGCGCCCGGAGCGCTGCCCCGAGCGGCCGCGGCCCTCGCCCTCGTGGAGGCGCTGCTCCGGAACAGCCCCCTCGCGGGATACGCGAGCGACGCGGCGCTGCCTCTCGCGTCTTCCGAGGCTTGAGCCCGGACGCGCGCCGCTCTCCACCGCGGGTGTCGCCCGCCGACGTCGGTCGAGGCGCGCTCGCGATGCGCCGACCGAGCCCTGAGCGCTGGGAGGCGAGGAGCGCTACTGGCTGATGACGCGGGTGCCCCGCGGCGGCGTGAACCGAAACTCGGCCTCGGGCAGCTCGACGTCGAACACGCGTTGGTCGAAGTCGAAGCGGTTGGTGTTGCCCTGCGCGTCGATGACGAGGACGCGCAGCACCTGGGCCGTCATGGGATCGACGTAGAGCACGAGGCGCGCGAGCAGCGGCTCCTCGCGCTTGGGGGTCGCCTCGAGGACCGCCCCCCGCTTCACGCGCTTCTGCCCCGGATCGAGGAGGCGCAAGCGAAAGTCCTTGGCGAGGCGAAGGCTCCCGAAGAGGAACGACACGGCCACCGCGTGACGCGCTCGCGCGAGCTTCATCACGTACATGCGCTTCTCCTCCCGCTCGTAGAGCTTGATGCGCTCGCCGTCGGACACCACCCGATCGCCGCTCGGCTGCTCGTAGCGAAAGCTCAGCCTGGCCCCCCGGGCCGCCGCCACGCGCCCCTCGGCGACCTTCTCGTGTTGGCTCGCGCGCAAGACGAACGTCTGCCGAAACCGCGCCTTGAAGGTGTCGGCCTCGCGGTAGAGATCGTCGATCCGCTGCGCGAGCACGCGCGCGGCGTCGGCCTCCCCCTTGGCCCACGCGGACGGAGCCACCGCCACCGATGACGCCGCGAGGAGCAGGAGCTGGCGCCGACTCGTCATGGCCGAGATCTACGTCGCCGGGACCTCTGGTGCCAAAAAGCCTGCGGCGCCGGCCGAAGAATGTGTGCCGACAGGTGGGTCTCGCTGGTTCCCCCACCCCAAAGTTGGTATCGACGGCTCCGGAGACTCTGGATGGGCAATTACACCATCATGGCGATCGCCTGGATCGTCGTGACCATTTGGATCGGCGGCGTGCTGTGGAGCAACCGCAAGATCCATCCCAGGTCGCTCTTCGTGCTCTTCTTCGCGGAGTTCTGGGAGCGGTTCTCGTACTACGGCATGCGCGCCCTCCTGGTGCTCTACATGACCAAGCAGCTGCTCTACGCGGAGCAGAAGGCCTACGGCGTCTACGCGGCATACGGGGCAATGGTCTACGCGACGCCCATCCTCGGGGGGCTCCTCGCCAACAAGCTCTTCGGCTATCGGCGCGCCATCCTCATCGGCGGCACCCTCATGGCCGCCGGCCACTTCACGATGGCGCTGCTCGGCCTCTGGGAGAACGACTACGTCTTCTTCCTCGCGCTCGCGCTGCTGATCGTAGGCAACGGCTACTTCAAGCCCAACATCTCGAGCTTCATCGCCGAGTTCTACGAGAAGAACGACATCCGCAAGGACAGCGCGTACACGCTCTTTTACATGGGCATCAACGCGGGCGCAATGCTCACGCCGCTCACCTGCGGCGTCATCGGCGAAGATCACGAGACGTTCGGCCCGCACAGCTGGCACTACGGTTTCGGCCTCGCCGGCGTCGGCATGGTGCTCGGTCTCGGCGTGTTCCTCTGGGGTCGGAGCAAAGGGGTGTTCGAAGACAAGGGCCACGCCGCCGACGAGAAGAAGCTCAGCGCCCCGATCGCCGGCGTGCCGAGGGGCATCGGCGTGTACGTCCTCACCGCCCTCGCGCTGCCGCTGGTGATGGTGCTCATCAACTTCAACGAGGTGCTCGACGTAGGCCTCGGCGTCATGATCGGCTGCATCCTCCTCGGCCTCGCGATCTACGGCGCCGTGGAGAAAGACCGTGTCGAGGGGCAGCGCCTCTGGGTCATCACCATCCTCCTCTTGTTCACGACGTTGTTCTGGACGTTCTTCGAGCTCGCGGGGAGCGCCATCACGCTCTACACCGAGCGCAACGTCGACCGACATTTCTTGGGCGTGGAGCTGAAGACGTCGATGTTCCAGGCCGTCAACCCGGCCTTCATCATCCTGTTCGCGCCGCTCTTCTCCTGGATTTGGAAGTGGCTCGCCGACCGGAAGATCGAGCCCAACGCGCCGCTCAAGTTCTCGATCGGCATCGGCCTGCTGGGCGTCGGCTTCCTGCTCTTCAAGGTGGGCGAAGGCAGCGCCAACGTCGGCCTGGTCGCGGTGATGTGGCTCATCCTGGCCTACCTGCTCCACACCCTCGGCGAGCTCTGCCTGTCCCCGGTAGGCTTGTCGCTCGTGACCAAGCTCGCACCGAACCGCATCGTCGGCTTGATGATGGGGATCTGGTTCTTGTCGTCGTCGGCGGCCCACCAGGCCGGCAAGTGGATCTCCAACCTGACGGCGGTCGACGAGAAGGTGACCGACCCGGTCATCACGCTGGGCATCTACACCGGCGTGTTCACGAAGGTCGGGTTCACCGCCTGTGGCGCGGCCGTGCTCCTCTTGGTGCTCAGCCCCGTGTTGAAGAAGTGGATGCACGGCATCCACTGACGCTACCGCGCCCGCGAACCGCCCCGACCGAGCCGCGGTGCTGACCGGAGTACCTTCCGTTACGTGATCTTCGTGCTATGTTGCCGTGGATCCAACGCGGACGTCCTCGACAGCACCAGGAGCGAGGCGACCAGGAGGGGCTGTTCTTGAGGGGCAGAAAGCGCTAAAAGCCTGCCCAACTACGGACCGACCCGTCGTGATGGGGGGATCACATCACGCCACCCAACTGCCGGACGAACCATGACCACGCAGCACGAGCCTGCCAGCAAGCAACCCAGTCCCCCACGCCGCGTCATCGAGTCAGAAGCCGTCACCATCCGCTTCTGCGGCGACTCCGGTGACGGCATGCAGCTCACCGGAAGCGAGTTCACCAAAGCCTCGGCGATCGCGGGCAACGACCTCGCGACCCTCCCCGACTTCCCGGCCGAGATCCGCGCCCCCGCGGGCAGCCTCGCCGGAGTCTCGGGCTTTCAGCTCCAGTTCTCGTCGCGCGAGGTGTTCACCCCCGGCGACCAGCCCAACGTGCTGGTCGCGATGAACCCCGCCGCCCTCAAGACCAACCTGCCCGATCTGTTGCGAGGCGGCGTGCTCATCGTGAACACGGCCGCCTTCACCAAGCCCAACCTGGTGAAGGCCGGCTACGACAACAACCCCCTCGACGACCCCGCGCTGAACGAGCACTACAAGCTCTTCAAGGTGGACATCTCGGGTCTCACCAAGGAGTGCCTGAAAGACTCGGGCCTCAACAACAAGGCCATCGACCGCTGCAAGAACTTCTTCGCGCTCGGCATGACCTTCTGGATGTACAACCGGCCGATCGAGCCGCAGGTGAAGTCGATCCAGAAGAAGTTCTCCAAGAAGGCCGAGCTCGCCGACGCCAACGTGGCCGTGTTCAAGGCCGGCTACCACTACGGTGAGACCGCGGAGATCTTCACCGAGACGGTGGAGGTGAAGGCCGCCGCCATCGAGCCCGGCCGCTACCGGAACATCATGGGCAACTCGGCCACCGCGATCGGGCTGGTCACGGGCTGTCGCCTCGCCGAGGTGCCGCTGTTCTTCTCGGGGTATCCCATCACGCCGGCGTCGAGCATCCTCCACGAGCTCTCCGGCTACCGCGCCTTCGGCGTCACCACCTGTCAGGTGGAGGATGAGATCGCGGCCATGGCCGCCGCGGTGGGGGCGTCCTTCGGCGGCGCCGTCGGGATCACCGCGTCGTCCGGTCCCGGCATCGCGCTCAAGGGCGAGGCGATGGGCCTCGCGGTGTCGCTCGAGCTGCCCGTCGTCATCGTGAACGTGCAGCGCGGCGGCCCCTCCACCGGGCTCCCCACCAAGACCGAGCAGGCCGATCTGCTGCAGGCGATGTATGGCCGCAACGGGGAGTGCCCGATGCCCATCCTCGCGGCGCGCACCCCGTCCGACTGCTTCGACTGCGCCATCGAGGCGGTACGCATCGCGGTGAAATACATGACCCCGGTCATGCTGCTCACCGACGGGTACCTCGCCAACGGCGCCGAGCCGTGGAAGGTGCCCGAGGTGGCCGATCTGAAGCCCTTCCCCACGAAGTTCCGCACCGATCCCGACGACTACCAGGTGTACCGCCGCGCCGAGGACACCCTCGCCCGCGAGTGGGTCAAGCCGGGCACGCCGCACCTCGCCCATCGGGTGGGCGGCCTCGAGAAGGACGCCCTCACCGGCAACGTGTCGTACGACCCGGAGAACCACGAGGCCATGTGCCACATCCGGGAAGAGAAGGTGATGCGGGTGCGGCAAGACATCGGCGAGCTCCAGATGATCGGCCCCGACGAGGGGGATCTGCTCCTCGTGGGTTGGGGCTCCACCTACGGCGCCATCACCAAGGCGGTGAAGGAGATGCGCCAGGAGGGCTACAGCGTCTCGAGCGTGCACCTCCGGTGGATTCACCCGCTGCATCCCAAGCTTGGCGACCTCCTCCGCCGCTTCAAGAAGGTGGTGGTGGCCGAGATGAACCTCGGTCAGCTCATCAAAGTGCTGCGTGCCGAGTATCTTGTCGACGCCGAGGGCCTCAACAAGGTGCAGGGCAAGCCGTTCAAGGTGTCCGAAATCTGCGAGAAAATCGCGCAACACGCAGGCCGCGTGAGCTGACGGAGGTAGTCATGGGAGCCAAGGTCGAAGGAAACGGAACAGCCCTCAAGCTTTCCAAGAAGGACTACCAGAGCGATCAAGACGTTCGCTGGTGTCCGGGTTGCGGCGACTACGCCGTGCTCGCCCAGGTGCAGAAGGTCTTCGCCGATCTGCAGATCGAACGGGACAAGACGGTGTTCGTGTCGGGCATCGGCTGCAGCAGCCGCTTCCCGTACTACATGAACACGTACGGCGTGCACGGGATCCACGGGCGCGCGCCGGCCATCGCCACCGGGCTGAAGGTGGCCCGCCCCGATCTCGACGTGTGGGTGATCACCGGCGACGGCGACGCCCTCTCCATCGGCGGCAACCACCTCATCCACATGATGCGACGCAACGTGGATCTGAAGGTGCTGCTCTTCAACAACCGCATCTACGGGCTCACCAAGGGCCAATACTCGCCCACCTCCGAGATCGGCAAGCGCAGCCCGTCCACGCCGCACGGCAGCGCCGACAACCCGTTCAACCCGTTGAGCGTGGCCCTCGGCGCCGGCGCCACCTTCGTCGCGCGTAGCGTCGACACCGACGTGAAGCACCTGCAGGACACGCTCAAGCGGGCCGCCGCCCACAAGGGCACCGCCTTCGTGGAGATCTATCAGAACTGCAACGTGTTCAACGACCTCGCCTTCATCAACGTCACCGCCAAGGAGGTGAAGTCGGATCGGCAGCTCGTGCTCGAGCAAGGTCAGCCGCTCTTGTTCGGCAAGAAGAACGAGAAGGGGATCCGCCTCGCCAAGAACGGCGCCCCCGAGGTGGTCGACGTCGGGGACGGCCCCGGCCACGTGCGCGCCGCGGAGCTGCCGGTGCACGACGAGACGCTCACCAACCCGTCCTTCGCCTTCATGCTCTCGCAGCTCGAGTTCCCGAGCTTCCCCGTGCCGGTGGGCGTGCTTCGCGCGGTGGAGGCGCCCACCTACGACGAGATGGTTCGCGCTCAAGAGACGCGCGCGCTCGAGCGCGAGAAGAGCCCCGACGATCTCCGGTCGCTCTGGAACCGCGGCGACACCTGGGACGTCTCCTGACGGCTCGCGCCGAAGGCGGAGCGCACGCAGAGCACGAACGGCCGGCACGGCGCGCGCCGTGGCCGGCCGGCCCCGTTCACGCGATGGTCATGCCGCCGTCGACGACGAGGGTGTGCCCGGTCAAAAAGGAGGCGGCGTCCGAGGCGAGGAAGAGCGCCGCGCCCGCGATCTCGTCGGGCTGCGCGTAGCGCCCGAGGGGGGTGCGCTCCACCACGCGCTTCACGATGTCGGGGTTGTGAACCAGCGCCGCCGCGAACCGCGTGTCGACCAGACCGGGGGCGATCGCGTTGACGCGGATGTTGCTCGGCCCAAGCTCCACCGCGAGGGTCTGGGTCATCGACACCACGGCGGCCTTGGTCATGCCGTACACGCCCTGGAGGGGGGCGCCCGAGAGGGCCGCCACGCTCGCCACGTTGATGATGCTGCCGCCCTTGCCCGCGTCCGCAAAGCGACGCGCCGCGAGCCGTGCACAGGTGAAGTAGCCCCAGGTGTTCACCTCGAAGGTCTTCGCCCACGCCCCCTCGTCCACGGTCACCATCGGCCCGAAGTGGGGGTTGGTCGCCGCATTGTTCACGAGCACGTCGAGACCGCCGAAGCGCTCCACCGTTTTGTCGATGAGCTCCTCGATCATCTCCGCCTTCCCCGCGTGACACACCGACAGGGCCACCGCGTCTGCGGGCACCCCCGCGCTGAGCATGCGCTCCCGCGCGGCCTCGAGGCCTTCCTGTTTGCGCGACGCGAGCATCACGCTGGCTCCGCTCTGTGCGAGCACCCGCGCGATCGACTCGCCAATCCCGCGGCTCGCCCCGGTGACGATCGCCACCTTGCCTTCGACATGAATGAACGGCTTCATGGGCAGGAGGCTAATCCCGAAAGAAGCCCGGCCGAAGGCGCGGGCGAAAAAAGGGCGCGCCGCCCGGTGGATGGAGTGCCTGCGCCGACTTCAGTCGGGCGCGAAGGCGAGCAGCAGCGCGTGGCCCTCCCCTTGGCCCACGCCCAGGCGTGCGACGGCGGTCTGAGGCTCGTCGCCGCCGCAGATGCGCTGGCCGGTGACCACCTGTCCACGGCTCACTCGCGCGGGCTGCCCCGCGAGCTCGAGCGAGAGGGTGAGGCCCGAGGGCCCCTCCCCCAGCGCCGCCACGACGTCGGAGCACTTGCGCGGCGCGAGCACGAACCTCTCCGTCACCTGCTTCGCGGTCGAGATCCGCACCGAACGAGCGGCGCCGGCGTGCTGGACGTCGATGGGCCCGACCGCCGCCTCGAGACGGTTCAACAGCCGCGACGCCGCCACCGGTTGTTGGAGCAGCGCCGCGGCTGGCTTGGGCTCGAGACGCGCCTCCACCGCGAACGGCCCCCCGAGCGCAGTCACCGCCACCTCGAGCCGCGCCCGACGAGCAGGACCACAAGTGAACAGGGGCGCGCGCTCGTGGCCCTCGCCGCGCCCGAGCATCTTCCCGTCGTCGGCCCAGAGCTCGGCGACGACGCCCCCGAGCGGGCTCCCCCCGAGAACATCGAGCCGAGTGCACCCGAGAGCGATCTCCACCGCTTCGGCGTGAGGCGCGCCAGGCGCGGCCTGCCCCTCGAACAGCACCTCGGCCGGCGACAGTCGCAGCGGCGCGGTGCGCTGCACGTGCCGTCCCCGTGCTTCGTCGAGGGGAACGCCCGACGACGCCGCCGACACCCAGGTCTTGTGGGCGATCTCTGCCATCGCTCCGGGCTCCGAGCGCCCGATGATCACCGCAGCCAGCCCCGAGGACACGCGGGGTCGCAGCATGAGGGTGACCACCTCCGGCTCACGCGAGCACAAGACGAAGCCGCGCTCTCGCCCCGGCGCGTTGGTCCGCGCGACGGAGCGCCCACGTGCGTCGACCACCTCCGCGTCGAGGCCCTGGATCTCGTCGCTCGGCACCACGAGGATGTCGACGCACCGCTGGCGCTCCACCTCGACGGTGACCGACGTGTGTGCCTCGGGGCTCAACGGGACCGCGACCCGGCGCACATCCTCCCAGCGGGAGCCGAGCGACACGCGCCGCTCGCGGATCGTGCGCTCGAGGCCCGGCCACTCTGCGAGCTTGCCCGTGTCTTGTCCGGGGCGCCCTCGCACCTCCACGGCCTTCGCCACCGCGTCGGCTGCGGTGGCCGGCACCCGCATCACCCCGAGCGCCACCACCCCCTCTCCGCCGACGCTGCGCGCCACCACGTACACGCGCCGCGGGTGAGGAGGGCACACGAGGACCGCCGCCCGCGCGTCGGGGGCCTCGTCCGACGCGAGGCGATCGCCGCCGTCGGTGTACACGAACAGATCGATGTCGCCGACGCCCGTCCCTCCACGCGCAACGACGAGGAGGCAGTCTTTCGGGGGCACCTCGACGAAGCTCCCGAGCTGCTCCCCCTCGGAGAGGACGCGGGCGCCGATCGCCTTGAGCGCCCCCGCGCCCACCTCGCGCGCGCGCTCCCCGAGGGCACCGAGGAGCTTGTTGGCGTCGAGCTCTCCCGGCACCACCCGAACGTCTTCCGGCTGCGGGCTGGGCCGGTGGCTCGCCGGGCAACCGACGAGGCACCCGGCGAGCGCGACGAGCGCACCCCGAGACCAGCGCCGAGTGCGTTCGCCGGGTGTCCGCCCCGGCGCCTCGGAGCGCTCAGCCACCGGTAACTCCCACGCGCCAGAGACTGGCCACCCACCAGGCATCGCGCGAGCGCACGTCGACCACGAGGAGGGCACGGTCGTCCGTGGGTCCGGCGCAGAACGTGATGCCCGCGCTCCTCACCGCATCGCTGGCGTCGTCGAACACCTGCCGATGCCCGAGCACTGCGGTCAGCCGCCCCGCGCTCGCCGTCCCTCGAGCGATGGCCACCGCCGCGAGATAGCAAGCGCCCGGCTCCACCGCGATCGGGAGCACGGTGCTCCCCGCCGCCCCCAGCCACTGGAACACGGGCGCAGCGCTCGGCTGGGGCACACGCCGCCGAAACAAGGCCCAGCTGAGGCCGGCCTGCACTTCGGGGCCCCACGTCGCGGGCACGCCCGCGGGCACTCCCCACGACGCGTGGACGAGGGTGACCTTCGCCTTGGCCGGAGCACCCACGAAGCGGATCTCGACCCGCTCGGTCTCGCCGAGGCAGAACGCGAGGCGCGCGTCGGGGGCGTGCGAGCGATCGCGCTGCAACAAGAGCCCGCTGTCGTGCCGCCGCGCGTCGGCGTCGAGATCGCCCTCGCGCGCGTCGGCGATGACGTGGATTCGGTGGCAGCCGGCGCCGATCGACAGCACGGTCGCCCCCACGCCCGTCTCGCTCGCCGCGAGCGTCAGCGGCACGATGGTGGTGGCGCCGTCGACGACGGCGCTCCGCCGAGCACGCGCCACGCGCGCGCTCTGGGGGGCGAGGGGCAGCGCCCCCGGGCTCGCGTCATCGGCGCCCACCGGTCCGACCGCTCGCTCCGCGAGCCACACCTCGGGCGGAGGGAGGGCGCCCGCGTGGGTGGCCACGATCACCTCGATGGCGCCGCGCCCCTGCGCGATCTCGAGCTCCACCCGCCGGGCAGAGGGCGCGACGGTGAGCACCCCACCACCACAGTCGGTGAGCACCGCCACGCCCGCGCGGCTCGCGAGCGGCTCGACGCTGCCCGCCCCCGCGAGGGTGAAGCGCACATGCCGCTCCGCGACCGCGGCGATGCTCAGGCATCGGCGCGCGGGGGTGCGGTCGTCCGGGTAACGCACGTCGCGCGACTCTCCGTCGTGAAGGAACACGGTCGTCAGGCGCGCGGCGGTGGCCGTCTGACGCGACCAACCTTGGATCAAGAGCTCCGCGTCCGCCATCAAGTCTGCACGCGCGGAGGCCGCCATCGACAACACGAACAAGGCGACCGCGAGGCGCAGCATCAATCCACGATGATGAGCTCGCTCTGGGCGAAATCGCTTCCATCCCAGACGAACAGCTTATGGTCGTCGACGCCGTCGGCCCGCACGCTCGTCACGAGGAAGGCGAGGGGCCAGGCCGGACCCGCTCCCAGTCGGATGGCGCCACCTTCGGAGGCTGGGGGCTCGCCCATGCTCATCACTGCACGATCGGTGTCGCTGAAGTAGGCGCCGGCGTCGAGGTGTGAGTGATACAGCACCTTCACCGGTCGGCCCTCGGCGCGTCCCTCCTCGATGGCCCGCTCGAACTTGCGCTCGTTGAACGCGAAGAACGTGGCCGCGGTGCGAAAGTAGGTCTCGGGATCGACTTGATGGAGCTTGTTCGCGACGTTCTCCATCCTCACCGCCTCGTCGCACAAGAGCGGGTCCTCGGCGGGCCCACGCAGATAGCCGCACGCCTCCTCGCCAGCCGCATAGCCGCGGCGCGCGTCGTCCTCGACGGCGGTGAGCACGCTCCGTTGGATGCGGAGCCCGCCAGCGACCCACCCTGGGTCGCTCATCGGGCGCTCGCCTCGAGGATGCGCCGTAGCTCGGCGAGGGCCGCCCGTGCTCCAGCGAGCACCGAGCGCGCAGCCGGCTCGGCCACGATCGACTCCGGCGCCAAGCTCGCCTCGTCCACCAGGCCAGGGACGAGGCTGCCCACGCCGGCACGCCCCGCGTAGAGCTCGGCCACCTCGTGCCCCGCCACCCGCGCCGCGCCCGAGAGCAGCGCCCGCTGGCCCCTCGCGCCCACCGCGTCGAGCATGATCTGCCGAACGAAGCGCGCCGACTGCGCCGGCGTGAGGTCAGCCACCGGCGATCGCTGGGATGATGGAGATCTCGTCGCCATCCTTCACCGCCGTGTCGATGCCATCCATGAAGCGGATGTCCTCGTCGCCCACGAAGATGTTCACGAAGCGGCGCACGCCCTTGTCGTCCACCAGCTTCTCCTTGATGCCAGGGTGCTGCCTCTCGAGATTGTCGATGACGTCCTTGATGGTCGCGCCTTCGGCGTCGACGACGTCTTTGCCGTCGGTGTGGTTTCGAAGCGGGGTGGGGATTCGGACGGTCGCTGACATGTTCACTCCTTGCGCGTGAGTCGACGGGCAGAGGCCGATCGCTCAAGCTGATGGGTGGCAGGAGGTGCGTGTTCTCTCACGAGACCAAGGGATCGCAACTGCCCCCCATATATCTGGTCGGTTCGATGCTGCCAATGGTAGCGCCTTCCCCGCACAGAGGGCAGTCGCGGCGCGCTCCCACCTTCACTTGCCGCAGGCGATCGGCCTGGCCGTCGAAGGTGACCACATGCCCCACCGCGGTTGGATCCCCGGCCACGATGCGCAGCGCCCGATCGGCGGCGACGGCGCCGGCGATCCCGCAGAGCGGCCCCATCACCCCCGCGGTCGCGCAGTCGATCACCGGCCCTTGGGGGAGGTCTTCGAACAGACAGCGGTAACAGGGCGCGCCGGCGGGAGCGACCGCCATCACCGTGGCGTGCCAGCGCACCGCCGCGGCATGCACGATGGGTATCCCCTCGAGATGGGCAGCGTCGGCGAGCAGGAAGCGGGTCGCGAAGTTGTCGGTCGCGTCGATCACGACCGTGGCCCCCCGGATCAACGCGCGCGCGGTCGCCGGCACCGCGCGGCCCCGCACCGGGGTGAGCTTCACCGCGGGGTGACGGCGGCCGAGCCCACGGACGAACGCGTCGAGCTTGTCGGTCCCCACGTCCTCGTCCTCGAACAGGATCTGGCGATGGAGGTTGCTCACCTCCACCACGTCATCGTCGATCACCTCGAGCGCCTGCACGCCCGCGCGAGCGAGAGCCAGGGCGACCGGCGCCCCGATCCCCCCCGCCCCGATCATCGTGATCCGCATCGGAGACGCGTAACCCAGACCGTGATGCGCTAGAAGCACGTATGGCCTTCTTCCAGACGCCACCCGAGCTCGCGAACTCCTTCGACACCGACCGCGTCCTCCGCTCGTACCTCGAGCGCGCCCTGCCCGCCGAAGCTCACGCCGAGATCACGGCCGATCTTCGCGAGATGGGCCGAATCGCGGCGGAAGAGCTCTACCCCCTCCAGCTCGAGGATCGGCTGCACGAGCCCGAGCTCACGCAGTGGGATGCGTGGGGCAACCGCGTCGACCGCATCGAGCTGACCGAGACGTGGCGACGCGCGGCGCGCGTGGCCGCCGAGCGGGGCGTCATCGCCACCGCCTACGAGCGTCGCCACGGGGCCGCGTCGCGTGTGCACCAATTCGCGCTGGTGTACCTGTTCGATCCATCGAGCGACACCTACACCTGCCCGCTCGCCATGACCGACGGGGCCGCGCGCACTCTCATCGAGCACGACGCGAACCCGCTCGTCGAGCGGGCGGTGGCCCACCTCACGAGCCGCGATCCCCAACAAGCGTGGACCAGCGGCCAGTGGATGACCGAACGCACCGGAGGCTCCGACGTCGGACTCAGCGAGACCACGGCCGTGGCGACCGGCGGCGACGCCTACGGCCACGGCCCCGGATACCGCCTCTTCGGCACCAAGTGGTTCACCTCCGCCGCTACCTCCGAGATCGCGCTCACGCTCGCGCGCCCCGACGGCGAGCCTCCCGGCGGGCGGGGTCTCACGCTCTTCTACCTGGAGACCCGCGCCCCCGGAGGGGCGTTCAACGGCATCCTCGTCAACCGCCTCAAGGACAAGCTCGGCACCCGCAAGCTCCCCACCGCCGAGCTCACCCTCGACGGGGCCCTCGCCGTCCCGGTGAGCGGCATCGGCAACGGCATCCGCAACATCGCCCCCATGCTCAACATCACCCGCACCTGGAACGCCGTGTCCTCGGTCGCGGTGCTGCGACGGGGCATGGCCCTCGCGCGCGACTACGCTCACAAGCGGATCCAGTTCGGCGCGCCGCTCGCGCACAAACCACTCCACGCCGACACCCTCGCCGGCGTGCAGGCCGAGCTCGAGGGCGCGTTCCATCTCGCGTTTCGGGTCGTCGAGCTCATCGGTCGCATCGAAGCGGGCGCCGGCGACGACGACGACCAGCGCCTCCTCCGCATCCTCACCCCCATCGCCAAGCTCACCACCGCCAAGCAAGCGGTCGCCGGCCTCAGCGAACTCCTCGAGTGCTTCGGCGGCGCAGGCTACGTCGAAGACACCGGCGTGCCGCGCCTCCTCCGCGACGCCCAGGTGCTCCCCATCTGGGAGGGAACCACCAACGTGCTCTCCCTCGATCTCATCCGGGCCACCGGGCGCGCCCTCGACATGAGCCCCCTCTCCGAGGAGGTCGATCACCTCACACGTGCGCTCGGCCACCCCGCGCCTCGAGCCCTCGCGCAAGCTGCCCGGGACACCCTCGCCCGCGCCACCACGTGGCTCCATGAGACCGCCCCGAGCGACCATGACGCCACCGAAGCGGGAGCCCGTCGCTTCGCCCTCACCGTGGGGCGCAGCCTCGAGCTCGCCCTGCTCGCGCGCCACGCCGACTGGGCCCTCACCCGCGAAGACCCGCTCCCCCTCTACGCCGCCGAGCGCTTCGCGGCCCACGGGATCGACCACCTGCGCAGCATCGATCGCGACCAGGCCTCCGCCCTCGCCCTCGGCTGACCGAGACGACACGATCGCCCCCCGCAGCGCGAAGGGGGAGGCCCCCTCGCCTACGCGGCGCTGCGTCGCCCCGATGTGCTGCGTCGCTGCGTGGCCCACAACGCCCGGGCCAACCGCGCGGTCCGCGGCGCCGCAGTCCTCAGAAGCAGGTCTGGTCGGTGGTATCGCAGAAGTTGCTCGCGCACTCGGTGTCCGACGTGCATGGCTCGCCGGACGCGAGCTTGCACTCGCCCGAGCCGTCACACACCATCGTGCCCTCGCACGTCCCCGGATCCTCTGCGCCGTTCTGCACCGCCACGCAGCTCCCCGTCGTGCAGGTCATGCACGTCGCGCTGCAGTCCTCGCTGCAACACACGCCGTCGTCGCAGAAGCCCCCCTCGCAGTCGTCCGGCGACTCGCACATCCGACCGTTGCCGCAGAGCTCCAGGCACGTGCCGCCGCCGCCACAGTCGACGTCCGTCTCGTTCCCGTCCTGCTCCCCGTTGTCGCAGCTGAGCGGGTTGCCGCAGTTGTCGAGCACCTGACCGCAGGTGGCCCCGATCGACTCGCAGTTCACGAGCGGCGCACACCCCCCGCCGAACGGGTTTCCCCCGGTAGACGACTCCGGGAACGGTGGCTCGTCCCCCCCCGGCCCAGGCCCGCTCACGGTGATCCCTCCCTCACCACCAGAGCAAGCGAAGCCCGCGACCGCGAGCCACAGCCCGAGACCATGAGCGAATCGATTCTTGTCGCGCGGCATGAGTCTTCAGTCCTCCTGGCAGTCTTGGAGCGCGTCGGGACACGCCACGGTGAGGCAGGCCGCGCAGGCGCCGTCGAGCGCGGCCCCGGTGCAGACGCTGGTGTTGCAGTCGCCGTTGCAGTCGCCCGAGCAGGCGCAGGCACCGAGGGCGCCGATGGCGGCCTCCGAGCCAGGGCACACACCGGCGTTGAACTGCCCCGACAACAGGTCGCTGCAAGTGGTGCACGCTCCCGTCCCCGTGCTCGCCTCCGCCGAGGAGCTCACGGTCTCGCCGCTCGTTGCCAGAAAGCCGAACGGGTTCTCCCCGCGTTCGATCCCCTCGCCCGGCTCGGTGGGTCCCGGACCGGGCCCCGCGATGGTGCCGCCGTCCGAGCCTCCCGAGCACGCGACCACGACGAGCGCGCCCGCGAACAACACCCCTTCCCAACTTGCACCGCTCATGTGGCTAGAAATAGTAGCGCGCACGTACGTGTTGCGTGAACAGATCCCAAGGCGACTGGTATTCGCCGGTGGTGAACAAGAGGTTGTCCTGTTGGGCCCGCGCATCCCCCACCGAGGCCTGCGTGGCCTGGTGCGTCATGAACAAGCCCACCGAGCCCTCGAGCGCGAGCTCGGGGATCCCAATGAACCCCCACTGAACCTCCCCACCGATACGCGCCCCCACGTCGATGCGGAACCCCATCAGATCGGCAGGGGGCGGCGGGTTCGGCTGCGGATCCGGCTTCACCGTGCTCGAGGCATAGCCGAAGTTGAGCTCAGGCCCCACCTGGAGGCTCACGTGGCGCCCTGCGACCAACGAGATGGGCACCCCCGCATGAATCATGAACGACGTGATGGTCGCCTTGTCGGCGGAGGATGTCGTCGTCTGGACGTTGCCGCTCGACACCATCACCCCGGCCGCGATGTCGAGTCCCACGAGCTCGGAGAACCAATACCGGATGCCGATGGCGGGGGCCTGCACGAACGTGGGCTCACCGGGGATGACGACGGCGTCGCTGTCGGTACCGCCCGGTGAGCCCGTCGCGATCGGCACGTTCGAGATGCCGAACCACCCCACGCCAAACTTGCCGACCACGCTCGCGTGATCGGTCTGCTCCTCCTTGGGCTCCGCCTCGGGCTCGGGCGCCGCTGGCGGCGGCGGAGGTGGTGGGGGTGGCGGCGGCGGTGGCGGCGGCGGCGGCTCCGGCGGCGGAGGCGGCGGCTCCGGCTCTGCCTCTGGCTCTGGCTCTGGCTGCTCCTTCTTCGGCTCGGGCCTGGTGGGAGGCCACTGTGCCGCGGCCGGAAGAGCGATGAACAGGGGTGTCGTGCCCACCGCGATCAGCGCGCACGTCACCACACGTTGGGTGAGTTTCATCCAAACACCTCGCAGCGCACGGAGCGCCAAACTGACTATTCGACCGGCACGCAATCGCTGAGGCATCGCGCGAACGACGGATCGCCCGACTCCAACACCTCCGTGCAACTGTGATCATTGACGCACTCGGCGCGGCACTTCCTCACGTCCTTGCACTCGCCGATCGTGCTCTCGAGCACGAAGTCGGAGAACTCGCACTCGGACACGAGCTTGTCCGCCGCCTCCTCGCAGGCGTCTCGTGGTCCGCAGCTCACCATCCCAAAGAGGACAGCAAGAGAAGCGAGGACGATTGCAGCCAGCGTGTGGGGACGCACACTCGTTGGGGACGTCGGTTGCGGCGTCATCGGTTAGAATGGTAGGCAGAACCCCGATGCATCGGCCAAAAACACGTCGTGCCGTACGCTGCGCCCGAGGCCGAGCGCGGCCGAGCTCCGGTGACGGCATTCGCTGGCTCCACGGTGGTCTGTGGTGCGCGGCGGCGGTGTTCTTCACGCTCGCGCTCTCCTGCGCAGACGACCTCCGCTCGACGAAATGCGACCACGACTTCGACTGCCTCGCCGACCAGATCTGCGTGCAGAGCGGCTTCGCGGCGAAGTGCGAGCGCGCCGACGTATGCGCGACCGCCGAAGACTGCCCCCCTGGCGAGGAGTGTGTCGCGCGCGACGACAACGTGCCCAATCATCCGCTCGAATCGAAGGCGCCAGGAAAGGGCCTGTGCGAGTGTCTCTCCCCACCGTGCGGCGTGGGCGGCGCGGGCGGCGCGAGCGGAGGGGGTGCGCCGGGCGGCGCCGGTGGAGTGGGTGGAGTCGGGGGTGCCGGGGGAGGTGGAGTGGGCGGCGCGGGCGGCGCTGGCCCCGGTGGCGCGGGTGGCGGCGGAGGAGCCGCGGGCTCGGGTGGCGCCGGAGGAACCGGGGGCTCGGGTGGCGCCGGTGGGGGTGGCGCAGGCGGTGGAGGTGGCACGTGAGCATCCCGCCGGTCGTCACCTCGATCCTCGTCGTGCTCTGCCTGAGCTGCTCACGCTACGACGTGGAGGCGCTCTGCGAGGATCTCGAGGCGGAGTGCAACCTGGGCGTCGACTACGCCGACTGCGTCACCGACGGTCGCGCCATGGAGGAGCAGGCCTGTGACGCCGGCTGCGAGGACGAGCTCGACGCCTACCTCGAGTGCCTCGCGATCGGTCCCTGTCGCTGGGAGACTCGCTGCCAAGCCGACCGAACGCGCCTCATTCGATGCGCGGGCGACTTCCCCTCGCTCTGAAGACCGCCTTCGTCGACGACCCCGCGCGATGGCCGGACGGCGCGGGGCTCAGAAGCGCGCTTGGGCCGCGGCGCCGAACCCGAGGAAGTCGGGGCTCACGAAGCTCCGGAGGGCCACCGTGCCCTCGTTGGGGTCACGCTCCACGAACGTGCCGTTGTTGTCGCGGATGTACTGGGCCCACACCACCGCGCTGAGGATCTGGGAGATGTCCCACTTGAGGCTGGCCCGCACCTGGACGATGGGCACGCTCTCGCGATCGACGGGGAGGATCGACACGTCGCCCTGCTGCCGGATGACGACCGTGCGGCCGATGGTGTTGTCGGCGGCGTCCACCGACGTGGTCTTGAAGGTCGCGGGGAACTGCAGACCACCGCCGAGGCTGGGGGTGAGCCGTGGGCCGGAGAAGAAGTAGGCCACGCCGGCGGCCACGAAGAACTCGTCGCCCACCTCCACCGAGTCGTCGGTGGGGAGGCTCTCGAAGGGCACGAAGCTCGGGACGTTACGCAACACGTACGGCAGATCGCGATAGATGCCGGTGAGCGACGCGCTGAAGTCGCCGGGCTCGAGCACCACCTGCAACGCGGCGGCCCGCGCCTGTTGGAGCTTGGTCTGGCCTGGGACGTCGAAGTCTTTCAAGTTCTGCCAGAGGTTGGTGAACTCCGCCGACACGTTCCAACCGAAATCGCGATCCGCCTTGTCCCGGCCCGGCGCGAGGAGCCGATCCTGGGCCATCGGGTCGTTGCGGTAGAGCGCGAAGTCGATCGACTGGCTGCTCTTGCTGTCCTTGTCGTGCACCGACGCCCGGGCCGACACGCCGAAGGTGAAGACGTCCTCGCCGAGCACGTCGGGGAGGTCGAACTTGCCTTGCTGGAAGTAGCCGCCGCCCACGTCGATGTTGGCATACTCGGTGATGTTGGCGCCGGCGCCGAAGAGCCCGCCGTAGTTGGTCTCCCCGACCCGGATCACCTCCACCTCGCTGGTGCCTGGGGTGAGGATCTCCTCCACCTGCACAATCTGTGCGGTTTTCATAGCGCCGTAGGCGTAGAAGATCGGATGCTGAAACTGCAGCTTGAACCCCGGCGAGCTCCCCTGGATCCGAGGGAAGATCGACTGGTTGATGAACGGGTTCGTGCCACCCCACGAGATGTCGTAGAGCCAGCCCAGACGCACACGGTCGGTGTCGATGGGGAACATCGTCAGCCCGAGCCCGAAGTCCTGCTTCGAGGTGTCGTCGTCGAAGTGATAGAAGAGCCGGAGAAACGAACCGGAGTCGTAGATCGAGGAGTTGAGGTTGCCCGCTCCCGACGCGAGGTTGCCGAGATCGAAGCGCATCACCAGCGACGCCTCGGTGTCGAGGTTGTCGATGAACCCTGGCATCTTGCTGTAGAGCACCAGGTGCGTGAGGTTCTCGCGGCCGGCGAAGCGGGAGTTGAGGTTGTCGAAGAACAGCCGGTAGCGCCGGCGGTCGCCGAACGACGCGTTGGGAGACAGCGGCACCGTCTCGCCCGTCGCGTGCAGCACGTCATCGTCACCGAACGAGAAGGTGAGCCGGGTGTCGATGAAGTCGCTGAACTTTGGCGTGGTGGTGGCGGCCGGCGCCGCCGGCTCCGCGGGCTCCGGCGCCTTGGGCTCCTCGCCCTCTTCCGGCTTCGGCTCGGGCTTGTCGAGCTCCTCGCGGAGGGCCTTGGCGCGGCGCTGGGCCTCTTGGGCCCGAACCCCGCCCTCGGCCGCGACCGCGTCGTACACGTCCGCCGCCTCGTTCAGCTTGCCGTCCCGCTCGAGACACTGCGCGAGCTCGAAGCGCACGTCCTCGTTGGGGTCGAGCCGCACGCTGCGGGAGAACAGGTTGCACGCGCGCTGCACTTGGCCCTTGGAGAGCGCCTCACGCGCCTGTTCGGCTAGCCTCTCCGACTCGGGGGCCGAGGGCTCGGGGTCTTCCACCGGGTCGTCGTCGTCATCGGGCTCGGGCTGGGCCCAGGCCAAACCGGGAGTGACGGCGACGAGCAGCGCGCCGAGCGAGAGAAGGCGCCGATGGGGGTTCGGTGATCTCATGGTGACGTTGTCGGTTGTGTCTGTGCGTTGGGTCGTCGTGGCGCCGAATCGGCTCGCCCACGAGCGAGTGGTGTTCGAGGTCTCGGACGCGCTCAGTTCGTCGCCGCGTCGTTGTCGTCCTCATTGGCCGGGGTGATGCACGCGGCCGAGCTCGGCAGCGGCGCCGACTGACAGATGTCATCGAAACCGCACACCAAGTCCTCCGCGCATCGCGTCTCTACCGTCCAGTTGAGGCGGCCACCGGAGAAGTTGCGGAGCGTGCCGGTGACGGCGGCGAGGGTGCGACCGCGGTGCTTCACCGGATCGAAGCCCTGGGCGGTGCCGGTGTTCACCTGGAGCATCACCGAGCCCCGCGCCACCTTGTAGTTGCCGCGCGACTCGTAGCCTAGCCACTCGCTGCACTCGGGGCTCGCAGAGCACTGGTTCGCGCAGGCCGCCTCGATGTCGTCGAAGAAGTCGACGGTCCCGTCGTTGTTGATGTCGCAGTTGCTCGCGTTCGAGCTGAACACGAACATGCCCTCCCCCACCTGGTCGGGGAGGTTGGGCCCGAGGTTCGGGGCGATGCGCACCTGCTCGACCCGAACAAGACCGCTCTCGAGCTTCTCCATCTCGACGTTGCTGATGAGGATGTCGTTCTCGAGCAGGACGGGCTCGGGCACGCGGCACGCCTGGCACACCCCGGTGGTGGAGAAACCCAGCCGCTCACAAAACTCCCCCTCGTTGCAGTCGCGATCGCGCGCGCAGCTCTTGGTCGCCTTCGAGTCGACGAGCCCCACCTCGTAGGAGGGGAAGGTGATCTCGGTGAAGCCGAAAAACTCGACGGCGGTGCCGCTCAGCGCCGTCAGCCGGTTGCACACGCGCATGCCCGGGGGTGGGTTGAAGTTGAACGCGTAGATGTGGTTGTAGCCGCTGTCCTGGTCGTTGAGATCGGTGACGTAGAAGCCGTCCGACGACACCCGCACCACCACCAGATCGGCGGGACTCCGCGCCGCGACGTCCACGGCCACCCGTGGGTAGGGCGTCTCCGAGCCGCGACCCTGCACGTCGGCGATGGTGGGGAGCGCGTAGTGCACCACCTGCGACACCCCCACCACCAGCGAGCCGTTCTCCTCGTCGTCGTCGTCGGCGAAGGCGCAGCCAGGATCGTTGGGGAAGTCGACGAGCACGTCGCCGTCGTCGTCCTTGCCGTTGGAGCAGGCCGGCGTCTCGCCCACCGCGGCCGGCGTGTAGCCGATGTCTTGCACCCAGAGCCGCGTCGGCCCGAACATCGCGGTGGTCACAGCGACCCCTTCGGCGCGGCCGCCGCTGAAGCGGAGGTTGCGACCGATCGCGCCGTCCCCTTCGAGCAACCGCACCGCCCCCGGCTCCAGCGACACCCGCGCCACCCCGTCGAAGTTGGTGTTCACCTCTCCATCGGGGCCGATCACCTCGGCGGTGAAGTCCCAGCGCTCGTCGACGTTGCCGAGGTTGGGGGGGAGCGGCGCGTCCGAAGTGGGCACCTCGCCCCCGTCGACGGCGAGGACCGTCACGCGGATGTAGCCGAGCGACTCGACGCCGCCTTGCGTGGTGCAGCCCGACGCGCCGAGCACGAGGCAGACCACGCCGGCCAGCGCGCCACGCCGAGAGAACGCGGTCCGAGCGGAGAGCCCGCTCACTTGCCCACCATCCTCACGCGGCCATCTTCCGCGTTGCCGAGGGTGGAGTCGATGCACGCCAGGAACTTGCACTGCTCGCCCCCCGTCGCGCAGGGCGACAGCGCCGTGAGGCACTCGTCCCGGCCCGCCTCGGTGGGGTTACGCTCACAGATATTGCGCTGGTACTCGGCCACGTCATCACGACAGCGCGCGAGCACGCAGGCCCCGTCGCCTGGCGCGGGGTCGCCGCTCGACAGGCTGCAGCCCTGCTCCGGATCCGACGCGCAGATGTCTCCCTCGATCACCGACTCCGGGCACGCACACACGTAGTTGCCCCCCAGCTTCGCCTGACAGTCGGCGTCGATCTGGCACGGCTCGAGCTCGCCCTCGTCGTTCGAACCGCACGGCCGCCCACCGCGGATGAAGTCGATCAGCGCGTCGCGCTGCTGGATCCGGGTGTCGAACTGGGTCGTGTTGCGCTGCAGCACGCGGAAGCCGCTGCCCCCACCGGCGAGGTAGTTCGAGGTGGCGAGCTCGTAGCTGGCTACCGGATCGATGGGCTGCCAGCAGCGCTGGGAGTTGGAGTCGCAGCTCCCGAGCAGCGCTCCCGGGCACTCCTCGTCCGAGCTGCAGGCGATCTTGGGCTGGACGGCCCCGATGAAGATGTTGCGCACCACGCCCGGGTTCTGCCCGGCCGCCTCCGCCTCCACGCAGTCGATCACCACGCGGGCTCCCGCGATCTGCACCTGCGACGTGCAGCCCCGTCCCGCCGAGCGCCGCGCCACGAAGTTGAACAGCTCGGTCACCTCGAAGCCCGACAGCTGCATCTTCGCGATGCTGTTGTCGAACGGGAAGATGTTGAACATCTGCTCCACGTCCACCGCCCCGGGCACGATGTCGGCGCGGATGCCGGTGGTGTTGGTCAGCGAAAAATCGGTCTGCACGCCGAGGCGCAGCCACATCGCGGTGGAGATCAGGTTGCCGAGCGCCGAGTCGCCCCCCGTCGCCGAGAAACGCCGCGAGCCGCTCGGCGCGTAGCCCACCAAGAGATCCAGATCGGTGAGCAGATCCAGGCCCTGCGCGAAGGGCGCGAGCGTCGCTCGCACGACCGGATCCTCGGGCACGTTGGCGTTCACCGGGAAGAGCCGATAGTCGTAGCTCAACACCTCGAAGCCGTTGACCTCGCTGTGGCGGTATCCGTCGACGCCGGCGAAGTCGGCGGCGTCGTTCGACACCACCAGATCGAGACGCCCCACGAACTTGGCGAAGGCCCCGCTGTGCGCGAGCACCACCTCCCGGGGGACGCAGTGGCGGCGCTGTCGCTGCGACGGCTCCCGCGGATCCTGACCGTCGCCGGTGACCAGCTCCACGTAGTGACAGCTGTCGCGGATGCAGTTGTCGGCGGCCAGGTCGTCGGCGTTGTCGGCACGGCAAGCCGAAGCGCACTCCTGATCGACGGACGCGCAGTCGCGCACTCTCTTCGGCGGCTGCAACACGATGTGGTTATGACCGCCGAGCACGATGTCGATGCCCTCGGTGTCCTGGATCATCCGCTGATCCACATCCAAGCCGAGGTGGGTGACGAACACGATCAGGTCGGAGATGGGGCGCAGCAGATCGACGTAGAACTGCGCCACCTCGCGGGTGTTCATCGGGAGCACGCCGAGGCGGTTGGGCTGGTCGTAGATCGACGTGAGGCTCGAGAGGTTGCCCATCCCGATGACGCTCACGCGGAGCCCATCGAGATCGAAAATCTGGAAGGGCTGGATCATCGCTCCGAGCGGTGAGGCGCCGGGCTGCGCCGGATCCTCGAGCTTGTAGTTCGCGACGAGCACCGAGTAGTTGGCCCACTGCTGCAGCTGCCGTCCGAGGTTGAGCGCGCCGTGATCGAACTCGTGGTTGGCCACGATCATCGCGTCGGCGCCCATCGCGCTCAACGCGCGGATCTCGGCCTCGCCCGAGAAGAAGTTGAACACCGGCGCGCCTTGAAAGCAGTCGCCCCCGTCGAGGTGGAGCACCCGCTCCGAGCGGGCACGCTCACGGCCGATGATGTGGGAGATCCTCGCCGCACCGCCGACGTTCGCGATGTTGTTCACCTCTCCGAGGCCGAGCGACGCGTCGATCTGGCCGAGCTGGAGGTTGTAGGGGAAGAGCCGCGAGTGGAGGTCAGACGTGTGAAGGAACGTCACCCTCACCTGCCCCCGCAGTGGCTGAGGCTCGGACGCCGGGTCACAGCCGAGACCGAGCGCGACGAGGCAGAGGAGGAAAGGCAGCGGAGAGAGGCGCATGCTCGTCGCTCAAGCTAAGGTGACGCGGCGAGTCGCCTCAAGAGAAAACTGCCTGTCATTCTC
This sequence comes from uncultured Polyangiaceae bacterium, assembly GCA_964401935.1. Classification (GTDB taxonomy): domain Bacteria; phylum Myxococcota_A; class Polyangia; order Polyangiales; family Polyangiaceae; genus JAPYTK01. The sequence goes on from CAYOAL010000035.1 coordinate 59,409, forward strand.
GTGTCGAGGTGCTTCTCGGCCCTCGCTCCCCAAATGTCACCGTGGCAACACACTTCTCCGCATGGGCCGGGGAATGGAACAATGGCGGGGATGAACCACGACGACGTCGCCACGGGCGCCGGCGGGACGGCCCCCCCCCTCTCCGTAGGGGCCATCGGCGACGTGGTCACCGGGTGCCTCTTGTGGCGCTACGCCGGTCAGCTCCACCTGTGCATCTCCGTGCGCGCCCGCTACGAGCTGGTGAGCGACGGCGTGGCGCGTCGGAGCGCGGCCCGCGGCGTCCCTGGCCTCGCCGCCGCCGACGACGCCGTCCCCTATCGGCAGGGCTGCGACGTGTGGATGGTGGGCCACTGCAACGCCACCCCCCTCACGCCAGACGCCCCGCTCACCACCCGCCTCACGCTCTTCGGCGACCGCGAGCGGCTGCTCGAGCGCCAGCACCGCCTCATGCACGGGAGCGACGTGGGCGTGGCCGGCTACGGCCCACGCCGCACCGGCGGGTGGCTCGCCGACCTCACCCGCGATGGGGTCGTCGAGATCCCCCAGAACTTCGACTGGACCCAGCTGCACGCGGCCCCCGTCAGTCAGCGCACGCGCCACCTCGAGGGCAACGAGCTGCTCGTCCTCGAGGGCCTCCTCGAGCAACGCGGTGCCATGCGCTGCCGCATCCCCGCCGCCCGCGGTCTGGTGCGGGTGTGGGCCCGGGGTGCCCAGGCCTCCGATCCGAGCTACGCGATCCACGTCGTGGCCGACACCCTCGCCATCGACACCGACGCGGCCGCCCTCACCGCCGTGTGGCGGGGCAGCTTCCCCATCGAGGACGTGAGCGTCGCGAGCGGCATCATCGCCTGCGCTGGCGTCGAGGAGGGGGAGCCCATCGACTGGGAAGAGGGCTGGGTGATCGCCAACACCGCCGCCCTCATGGGCGCGGACGCTCGCATCACCGGGAGCACGCTCGAGCTCTCGCACGGCCCACACGGGCACGGCGGCGCCTCCCCGCTGCCCTTCTCCGTGGATCGTCCGCCCCTCCGCCCCGCCCCCATCGAGGGGGCGCCGTGGTCGGAGCGCAGCCCAGCCGCGGGGGCGGGGGGCAGAACGCCCGGCGAGGACGACCCCGCCCCGCGACCCCTCCCGGCCCGCCGCGAGCGCGCCCTCACGCTCGACCTCGACACCGCCGCCCGCGTCCAGCACCCGGCGCTGCCGTTCAGCGCTCCGGCGGGGGAAGCGACCACCGGCGCCCCGCCTCCCAGCGAGACCAACCCGCTGCTCGATCTCGCGACGGTCGACCTCGAGACCGTGGACACCCCTCCCCGAGAGGAAGACGTGAGCGCGACGCCCTTCGAGACGAGCGAAACGACCGCGCGGCCCGACGGCGAGCCCGACGAGCGCTGAAGATCGACGGGAGGGGCGACCCACCGACCCACGAGAGAGGCGACCTACAGCGGAGACGAGGTGGCGAGGGGTGCGACCCTTCCGAGCGCAGGCCCCCCTCGACGGCCCGCACCCGCGGGATCCCTGGTAGGCTCGGCTGCGGGATGTGACGCGGGCCGGGGCGTCGTTGGGAGGTGCGATGACTCGCTCTTGGATCTTGATGGGGTTTTCGGGGGCTCTGGCCGTCTTTGGCGCGTGCACCGGAACCATCGGCGGGGGCTCCGATGGGGTGGAGCCCGAGAACATCGACGACGTGGCGGATCGGCTCTGTGTCGTCGACACGCCGCTCCGCCGCCTGACGCGGTTCGAGTACAACAACACCGTCCGCGACTTGCTCGGCGACACGACCCACCCCGCCAACGTCCTCCCGCCCGAGGAGGAGGTGCAGGGCTTCAACAATCAGGCGGCGGCCCTGACCGTGAGCGACCTGCTGGTGGAGCAGTACATGAAGGTGGCCGAAAGCGTGAGCGAACGCGCCACCCAGAACCTCGGCGAGCTCATCCCCTACTGCGACGCGGTCACCGACGGTGAGGCGAGCTGCGCCTCCGAGTTCATCCGCACGTGGGGCCAGAGGGCGTTCCGCCGGCCGCTCGAGCCGGACGAGATCGCCCGCCTCGAGGCGCTCTTCGCGTGGGCGCTCGCCGACGCGGAGCTCGGCACGTTCGAGGACGGAATCCAGCTCGTGATCCAGCAGGTGCTCCAGTCGCCGCACTTCCTGTATCGCCCCGAGTTCGGCGCGGCCGAGCCGGTGGAGGGCGACGTCGTGCAGCTCACGAGCTGGGAGATGGCCACGAAGCTGTCGTACATGTTGTGGAACACGATGCCCGACGACGAGCTGTTCGCCGAGGCCGAGGCCGACGGGCTCCAGACCAAGGAGGCCATCGAGGCCCAGGCGCGGCGCATGCTCGCGGATCCGCGGGCGCGCGACGCCATCCGCAACTTCCACAAGCAGTGGCTGCTCCTCAACCACATGGAGAGCGTCACCAAAGACGCCGCGATCTATCCCAACTTCGACACCGCCCTGCTCCCGCTGTGGGAAGAGGAAATCCAGCGAATGGTGGAGCACGTGATCCTCGAGAGCGACGGACGACTCCAGACCATGCTCACCGCCGACTTCACCTTCGCCAACGCCACGCTCGCCGCGTTCTACGGCCAAGACGTGGTCGGCTCCCCGAGCGGCGATGCCTTCGAGCGCGTCTCCCTCGATCCGACGCGGCGCGCCGGGATCCTGACCAGCGCCGGCTTGATGGGCACCCACGCCGATCTCAACCAGAGCTCCCCGGTCTATCGCGGCAAGTTCGTGCGCGAGCAGCTGCTCTGCGACATCCTCCCGCCCCCGCCCAACGACCTCATCATCCAGCCGCCCGAGCTCGACCCCAACAAGACCACCAAGGAGCAGTTCGAGGAGATCGGCGCCCGCGACGAGTGCGCGGTGTGCCACAACCTGATGAACCCCATCGGCTTCTTGTTCGAACACTACGACGGCATCGGCCAGTGGCGGGACACGCAGAACGGCAAGGACATCGACGCCACCGGCGACGTGGTGCAGACCGACGACCTCGACGGCAGCTACGACGGCGCCCTCGAGCTCGCGCGTGCCCTCGCCGACAGCCCGCAGGTGGCCCAGTGCGTCACCTCGCAGTGGTTCCGCTTCGCCTACAACCGCACCGTCGACGCCAAGGACAGCTGCACGGTGGCGATTCTCGACGAGGCCTTCGCCGCCTCCGGCTACGACATCAAGGAGCTGTTGGTGACGCTCACCCAGACCAACGCGTTCCTGTACCGCCGCCAGGTGACGGCGGAAGGAGGTGAGCTGTGAAACGCATCGACCGTCGCACGCTGCTCCGTGGCGCCATCGCGGGAGGTTCGGTGGCCATCGGGCTCCCCTTGCTCGAGGCGATGATGCCCCGCCGCGCCGAGGCCCAGACCGGCACCGCTCCCAAGCGCGTGCTCATCTGGTTCACGGCCAACGGCACCCGACAGGACATCTGGACGCCGTCGGGGCCAACCCTCGACCTGGCCGGCCACCCGCTCCACGCGCCGCTCGCCCCCTTCCAAGACAAGCTCATCATGATGGACAACGTCGATCAGGAGGTTGCCTACATCTCCCTCGGCGACGGCCACCAGACGGGCATGGGGTGTCTGCTCACCAACGCCGAGATCCTCCCCGGGACGCTCTTCTGCGAGGAGGGCTGTGAGGCCGGCAACGAGCAGTATGTGGGCTGGGCCGGAGGACAGTCGATCGATCAGTTCATCGCTGGCGAGGTGGAGAAACAGGTCATCACCAAGTTCCGCTCGCTCGAGCTCGGGGTGCAGGTGCGGAGCTCCACCATCTGGTCGCGCATGTCGTACACCGCGGCCGATCAGCCCGTGCCGCACCGCGAGGACCCCGCGCAGAACTTCGTCGATCTCTTCAGCGACCTCAACGACGACCCGTTCGCGCTCGCGCTGCTCCGGCGCAAGCGCAAGAGCGTGCTCGACGCGGTGATCGCGGATCTCGACGGCTTCAATCGGCGCCTCGGACAGCACGACAAGCAGCGGCTCGATCAGCACCTCACCGCGGTGCGGTCGCTCGAGCAGCGTCTGCAGGCCACGAGCACCTTCGGCGAGGGGTGCGAGGTGCCCGACGTGACGCTCCCCACCGGCGACTTCCAGAGCAACGACAACTTCCCGGTCACCGGGAGAGCCCAGATGGATCTCCTCGTGATGGCGCTCGCGTGCGACATGACGCGGGTCGCCTCGCTCCAGTGGTCCCGCTCGGTGAGCAACGTCAACATGACCTGGCTGCCCCTCGTGTTGAGCGAAGGCCACCACGATCTGTCCCACTACGACGACGGCACCGGCGACGCGCAGACCGATCTGCTCACCATCAACCGCTGGTACACCGAACAGTTCGCGTACCTCCTCGGCCTCATGGACTCCATCCAGGAGGGAGACGGTACGCTCCTCGACAACACCGCCGTGTTGTGGGTGAACGAGCTGGGCAAAGGGAACAGCCACACCCGGCGCGACATCCCCTTCATGCTCGCCGGGAGCTGCCAGGGGTACTTCGACACCGGCCGCTACATCGACGCCGGCGGCGCGCCCCACGGGCAGCTCTTGGTGTCGCTCGCCCACGCCATGGGCTACGAGATCCCAAGCTTCGGCGTGGCTCAGTACGGCACCGGGCCGCTCCCCGGCCTCACCGGCTGATCTCACCGCTCAGCGACAGGCCCACCGCAGCCTCGAACGGTGCGAGGGCCCCGCGCGCAGCGTCTGGCAGAGGGCACGGCGGCAGCCTCCCAGGAAACGGAGAAACACGGGCTCAGCCCTCGCTGGAGGGGGTTGGGCTCGAGGGCGGCCCACGCATCCCGGAGCCGGGAGGCGGCACCCCCGGCTGCGACCCACGGCTGGGCCCTGGACCGGAGCCGCGCGCGCCGTGCACGCTCACCGGCATGCTCTGGGGCTGCCCGGAGAGCAGGTCGTGCAGACGGGGCTCGAGCGCCTCGGTGAGCAACGTCTCCACCTCGATGGCGGTCGACATCTTCAAGGCGCGCGCCGCGAGCTCCTGAAGCTCCGTGAGCGAGGCCCGACGGATAGCCTCCTTCACCTCGGGGATCGCGACCGACTCCATCGAGAGCGTTCGGATGCCGAGCCCCACCAAGATCAGCGCACCGAACGGCTCGCTCGCCATCTCCCCACACACCGAGACCGGGCAGTCGCCCTCGGCCCCCGCGCTGATCACGGTGCGGATGAGTCGCAGGATCGCGGGATCGAAAGGCGACGCGAGGTACGCGAGCGCGCGGTTGGTGCGATCGATCGCGAGCGCGTATTGCACCAGATCGTTGGTGCCGATGCTCATGAAGTCGGCGTGGGCGGCGAAGGCGTCGGCCATCACCGCCGCCGCAGGCACCTCGATCATCACCCCGAGCTCGATCTTGTTCGCCATGGCGTGACCGGCGCGCCTCACCTCGTCCTGCGCTTCTCTGAGGAGCTGACGTACCACGTGGAGCTCGTCGAGCGTCGACACCAAGGGGATCATGATGCGCACGTCGCCAAACGCAGAGGCGCGCACCATGGCCCGAAGGTGGGTCATGAACACGTCCTGCTCCGCGAGGGCGAGCCGCACCGCGCGCAGGCCGAGCATCGGGTTGAGCTCTCCCGGCAGCATGAAGTGGGTGACAAATTTGTCGCCGCCGATGTCGAAGGTGCGCAGCGTCACCGGCCGCGGCCCCACCTTCTCGAGCACCCGCTTGAAGGTCTCGAGCTGCGTCTCCTCGTCGGGCGGGGCGACCCGGTTGATGTAGAGGAACTCGGTTCGATAAAGGCCCACGCCCTCGGCGCCATGTTCGAGCGCCATGGCCGCTTCCTCGGGGAGCTCGATGTTGGCCTCGAGCTTGATGGCGGCCCCGTCCAGGGTCACGGCGGGCAGGTCCTTGAACGCCCCGAGCTCCTCCGACATGGCCACGTAGCGCGCGGCCCTGCGCTCGGCCTCCTCGAGCTGATCCTCGTTCGGCTCGATCACCACCCGCCCCCGCAGACCGTCGACGACCAGGACGTCGCCGCTGGCGATACGGTCGAGGGCGTCCTTCACCCCGAGCACGGCGGGGATCTCCAGCGCCCGAGCCATGATCGCGGTGTGACTCGTGCGCGAGCCCATCTCGGTGACGAAGCCCACCACCGGTGCCCCAATCATCGCCGCGGTGTCGGCCGGCGACAGATCGTAGGCCACGATGATCGACGGCTCGTCGATCGACAGGTGCCCGGCCGCCGCCTCGCCCATGAGCGCGCGCAAGAGGCGCTCCCCCACGAACTCGATGTCATGGCTTCGCTCCTGGATGTAGGGGTCGTCCACGCGGGCGAGCCGAGACGCGAGCTGCTCGATGGCGCTCGACACCGACCAGTCGGCGCAGCGGCGCCGGTCGTGGATCTGCTTGTGCACCTCCCGTGCGAGCGTCTCGTCGCCCACCATCAACAGATAGGCCTCGAGGATCGAGGCCTCGACGCGGCCAACCCCCTCGAGCTTGTCGATCATCACGCGCAGGTCGTTCTGCACCTCGTCGACAGCCGCCGTGAAGCGCGCCCACTCCGCCGGCACGTCGCCTTCCGGCACCCGACGGCGCGACAAGCCGAACCGGCTCCGACCGAGCACGATGGCCGGCGCCGTCACCACGCCGTGGGATCCCGCGATGCCGATGAGGATGTTCGCATCGGCGACGCTCGGGATCTGGTCGCTCGAGACGGTGCGGCGTCGGTCGCCCAAGGCTACTGGTCCTCCCCGAACTTCTCCGCGATGAGCTGCCCGATGGCCTCCACCGCCTGCTCCGCCTCCGCCCCCTTGGCCTCCACCTCGATCACGGTGCCCTTCGAGCCACACAAAAGGAGGACACCCATCACGCTCTTGGCGCTCACCGCCTGCTCCTCGGGGCCCGAGAGCAGGATCTCACAGGAGTACCGTGAGGCGAGCCGGACCAGCACGCTGGCAGCTCGCGCGTGCATTCCCTTCTCGTTGACGATCGTGAAGCGACCTCGTGCCACACTCTGGGTCAAGCGCCGTCCTCCCGGTTGGCGAAACCGTCGGCCCCCCCGACTTCGGTCATCATAACGCCACTCTGCACATCTCGGTGAACGATCCCGACCGAGGTCCCCACTTGCTCGGCGAGGCGCCGCGCGAGCTCGTTGGCGACCACCACCGACCGGTGGCGGCCTCCGGTGCAGCCGATGGCCACCGTGAGGTAGCTCTTGCCCTCGCGGCGATAGCGCGGAAGGGCGAAGAGCAAGAGCCGCATGAGGTGCTCGAGCAGCTCCTCACACCCCGGGGAGCCGAGCACGAACTCACGCACGGGAGCATCGTTCCCGTCGTGCTCCTTGAGCGCGGGAATGAAGTAGGGGTTGTCGAGGAACCGCACGTCGAACACCACGCTCGCGTCGAGCGGGGCGCCGTGCTTGAAGCCGAACGACAGCACCCGAAGCCGCATGCGGGGCTCACCGAGCCCGCTCGGGCGGTCGAGGATGTATCGGCGCAGGTCGTGGACGGACATGACGCTGGTGTCCACGACCTTGGTCGCGAGCGCCCTCAGCCCCGAGAGCCTCTCGCGCTCGAGGCGCACCCCATCCGCCACCCCGAGGGCGTCGGGACCGGTCGCGAGCACGGGGTGAGGACGACGGGTCTCGCTGAAGCGCCGCATCAGCACCTCGTCGGAGGCATCGAGGAAGATGACCTCCAGCCCCGCCGGGTGGTGCCCCAGGGCGACGAGCGCCTCCTTCGCTGCGTCGAGGAACGCGCCGACGCGGATGTCCATGCCGAGCGCCACCCGATCGATGCCATTGTCGGCGCAGACCTTCAGGGTGGCCGCCGCGAGCGACGGCGGGAGGTTGTCCACGCAGTAGTAGCCGTCGTCGTCCAGGGCGCGCAACACGGTGGTCTTGCCCGCCCCCGACATCCCCGTCACGACAACCAGCCTCGGCTCCGACGCGTTCATCACTTCTTGGGGCGGGGGTGAAGCGCGCCCACCGACGACTCGGGAGCGGGCGGCGTCAGGTCGAGACCACGGCGCGAGGGAGGACGCGGCGCCACGGCGCCCGGGATCTCCGACTCGCGCCCGAGCAGCGCCCCCTCGAGGCGCCCGAAGAACTCACGCGCCGGATGGTGTCCTGCCTGTTTGAGCAGCTCGTTGCGGGCCGCGATCTCTAGGATCGAGGCGATGTCGCGGCCCGGTCGCACCTGGATCGAGAGGGCGGGGATGTTCACGCCGAGCACCGTGTGGGTTCGGTCTTCGAGCCCGAGCCGATCCACGTCGCGCTCCACCTCCTGCTCGACGAGCTGCACCACCACATCCACCCGCTTGCGGTCGCGCACCGCGGTGACGCCGAACAGATCCTTGATGTTGAGGATACCGAGCCCCCTCACCTCGAGGTGATGTCGCAACAGGTCCGCCGGTGAGCCGAACACCATGCCCGGCGGCTGGAAGTGACACTCCACCACGTCGTCCGCCACCAGCCGATGGCCGCGCATCACGAGCTCGAGCGCCACCTCACTCTTGCCCACGCCGCTCGAACCGAGCAGCAACAACCCCACCTCGAACACGTCGACCAGCACCCCGTGCACCCGCCGGCGCGGCGCGAGGCGCTCGTCGAGGAGGGTGTGCAGCGCGAGGATGGTGCGGCTCGAGCGCTGCTCCGACAGGAGCAGCGGAGTCTCCGCTTCGTCGGCCGTCGCCACGAGCGCGCTCGCGACGTCGTCGAGCGGCTCCGCCATCGATCGCTCGCCCTCGGTGACGATCACGCAGCACAGCTCGCGCTCGAAGAAGCGACGGATCGCCGTCTGGTGCTGGGGTCGGCGCAGGCTGCGCAGATACGTCATCTCGGTCATGCCGAGGATCTGGATGCGACCGGTCTCGATGCCGTGAAAGTGACCGGCGAGCGCCAGCCCCGACTTCTGCACCCGCGGTGACCGCACCAGCCGATCCATGCCGCGGTCGCCGCCCAACACCTCGAGCTCGACCGACAAGGCCGGGTCCTCCGCGATCTCGCGGACCGCCATGGAAACACCAGGACGCGTGTCCCCCTCGTCGGTCGTCATCCGGGTGGCTCCGTGGCCACGATGAGGTCGAACGCGTCACGACCACGGGGCGCCTCGGCGAGCTGCTTGCGAAACGTCTCCTGCCGCAAGAGCCGCGACATCCGCGCGAGGATCTTGAGGTGCTCGGCGGGCGCGCCTTTGGGGCCCACCAGCGCGAAGAGGATCGACACCGGAGCACCGTCGATCGCGTCGAACGGGACGGGCTTCGGACAAACGAGGAGCGCGCCAACCTGGCGATCGAGCTCCTCGAGCGCACCGTGCGGCACCGCCACGCCGCCTCCCACGCCGGTCGACTGCAGCGCCTCGCGTTCGCTCAGCACCTGAAGGATCCGCTCCTCGGTCACGGGCTCCGACCCCGTCGCGAGCATCGCCGACAAGCGGCGCAACGCGTCGGGCTTGTCGCGCACGACGCCCTCCGCCGCACCGGCAACGGAGACGCGAGCTGGATCGAGGACGGCGAGGAGCCCCACATGAGAGTTCTAGAGGGCCCGGCGACGCGCCTCAAGCGGTGTTCATCGGAAAGCCACAGAGCGTCCCTTGGCGCCGCACCGCGCGTGCCCTGGGCGCTCCCGCTGCGAAGAGGCTTGCCGGTGGTCGGGTGGGGCGCGCGCCCGGACGCTGGGCGCGGCCCGTCACCCTCGGAGACCTCGCTCAGGTTCTGCTGCGCGCCGCTTCGACGAACAGCTCGCCGGGCTTCTGGCCGGAGCGCTTCCGCGCGACGCGCGCTCCGTTGACCGTACGAATCTGGCTCTCGAGCTTGTCGATCACGAGATCGATCGACGCGTACATGTCCTCGCTGCGCTCCGAGCCGTGAAGATGTGTCGGACCCGACCGGACGTGAACTTCGGCGATGTGATGGTTTCCTTCCACGGTGAGGGTGACGTCGGCTCGAAGGGCCTGCCGCAGAAACTTCTGAAGCTTGCCTACCTTGCTCTCGGCATAACTGCGAACGGCATCCGTGCCGTTCATCTGTCGGAACGTAGTCGTGATGTTCATCCCGACCCCTTTCTCGTTCGAGCTGCCTGTGCCAACCGGACAGCGTGCGCCTCGATGCCTGTCGTGCGAGAGGGTGAGCCGGTTCGCCACCATGCGTCTGCCCACTCGGGGAGGGGCATCACGGTGGCTCTCTTGGCTTCCCTCTGTCGGCGGTGGGATCGCGCAGCGCTACCCATCTTGGGGGATTTTACCACCGAACCGGTCGTTTTGTTCCCGTGACGCCACGAGGACGCCACAATTCCGGGAACCGCTCGAGAATCCACCACTATCCATGTGGGCCAGATCTTGCTTCGAGCCCGCGCCACACGGCAGACCGCTCGGGCAGCCAGCGGCGGCGCGCACAGCGGCAGCGCCGGGCACGCGCCTCAGCGGTGTGCGAGCGTCGGCCCGCTGCGATCCGCGGCCGAGACGCGCAGGCGTTGGAAGATCTCCTCGGCGCGTGACTGCATCTGATCGGCCTCCACCTGGGCCGAGTCGTCCTCCTGATACTCGGGCTCGGTCTTGAGGAAGCGCGCATACACCTTGTAGGTGCGCGCAAGCTCCACCTCGTTGCCCGTCTGTTCGAAGATGGCCACGCTGCGCGCGTAGTACTCACGCGCGCTCTTGGTGTGCGCCGCGCCCCACCCTCCGGCCGCGGTGATCTCCCCGAGCGTCCGCAACGCGCTGCCGAGGTGAACCTTGCTCCGCACCGACGCGAACAGATCCACCGCGCGCCCGATGCAGTCGCGCGCGCGCACGAGATCGCCTTGCAGCATGTACGCCTTGCCCAACCCACGGAGCGCCTCCGCGAGGCCGAGCTTGTCGCCGAGCTCGTCGCAGAGCTCCTCCGCCTTGCGCAGCTCCTCGATCGCCTTGTTGGGCTGCCCACAGGAATAGAGCGTCTCACCGATGTTGGTGAGGATGAGCGCGAGCCGGTTGCGGTCACCGATCTCGCGCACCGTCTCCCGCGCTTCGGCGAACAGCTTCAGCGCCTGGGTGTAGTCGCCCAGATCCTGCGACACGGTGCCGAGGTTGTTGAGCGTGACCACCACCCCCACCACGTCGCCGATCTCGCGACGTATCGCCAACGCCTGGTTGAACGCGTCGACCGCGGCGCTGAACTCGCCGGAGTCTTGCAACACGAGCCCCAGGTTGTTCAGCGACAGCGCGATGGAGCGCCGGTCGCCCAGCGCCTGGCGGCGGTTGAGGCCCTCGCGGAGCTCGCGCAGCGCGAGGTCGTACTCCCCCTTCATCCAGTGCAGCTTGCCGATGTCGTCGATGGTGCTCGCGACGCCGCGAGCGTCGCCCACCGACTCGAAGAGCGCGAGCGCGGTCTGGAAGTGCTGCGCTGCTTCGTCGAGCGAGCCGATCTCGCGATAGAGGCGGCCGATCCGGTTGTGCGCCGCCCCTCCCTTGCCGCGGAGGTCGAGCCGGTAGGCGAGCGTGAGCATCTCGCCGAACGCGGCGAGGGCGTCGTCGATGCGCCCGTTCAGCTGCAACACGTCGCCGTAGTTGTGGAGGGCCTCGATGCGCTGCACCACCGCCCCCTCCTCCACCAAGGAGAGGCCCTTCTCGTAGTACTCGGTCGCCTTGGCGTTCGCGTAGCGCGACCGCGCGAGGTTCCCCGCGCGCAAGAACGTGAGGCCCGCCTGATACGACTCGCCGGCCTGATCGCGGTGCGACGCGAGCATGGCGCAGTACTCTTCGTTGGAGTGAACGTTGGCTTGATGCTCGAGCCAGTCGGCCACGCTCTTGTGGTAGCGCCGCTTGATGGCCGCGCTGATGCGCGACGCCACCCCCACCCGCTCCTTGTTGTGCTTGAAGATGTACTCGTCGGTCCCGGGGAAGGTGCTGTCGGGAAGCTTGAGGATGTAGTCGCGCTCGACGAGGTCGCCGAGGATCTCGTCGATGCGCTCGATGTCCTCGGCGTCGTCGGCGCGCCAGAAGTCGGGGGCGTCCTCGTCGGCGCGGTACATGGCGATGAAGCCGCCGCGCCAGAACACGCTCCCCATCACCGACGCGTACTCGAGCATCCGCTTCTCCTCGTGATCGAGGGCGGCGATGCGCGCCGAGACCGCGTCGTCGATGGTCATCGGGAGCCGCGCGCTCGACAGCTTCTCGAGGTTCACCTGCCAGGCCGGCGCGCTCGAGAGCTCCCCCTCCTCGGTGAGCACGCCCACGTCGTGGTAGATGCGCACCATCTGCTCGAGCATCGCCGGGTTACCCCCTGCGAAGGCGCAGGCCGACTCGACGAGCTGCTCGGTCGGCCCCTGACAGGGCGCGAGGAGCGCCTCCATCATGGCCGCCGCGTCGGCGTCGTCGAGCGCGACCATCTCCAAAAGGTCGTGGCGATCCTCGCCCACCCGATCCCAGTCTTCGTAGCGGGTGACGAGCTCCGGCCGCGCCGCACAGATCACGAGCACTGGCCCCTGCAGATACTCGAGCAAGTAACGCAGGAGGGCCAGCGAGTCTTCGTGGGCGTTCTGGAGGTCGTCGAACACCAGCACCACGGGCCCCCCCGCCGCGTCGGCTTCGATGAACGCCTTGAACACCGCCCGGCGCAACAGATCCGCCTGGTGCGAGTCGTCCTTCACCGCCTTGGTGAGCGGGCTCTCGGCGAACGGCAAGTCGAGGAGCTGCCCGAGGAAGTAGACGACGTCGCCCACCTTGCGATCCTCGAGCACCTTGGCCACTTGGGCCCGCACCTGTTGCTTGGCGCGCGTGGGGTCCATGCCCTCGACGAGACCGAACCTCGCGCGCAGGAGGCGCGCGAACAGATCGAACGAGGACGACATGTCTCGCGCCGAGCCCCGGAACACCTTCACCGGCCGGTGGGCGACGTTGCCCGAGGTGGAGGCGGGCTGATCGCGCTGCTTCAGGATGAACTCCTGGATGAGCCGCGTCTTGCCGATCCCGGCCGGACCGAGGAGCGTGACGATGCGCGTCTGCCCGGCGCGAACCTCCTGAAGCGCGACGTCGAGCGTCTCGAGCTCATCCATGCGCCCCAAGAGTGGCGCACGGGTGTGCAACGACGGCGAGCCCAGACCTGGTTTGTTGCCCGACATTCGGCTTGGAGTCTTCGCGCCGCTTCCGCGACGCGGGGTCCAATCCTAAATAGGAGCGCGTGAGTTCGCTACTCCATGGCCCATCGTCACCGCTTTTTTCCTCTCCGAGGTGCGGATCCGGTCCACGTCGAACAGGCACCCCCGCCCCCACGAGGTCGCAACGTCAGCCTCAGTCGCGCTAAGGTGCCGCCCATGGCCGATCCGGGTCACGGGTCCGAGAGCCCCACCGCCGAAAAGGCCCGCGCCGCGGGCTTTCGCCGTGACCTCACGCGGCTCTTGGCCATGAGCTTCAGCGCCGGCGAGCTCAGCAAGTTCGCGGAACAATGGCGAGTGTTCACGGATCGGGAGGGGAGCTCGGAAGACTGCGCGCGGTCGCTGGTGCGCACGCTCGAGGCGCGGCGGGAGCTCGGCGCGCTGGTGGCGACCCTCCGCACCCACAAGCCGCTGGTCGACTGGCCCGATCCGCCGCCCGCGCCCACCGTCCCCGGCGCCCCCTTCTCGCCTTTTGCCCCTCCCGAGGCCCAGGGAAGCGACGCCTCGTCCCCGTCGTCGCGCGCCCCTGGCGAGCGGGACGCCGACTCGGACGCCCCGCCGCCGAGCGCGCCTCGCTCGGAGCTCCGGCGCGAGGCTCCGTTGCTCGATCCCTACCTGGACGAAGAGGAGGACACGACGGCGCTGCCGAGCCTCGGGCGCTGGCTCGTCCTCGCCGCCGTCGGTCTGGGCGGGGCGGTCGCCGGCGCCGCCGCGATGTACTTCTTGCACCCCGCCCGCGTCCCCGCCGAGGCCCCTCCCGAGGTCGCACCGCTCAGCCAGCAAGCCGCCGCCCTGCTGCGCGATCGCGTGCAGGCGGTGGCGCTGGCCTGCGACGTCCCGAGCGACGGCGACAGCGCCCGCGAGATCCTCGCCACGGCCTTCGCCGAGTGCGGAACCCCACCGGTGCGACCCAACCGCGCTTCCACCCCCGATCCGGCGCCCGTGTCGACGCCGGCGCCCCTCGTCGCCCCCGCGCGGCCCGCGCTCCCCGGCCGCGGACCGCGGAGCACCCCCGAGAGCGGCTCCGGCTGCCTCGACGCGTGCCGCGCCGTGTACACCGACTGCGCCAAGAGCGCGTGTGGCGCCGAGCCGGAGAGCGCCGCGGAGTACACCACCTATCAGCGCTGCCTGCACGAATGCCAGCAGCGGAGCGGCCGCTGCCGGTTGAGCTGCCGCTGAGCGCGGGGAGAGCGCGCGGCAGCCCCGTCCAGCATACTCAAGACCTCACCGGAGAAGACCGACGCTCCCGCACGGCGCGCTTGAGCGTTGGGGCGAGAAGCGCAACCCGGTGGGAGGAGGAAGGCGGTGGTGTCGTCTGGGGCGCCCTGCTCGAGGACGCGATCGATGAG
>CAYOAL010000036.1:0-11600 GCA_964401935.1 uncultured Polyangiaceae bacterium
CCGACCCGCGCGCCGCCGACCCTCTAGCGATCTCGGTGGAGCTGGTGCTCGCGAGGAGGCGGGCGTGCGCGCGGATTGACAGTTCGTCTATATTAATGATAGATACACAATTATCAATATGGGCTCACCGTCGAGACGCGGCTACGACAACCGCTTGCGAGAGAAGCGGGCGGAGGCGACGAGAGGCCAGATCCTCGACGCGGTGTGCGAGGAGCTCTCGGACGGAACGCTCACCGAGCTGTCGGTGGCCCGGATCGCGACGCGGGCCGGGGTGTCGGAGCCCACGGTGTACCGCCACTTCCCGAACCGCGAGGCGATGTTCGACGCGCTCGAGGCGCACGTGCGCGCGAAGCTCGACGTACCCGAGCTCCCGGCCGACCCCGACGCGTTGGCGCCGTTCGTGGAGCGTCTGTTCGCGGCCTTCGACGCCGAGCGGGAGCTCGTACGTGGGCTGATGGTGGCGCGGCTCGGCACGGAGTGGAACGCGGCGCAGCGCCGAAAGCGCACCGAGCGTCTCTCGCCGGCCTTCGAGCGCATCGGCGAGGGGCTCGCCGAGTCGGACGCACGCGCGGCGCTCGCGGTGCTCCGCTATCTCCAGAGCGCCCGCGCGTGGAAGGCGTTCGCCGACGAGTTCGGCATGGAGGGTCGAGACGCGGGCGCTGCCTGCGCTTGGGCGACGCGCGTGTTGCTCGCCGAGGTCGCGCGTATGAAGGCGAAGCAAAGCGCAGCCAGGGCCAAGGCCTCTCTGCGGCGGAAGTCGAAGTGACGGGCCACGACGCGATGGACGGCGAGTTGAGCCAGCCTCTCGAGGACCCTTGGCTCGAAGAGCCGGCGCACGCGTCGGTCGCTCGCCAAGACGCGCCGGATCTGCGGCTCCTCGACACTCCGGTGGGGACCGCCGCCGCGCTGCGAGCGGCGCTGGAGACGGGGCTCGTCTCGTTGCTGGTCGCGCGCCCTCTAGGCGCGGAGGCGCTGGCCCGCGAGCTCGGTCTCGACGCGCGGGCGACGGCGCTCGTGCTCGAGGTGCTCGCGTCGGCGGGCTACGCGGCGCGGACGGCCGGGCACTACGCTGCCACCCCCACCCTCGCGCTGTTCGCGAGCATGGCGACGATGGGTGGAGCGTTTCTGCTCTGGGACCAAACCACCGCGTTCCTCCAAACCGGCGCGAGCGTCCAGCTGCCGAGGGGCAGCGGCGCGGGCGAGCGGGAGGCGAGCTACGCGAGAGCCGTGGAGCTGCTCCGAGGCCTGTTCACGAGCCCGGCTCGCGAGCTCGCCGCGGGCCTGGCCCTCGAGCCAGGGGCAGCCATCCTCGATGTGGGCTGTGGCTCTGGGATCTGGAGCCTCTCGCTCTTGGAGCGGCATCCGGACGCTCGCGTCACCGGCCTCGACTTTCCACAGGTGGTGGAGCACTTTCGCGGTGTCGCCGAGCGCTGCGGGCTGCGGGATCGCGTCGACGTGTTGGCGGGCGACATGCACGAGGTGCCGCTCCCCGCGGGCGCGTTCGACGTGATCTTGCTCGCCAACGTCGCGCACCTCGAGCCCGAGGTGCGTCTCGGGCCGCTCTTCGCCCGCCTGGCCGCGGCGTTGCGTCCCGAGGGGGAGCTCGTCATCGTCGACGCGATCGTCGACACGCCGAGCAGCGCCAACGCCCGCGCGGTGTATGCCCTTCACTTGGCGCTGCGGGTGGCCGATGGCGTCGTTCATGCGCCGGGGCGGCTCCAGGCAGCGCTCCGCTCTGCGGGGCTCTCGCGCACGAAGGTGATGGAGCTCTCGCCTCACGCGGGTGCGTTGGGGGCGCTGCGAGCGAGTCGATGACGTTTCGAGGAGGTAGCTTGATGCAGTTCGAACCACCGGGGCCTGGGCGCTGGCGTCGTGACGAGTCGCGGCTGACCGGAGCCGCCACCCGCTACATGATCGAGATGCTGCGCGAGCCGATGAAGCGCGGCTTTCGCGACGGCTGGAAGCGCTATGGCGTGCCGCTCTCGAAGACGGAGATCGAGGTCGTGGCCGGGCGTCTCTACATGCGCGTTCGCCCCATCGGTGCGCCCGACGAGCCTCGAGGCACGCCGCCGCGCTTGTTGTTCAAGCTCCTCTTCATGCTCCACCCCGAGCTCCGGCGTCGCAAGAAGCGGGCGGCGCTGGTGTTCGAGGAGAAGCTCTGGCGCGAGGACACGAAGCGGTGGCAGGACGAGCTCTTGCCGCGGTTCCGCGAGCACAACCTCGCCTTGCAAGCGGTACAACCCCAGGCGCTCGACGACGCCGAGCTCTCTCTCCACCTCGGCGAGGTGGAGCGTGCGTTCGCGGAGGGGATTCACCAGCACCTCCTTCACGCCCCGGCCTACATGATCCCGACCGGGGAGCTGCTGGTGTACGCGTCTCGCTGGACGAACAAGAGCGTGGCCGAGTGCGCGGCGTCGCTCACGGGCAGCTCGCCCGCGTCGGCGGAGACCGTGGCGCTCCTCGATCGGATCCGCGACGCGCTGGCAGCGGACGCGGCGGCCCGCGCCCACCTCTGTTCGAGCGAGCCCGCTGCGGAGCGTCTCCAGCAGCTCCGCGAACGGGGAGGCGACGTGGCCCGAGCGTTCGACACCTACCTCGACGAGCACGGACACCGCATCGTGACCGGCTTCGATCTGAGCGACCACGTGCTGCTCGAGCTGCCCGACCTCGTGCTCACCACGGTGGCCGCGCACGCGAACAAGAGCGGCGACGCAGCGGTGGGCTTCGAGGACCCCATCCGCGCTCACGTTCCCAAGGAGCATCGTGGGCACTACGACGACTTGCTCGAGGAAGCGCGCACGGTGTGCGGCTTGCGCGATCACGACGTCGGGGTGGGGTGGCTGTGGCGTCAGGGCCTCCTGCGACGAGCGCTGCTCGCGGCCGCAGCGCGCCTCTCGGAGCGAGGTGCGCTCCACGACGCGGTGGATGTGTTCGAGGCCACCCCCGCCGAGCTGTCGGAGCTCCTCGGTGGTGGGGGACCCTCTGCCGACGTGCTCCGCCGCCGCACCGAGGAGCGGGCGATGCTCGACGGGCTCGATCCGCCGCTCACCCTCGGCGACGACGAGCCACCTCCGCCCGACGAGTACTTCCCGGCGCCCATCGCCCGGATGCAGCGGGCGGTGATGTGTTACCTCGCTCACTTCGACAGCGACGCGGCGCCGCTCCCCGAGGTGGAGCACGGCGCGCTCGGGGGGCACGCGGTGAGCGGGGGCGTCTACGAGGGGCGCGCGCGCGTCGTGTTGGGGCCGCAGGACTTTTCGCGCATCGAGCCGGGAGACGTGCTCGTGGCTCGCACGACATCACCGGCCTACAACGTGCTCCTGCCGCTCCTCGGTGCGGTCGTCACCGATCGCGGAGGTTGCCTCAGCCACGCGGCGATCGTGGCCCGCGAGTACCGGATCCCAGGGGTTGTGGGCTGTGGTGACGCGACCTCGTCGATCCGCGACGGGAGCATCGTGCGCGTCGATGGTGAGCGGGGCACGGTGCGCGTGTTGCGCCACGGCGACACGCTGGACGCGGCGGCGAGCGTCCCGGTGAACGTCGCGGTGCGGGCGCCTCGGCCACGGCCCGGCGGGCGCTGCGTGGCGTTGATCAGCGCCGACGAGGTCGGTCGCTTCGGGGGCAAGGCGGCCGGGCTCGGGGCGAGCTTGCGCGAAGGGCTGCCGGTGCCCGACGGCCTCGCGCTCGACGTCGCCTTCACCGAGTCGGTGGCGGCTGGCGACCCCGAAGCGCTCGCCAGGTTGGGCGAGGCGCTCGCGGCCCTGGAGGGGCCGTTCGCGGTGCGCTCGTCGGCGGTCGGCGAGGACGGGGGCGCCACGAGCTTCGCCGGGCAACACCTCACCGTGCTCGGCGTGCGCGCGCTCGAGGACGCGGTCGACGCCGTCGCTCGCGTCTGGGCGTCGGGGAGGAGCGAGGCGGCGCTGGCCTACCGACGGCGGATGGGCGTCGACGGCGAGCCGGAGGTGGCGGTGGTGCTCCAGCGCATGGTCGAGCCGACGGCGGCGGGCGTCTTGTTCACGCGCAATCCCATGACGGCCGCCGACGAGCGCGTCATCGAAGCGACCTGGGGGCTCGGCGAGGCGGTGGTGGCGGGGCTGGTGACCCCCGATCACTTTCGGTTGCTGCGCTCCGGGGAGGTGCTCGAGCGGCGCGCGGGCGAGAAGGATGTGGCGATCCGCCGCGCCCCGGGCGGCGGCACCCGCGAGGAGCCGGTCGATCCCAGCGACGTTCATCGCCTGTGCCTCGACGACGCGCACCTCGTGGCGCTGAGCGAGCTGGCGGCCCGCTGCGAGTTGGTGTTCGGGGGCCCTCAAGACCTCGAGTGGGCGCGCATTGGCGATCGACTGGTGCTGTTGCAGAGTCGCGCAGTCACCACCTGAGCGCTGCCCCAGCCCTGTTGGGTCGAGACCGAGCTACGCATCCATCCGCATGGGCGCGTCGAGGGTGTGGGCGCTCAGTCGAGCGTGATCCAGGTCTGGAGGGCTCGGCCGAGGCAGGCGCCGTCGCCGGCTCGAAACACGGCGGTGCCGGCGCGGAGCTTGCGTCCGTCGCGGCCGAGGGGCCAACCGACCACGACGTACCGCTCGCCCACGCGGAGGGGCTCGAGGAGCTCGGCGTGCATGCGACCGAGGACGGCCTTCTCTCCCGGCTCGGTCACCGCGAAGTAGCCCGGGCAGTCGAGCGCGGCCCAAGCGATGGGCGTGCGCACGAGCTCGCCGATGGCCGTCGAGGCAGACGGCGCGAAAGGGGCAGCGACGTTCTCGTCGTCGCGTCGCCGGCCGGCGAAGATCCGCAGGCCGTCGCCCTCGGCCCGCGCCGGTCCGCAGGTGAAGCAGGTGGGGAAGACGTGCTGCTCGAAGCCCGCGTAGCGCGAGGACATCTCCTCTGCGAGCTCCCACGATGGGGGCGTCGGGAGCTCGAGCTCGAGGGGCTTGTGGATCGCGACGAGCACGTCTCGCTCGCCGTCTCGCAGCCGCAGTTGCTCACCGCTCTCATCCCGCGTCACCGTGAGGGGCGTGTCGAGCGGAGGTGGCTGACGAAGGGTCACCTCGACGGCGCCCTCGAGTCTCTCCGCGAGCATGCCCGCGCTGTAGCCGCCGTTGCCGCTCGTGGGTGGGCCCGAGAAGCGGCTCGCGATCGTCACGGTCGACGCGCCCTCCGCGCTCATGCTGTTCGTGCTGCTCATTCGGTTCGTCTGGTCCTGCTGGCGTGCTGGTCGTCGTGGTCGTCGCTGTTCGTGCTGTTCGGCTGCTCCCGTGACGCTCAGGGCGCGGGGGGCTGGCACTCCTTTGCGTGGAGCTTCCAGGCCGACTCGGCGGCGTCGTCGGCGAGGTTCGGCGTGAGGTGGCGGAGGGACGCGAGGTAGAGGGACCGCGCGTCGGTGCAGTGGCCGTCCCTGGCTGCGCAGGTGGAGGCGCGGCTCAGACCGGCCGCGGCGAGGTGGTTGCCTGTGCCCTCGGTGCCCTGAGCGAGCTTCTTCAAGGCGCGGCCGTGCTCGACGCAGGCGCTCGCGTCGCCCTGCTGATCGGCGACCCCGATCTTCTGCACGAGCTCCATCGTGGCGTCGGGGAGGGGCTTGGCGCTGCCGCCGGCGGGTGGACACTCTTGCTTGGCCATCATCGTCACCTCGTCCTCGATGGTGGCGTCGTCCGCGACGGTGGGCTTGTGGGCTCGATACCAGGCTCGGCGGGCCTCGCGATAGTGGGCCTTACCGTCCTCGCACCGATCGGCCCGCATCTCGCAGCGGGCGCGGAGCTCGAGGCGGCGCGCCTTGCTGGCGGGATCCGTGGCGTCGGCCCGATCGAGCTCGCCGAGGCAACCGACGCCATCGTGCAGCATCAGCTTCTGGGAGGCCTGCGCCTCCATCGAGAAAGCCTTCGCGCGCGCCGTGATGTCGCCGACCCCCCCCGCGTCGCCCTCGGGGGTGGCGGGGGGCGCGCCAGGCGGGGGATCCCCCGCCGAGGTGGGCTCGCCGCTCGCAGCCGTGCCACGGTGCGTCCCGGCCGGGGGCTGCCCGTCGCGGCGCGACGCGTCGTCGGTGGGAGCGGCGCCGGCGCAGGTCGAGGTGGCGAGGGCGAGGCCCACGAGCGAGGCAACGGAGCGGGTCATGCCGCGCCATGATACGCCGCCGAGCGCGAGGACGCCTTCCTTCGCGCCTCCCCGCCCCAAGACCGAGTCGCACAGGACCGCGTCGCGCGCCACGTTGCGCGCGTGGAGAGGGGATGATGGGATGGTGGCATGCGGTGGCTGCTGGTTCCTCGCGCGTCGATCCTCGTGTTCGCGATCGGCCTCGGCTGTGGCAGCGGAGACGGCGGTGGGGCGGCCTCGGGCGCCGGCGGCAGCAGCGGCACCGGCACGTCGTCGTCCACCGCGAGCAGCAGCGGGCCGACGAGCACGGGAGCCGGCGCTGGCGTGGGGGTGAGCTGCGGCGAGCCGGCGCTCACCGAGGGAGAGGCGACCTACTACGACTTCGCCGACGGCTCGGGGAACTGCAGCTTTCCGCCCACGCCCGACGACCTGATGGTGGCAGCGATGAACGACACCGACTACGCCGGCTCGGCGGCCTGCGGGGCGTGCGTGCGTGTCGATGGACCGAACGGCTCGGTCGACGTTCGGATCGTCGATCGGTGCCCGGAGTGTCCTGCCGGCGACATCGATCTGAGCCCGGAGGCGTTCGAAAAGATCGCGCCGCTCTCGGCCGGTCGGGTGCCGATCACGTGGCGCTACGGCGAATGTCCCATCGACTCGCCGGTGGTGTTCCACTTCAAGGAGGGGAGCAACCCGTGGTGGACGGCGGTGCAGCTGCGCAACCATCGCCACGCGATCGCGGCGCTCGCTTACCGCGACGACGAAGGCCAGTGGGTAGAGGTGCCGCGGCTCGCTTACAACTACTTCGTCGAGGCGGCGGGGATGGGGCCCGGGCCCTACGCGCTTCGCGTGCGAGACACGCTCGGGAGCGAGCTCGTCGAGGAAGGCGTCGCCTTCGTGGAGGGGGGAGAGGTGCCAGGCACGGCGCAGTTCCCGCCGTGCGAGTGAGCGTTGGTGCTCCTCCCTTCCGGTTCGTCACGAGCTCCCATGAGACGGCGAGCGCGCGCGCTCAAGCCTGTCCGATGGAGCGCATCGACATCACGTGGCTCGGCGTGAGCCCGAGCAGCGCGAAGGCCTGCTCCCAGCGCTTCTCCGGGGCCACGTCGAAGATGATGCTCTCGTCGAGCGGCACCGGCAGCCACGCCCCGCGCGCGATCTCCCCCTCGAGCTGGCTCGGCGCCCAGCCGGAGTAACCGAGCAGCACGAGCCGCTTCTTGATGTCGAAGGTGCCCATCGCCACCGCCTGCGCCACGTCGTCGAACACCTCGCGTGAAGAGCTGATGCGGAGCCGCTTGCCCACCTCGATGATGCCGTCGCCGCCGCGGAGAGACGGGTCGTCGATGACCACCCAACCCGACTGAGGCTGCACCGGTCCGCCCATCCACACGTCGGCGTCGTTCTCGCCGCTCTCTTCGTAGCCCGCCTGGATGAGGAGCTCGCCGAGGCTGAGCGGGGCCTGCCGGTTGACGACGAAGCCGAGCGCGCCGTCCTCGTTGTGGACCGCGAGCAACACCACCGTGCGATCGAAGTTGGGATCCCCGAGGGGAGGCGACGCGATCAGGAATCCGGGCGCCAAGCTCTGGTTCATCTGCGTTCCTCCTCCTGGCTCGTCTCGGGTGCCCCTCGTTGGGGTGCCCCTCGGGTGCCTCTGCGTCGAGACCGACGATCTCGCGCGCTCCGAGAAGTGTCGCATTGCACACCGGGAGCGCAATAGAAAACCCCGAGCCGTCGACGGATGGTAGAAGGAGGCGCCGTGGCTCGTCTCTCCTTCGAAGGGGGCACCATCTGTCTCTCGGGGCTCGGCCCCAACGCCGCCGACATTCCCCCCGGCATGCGCTGGGACGCTCGGGCGGCCGTGCACCGCGCGCCGGCCCTCGTGTACGCCGACGTCGTGCTGTGGCTGCGCGAGCGCGGGGTGTCCTACCAAGACGAGGCCCGTGGCTACGACAAGCGTCCGCCCACGGAGTTCGTGCGACAGCCACCTTTCCCTTATCAGGCCGAGGCCCTCGAGGCGTGGGAGGCAGCGCTCGGGCGCGGGGTGGTGGTGTTGCCCACCGGGAGCGGCAAGACCTACGTGGCCACGATGGCCATGGATCGGCGCCCACGATCGACGCTGGTGGTGGTGCCCACCATCGATCTGATGAACCAGTGGTACGACTTGCTCGAGGCGGCCTTCGCCCAGCCAGTGGGCATCGTGGGCGGCGGCTATCACGAGGTGTGCGACATCACCGTCACCACCTACGACTCGGCCCACATCCACATGGATCGTCTCGGCCATCGCTTCGGGATGGTGGTGTTCGACGAGTGCCACCACCTCCCGAGCGCGTCCTACGCGATGGCGGCGCGCGCGTGCCTCGCGCCGTTTCGCCTCGGCCTCACCGCCACCCCCACCCGCAGCGACGGCGGCGAGGCGCTCTACGAAGAGCTCATCGGCAAGGTGGTGTACCAGCGAGACATCCACGAGCTCTGCGGCGACTACCTCGCGAGCTACGAGACCCAGCGGCTCGAGATCGCGCTCACCGACGAGGAGCGCGCGGCCTACGACCACGAGCGCCAGCTCTACCTCCAGTTCATCCGCAGCCAGCAGATCCGGATGGGCTCACCTAGCGGCTGGCAAGACTTCATCATGCGCAGCGCGCGCAGTCCGGAGGGCCGGCGCGCCTTCGTCGCCTACCGTCGGCAGCGCCAACTCGCGCTCACCGCCTCGCGCAAGCTCGACATGCTCGAGCGCCTGCTCCACGCGCACCGACGCGACCGCACCATCGTGTTCACCGAGGACAACGCGACCGTGTACGAGATCGCGAGCCGCTTTCTGCTGCCCGCGATCACCCACCAGACGAAGGTGAAGGAGCGGAGCTACATCCTCAAGGCGTTCAACGCCGGGGAGCTCCAGGCGGTGGTCACCTCCAAGGTGCTCAACGAGGGCGTGAACGTCCCCGAGGCCAACGTGGCCATCGTGCTCAGCGGGAGCGGCTCGGTGCGCGAGCACGTGCAGCGCCTCGGCCGTATCCTGCGCAAGCGGGAGGGCAAGCGCGCGGTGCTCTACGAGCTGGTGAGCGCGGGCACCGCCGAGCAGGGCACGAGCGATCGGAGGCGCGAGCACCGTGCTTACCAGTGAGCTGTTGCGGGTGCGGCAGAGCGGCGACCGCATCACACCCCGCTACGTCGTCGACGCCGCCGCGGCGCGCGTGCTGCCGGCGGCGGAGCGCATGGTGGCCATCGTCTCGGCTGCGGTGGGAGAGCGGCGCGAGCGCATCGACGAGGCGCTCGACGCGATCGGAGCGCGGCCTTCGGATCGGGTGGTGGTTCAAGGGCTGCGCAAGCTGTTGCTCGACCGCTGCGACTTCAGCTGCTCGGAGGGGACGGAGCCGGAGGTGGTGCGCCGCGAGACGTTCGAGCGGGCGGCGCGGGCGCGCCGTGCGCTCGCGCCACGAGAGCCTTTCGACCGAGGGGCGGTGCTCGCAGAGGTGGCGGCTGCCCTCGGCGCCGAGCCGGCCTTCGTGGAGGCGCGCCTGTTCGCCGATCTGCGCCAGCACGAGGTGTTGCGCGCGGTGCGCCCCATCACCGCGGCGGCGCTCCTCGAGCGCTACAACGTGGCCCTCGCGCAAGGGGTGCTCCTCCGGGCCACCCGCGTGCTCCTCGCCCTCGACGGTGAGGAGCCGGGGCGGGTGCGGCAGTTGTTTCGCGCGGCGCGCTTTCACGGGCTGTTGCATCGCGTCACCGACGCTGGCGAGGGTCGCTACGTGATCGAGGTGGACGGTCCGTTCAGCCTCTTCAGCGCCGTCCAGAAGTATGGTTTGAAACTAGCGCTGTTTTTGACGGCGGTGCTGCGTTGTCAAAGGTGGCGTCTGCGGGCCGACGTGGTGTGGGGGCAGCGGAAGACGCCGATGGTGTTCGAGCTCGGCCCCGAGGAGGGCCTCGTGCCGCACGACGCGCGCATCGCCGGTGTCGCCCCCGAGGTCGCGAAGCTCGTGGAGGGGTTCCGTGCCCTCGACTCGCCCTGGGACGTCGAGCACAACGACGAGATCATCGCGCTGCCCGGCGAAGCGGTGTGCGCGCCGGACCTTCGCTTCACACATCGCGAGACGGGGGAGGTGGTGTTCCTCGAGGCGTTCGGGTTCTGGAGCCGCAAGGCGGTGTGGCAGCGGGTGGAGACGATCGGGCGCGGCTTTCCGGCCCGCATCATCCTCGCCGTGGGCAAGCAGCTGCGCGTGAGCGAGGAGGTGTTGGGCGAGGACGAGGCGGGCGAGCTCTACGTCTACGGCAACTCCATGCGTCCGAAGACGATCCTCGAGCGCCTCGAGGCGCCCTGAGCGCGGTCCGGCGACGCCGACTTCCCGCCGAGTCGTCGAGATCGTGCTCGACAGGCAACATCTGGCGACGTCCTGCCGACGGGGCGACATGACTCACGAGCAACGTCCCTCGAGCACGATGACGGTCCAGCCGTGCACGTGGGGGCGCGCCGAGGAGGAGCCCGTGCGGACGTGTTTCAGCGCATCGGTGCTCACCAAGAGCGGCGACACGACCCGCACCATCGACGCGCGCACGGGGGAGCCGGAGTGACCCGTGGGCTTCGTGCTCTTCGCGCGGCGTGGTCTCCGTGCTCGCGTGTGCACGACGGTGAGCCTCGGCCCCGCCCTCGAGCTTGGGTGACGATGGCGCTGGAGTGAAGGTGGGATATGTGATACACGCGCGCACACCATGACCCAACGAACTCGGCATCACAGCTTGAAGAACACCTTGGCGGCGGCCTTCGTCGTCACCTTTGCCGCCGCCGGCGGCTGCTCGGTCGACACCGACCCCGCCCCCACGAGCGCCCCCGAGGAGGCGCGCGGACGCAGCGGCAAGGCGGATCTGCCCGGCAAGTGTCACGAGAACCAGTGCGGTGGCAAGGGCTCGGGCCTGTGCTGGTGCGACGAGAAGTGTGTCGACTACGGCGACTGCTGCTTCAACGCGAAGGACGTGTGCGAGCTCGGGGCCCACGACTGCGCCACCGACGAGGACTGCGAGGGCGGCTTCTGCGGCTGGGCGGAGGACAACACCACCCGCGTCTGCAAGCCTTGGGCTCAGGTGGGCGACTCCTGCGACGGCTTCGTCCTGCCGTCGTTCCGCAACAAGTGCGATCCGGCGCTCGAGTGCGTTCACCCCGAGCCGACGCACGACGTGCCCGGCACCTGCCAGCCCAAGGACTGCGATCCCACGCTGATCTGCACGCAGGCGCTCAGCTGCGTGGACGGCGCGCTGTACCCCACCGGCTGCGGCCCCGCGAACTGCGACGCGCCGATCGGCCCGTGTGCCACGGAGTGCGATCCCACGCTGATCTGCACGCAGGCGCTCACCTGCGTGGACGGCTCGTGGTACCCCACCGGCTGCGGCCCCGCGAACTGCGACGAGCCGATCGGCCCGTGTCCCACGGTGAAACCCCCCCCCCCCCCCCCCCCCCCCCCCCCCCCCCCCCCGGGGGTACCCGGCGGGGCCGGGGGTGGGAAAGGGCGGTTTCTCGCAGCGGGGGG
>CAYOAL010000036.1:11610-73255 GCA_964401935.1 uncultured Polyangiaceae bacterium
TGAACCCGCCCCCCCCGCCCCCTCCGCCACCCCCCACCTGCGAGGGATACTGCGGCGGTCCGGCGATGGACAAGGCCTGTTACTGCGACGCGGTGTGCACGAGCTACGGCGACTGCTGCGACGACTACCAAGACGCCTGTCTCTGAGACCGCGCGGTCAGGTTTGGGGACGAGGTTCGGCGGGGACGAGCGCGCTGCTCGTCCCCGACTCCCTCCCCTTCCGAGGGATCCACGCTAGCGCGCGTGGGCGACGCGCTGCCAGGCCCGCAGCTCGTCGAGCCGGCGCGGGTTGAAGGGCGGCGGGTGCAGCCAGGTGAGCTGGCGGGTGCGCTCCGCGACCTTCCCGAGCGCGTGATCGTGAGCGGCCTGCCCACCGAGCTGGGGGATGGGGTTGCCGCTTGGCTGAGGCGTGAGGTTGTTGACGTTGGTGCTGGTGTTGAACACGAGCAACGCGCCGCCGCTCGCGTCGAAGGGCTCCACCTCGTCGATCTCGCCGAGTCCGTTGACGCCCACGTAGATGATGTCGGGGCCTTGGGTGCCGGGGTAGCTGACCGGTGAGCTCGGCTGCCGAAACGCGCCGCTGAACGGCTCGAGCGTGAGCGGCTCCGTGCTCACCGGCGCCGTGCCAGGGAACGACACCATGCCGTTGTACCCGTAGGGGCCGCTCGGGGCCTGCACCCAGGTCGCGAGGAGCTGTCGCTTGTGAGCCTCGTCGAAGGTGATCCCCAAGTTCTCGAGCAGCCAGTCCTCGAAGGCGAAGGTTGTGCTGTCGAGGCCGAACAGCTCGCCGTAGGTGGCCACGCCGTCCTTCTGACTCGCCGCATAGGTGAGGAACATGTACGCGAGCACATACTGGTCGAAGTTGCCGTACTCCCAGTTGATGAGCGAGATCCCGTTCCGGATCCCGCCGCTCGGATCCTGGACGTAGTACGCGACGTCGGTGTTGTTGTTGCCGTTGACCACGTGTACGGCGCACTCGGCCATGCCCTCGTTGTGCCAGGCCCAGCCCCAGTCGTCCTTGTGGCGCTCTTCGTAGAGGAGGTGCGAGAACTCGTGGGCCACGACGTGCCGGTTGTCGAACGCTCCATACTCCACGTTGATGTAGAGCATCTCCATCTCGTTGGAGTGGTAGCCCCACGTCGCCAGCGCCTCCTCGTTGGTGAGGGTGTCGATCGAGTTGAAGTAGCCGCCGTAGGCGTTCTTGCCGTTCAAGCCGAGGAGCAGGATGCGATCGTTGTCGTCGCGATCGGGCGGATCGTTGAACATCGTCGTCTCCGGTACGTAGATGTCTTCGTCGAAGAACGACGCGGTCTCGTTGGCGTTGTTCACCGGCCAGCCCTGCTCCACGTACACCACCGAGCGGGTGCCGATGGCCTTGCGGTCGGCGGTGATCTGGTACTCGGGGAAGTTGGGGTGGGACAGATCCGTGGCCCAGAACTGCGCCGTGTCGGCGGAGGGGAAGGTGTCTTCGAGGCGCCACGCGTCGGGCCCAGCGAAGGTGAGGTGGTAGTGCACCCCGAGCTTCTGCTGGTTGGTGGTGAGCGTGACCACGCCGCCCTTGTCGCCGGCGGCGATGGACTCGATGACCAGGCCCCCGTAGTCCCCGTCGATGGAGTAGCGGGAGGCGTCGAGCGCCTCGGGGGGAGGCGCGGTGTTGAACTCGATCTCGATGCTGAACCGCGTCGGCGCGCGGACGTCCATGTTGGGCTGGCGCGGCAAGGCGCCATTGCCGCTGGATTGCGAGCTGCCCGAGCCCCCGGACGCGTCGCCGGGATCCCGTTCGTACACCGTCACGTCGCTACCGCAGGCGGTCGCGAACACGATCGAAGCAAGCAGCGTGAACTGAGATGGTCGAATTCTCATGGCACCTCCAAGGGGTTGCGGCGGCCCACACAAGCGATCGGGCGCCGCCGGGGTCACCCACCAGCAAGATTCTTGCCGCTTCCTCGGCGTCCAATTTCGGGAGCTTGGCGTAGTGCTCGAGGGGCTGGCGCGGGCCCGTTAGCGAATTGTCGATCGCCTCGCGACACAGGCTGACATCCCGTGGGCGCCGCGGTCGCCGGGGAGGAGCGCGGCGCTGCTCAGCCCTTCAGGGCGGCCACGATCACCTTCGGGAGCCGGAGCAGCGACGGCTTCTGCTCGAAGGCGGTGAGGACGCGACCGAGGGCGAGGTTGTTCTTGTGATCGGTGAACCAGGCCGGGGTGGGCTTCATCACGAATGGCGCGCGCACCACGCTCTTCTCGGGGAAGTCGAGGAGCAGGCCGTTGTGCACCACCCCCTGACCCGACTGGATGTCGTCGAGCGGGTGGCCGGGGAACGCGCCCCAGGTGGCGTTGACGAGGCCGTAGTTGAGGCCGGTCCAGCAGTTGATCCCGATCGCGCCGTAGCGGAGGTCGGCGATGGCGCGCTCGAACCGCTCGCCGAGCAGCTTCTCGGTGCTCGGATCGATGAGGACGTTGATGGATAGCGTGCCCCAGCAGCGGTCGTTGGCGAAGGAGACGGCCTCCTCGAGGAAGGTCTGGGCGTCGCTCGCGTCGATGTCGACGAACGAGAAGATCCCACACCAGGGTTCGTTCTCGAGGGCATACTCGCCGCGGGTCGCGCTCACCCCTTCGAGCACCGTCCACGGGAGCTCGCCCTCTTTCGGGGCGCCGAGCTTGGTGGCGCTCGGGTACTTGTTGGTGAAGCGCTCCCAGGTTTGCTGCGCGTTGGGATAGTACGCGGTGCGGGTGGGCGTGGCGGCGAGCTTCTGTTTCACAAGCTCCTCGAAGCGGGCGCGGTGCTGCCAGCCGCGGGCCATCACGATGAGGCGTGCGCCGTTGCAGTTGAAGCCGCAGTTGTAGGCGAGCATCGAGGCCACTTGGCGCGCGTGGTAGTCGAGGGCCTGCTCGTTCCAGTCGCCGGGCACGACGAGCACGGGGGACACGCAGCCGAGCTCGGAGGTGATGACCTTGTCGATGCGCGGCGTGCCGCTCGCCTTGTTGCGCGCACCTTCTTCTCCGGGACCCCACAAGATCGCGTCGTGGGCGGCGGCCGAGCCGGTGATGTGGATGGAGGTGACGAGCTCGTGATCGGTGAGATGCCGACCCTCGTCGATGCCGCCGTAGGCGATCTGCAGGAAGCCGCCATCGATGAGCGGGGCGAGGGCCTCGGCCAAGATCGGCCCGAGCTGCTCGTTCACCGGGTTCATCTTGAGGAGGCACACCTCGTCGTCGACGATGAGCTTGTAGAGCACGTCCATGGGCGGGATGGACGACTGGTTGCCGGCCCCGAGCACCACACAGAGGCCGCCCTCGCCGAGGTCGCCGGTGGCCTTCTTGCGATACAGCGCACCCTGGGTGGGGAGCTTGTCGGGCTGGATCCACACGTCGCAGGTGACGCCCCCCATCATGATCCCGTCGAGCGCCGACTGCGGGAACACGCGCGCCACCCACTGGCCGTTGATGCTCCGCGAGAGGCGCGGAATTTTCGGCAGGCCGCCTGCCTCGAGCGCCTCGGCGAAGAGCCGCAGGTTGCGCATCGTGGGCAACGTACCCCCGAGATACTCCTCACCGTGGCCGTTGCTGCCCTCGGCGTAGCCCTTGATGCGGCTCGCCACGGCGGCCCACTTGTCGGCCACCGCGAGGGTGGTGCGCATGGCGCGGCGCAGGAGCGAGGCGCGTTCGGCGGGGCTCACGCGCACCCACGCCATGCGGCGGTCCTCCAGGCTCCGCAGCATGCGGTCGAGCTCGGCGATGGGCGTGGGGGCGACCTTCGGGGGATCGGGGAGCGTGCACACGATGCCTCGGACCCTACACGAGGATCGGGCGGCTCTCGATCCGAATCGCTCGTCCCGCCGCGGACCCGGTGTCGGGGTGGCGCCCGGCGCGAGAGCGGGCCTGCTCGGACGCGAAGGAGCTCCCCGCGCGCGGGAACTTCGGGCGCGCTCGGACGTCTTTGCATAAGCTCGAGAGCGGACGGATGCGTCGACGCGAGGTGAGACGATGGGCGATAGCGCTCACGCTGTTGCTCGGCCCGGTGGCCGTGTTCACGGGGTACCGCGCGCTCTCGCGTTGGCGCTCGCGAGCGTGGGCAGAGACGGCGGTGAGCGGGCTCGCCCACTGTTTGTTCGGGCTTGTGGAGCGCGACGGGGAGGGGGCCGAGGCGGTGGCGCGAAAGCTCCGCGCGCACGCGATCGGCGCCGATTTGAAGGGGGAGAGCAGCTGGCCCGGGCGGTGTGAGCCCTACGTGAGCGCGAGCGAGAGCGCGCTCCGTGGTCTGAAGGCCGAGGCGACGGCGGCCTGCGGCGGGCGCTGCTGCGAGGGGGACGCGACCTGCACGACCATCGACGCGCTCGAGGAGGAGCTGAAGCGTGCGCGCCTCTACCTCGCGATCCAAGACAAGTCGGCCTTCGATCCCGACGCGCTCGTGCGCCACGCCGACGCGCTCGGGCTGCTCGTGGGCGACCCCGACGACGCGCCCGAGCCCCCGACCCCGGTCGCGCTGCTCGATCCTCGCAGGATGCTTCCCCTCTATGAGGGCAACTACCTGCGCCTGCTCACCGATCCGGGCGCCGACACCTCGCTGCGCCTTCTGTTCTACGAACAGGACCGACGGTATGGGATCTGCGACCTCGAGCTGTTGGCGCGCTCGAGCGGGACCGTGACCGAGCGGGTGGAGGCGCGCTGTGGAGCCTTGCCCCCGAGCATCCCGGTGGGCCTCGCCGGCGAGCTGTTGGCCGCGGAGAGCGGGGCGCCCGCTCACCTGTATGCCCAGGGTCGCGAAGGCAGCGGCTGGGTGCAGGCCGTCTACGACCTGACGAAGGGCACCGAGCTGCACCGGGTGACGGATCGCCCGGCGGGTGGCTTCGTGTGGCGGAGCGGGGCCGTCGCCCACCTCGCGAGCGGTCCCCCAGTGGCGCTGCATCGCTTTCGAGATGGCAGCGCGGCGCCGCCGGTGCCGCTCGCGATCGACGGCGAGGCGAGCGTCGGACCGCGTTTGGTGTGGGACGAGATCGTGTGGACCGAGCCGGCGGAGGACGGGCGTCATCACGTGTTGACGCAGCGTGTGCGCGAGGGAGAGCCAGCCCTCGGGGAGCGTGTGAGCCTCGGCACCACACCGCGGCTCCGCGGCACACCGTCGCTCGAGATCTGCCGCACGAGCCGTCGGATTGCGCTCCTCGTGGGAGGGAGCGATGGCCGGGGCGGGGTGAACGCTGTGCTCGCGTTTCGCGACGAGAGCGGCTGGAGCCCGACCACCGAGGTGCGCATGGGGACGGCCCAGTTCGGCTTCACGTGCCGTGACGAGGTGGCCACCTTGAGCTGGATCGTGGGCGCGGAGGAGCTGCCGGATCTATCGTTCCTCGGCGAGGTGGACACCGAAGCGAGCCTCCCGGTGGCGGGGCGCTACGTGGTGCATCGGCTGCGCTGCGCGGCGGGCCACTGCAAGCACGACGAAGCGGCGGTGCCGCTGCGACGTTTCTCGCGGACGAGTCGCTACGTCGCCGGCGACGCGGGCGATTCCATGGTGCTCCTGTGGCGCAGCGTCCGAGGCGACGTGCGCATGAAGGTCGCGCCGATCCAGCTGTTGGCCGAGGCCCCCGAGCGGTCGTTGTTCGACGACGTCGAGCACGATGGCTTCGGCTGGGATCTGGACGGCGACCCCATCATCGGTCGCGCCGGCTACGTGCTCGTCATGTTGAGTCGACAGATCGGTGCCACCCACGAGGTGGGCACCTACGCCTTCGTCATCTACCCGTCGGGCGACGCGCTCCCCATCGCGGTGCGAGCCCTCGACGCGCCCATCGCTCCCTTGTGAAGGTCGCCTGCGGGGACGTGGCGCGCAGCGTCGGCGCGCCCAGAGTCAGCGCACGGTGTCAGAGCGCAAGGTGTCAGCGTGCGAGGTGTCAGCGTGCGAGGTGTCAGCGTGCGAGGTGTCAGCGTGCGAGGTGGTCGTGCCAGAGGAGCATCTCGATCGTGCCGCTGTCGCGAAGAAAGGGTTGGTTGTGGGGGCCGGGAGGCATCACGAAGTCGTGCGCGACCGACTCTTTCTTCAGCGCCTTGGAGAGCGCTTGGTTCACCTCGCGGAAGGTGTCGGCGGTCGACGTCTCGAGGTGGAGGTGGCGCGGCCCGTGCTCGTCGATCACCTGCTTCAGCTTGGTGGCGTAGGTGCTCACGCGGTGCGCGCCGAGGGCACCTTGCACGCTGCCCCAGGCCGCGAAGTGGGTGGGCTTGCGCAGAAACACCTCGATGCCGACGTAGCCGCCGAGCGAGCAGCCGTCGAGGTACGTGTGACGCCAGGTGCCGAGCACGTTGGCCTCCTTGCGTGCGCGCGGGATGACGACGCCGGTGATCCAGTCGGCGTAGCGGTCGAGCACCGCGTCGCGCCCGAGCGGTGACTTGTAGACGTTGGGCGTGAAGGGGCACGCGATCGCCACGCCGCGGAGGGGCTTGTTCTCGAGCAGCGCGTTGATCTCTTCGAGGCGCTCCTTGGTCCAGTGCTGCGACTTGGGAAAGAGGGGCGTGACCGGGGGCTCGCGCAGCCGATCGTAGGCGGTGCCGAGGCCGTAGCGGTCGAGCCAGGCGCGCGCCCCGAGCTTCTGATCGTGGGTTTCCCCGAGGCCGTGGAGGAGCACCAACAGCGGCACCTTCCGCTCCCCGACGTGTTTCGGCGTGAGCAGGGTGAAGCGGGTGCCGACGCGCTTGTCTCCGCCGAGATCGATCTCCTTGATGTCGTAGTGGGCCGAGCCGTCGGCGCGTGCGCTCGAGCCCCACAAAAGCCCGGTGCTCGCGGCTGCGGTGCCGGTGAGGAAGCTGCGTCTCCGAAGCATGCTCTCAGTATGCACCGGATCGCGTGAGTTGCACGACACGGCCGAGGGCCACCACCTTGAGCGCATATTCGTGGGCCTCGAACTGATCCTGCGCGATGTGGGCCTCGGCCAGGATCCGGGTCGCGATGGTCTTGAACATGGGCAGCTCTTTCTGGAGCGCGGCCGGGATGTAGGTCGGGATCCGCGTCTTGGCGGTGGAGGGCGCGAGCAGGGCTCGGATGAACTCGTCGCCGAAGACCGGGCGCATCGAATAGCACCGCTGCTCGAGCAGGATTCGCTCGGTGTGGTCGTCGAGGTAGTTGGGGTCCATGAGCCGATCACCGCGCTTGAAGGCGTCGCGCACGCGATCGGTGAGCTTGCGGGCGACGTCGCCCGAGCCCTCCTCGAGCCACGGGGTCTGCATGAGCTCGTTGACCTGCGCCACCGCGTCGCCGAGCTCCTTGTTGCCGGCGATGAGCGGCGTGACCGCGGCGAGGGTGGCCTTCAGCGTCTTCAGCTCGTCGAACGGGAAGTAGAGCCGACCGCTCATGAGCACCAGCGGTGGCTCGAAATGGCCGTTCGCGTCGACGGCTTCGCCGAGAGCATGGGGCAGGCTCGCGCCGGTGGTCACGTGGCCGCGGGTCATCACCGCCACGATGTGGCGGCGATCGCGGACCGCGGGCTCTGCCTCCGGTGGCGGCTCGTCGTCGAAATCGAGCGGCTCGTCGTCGTCGTCGTTGTCGCTCGCTTCGAACAAACTGCGCCACTCTGCCTTGGCGCGCACCTTGTGTATCGCGTCGGGATCGTACCAGAGCAACTCGATGATCTCGCTGGCCACCGGGCGCGCGATGCGATCGTGGATGGCCTGCGGCGGTGCGTCGTCGAAGGCGGCCTCGGCGCGCTGGGATTGCATGGCCTCGACCGGGTTGGGGGGCCGGACGTGGATCGGACCGGGCGCGGCTCTCGACTCCGAGACCATGCTCGAAAGCACTGGCGCGGCGGTAGCCATCGGGACCACCGCGGCCATCGGGGCGATCGCACGAGGTGCGGAAACGGGGGGCGCGGGCGCGGGGGGTGCAGGCGGCTGCACCCTGACCGGGCTCGTGGCCGGGCTCGGCGCGGCGAGCCCGCCCGGCAGCGGCGGTGGCGGTGGTACGGAGGGTGGGGCCGGCACCTGCGCCTTCCGAGCGGCAGCCTGCACGGGGCCGTTCGCGCCAGCCCAGGGGCTCACCATGCCGTAGCCGATGGTGCTGTTCATCGCGTCGGCGCCGACCCCTTGAGGGCCGCCGTCGGGGGGCGGGTGCGAGTCGCGCAGCCACGCCGGCGACTGATCTTCGTGGTGGAGCACCTGCATCGAGCGGGTGGGCTCACGCTGGGGGGCTTGGGTCTTGTCGTTGAGCCACGCGGGCAGCTCTCCGCTCGTGGAGTCTTCGAACACGGGGATCCCCACCGCCGTGTGCTCGTCGAGGTGGGAGGTGCTCGTGCGCACGAACGGGAGCTCCGGCTTGCTGCCGTCCCGCACGTCGTCGGAGGTCTGGTCGTCGCTGATGTTGGCCGCGCGGGCGAGCTCCTTCACCTCCGCCCACGACACCTTGTGCCCGGGCGTCTCCATCGCGACGAACACGCAGCCGGGTTCGTCGGGGCGGCTCAGATCGACGCGCCCTCGCCAGGTGACGGTGAACACATGGCGCGAGGTGTCGATCCACAACGTGTCGGCGCGGAGCGCGAGCTCGCGGACGGTGGAGCCCGAGTCGACGAAGGCCACCGGGCGGAGGCCGGGGAGGTGGCACACGAGTCGGGGCTCGTCGGGGTGGAGATTCTCGAGCGTGATGCGCTCGGTCTCGCGGAGCTCGTCGAGGCGCTGATCGAGCGGTGCCGCCTGGAAGAACGCGCCGTCGATGTCGGTGGGCATGGGCTGCTGGAACCAGCGGCTGTCGGACCAGTCGTGGGCATGTCGGCCGAGCAGCACGCGTCGCGTCGACCATTTGGCGGCGATGGGGCCGAAGCCGATGGGATCGATGCCCCCGCTGCGCTCGATGACCGTGCCTGGCCGCACGAGGTTGGGGACGGCGAGGCGACCGTAGCGATCGCGTTCTGCTTCGGGATCGATGCCAACCGGGTTCGTGGTGTGGCGACCACCGGAGGCTCGTTCGTAACGAAGGGGCATCCGCACGAACGGCTCGCCCTCGACGAGCTCGTCGTTGCCGTCGAAGAAGCGATCGCCGTGGATCTCGATCGCCTTCTCGATGTTCCCCACCATCAGGCGCGCCACGAAGGTGCGCGCCGGAGTGGCGCCTGGAGCGTAGGCGTCGCCTACCAAGAGCACGTCGGCCCGCGGCTTGAACGGCGCGAGGTCGCTCGGCGAGTAGACGCTGCACCGGGCATCGTCGTCCCAGTGGTTGTCGTCGTGGTTCGGGAAGTCTTGCACCTCTGCGAGCGTGGCCTTGCCGGCGGTGAGCTCGAAGGTGGCCTTCACCACCACTGTGAAGGCGTGCGCGCCGTCACGCGGCATCCACGTCAGCGACGCCACGTGCAGAGGGCAAACGGAGACGACGTCCATCCGGGGTCAAGGGTAACACCGCCGCCGGGCGGTACGATGTTCTGTGTGATGGCCCAGCGACGGCGACGGGCTGCCCGCGGCGGGGCTCGGAGGGGCGGGCTCGGCCGGTCGGGCGACCTCCGGCGGGAGGGACGCTCGCAACGCCGACACCGGCCGTAGCCCGACGATCGGGTGGGGGAGCGGCACCGGGAGAGCGGCGGGCGCCGCCGGGCTTCGTCATCAAGTGAAGGCGGCGCTTCAATTTCCAAGCGCCTTGGGCTAGCGTCCGTCGCGCCGTGAGTGATTCCGCTGTGCTAGCCAAGGGGTTGCGTGTTCGAGGCCGGGTCCACGGTCGTGGCGATCTGCGCGTCGAGGCCCAAATCGAAGGCGACGTGGTCGTGGATGGGGCGCTCGAGCTCGAGGCGGGCGGTGCGGTGGCGGGTGCTGTCCAGGCGGCCAGTGTGACCGTGGCCGGCGAGCTCGTCGGGGACGTGATCGCTCGGACGAGCGTGGCCATCACCGCGAGCGGCAGTGTTCAGGGAAATATCAAGGCCACGGAGCTCAGCCTTCAAGAGGGTGGACGCTTCATCGGCGAGATCGACGCGGACTTCGATCTTCCCGAGGCCATCGCGTGACGACGATCGAGCGACGCCGCTTTTGGCGTGTTTTGAAGGAGCAACCATCGTGGCGACAACCGTGATCGGAGCAGGCCTCACCATCGAGGGCGAAGTGAGCTCGGA
This sequence comes from uncultured Polyangiaceae bacterium, assembly GCA_964401935.1. Lineage (GTDB taxonomy): Bacteria > Myxococcota_A > Polyangia > Polyangiales > Polyangiaceae > JAPYTK01. The sequence goes on from CAYOAL010000036.1 coordinate 21,677, forward strand.
AGACGAGGTGGTGATCGGCGGCGTGCTGCGGGGCAAGCTCGTGGCCGAAGGCATGGTGACCATCGAAGAAGATGGCGTGGTCGAGGCCGACATCGGCGCGCAGTCGGTGTCGATTGGCGGCAACGTCACCGGCAACGTGACGGCCGCCGACCGCGTGGAGCTGCGCTCCGGTGGCAGGCTGGTGGGCGATGTGAAGACGGCCCGCCTCACCATCGCCGATGGTGCGGTGTTCAAGGGCAACGTAGACATGGACGTGTGATGGCCGACGGATCGACGATCAGCGCAAAGACGACCATCGTGGGTCGCATCGTGGCCACGACCGATCTGGAGATCCAGGGTCGCGTCGAGGGTTCGATCGAGGGCAGTGGTGAGGTGGTGATCACGAGCGGCGCACTCATCAAGAGCGACGTCGCCGCCGAGCGGCTGCACGTGGCCGGCGCGGTGGCGGGCAATCTCCACGGCAAGGAGTTGTTGGTGCTCGAGGATGGTGCCCGCGTGGTGGGCGACGTGAGCGCGCCCACCATCGGGATCCGGTCTGGCGCGCTCCTGCGCGGGCGCGTGGAGACGTCAGCGGAGCCTCCCAAGGCTCGCGCGGCGCGCGCCACCGCGACTGCGACCCCCAAGGCTACGCCTCCGGCGCGGGCTGCCGCACCTCGGGCAGCCGCCGCACCCAGGGCGCCCAAGGCGGAGCCGTCGCCAGCACCCCCGCGGCGGGCGGCGCCGGCGCCGGTGATGCCGAAGGCGGCCAAGACGGCGGCGAAGCGGAGCAAGTCGCCGCCGAAGGCTGCGAGCACCGACAAGAGGGTCTCCACCAAGACTCGCTCCGCGCCGGCTCCGGTGGTCCCGGCTCTGAAGCGCGGCGCGAAGAAGGCGACCAAGCGCAAGGCTCGTTGAGCTAAGCTTTCTCCGATGGCGCGGTCGCGAAAAGAGCGCACCGAGCGCGCGCTGCCCGAGCTGCTCCAGCTCTTGCGCACGATGTCGTATCGGCGCGGGCAGGTGGTGCTCGCGAGCGGCAAGGTCAGCGACTTCTTCGTCGACTGCAAGCCGACGGTGCTCACGGCGCGAGGGCACCACCTCGTGGGCGAGCTGATGCTGGACGCGCTGCGCAACCTCCCCAAGTGCGACGCGGTGGCCGGCGTGGTCCTCGGTGGCTGCCCGCTGGCGAGCGCGGTGTCGTTCATGAGCGAGCTCCGCAGTCGCCCCATCCCTGCGCTCTACGTGCGCAAGGAGGCCAAGGAACATGGCACCAAGAACCTGGTGGAGGGCGCGGTTACACCGGGCATGAAGGTGGTGCTGCTCGAAGACGTGATCACCACCGGAGCGTCTACCGTGAAGGCGGTGCACGCGTTGCGTGCGGCGGGGGTCGACGTGGTGGGGGTGGTGGCGCTGGTCGATCGGCTCGAGGGCGGCATCGAGAACCTGGGTCGCGAGGGGCTCGAGGTGGTGTCGCTGTTCACGCGCAACGACTTCCTCCAGGACGACGTGTCGCCATCGGCGACGATGGGCGACTCGACGCTGACGGACTGAGCGCCTCGGCGGAGGCCGGCGCAGCCAGCGCTTCACCGAGCTCAGCGCGCAAGGGCGGCGGCGAAGCGGGCGGCTCGGGCGGGCATGCCGCCGGCTCGGTAGCGCTCACGCTGGGCCGCGACGGCTCGCGCGAAGCGCTCGCTCGGTCCGGTGGCGCTCTCGACGTTGTCGGCGCTCAGCTCGAAGGGCCATCCCCACGCGTCGGCGAAGAGCCACTCGAGGGCTTGAGGCTTCACCTCCACGCGCTCGAACTCGCGTTGCTGCGCCGGTGAGCGTCCGTCGGGGGCGTACCAGTAGCCGTAGTCGGGGAGGAGCCGTCGTTCTGCTCCGGCGATGCACCAGTGGGCGACCTCGTGCAGCGCGCTCGCCACGAAGTCGGCGCGGTACACGATGCGGTGGGGGGTGTCGGCGGAGCGGCCCGGCTGGTACAGCGGCTCGCTGCCGCCGCCCACGAGCACGGTGCGGTGGCTCTCGAAGAAGCACCGCGCGAAGATGCGCTCGATCTGGCTCGCGTCGGAGGGCACGTCGTCGGTCGCGTGGGGGAGGGGACAGAGCGCACGGGATGTCGCGGCGACGAGGCCGTCCGGCTGCTCGAGGGAGCGCTTAGCGCGTTCGGCGGCGCGAAAAAAGCGGGGGAAGGTCTCGGTGCGAGGTCCGTATATGTGGGTTGTCGGCGGCCCATTCGACCCGCGGGGCTCGGGCTGCCGACAGCCGCCACACACACACACGGCTCCCCCTGGCGCGGTCTCGCCCGACCGTCCACCCCTGACTTAGGAGAACGGACATGAACAGGACCTTGCTCACGCTCTTCGGAGGCCTCTTGCTCGCCGGCGCCACCGGCTGCTTGGAAGACTCCGTCGCGCCCGGTGACTACTTCGTCTACCGGATCGCCTCGGCCCAAGCCGGCATGTCGGAGAGCTGCAACCTCACCGCCAACGAGATCAACGATTCGTCGTCGCTCCACGCGGCAGGCACGCTGATCCTCTTCGCGGGGCAAGATGGCGACTTCTTCCTCGACATGGGGGAGCTCGCGCTCGCAGGTGAGTTCGTTCAGGATGGCGACCTCGGGGAGGAGTACGAGTTCGCGGGCAAGACCACCGACATCGAGTGGTCCGATCCCGATGGAGCCGGCACGAAGGTCACCACCACGGTGGATCACGAGATGGAGCTGGCCATCGACGGCGAGCTCGTCACCGGCGAGTACCAGATCAAGACCAAGCGGACGTGTACTGGCGACGCGTGCAACGGCGTCCCGTACAGCTGCAACGAGACCGTCGAGTTCGTGGGCACCGAGGTCGAGGACGTCGATCTCAAACACCACGTGAACTGACGACGCACGACTGTCCTCGCGTTTGAGCGCGCGAGGTCGAAGAGAGAGAAGAGAGACAAGAGAGAGAAGAGACGAGCGGTCGACACCCCTCGAGGTGCTGCCCGCTCGAAGAGAGCCGAAGCGCGGCCGTCCTTCTGGGGGCGGTCGCGCTTCTTTTTTTTCGAGCTCGAGCTCGTCGACGGGGCCCTCGTCGACGACGAAGAGGTCGAGCCCGAGCGCGACGACCGGTCAACACACCGGGGCCGCGGCTTTCAGCCGAGGGCTCTCTGCGCCGCCTCGATGGCGCGATCGACGTCCTCGTCGGTGTGGGCAGCGCTCAGGAACGCGGCCTCGTACTTCGAGGGCGGCCAGTAGACGCCGTGGGCGAGCAGTCCCCGATGAAACTGGGTGAAGCGTTCGGTGCTCGTCGCCGTTGCGTCGCCGAAGCTCTTCACCGGCTGGTTCGGCGCATCGGTGAAGAACAGCGTGATCATCGAGCCGACCCGCTGGACGCGACCGGGGACGTCGAGCTCGGCGATGACGCGCGACAGACCCGCCTCGAGCCGCGCGCCCCGTGCTTCGAGCCCTTCGTAGAGGGCGTCGTCGAGGAGCGAGAGCGTGGTGAGGCCGGCGGTCACCGCGGCGGGGTTGCCGCTGAGCGTGCCGCCTTGGTAAACGGGGCCGAGCGGCGCTACCACCTCCATCACGTCACGGCGACCGCCATACATCGCGAGCGGCAGACCTCCGCCCACGATCTTGCCCAGGCAGGTGAGATCGGGGCGAAAGCCGTACAGGCCTTGCGCGCCGCCCTTGGCCACGCGGAAGCCGGTCATCACCTCGTCGAAGATGGCGAGCGCGCCGTGCCGCTTGCACTGATCGACGATGGCCTGGAGAAAGCCCGGCTCGGGGGGGATGCAGCCCATGTTCCCTGCGACCGGCTCCACGATCACCGCTGCGATCTCCGCCCCCCGCGCCGCGAGCGTCTGCTCGAGGGCGGCGGTGTCGTTGTAGGGCAGCGTGAGCGTGTGTTTCGCGAAGTCGGCGGGCACGCCCCCGGAGTCGGGCTCGCCGAAGGTGGCGGCGCCGCTGCCCGCCTTCACCAGCAGGTGATCGGCGTGGCCGTGGTAGCAGCCCTCGAACTTCACGACGACGTCGCGTCGGGTGAAGCCGCGGGCGACGCGGATCGCGCTCATGGTGGCCTCGGTGCCGCTGCTCACGCAACGCATCAGCTCCATCGACGGGAAGAAGCGCCGAACCGTCTCCGCGAGCTCCACCTCGATGGCGGTCGGGGCGCCAAAGGAGAGCCCATCGGCGAGGCGCGCTTGCACGGCGGCGACCACCTTCGGGTGAGCGTGGCCGAGGATGGCGGGGCCCCACGTCCCCACGAAGTCGACGTACTCGTTCCCGTCTTCGTCGACGACGCGCGCACCGCGCGCGCTCTTGATGAACGGTGGATCGCCGCCGACGGCACGGAACGCCCGCACGGGGCTGTTCACGCCGCCCACGATGACCCTCTCGGCCCGCTCGAGCCACGCCTTGCTCTTGTCTCTTCCCATGCCGCGTTTCTAGCAGCGAACCCGCGAGGGCGCGCGCTTGCTAAACGAAGTTGTGGCCGCGATCGGCTCCGCGGGGCATGTATCCCGCGCCCTGGTGATGGTAGGGAGCAAGTCCGTCGGCGGTGGCGTCTCGGCGTGGGTTGTTTGGAGAGGTGTGCCATGCCGAGCTCTTGGTCGTCGCTCCTCTCGCAACAACCGGCCCGGCGGCGGGTCGAACGTTACTGGCTCTGGTTCACGCCGGCGTGGGGGCTCGGGGCGGGGGTGATCATGCTCACCGGCCTCGCCGAGGGCTGGGGAGACGTCGAGCTCATGGTGTTCGGCGTGGTGATGATGGCGCTGGCGGTGGTGCCCCCCGTGGCGTGGCCTCACGCCGGCGAGCGGGGGCGTCCGTTCGCCGAGCGCACGGGCGTGAAGCTCGTCGTGGCGGTGACCGCGGTGTCGTTTCTGATGAACTACTTCTGCACGCCGTACTTCTTCGACGTGCTCCACATGCACTACGGCTTCAACACGCGGATCAACATTCAGAACAACCCCGTCTTCCTCTACTTCACCACGGTCGCCTATTTCGCGACCTACTGCGTGCTGCTCTGCGTCGCCTTTCGCTGGTGTCGGCAGGTGCTGCGCGGAGGATGGCGGTGGCTTGCGGCGCTGGTGGCGCCGATGGGCGTGGCCTTTCTGGAGACCGCGCTCAACGCGAACCCGTTCATGCAGAGCCTGTTCTGTTTCGATGACCCACGCTTCATGCTCACCTTCGGAACCGTGAGCTACGGCGCCTGCTTCGTGTTCGTGCTCCCGGTGTGGCTTCACATCGACGAGGATGGGCCGACGCCCATGAGGGACATCGTCGTTCGCACCGGGGGCGCGATGATGGGGATCGTGATCGCGTTCGAGGTGCTGCGCTACGCGGTGGCGCCGCACTTCACCCTCGTGGTGGAGGGAGCCAACGGCCTGCGCGACTTCGCCACGAGCTGCCTCGTTCCACCTGGCTGATACGCCACCCCCCGAGCTGCGGCCGACCTTGGGGGGCGCGTGGGCGCCTTCAGGCACCCGAGAGCAGGGCCTCGGTCTCGTGGGGGAGGAAGCCGAGCAGGCGGGGTTCGGGCTGGAGCACCACGCCGAACGCGTGCTGGACGCCACGCTTCACCTCCACCGCGAAGTCGACGAGGGCTTGCGCGCTGGCGCCGCCTCGGTTGACGAGGGCGAGGCTGTGGCGCGAGGAGATGCCCACGGGGCCGCGGGTGGTGCCTCGCGTAAAGCCCGCGCGCTCGATGAGCCAGGCGGCGGAGAGCTTGATGCGTCCGTCGGGCGCGGGGTACGTCGGCAGGGCCTCGGAAGGTGCGCGCTCGGCCGCCCGGGCGCGCACCCCGTCGAGCTCGGAGGCGGCGATGGTGGGGTTGACGAAGAACGAGCCGGCGCTCCTTCGGTTGTCGTCGGTGGGATCGAGGACCATCGACTTGTGGCGTCGCAGCCGCGTTACGGTGTCGCGCACCTCGGCGAGGGAGGGCTCGACGCCGAGCTCGCGCTCGAGCTCCGCGTAGGCGATCTTGGGCGGCCCGTGGGGCACGAGACGCAGGCGCACCCGGGTGATGACGTAGCGACCCTCCGCCTCCCGTTTGAACACCGAGTCGCGGTAGCGGAGCTCGCAAGCGGCCGCGTCGAGGAGCACGGCTGCGCCGCTCGTGCGCTCCACGGCCTCGACCCGCACGAGCGTCTCCGACAGCTCCTGGCCATAGGCGCCGATGTTCTGAATGGGAGCCGCGCCAGCGTCGCCGGGGATCGCGGAGAGGCACTCGAGCCCCGCGAGCTCGCGCTCGACGGCCCAGCGCACCACCTCGTCCCAGCTCGCCCCCGCGTCGACATCGACGGTCGCTTCGTCGACGGCGTGGATGCCGGTCGCGCGGAGCCGCAGCACCAAGCCGTCGACGCCACGGTCGGCCACGAGCAGGTTGGAGCCACCGCCGATGACGCACACGTGGACGCCTCGTTCGCGGGCCCATGCGAGGGCCGCTTGCACCTCTTCGGGGCCCTTGGGCTCGGCAAAGAAGCGCGCCGTGCCTCCCACCTCGAGGGTGGTCCGAGGCGCGAGAGGTTCGTGCTCGCGCACGGTGATGGTCATGGCGAGCTCGCGGGGATCTCGACGCGGAGGGTGTGCATGAACCCGTCGTCCACCTCTTCGAGCGCCTTCGAGAACTCGGCGAAGGCCTCGGGCGCGATGGTGCCCACCGGGAGGTTGAGCGCGAACCGATCCACGATGACCCCGCCGTCGTGGGTGACGGTGCGCTCGGCCGTGAGGTAGTCACGCACCACCTTCACCGGGGCCGGGCTCTTCACCACGGCGGCTTGGGGGGGCAGCTTGATGGTTCGCTTCACCTGGTAGAGCAGAGGGGTGTCGATGGCGAGGGCGGTCTTGCGGTCGGCCTGTTGGGCGTAGCGGGCGCCGAGGGTGGTGGTGGCACCGCTCAGCCCGTGGACGGGGGTGATGCCGGGCAGCGCGTAGATCGGCTTGTCGCGCTGCTCGGGGCGCGCGAAGCCCACGAGCAAGATTTTGGCCTGCACCCGCACCTCCCAGGAGGTCTCGTCGCTCTCGAGCTTCACCTCCTGAACGTCGGCCCACGGCACCCAGGCGAGCACGACGCTCCGCAGCATCGCGTCCCGGTCGCTCCCCACCACCACCTCGAAGCGCTCGACGAGCTGCTGGGCGGCGCGTCCGTAGAGCACGAGCGAGCACGTGCCGCTCGCGTCGCCCTGCGCGTCGAGCTCCAGATCGATCGCGATGCGATCCACGTCGGCCGACACGGGCACCTCGACGGTGAGCATCGTGCCATCGTTCCGCAGCGCCTTGCGACCGCGCAGCTCGGGGCTCACGCGCCCCGGGGGGAGAGGGGGCCCCTCGACGTCGGCGTCGATCCAGGCGACGGTCCCCTCCCACTCGGCGCGGACGAGGGGGTGGGTGAAGCGGCCGGTGTGGGGAGGAAAGCCTGGCGCTGCGCTCCAAGGACGCGACTCGGCCACCACGATCTCGCTCACGACGCCGAGCTCGCGGAGGGCACGATGCACCACCCACGTCCGGCTGCCGACGCCGCGCTCGAGCATGGTGCGCGCCGTCTCGCGCTGCGCGCCCCCTCCCATCGAGGCGGCCCAGTCGCTGAGGGCGCCGGGGTCGCTCTGTTTGAGCGCCTTGCCCGCGGCGGCGACGACGCGACCGACGCGCTTGGCCGTGTCCTGCTCGTCTCCCACCGCCGCTCCCACCCACGACTTCATGAATGGATCGCGGTCGTCGAGAGTGCGGTGGAGGGCAGCGAGCGCGGCGGCGATGCGCGGGTAGCTGTCGGTGCCGAAGCTCAGCGCGGCTCGCGCTTCGAGCGGTGGGACGCCCGTCTCGATGCGCCGCGGCGGGCGGTTGTTGAGCCTCCACGTGGTGGTGCTGCTCGTGCCCGAGACGACCGTGCTGCCTTCGCCGAGCAGCCCATGCGACCACAGCGAGAGCTTCACGCTCTCCGCGCGTCGAAACGTGATCTGCCCCTCGCGGATGCTCGTTCGCGGGGGCAACAGGTCGGGCGTGTCGACCGTGAGCTGACCGTTGTCGTCGGGGAGGGCCCAGCCCATCACCAGCGCCTCCACGTAGTCGCCAGCCTGGAGCTGCGACAGATCGGTGTCGCCTTGGGCGCCTTGGGCCCCCGGATCCGGATCGAGGACCCGTCCATCCTTCTTGTAGATGCGCCGTCGCAAGCTGCGGCTCTCCTGGCGGCCTTCGATGCGAGGGGCGCCCATCCACGTGCCCGACGCGACGTCGAGGGTGCCGCTGACGCGCCGCAGGTCGTAGAGCCAGTAGTGCAACAGGCCCGAGCCTTGGAGCTCGTAGTGCTCGAGTCGTCGGAGCACCGCGGTGCCTGCGCCGGGGAGAAAGGCGTCTTTGCGATCCTGCGCCACGAGCGCCGCGCCCGCCTGCTCGAGGGTGGCCGCGGGATCGGTGAACACCCCGAGCAGCCGGGCGAGCGGCTCGTACGCGTAGGGGGCGTCGGCGGCGCCGAGCATGTCGGCGGTGAACCGTCGCGCGCCGGCGGGTGCCTCGTCGCTCCCCACGAAGAGTCCGAGCAGGCTCAGCGTTCGTTGGGCAGGGGGCATGGCGTCGTAGATCTGCAGCGCCTCCGCCTGCTTGCCGTGCGCCAACAGCTCGTTCACCTCCAGCGGCCTCAGGATCGCTTTCGAGCCTCGGAGATCGCGCAGGCGCTCCAGCTCGGCGAGGGTGCCGTTGAGGTCGGAGCGCGCGATGTGGGCCTCGAGGCAACGAAGGCTGGCCCGGCTGGTGCCGCCCCGACAGGCCGCGTCGAGGAGCGCGGGTCCGTGACGCGCGAACAAGCGGGCGTCGAGATCGGCCACCATGGGCGCGTTGGCGACGCGTCCGCTGAGCGCGTCGTAGGCCACCCGCGCGACGTCGGTGAGATCGGTCGCGTTGGCCTGCAACGCCACGTAGGCGAGCTCGAGAGGGCTGAGCGTCGTGGTCCACCGGCTCGTGCCTTCGGTGACCGAGAGCTTCGCGAACGCGGCGTACACGCCGGTGCCGAAGCCCTTCCGGTCTTCCTCGGCGATGGCGTCGTAGAGCCGTGCCTCCCAGCATCGTGGGCAGCCCTCGGCGGCCCTCGCCGCGGCGGCGGCCACCTGCATCCGCAGCTGGTTGCGTGGCAGGTGCTCGGCGGCTTGCAGCGCTCGCACCCGCAGCAGATCGAGCTCGAACGGTGGGGCGTCGTTGGGGTGGCCTTCGAGGGCCGCCACCGCGCGGCGCGACTCTCCCAGCGCGAGCCACCCGCCTACGGCGACGGCAAGCTCGTGGGGGCCGGGGGCGGGCGAGACGTCGACCGAGCCGGCGCGGGTCGCTCGCGCCGTGGCCAGCTCTCCGCGGCGTGGCGCCATGGTCTCGAGCGGCTGGCCCTGCTCGTCCCACAGCTGGAGCGCCACGCGGTTTCCGTCGTGGCGATAGGCGAGGCGCAGCACCACGCGGAGCCGGCCCGCTTCGGCGTGCACCAGCCCGAGGCGCGTGGTCTGGGAGCCGCCGGCGGCAAACTCGCGGTTGATCACTCGGCGTCCGCCCACGTCGAGCACGGCGGCGTTCGCGCTGGTGAGCGCGACGTACACGTTCTGGGCGCGCGGGATGTTCACGTCGACCACGAGCACCCGCAGTCCGACGAGAGGGCTCGTCTCGTCGATGGGGAGCGCGCAGGCGTCGGCGAGCACGGTCTCGACGACGGCGCGGTTGGCGAAGGGTGCCACGCCGGGCAGCTCGGCCGGCATCGGTGTGGTCGGCCCGATCGGCGAGGGGGCGTCGAGGGCGGTGACCCCAGGCCACGCGAGGGGGCCGGCGAGCGCGGCGCGCTGCACGCAGCCGCTCCGTCGGCGCCACGTGTGCGCGTCCTTGGCGGCGCCGACCCGCAGCGCCAGATCGTGGAGCGCAGTGGCGATGAGCCCGCGCATGAACGGCGTCCCGAGCTCGCTCGCCCAGGCGTTGCGGAGCCGCCCGGTGGTCTCCTGAAGGGCCTCGAGCGAGCGATGGGCGACGGCATGCTCCACGCCTTCCAGGCCGCTCACCTCCCGCCACACGAGCGCATCGAGCGCGGCGGCGAGGGCGGCGAAGGCGTGGGGGTCCTGGGGCCGGGTGAGGGCGTGCTCGACGACCGCGAGGTAGCTCTTGGCGTCGAGGGGCTCGATCGCCTCGCGGCGGAGCGCCTCGACGTAGAGCGAGGCGAGGGGAGGCTCCTGCCCGGGTGGCGGCGTCTTCGGTGGCGCGCCGCACCCCATCACGACGAGGGCCACGAACATCGCGAGGGCGAGCTCGAGGTGCACGGGGCGTGTGCGAGGCCGAGGCCGAGGAGCGGGGGCGAGCGCGAGGGGCGAGCGCGTCATGGGCGCACCTTGCCGCATGTCCCCGACAGCGCAAAGCGCCCCGAGAGCGCCGGTCGGGTCCGGCCCCGCTGCGTCACCAGCGGAGGGTCGCGCTGGCGCCGGTGGGGCTCACGTCGAGCTTCAGCTCGAGCGCGCTCGCTGCCGGCTCCTCGGAGGTGGTGAGGCTCACCACCACCAGCGTGACGCCCACCGCCGTGAGCACGCCGCCGGCGATGAACAGGGCGGTCGACACCGTCGCCGCCTGGATCGCGTCGTCGTTGAGCGCGAGGCCCGCGGCGCCACAGTTGTAGCTCTCGTCGCACCCGTCTGGCGGGGCGAGCGCCTTCGACTCGTCGTCTTTGCTCTTGGCGATGCCGCCGAAGACGCCGCCGACCACCATGCCCACGATCCCCACGCCACCGGCCACGAAGCCCGCGATCATGAGCCCATCCACGCCACCACCGCCGGCGCCGGCGCCGGGGTCGGGATCGGTCGAGGTTCCATCGCTGCTCGGCACCTCCAGCAGCACCTCTTCGGACGCGCCCTCTGCCAACTCCACCACCTTGGTCGAGCGCTTGCCGTTCACTTCGACGGTGATCGTCACCTTGCCTGGGTCGACGGGGACGGGCTTGTCGAGCTCGTCCCGGGTGAGGGCCCGCGCCGGCGCCGTGCCGAGCTCCACGCGAACGACCGCCCCGCTGGGTGCGTCGGCGGGCATCACGAGGGTGAGCTTGGGGATGCGCGCGCCGAGCGCCTCGGCTTTGCTCGCCGCTTCTGCCTTGCGCGGATCGTCGAGGCGCGCCCCGAGCTCGGCGGCCATGCGCCACACCTCGAGCGCGCGCACCAGCCGCCCTCGGCTCTCTTCACAGAGCCCGAGGTTGAGCAGCGTCCCCACCCGGGGATCGAGCGCGTGGCTCTCCTCGAACTTCGCGCAGGCCACGTTGTAGTCTTTGCTGTCCATCGCCTCGCGGCCTTCCTTGAACAGCTGCAAGGCCTGGTCGGCTTGGGCGAGCGCTACGGCAGGGAGGAGCGTGAGCACGAGGCCAACGAACAACGAGAACCAACGCATGGAGCCCGAGCGTACCATCGAAGCCGCCGGTCACTGAAAGGAGTAAGGATCGGGCTTCTTGCCGGATGCGGGCGCTGGTGCTGGCGGCGGAGGCGGCGGAGCGGCTCGTCGCCGTGGGGACGGTGTGGGCAGGACCGGGGCCGGTCGGGGCGCGGTGACGCTCGAGCCCGACGCGAGCGGCGCGCTCGAGGTGGTGCTCGCGGAGGGGGCGGCGCTCGGCGCCGGCTCGTCGAGATCGACGACGGGGTCGGACGTCGGCTCCGACGCGCCGAGACCGGCGGGCCGCGGGTCGCTCGGACGCTCTTCGCTCGGTCGGGGGTCGGTCGGCACCGCTCGGGTCTCGCTCGACGTGCCGCTGCTGAGCGACGTGACGAGGACGAGCCCACCCACGCCGACGACGCCGAACGCGAGGAGGGCGAGCACCACCCAGCGCGAGCTGCGCTGGGGTGGCTTGCTGCCGGGGCGCGTCGTCGCGCCCAACGTGTTGGGCTTGCGGGCGGCGAGCGCGAGCGCCTCGGCGTGCCCTGGCGCTCCGGCTTGGAGCGTGCCCCACGCGCCGCTCTCCGACGCTTGAGGGTATGCTCCGCTCTGGGACGCAGGAGCGTACGCTCCGCTCCGGGACGCGGGGCCCCACGCGCCGGTGGTCGCGGGCACCGCTTTTGTGATGGCAGGAGCGAGGCCGACCGTCTGGCCGATGATGGGGGTGGTGTGCTGCGGGAAGCGCCCCGACTCGAGCGCGCTCGCCGAGACGGGGGCGCGGGGCACGGGCGCGGGTGGGGCGCCAGGCATGACGTTGAGCGCGGTGGGCGTGTCGGCGCCGCGGCGGAGACCGCGGGCCGAGCGCACGGCGCTCTCGAGCAGCGCGAACGCTTCTCGTGCGCTCTGTGGCCGCTCCAGCATGTCGATCGACAGCATGCGCTTGAGCGGCTCGTCGAAGGCGGTCCCCAGGCTCGGGCAGCGCTCCGAGGCGTTGGGACGCGGCGCGAGGGTGTGCATGTTCATCAGCGACAGCAGGCTGTCGGCCTCGAACGGCGCGTAGCCGGTGAGGGCCTCGAAGCACACCACGCCGAACGCGTAGATGTCGGTGGGAACGTCCACGTCTTTGCCGAAGCACTGCTCGGGCGACATGTAGCGCGGCGTCCCGATCGGCGCGCCGGTGGTGGTTTGGTGGTGGGAGAGCCCCTTGGCCTCGCCGGTGAGCTTCGCCACGCCGAAGTCGACGAGCTTGGGCGTGATCCCGCCGCTTGGTTCGCGGTGGAGGAAGATGTTGTCCGGCTTGAGGTCGCGATGGACGATGCCTTTGTCGTGCGCGGCCTGCAGCGCCTCGCTCACGCCGCGCATCACCGCGAGCAGCTCTTCGGGCTCGATCCGCGTGCGCTCGGCGAGCATCTCTTCGAAGCTCTGCCCTTCGAGCAGCTCCATCACGAAGTAGTGCCGGCCGTCGTCGAGCGTTCCGATGTTGAAGATGTCGACGATGTTCTGGTGGCGGATCGTGTTGACCGCCCGCGCCTCGGCGACGAACCGCGCCACCACGTCGCGATCTGCCGACAGATCCTTGTTGAGCACCTTCACCGCGGCGCGCTTGCCGATGAGCGGATGGGTGGCGCGGTACACCGTGGCGAAGCCCCCTTCGCCGAGCGGGATATCCACCACGTAGTCGCCCACGCGCGTGCCCGGCGCCAAGAGCTTCTCGAAGCGCTCGCGCAGCGTGGGCCCATCCGTGTTCGGGTCGTGGTGGTCGGAATGATCGGGCATGACGCCGGACCCCACAGCGTATCGTTCCGAGTCGGCCTGGACAAGCCGGCCGTTGTAGAACTGCGCGGCGCCGGGCTCTGCCCGTCACGGGGCCCTTCAGGCGGTCCTTCGGGGGGGGGCCTCAGAGGGCCTTCAGGAAGGCGACCACCTGCGCTTGTCGTCGGTCGCTGAGCGCGTGCCACTTCTCCACGCTGTTCCGGGCCTCGCTCCGAAAGGAGCTGTTTCGAGAGCACCAGTCGAGCTCGGCGGGGAGCTCGGGGCAGCTGTCGTAGTCGGGCACACCGTCGAGGTCGGTGTCGGGTGGTTGGGGCAGGTCGTGGAGCTCGATGGCGGCGCGGATCGCGGTGTCGAGATCGGTCACCTCCACTCGACGTTGTGCCAGCGGCGTGCCCGCCTCGTCGGCGGTGCGACTGCCGAAGAAGAAGTACGCGGGCGCGCTCGGGTTGAGAAACACGCGGGCGTCGTGGAGAAATGGCGGCCCCACCAGTCCGAAGCCGAGGAGCGGAGCGGTGCGCCACTCGGCCCCGGTGGCCGCGCCCTGGTTGGGGAGCGCGTGATCGGCGAGGTTGCGGGGGATGCCGCGGAAGAAGGGGTGGGAGCGCTCGAGCCGCTCGGCGTCGGCGTTGGCCGGGAACGAGCCCATGTCGTGCACCAGGAGATCGCTGAAGAGGGGCACCCACCGGTGCGACAGCTGCTCGGCGACCACGCTCGACGGCGCCGCGCCGGTGATCGCGATCGGGGTGTGGCACCCGACGCAGTTGAGCTGGCGATCGACGGCGATGCCGCGGTCGGCGTCGTCATCGCCGAAGTCGACGGGCCCTGCGTCCGCGGAGAGGCGCATGCGAAACGCGTCGAGATCCACCCCGAAGAGAGCCGCTCCCTCCTGGATGTCGCGGTCCTCGTCGCTCGTGGCGGCGGCGGCCAGCAGCGCGGGGTGGGGCTCGGGGGGGGCGAGCGCACGGATCATATCGCGGAGATCGAGGAGCTCGGTCGCCGACAGCTCGGGGTCGGGGGAGAGATCGCAGCCGAGCCCGGTGTTGAAGGGGTTCTGCTCCTCGGTGGGCAGGAAGGGGCTCGTGAGCCCGAGGTGGCGCTGGGCGCCGAACGCGCACAGCTCGAGGAGGGTGGTGGCGGCGGCGCGGAGCCCGAAGCGGCCCACGCGGGTGATGGGGTCGCCGCCGGCCATCGCCGTGTCGGCGCGGTTCTCGTTGACGCGGCCCGAGATGCAGTCGCCCTTGCACGCGGGCGGGGGGGTGAGCGTCGAGAGGGACGAGATCCGATCGTCGGGATCGGCGAGGGCCTCGATGTCCGGCGCGTAAATCGCTTCGATGAGACCCCGCCCCACGTAGGATGGCGCGGCGCGCTCACCGAGCTGGCGCACCGCCCCAGGCGCGAGGTTCGGCGCCGGGAGCTGATCCACGAAGCACCCGCCGGTGGCGCCGAAGTGGCGCACCGGGCCGCCGAAGCGCTCGAGCGGGTCGAAGCGGTCTTCGCCGGGGTAGAAGTCGCCGAACAGCGTGAACGCCGAGGTCGGGGCCGGCTCGGGAGGGCTCACTCGCTCATGGTCGGACACCGCGGTGCGGCCGGCGCGCGTCATCGGCGAAGTGGCGGTGAGCACCGCGCCGAGCGCGACGCTCTGGGCGAGCGCCGCGTTGTCGGCGCCGCTGTCATGGCAGCCGGCGCAGTGGTTCTGGTTGAACAGCGGTCCCACTCCATCGAGCACGGCCTGGGGCGTGACGAAGAACGAGAGCGGGCTCGACGGATCGTTCGCGTCGAAGAGGAACGCGCGCGCCTCACCGCTCAACGACGGAAAGGTGAGCGCGTCCGCGTCGTTGCTCGTGCCGAAGCGTGCGCGGTCGACGCCCTCCACGGGGCGGAGGGCGCTGTGGTTGGGGGGGCCGGCGACCCCTGAGAGCCCGCGGTCCTCGAGGGTGGCGAGGGTGTCGGTGAGCTCGCCGCCATAGCAGCCGGCGAGGACGAGGGCGAGGATGCGGGCGAGCGCAGCGTTTCTCATGGGCCGTGGTTCCACTGCACCTCGACGAGGAAGCGTCGGAGCTGCGCGTCTTGACGGGGCGCGCCGAGATAGTCGAAATACCCGGCGTTGAGCGACACCGAGGGGATGGGGCTGTAGGTCGCGCCGATCTCGAAGCCCCGGTAGTCGGTGCCGAGGCCGAGGTTGGAGTCGGCGAAGGTCGCGAGGGTGGCGTCAGCCTGCACGAACCGGTAGGTGAACCACAACGACAGCGGCCTCAGCCAGCCGCTTCGATGGTCGCCGGTGTTGATGCCAGCGGTGCCGCCGATCCCGTTCGCGTCGTTCGGCACCGCGAGGTTGTGGCTGTAGTCGAGCAGCAGGAACAGCGCGGTGCCCTCCCCGAGATCATCGAGGGGGAGCGGGATGTTGCCTTGCAGCGTGGGGTTGATGACGCGGAACGACTCGGCCACGAAGCCCTCTGCGCCGAGGCCGTAGCTCACCCGGTTGTTCGTCACCTGAAACCCGTCGCTCATCAAGAAGGCGGGCGCGCCGCTCTGGCCCGAGATGCCACCGTCGGTGGTCGCGCCCGCCGCGCTCATGCCCGCGTTGAGGTTCTCGTAGTTGTAGAACGCGAACGCACCGGTCACGTACTTCCAGCGCACGCGCAGCTGGTTGGCGATGAGCGACACCGGCCCGGTGAGCCCGATGAACCGCAGATCCTCGATGTCGTGGGCCACGAAGTATCCGAACGTGTTGTCCACCTTCACCCCGTCGCGCTCGAGGAACTTGATGTCGAGCGCGATGCCCGTGGGGTGGACGTCGACGTCCCAGGTGAGCTCCGAGCGCGAGAGGAGTCCGTCTCCGTGCCAGAACGGGACCGGCATCTTCCCCACCGTGAGCGCGGCCACGCTGCGGTCTTCGAACGGGCGGAAGCTCGCCCAATAGCGGTCGAGGCCCACGCTGGAGACGCGGAAGCCGTCGCCCAACGGTACCCACGCCACGGCGGGATTGTCGGGGAGGCCGAGCGCGAAGCGAACCTCGCCAGTCACCACCGAGGTGTCGTCGAAGAGGCGCACCCCGGCCCGCACGCGCATGTGTAAGCCATCGATGTGAGGCTCGCCGCGATACTGCTCGGTGGGATCGGGGGGGAAGATGTTGTCGTAGCGAAGGCCCACGCTAGCGGTGGGGTGCAGCGCCGATGCGACGCCCTCGTTCGTCGGCGGTGGCAGCACCGTGGGGGGGCGCGCCTGCTTGCGCTTGAGCGCGCCGAGCTGCTCCTTGAGCTTTGCTTGGTCGGCGCGGAGCTCGCGGATCTGCGCCTCGAGCCGCTCGAGCGCCGACGCCTCGTCCTCGGAGGACGGCGTCTCGTTCGCGTCAGGGGCGTCGGGCGTAGGCGACGGCGTGTCGGCGGGGGGCGGCTCGGCACGCGCGGATCCACTCGCGGTGCCGAGGGCGACCAGCGACAGCGTCGCGGCCATGGCGCGCACGTGTGAGTTCAAGTCCGTCTCCCGACGAGGAGGCCCGTCCGTTGCGGACGGGCCCGGGGCTCGCCCGGAGTGCCTTAGCGTCGTCGGCGAGAGGTGGACAACTTCAGCGCGGTGGTGACCGGTCGTCGACGATGGGGCCCGGAGAGGCGTGACCGCGCCGAGTTGGAGGCGTACCATCCCTTCGACCGGGGTGACGATGACGAGCGCGCGGCGACCGTGGTTCGTGCTTGCGACGGCAGGCACGCTGTTGGCTCACGCTGGCGCGTGCACCAGCGATGTGGTGGTTCACGAGCCTCCCCAGGGAGACGCGAGGGGTGCGGGTGCAGCCGGTGGCGCAGGGGGCGCAGGGGGGCTGGGGGGTGCCGATGGTGTCGGCTGTCCGGTGGCGCCGCCCGACGGTGGCGCGGCGTGCAGCGGCGCGGATGAGACGTGCACCTACGGCGTCCCGGAGTGCTACACGATCGCGACCTGTCGGGGCGGCGCCTGGGATCTGACCAGGGCGGGCGACTGCGACGCGTGTCCACCCGAGCCCCCGACCGGGGCTTGTGTCGATCCGGGGCGCGTGTGTCATTACGCGCTCGGTGCCGAGTGCAGCGAGGAGCTCGTGCTCACGTGCAGCGACGCCGGGCAGTGGGAGGTGACCTCGTCCCCCTGCGGCTTCACCTGCCCCACGGACGACGCGGCGCTGCCCCTGCCCTGCGACGCGTGCTGCCATCATCCCTGCGCTTACGACGGCCCCGCCTTCTGCGACGAGTGGTGGGCCACGTGCGAGCCCGACGGCACCTGGGCCGTGGTGCGACCCATCTGTTGACCTGGCGCGCGCTCGAGCCAAACCGGGATCGACACGGCGAAGACGTCGCTCGGCGAGCCCCGCGCAGCGAGGACGCCACCGCGCGCGCCGGTGGACCTCGCTATTCTGGATCGATGGTGACGCGCGCTCCCGTGCTCTCGTGGTCTCGAACCCGCTCGAGGAAGCGAACGTCCTCGAGATCCTGCGGGCGAGCGGCCGCGCGCTTGTTGGCGATCAGATCGTCGAGCGCGATCACGCGGACGGACACCCCATCGAGCTGCGTGCGCACGGCGTGGGAGAATACTCGCTCGCTCGTCACGCCGTCGATCGTGCGGAGGAGATCGATCCGAAGGGGGGGCTGACCGAGAAAGACCACGTCCGAGGGGGCCATCGAGGCGACTGCCGCGACGACGTTGTCCGGAGCGCCAAACCGCGTGAGGGCCTGCGCTGCGGCCAAGAGGTTTCCGGCGCTCCCGTCGAGCAAGAGATCGATGTCCTTCGTCGCGCGAGGGCGGCCATGGAATGCCACCGCGAATCCGCCGACGATGACCGCCTCAACCCTTGCGGTTTCGAACTCCTCCAACAGCTCTCTGAAGTCGGGGGGCAGGTCCGCCATCACCTTGGATCCACCTCATTTCGGCGATCAACTGGGTCACACCACGGATGCGCTCGCCCGGCGTAGCCGCCAGCCAGAACTCGAGATCCATCGCCTCGGCCTCCTGGTGGTTTCTGGCGACGCCGCCCACCCATGAGCGACGGCGCCGCTCCGCTCGCTCTTCGCGCGACTCCACCCCGAGAGCGTATCACCGCCTCGAGCGGCCGGCACCCGTGGCGAGCGCCGCGGTGAGGACGCTCCAGCGAGGTGTCGCAAGTCGGCAGCGCGGCGCCGGTCGGCTCGAGGAAGCGCCGCGGAAATGGCGCGAGGCGCCGCGGCGGGAGGTGGAGCGTCGCTGTTGTGGTGTTGGTCAGCGTGCGGTGGACAACTTCAGGGTGCGTGGGGCGAGGCCGGCTGCTTCCAGGGCGCGCAGGGCGTCGAGAGCGTCGATGGGGGCGTGGGCGCGGGCTACGAGTCGCACTGTGGCGCGCTCGGGGCCGGCGGTGATCTCGACGCGTTCGAGCCAGTCGAAGCGCCGCCCGCGGCTGAGGTTTTGCTCCCGGGCGATGTGGCCATCGAGCAGGGTTCGTGACGCGTCGAGGGGCTCGCGCAGGCGACCCTCGGGGAGCTCGGCCTCGAGCACGACGTCGCCGAGGCCGCTGAGCACCATGCCGCGTGGGGCGAAGCCGCCGAGCCGCAGCGACTCGAGCACCGCCACCAGATCGAGCTCGGTGGCGTCTGCGATGGGCACCAGGGCGGCGTCGTGGGTGAGCGCAGGGGGGCCGAGCGCGGGCGTCGACAGGCGCAGGAACGAGGTCTCGAGCGCCGTCGCCGCGCCCGTCGCGGGGAGGCCGGCGAAGGTGACCTCCAGCGTGGGGGTGGCGACGCTCGCCCGCGCCGCGCCGTTTGGGTCGCGCTCCCCCGGACCCGACGTCCAGCGCTCGACCGCGAAGAGCGCCGCCGCCGTGCCCAGGGTGAAAACGGCGAGCAGCTTGGGAGACGCGAAGGTTGGGATGGGGGTCAAAAGAGCCCTCGGCGATCGATGGTGCTGAGCAGATAGAGCGCGGGGACCACCGCGGTGGCCGCGAGCGCGGCGAGGGACAGAACGGTGATAGCGCGCTCTCGGAGCGAGCGGCCGACCTCGTGGGCGCCGAGCTCCGCGTGGTGCCGCTCGAAGGCGACGAGAGCGAGCAGCGCCGCGAGCGGTACGAGCCGTCCGATGGCGTGGGCGCCGCTATCGAGCGCGAGCCCACCGACGAGGATGGCGCTCCCCACGAGCGCGACGGCGCGGGTGAAGACGCCGCCGGCGATGAGGACGCCCCCTGCGAGCTGTAACGCACCCACCGCCGCGATCCACGTCTCGCGGGCGAAGCCGGCGGAGTGGCCCATCATCAAGAGCCGCGTCAGGGGGTCGTCGGCGAGCCTTGGTACCCCCTCGAGCAGCAGCGCGGTGCTCTCGTAGGCGAACAGATCACGGTGGCCGCTGGCGATCCAACCCAGGCCGACCGCGACGCGAAAGAGCCGCCTCACCTGCGGACTCGGCGCCAGCACCGGGAGCTCGTGGCTCTGCCACGGCGCGCTGAGATAGAGGCCGGCGACCGCGGCGAGTGGCCAGGCGTCGACGCCCGCGAGCGCCCCGTGGGTGGCGACGAAGAGCCACGTCCCCGCGAGCAACGCGCCGACGCACGGCAAGGCGGCCTGCGCGAGGATGAGCACCGCGAGCACCACCTGGAACGGCCCGAGCACGGCGGCGAGCTCTGGGCTGAGCGCGTAGCCCGGCACCAGGAGGGCGTCGCGGCTCGCCGCGTAAAGGAGGACGATGGCGGGGCAGCGCACGAGGAAGGCCAACGTGAGTTGCCCAGCGATCGCGAACCAGCGTGTGTCCACCGGTCCATCGAAGAGGAACGCCGCCGGGATGCGCCAGGGTGAGGCGGTCGCCTGCGCGGAGACGGAGCGCTCCGTCCTCGCCATCCACACGACGACCAGCGCCAGCACCACCAACAGGCCCCGGCTCATCACGGCCACGAGCTTGGGGTTCAACCCGAGCGGCCACGCTTCGTTCCACAAGAGGTTGCACGCGCGGCTGAGGTGCGCGTCGGTCCCCTGGTACATGCTCTTCTGCACGAAGAAGCAGTGGTGGAGCGGCTCCATCGCTGCCAAGAGCTGAGCCGCAGACGCCACGCGTGTCAACCGTCGCCCACCGCGGGCGCACCGACGTCGAGCATCGGAAGAAAGGTTGCGCCGACTCTTTTGCCGAGCGGTTGTTCCCAAACACCGCTGCCGCCTCTGGGGTCGGTCTCACGCGGATGTCACGCCGACTCGCTGCACCTGCATCGTCCCTCCCCTCCCGCCAAAGCGACCTCGGGGAACGGGCGGGAAGGGGGCAGCGACCCGGTTGAAGCGCCGAAGGTCTGGACGCACCAGAACCCTGGCGCGCTCGACCCTCGGCCTCCAAACCGACCGGGTCGCTCAGTGCTCGGCGTCGCGTCGACGCCGAGCACGCTAGGTCCGGGCGTGAGTAGCCTTCCGCTGCTGCTTCGAAGGGACGCTCTTCTCCCCAACCGTCACGACGTCGATCGCGCCGCCGCCTTCCATGATCCGCTTGGCGTTCGCGCGCTGATCACCGTCCTCGACGTGGACCGAGAGCAGGATGTTTCCGTCCTTGATCTTGGCCTCGTACTGCTTGGCCTCGATCTCCGGTACTCCCATCCCGACCAACGCGCCGGTGATCCCACCGACCGCGGCTCCCGCCGCCGCTCCGCTGAGCGCCGCCATGATCGGACCGGCCGCGATGAACGGACCCACGCCGGGGATTGCGAGCGCGCCGATCCCCGCCAAGAGCCCCAGCGTCCCGCCGATCGCTCCGCCGGCGCTCGCGCCCGCCACGGCACCTTCGGGCGCCTTGGTGTGCTGCTCATGCGCAAAATCGCGCGTCCCCTTCTTGTCG
Source organism: uncultured Polyangiaceae bacterium (assembly GCA_964401935.1). Taxonomy (GTDB): domain Bacteria; phylum Myxococcota_A; class Polyangia; order Polyangiales; family Polyangiaceae; genus JAPYTK01. The sequence goes on from CAYOAL010000036.1 coordinate 42,561, forward strand.
GGAAACAGAGCGGAGATGTCGCTGCTGTCGAAGCCCTCTCGCTGAAGTTGGTTGACGATGTTGACCGCATCTTCTTGCGTCGACGCGATACCGAGCACTGATTTTCCGGCTGTCATGGTGCCTCCTTTGCCTTATTGGCTTGCTACTTCCAGTTGATTGTCGACGCGTTTGACACGCTCGACCTGCTCGGCGATCGTGCCGATGGCCTTCTTCTCGCTCTCACTGTCGACCGGGCCACGAAGCGTCACCACTCCGTCGACGGTGACGATTTTGACGTTCGCCGCCGAGGTCGTCACGCCGTACTCGTCGACCACACCCTTGCGTACGGCCTGCGTGATCTCCCGGTCCATCTCACCGTCCTGGTCCTCAGGAGTGCGCGTATCCATGTCGCGATCGCGCTCGTTCTTCCCCGTGTTGTCCACGGCTCTCTCCTCAGGCGTGGTGTCGGTAGTGGGATTGGTGGCTCTCTCCGCAGGGGTGTCGGTGGGAGTGTTGGCCTTGTCGAACTCTGCCGTTCCGCGCTCGCGCGCCTTGCAGCCGACGGTGGCCATCGCGAGAGCGACGAAAATGATTGTTCGCTTCATGTGAACCTTCCTTCTCGGCGGCGGGCTCCGTTGTGGAAGCGATTGCCCAGTCGTAGGGCATCTGTGCTTCTCCGTGTCCAGCACGAAGAGCATGAGGACCGTCGCCTGCCTAAAGCGGCTGCACCGACCGTGCCAGCGACCGAGCCGCTCGCAGACACGATGGAGCGCGGTCTCCTCGAGCAGGTGTGCCTTCCGTGCCGGTTGAGGCATCTGGTTGTGTTGTCACCAGTCTGGGCGCCATGCGAACGCCCTACCCGGGGCCCAACTTCGGCTCACCGGATGGCTCGGGGTCGTCAGAAATCACGCCGGCGGTTCAAACGTGGTGCATGACCGGCGGGATCATCGACGCGCCGGAACCCCAGATCCTCGCGTTGCGTATGGCGCGCTCGTTGCACAAGGGGCCAGACGAGACAAGGCGTTAGGTTGGGTGCATCGCGCCGAACAGTCCGCCACCGGCGCTCGAGACGCTGGCTCCTTCACCCACCTCCCCACAAAGAACCATGGCCACGAAGAAGACCTCCATTCCACCGTCGCGCGCGAGGAGTGAGAGCGACAACTCCGCCTCCGCAGCCCAGGGAGCCGCGGACGCGCTCAGAACCAACGACGTCGTCGCTGGGCAAGCCAACGCGAGCGACGCGCTCGTCGCCGCGATGCCCTTCAACGCCATCAAGGAGCTCGAGCACGGGCACGACAACGGCGTCGCGCCGCCGTCGGGGCCAACCGCCGAGCCAGGCTCGAGTGCGTTGACCGCGAGCACGACCACCGAGGAAGCCGGGACCGCGAAGACGGGCGGTGCAGCGCGGCTTGGGACGAACGCGACCATCGCCTCGCTCGACCGGGTGAGGAGCGACGCAAGCGGGCGCGTGTTGACGACCAACCAAGGCGTACCGATTGGCGACAACCAGAACACCTTGAAGGCGGGGTTGCGTGGACCGTCGCTGCTCGAGGACTTCATTCTCCGGGACAAACTCACACACTTCGACCATGAGCGAATCCCGGAGCGAATCGTCCACGCACGCGGGTCGGGAGCGCACGGGTACTTCGAAGCGTACGACGCGCTCACCGAGCACACTCGCGCCGCGCCCTTCGCCGCAAAAGGGAAGATAACGCCGGTGTTCGCGCGCTTCTCTACCGTAGCCGGCGAACGCGGCTCGAAAGACACCGCGCGCGACGCGCGTGGCTTCGCGGTGAAGTTCTACACCGACGAAGGCAACTGGGATCTCGTCGGAAACAACATCCCGGTGTTCTTCATTCAGGACGCGATGAAGTTCCCCGACCTCGTGCACGCCGTCAAGCCGGAGCCACATCACGGTATGCCCCAAGCGGCGTCTGCGCACGACACGTTCTGGGACTTCATCTCCCTCATGCCGGAGGCCACCCACATGGTGATGTGGGTGATGTCGGACCGCGCGATCCCACGCAGCTACCGGATGATGCAGGGCTTCGGTGTGCACACGTTTCGCCTGATCAATACGAAGGGCACGTCCGTCTTCTGCAAGTTTCACTGGAAACCGCTCCAAGGCACTCACTCCCTCCTCTGGGACGAAGCCGTGAAGATCTCGGGCGCGGACCCGGACTTTCACCGGCGCGACCTGTGGGAAGCCATCGAGTCGGGTGAGTTTCCGGAGTGGGAGCTGGGGCTGCAGATCTTCGACGAAGAACAAGCCGAGGGCTTCAGCTTCGATGTGCTCGACGCGACCAAGCTCGTGCCGGAGGAGCTCGTTCCGGTCACCCCCGTCGGGCGTATGATCCTGAATCGAAATCCCGACAACTTCTTCGCGGAGACCGAACAGGTCGCGTTCTGCGCGGCACACGTCGTTCCGGGAATCGACTTCAGCAATGACCCGCTCCTCGCCGGCCGCATCCATTCCTATGCGGACACTCAGATCACGCGCCTCGGCGGTCCCAACTTCCACGAGATCCCAATCAACGCGCCGCTCGCCTCGGTGCAGAACAACCAACGCGATGGCATGCACCGCCAAGCGGTGCATCGCGGGCGCGTGAGCTACGAGCCGAACTCCTTGGGGGGCGGCTGTCCCTTTCAAGCGGGAACGGCGGGTTTCGTCTCTTTTCCCGAGGTCATCGACGAGGACAAGGTCCGTGCAAAGCCCGAGAAGTTCGCGGAGCACTACGCGCAAGCCACGTTGTTCTTCGAGAGCCAGACTCCCAGTGAGAAGGCGCATATCGTCGCCGCGCTGCGCTTCGAGCTGAGTAAGGTCGGCGTGTTGGCGATTCGGCAGCGGATGTTGGCTTCGCTGTTGAACGTCTCACGCGAGCTGGTCAGCGAGGTCGCGGCGGGGTTGGGCATGGACGTGCCCGCGGCGATGCCGAAGGCCATCGCCAAGCCGGACAAACCTGAGGTGAAGGTCTCTCCGGCGTTGTCGTTGATGGCGCTGCCTGGCGAGTGTGGGGTTCGCACGCGTCAGATCGCGGTGCTGGTCGAAAATGGTGTGCACTACGCCTCGCTCGTCGACCTCCACGGGGCGCTGACCGAGGCGGGTGCCGTCGTGCACTTCGTGGGGCCTCGGGTGGGCATGTTCGTGGGCGACTCGGGCGAGAAGGTGGAGGCGAACAAGTCGATGGAGAACTCTCCCGGCTTCTTGTTCGACGCGATGGTGGTGCCCGACGGCGACGATGCGGTCAAGGCGCTGCTGGGCAATGGGCACACGACGGAGTTCGTCAGAGAGCAGTTTCGGCACTGCAAAACGATCCTCGCGTTGGGCGCCGGGCGTGAGGTGCTCGAGATGGCAGGGATCGGGCGCGCGGTGGACGGAGATCCGGGCGTCCTGGTCGCCGCGGGCGCCGACGCCGGCGCGATAGCGGGCGCGTTCATCGATGCGGTCGCGTCTCATCGCCACCCATCCCGCGAACACGCTCGCCCTTGAGCCGAGACCGCAACGCGGTCGGCACCTGCCTCCTTGGCGACACCGCCAGGCATCGAACCCAACCGAATGACGCAGCCGAATGTCGGCGCGGCCACTACCAGTGTGTTGTTTGGAGGAAGCCGTGATGAAGAGCCCGTACATCAAGAAGCAACTGCACGAGCTGTTGTATCAGTCTCTCGAGACGGAGCGTGGGGGGATCGAGATCTACGAGGCCGCGCTCTCCTGTGTGCAGAACGAAGATCTGAAGGACGAGTGGGAGGAGTATCTCGAGCAGACGCGCACGCACGAGCAGGTGCTGCTGAAGGTGTTCGAGGAGCTCGGGTTGAATCCGGAGTTCATGACTCCCGGCCGCGAAGTGGTCGCGCACATCGGAAAGTCTCTGGTGAGCGCGATTGTCATGGCGAAGGCGAAGGGCAGCGCCGCAGCCGCTCAACTCGTCGCGTGCGAGTGTGTGGTGCTCGCGGAGACCAAGGACCACCAGAACTGGGAGCTGATCGGCCACCTGGCGGAGAACGGCCAGGGAGAGGAGACCCGCTCGCTCATGACCGCGTTCAAGGAGGTGGAGCAGGAGGAAGACCATCACCTGTACCACACGAAGGGGTTCACCCGTGAGCTCTGGATCAAGGCGCTCGGGATGCCTGCGGTCCTGCCGCCCCCCGAAGAGAGGAAGAAGGTCGAGACGGCGATCGGTGCCGCGCGGGCGGAGAATATGCGCGCCGACATGCTGAAGTCTCACTGACGGCCGCCTGCGGCGCGGTGGCGCGGGCTTGGGCGCGCGGCGGGGGTCGGCCGCCGTGGCGCCCGAGCTCGGGGCTTCAGGGGACTGGATGCGCGGGCACGGTGCGGATAGATCTGGTCGTTGCCGTGCTTCAACTGATCGATGGCGACATTCACCTCCCTGCGCTGACCACCGCGCACTCGCATGCCTTTCAGCGCGGGATGCGCGGCCGCGCGCAGCGCGCGGCCGCCGCTGGCGAGCAGAGCTTCTGGAGCTGGCGCGACACGATGTACGAGCACGCCGAGTCGCTCACGCCGGAGTCGCTCTACCAGATCTCGCGGGTGGCCTACGAAGAGCTGCGCTGGGCCGGCGTGCGCACGGTGGGAGAGTTTCACTACGTGCACCACCAGGCGGACGGCACGCCGTACGACAACCGCATCCTGATGAGCGAGGCCGTGATCACGGCCGCGCGTGACGAGGGGCTACGCATCTGCCTCCTGCGTGTCGTGTACCACCGGGGCGGGCACGACCAACCGGCCGAGGGGGTGCAGCGACGCTTCGCCGATCCCACCCTCGAGGCGGCTCTCGAGGACGTCGAGCAGCTCTTCACGACCTTCGCCGACGAGCCCAACGTGCGCATCGGGATCGCGCCCCACAGCGTGCGCGCGGTGCCGCCGGCCTGGCTCTCGGAGATCGGCGCCTTCGCCGCGCGCCGCAAGCTCCCGGTGCACATGCACGTGGCCGAGCAACCCAAGGAGGTCGAGGCGTGCCTCGCCGAGACGGGACGGCGCCCCGTCGAGCTCATCGCGGAGCGCGGGCTGCTCAACGAGCGCTTCGTGGCGGTGCACACCACCCACGTGTCTCTTGCCGAGGCCAAGCTGCTCGGCGACGCTCGGGCCTTCGCGTGTCTGTGCCCGACCACGGAGCGCGATCTCGGGGATGGTCTCGCCAACGTCTCGCAGCTCGTTGGCGCCAACGTGAGGCTCTGCGTCGGGGTCGACAGCCACGTGTTGACCTCGCCGCTCGAGGAGCTGCGCTGCGTCGAGCTCGGCGAGCGCCTCCGCACCGGTCGGCGCAACGTGCTCACGCCGGAGCGCGGCTCACCGGCCGAGGAGCTGTGGCGGATCGGCTCGGAGCTCGGGGCCCTGGCGTGTGGCTTCGACGACCCGGGGGGCACGGTGCTCATCGATCGCGCCGCCCGCGAGCTGTCGCTGGTTCCCGACGCGTTGCTCCTCGACGCCATCGTGTTCAGCGGCACCGATCGCGTGTTCATGCGTCGGCCCAGCAAGAGCCATCACCCTGTCGGCTGACGACATGAGCGGCCGACGAGGTGAGCGGCCGACGAGAGCGGCCGACGAGGTGAGCGGCCGACGAGGTGAGCGGCCGACGACACACGACGTCGACCGACGCGAGCGCCTGACACACGAGCGGCTGACGACAGGTTGAAAGTTGGGCGGCAGCTGCCGTAGACGGTACCGTGAGGAATGCAGAAGAAGCTGATCGCAGAGTTCCTGGGGACGTTCTGGCTCGTGTTCGGGGGGTGCGGCAGCGCGGTCTTGGCGGCGGCGTTCGGGGGCACCGACTCCAACCTCGGGATCGGCCTCGTGGGAGTGTCGCTCGCCTTCGGGCTCACGGTCCTCACCATGGCCTTCGCCATCGGTCACATCTCCGGCTGTCACCTGAACCCGGCGGTGACGGTGGGGTTGGTGGTCGGCGGGCGCCACGACGCCAAGGAGGCGGTTCCGTACATCGTGGCCCAGACCGTCGGCGCGGTGGCCGCGGCCGGAACGCTGTACGTGATCGCGACCGGCAAGGCGGGGGCGGAGATCGGGGGCTTCGCGGCGAACGGCTTCGGTGAGCACAGCCCCGACGGCTACAACATGGTGGCGGCGCTCGTGGCAGAGGTGGTGCTCACCGCCTTCTTCTTGTTGATCATCATGGGGAGCACCGACGCGCGGGCTCCGGCCGGCTTCGCCCCGATCGCGATCGGGCTCGGTCTCACCTTGATCCACCTCATCGGCATTCCGGTCACGAACCTCTCGGTCAACCCCGCGCGCAGCACCGGCCCGGCCATCTTCGTGGGGGGCTGGGCCATCTCGCAGCTGTGGCTGTTCTGGGTGGCGCCGCTCGTGGGAGGGGCCATCGGCGGCATCGCGTACAAGTCGCTGTTCGAGCCACATAAGGACGCCTGAGTCGCGCGCGGCTCCCGGGGTTCGTGGTCACTCGGCGGGCGTCGCGCTCGCCGCGAGCGGGGGCGGTGGTCCCCAGATCACGTCCTTGCCGATCGGCCAGTCGTCGACGGGCATCGGGCCGAAGGTGGCGCGGGCGATGTCGGGCAGGGGCGCGCAGGCGTCTTCTCCGAGATCGACCAGCTCGCCGGGATCGGCGAGCAGATCGTAGCAGTGGAACTCGTCGTCCCACTGCCGCGCCTCGATCTTGAGCTGCCCCTGCATGAGGCCCCAGTTGCGAAAACCGCACTCCCACACCCACGAGCAGTTGGTGAGGGGCACCGGTCCGTTCGTGCGCTGGGGCCGGGTGATGGGGTTGCCGATCATGCGCGCGCGGTGCTCGCGGAGGGCCGGCGCGTCCCAGAGGCCCATCAGATCGAGCACGGTGGGCGTGAGATCGTAGTGCCACACGAACTGTTGCTCGGCGCCGCGCAGCGCGCGCTCCTCGTCTTCGGAGAGAGTGCCGGCTGGGGCGTCGAGCCAACCCGGCACCTTGATCTCTTCGTCGAACAAGGCGCTCGTGTGACCCATCTGCCAGTGCTCGCGGAACGACTCCCCGTGATCGGAGGTGTAGACGATCACGGTGCGCTGCCCGCTGTCGGTGCTGCGCACGTGTTCGATGAGGCGCCCGACCGCGATGTCGGAGAGGTAGACCACGTTCTTGTAGTAGTTGAGGTAGTGCTCGTTCTTGTCGGCGTCGCGGGTGAACTCGGCCGGCTGAAACGGCGCGTGGTTGGGGTCGTACACGTAAGGGAAGTGCACGTTGGAGTAGTGCACCGTCGCGAAGAAGGGCTCGGGCAGCTCCTCCCACGCGTCGATCACCCAGTCGGTGAGGAGCGCGTCGTGGGCGCCGGCGTCGAAGTTGGCGTGTTTGTCGAGGTGGGTCGCGTAGGCGCGCATCACCACCGGGAAGTCTTGAACGTAGAGCCGCATGCTGCCGAACATCACGTGCTGGCTCGTCCAGTAGGTGCCGTGGATGCCCGCCGCGGCGGCGTAGTCCCACAAGAGCGGCGCCGAGAGCAGCCGCTCGTAGGTCTCGTAGGTGGGGATCCCCGACCAGATGTTGGAGATGCTCTGAGCGGTGGTGGAGGCGTTCGCTCGCATCTGCTCGAGCGGGAACCGCGCGGGCGCCGCGTCGTTGGAGAACGGGGTGGCGCAGGGCGGGGGGGAGGCCGCCCTCGCGTCGGGCACGTGGGCGTTGCACGACACGTCGTACCGCAGGCTCTCCTGGAGGATGAACAGCACGTTCCGCGGGCGGGCCGGCTTGGCGACGAGGCGGGGGAGCGTCGGGGGGCTGCGTCGCTCGACGCGGAGCTCGGCGGCGTCGTCGGAGAGCCGGCGCCTCACCGCGATGTGAGACATGACGCCGTGGATGTAGATGAGGTCGGGCGTGGTCGACTGCCACTCGCGGTAGCTCGCAGGCACCTCGGTGAGGCCGTACATCGCGAGGGGGAGCATGAGCGGCACCAGCGTGCGCGCGACGGGGCGCGGCTTCACCCAGGTGCGTCCGAGCACCAGCATGACGATCGCGACGAGGATGGTGCCGAAGAATCGGAGCGCCACCCACGGCTCGTGCAGCGGGAGATAGCCCGTGAGCAGCCGTGGGAGCGAGCGCGCGTAGATCGCGCCGTCGTGCGACAGATAGATGTCGAAGAAGCCGAAGAACGCGCTCTGTACGCCCACCGTCAGCGTGAAAAAAACCGCGAACAGACCGGCACAGGGCTGGCGTAGCCAACCACGCGGTCGCGACGCGCTGTAGAGAAGCAGCCCCCAGAACGCGGTGCTGGCCATCGCCGTCCCGAGGTACGCGTACAGGTGCAAGCGATCGAAGCCGGTGATGTGGTCGAAGCGACGCGCGACGTCGGTACCGACCACCCACGCGCCGGGGCAGAGCAGCACCAGCGCGCCGAGGGTGCGGCGGAGACGCCGTCGACGGCGACGGCCCGCTCGCGGCAGCTCGAAGGACGGGGAGAGCTCGGCTGTGGAAGGGGTACGCAACGCCTATCCGATCGCGTGTACCACAGCCGCGGGCAGAGCTCTCTCGGAGCGCTCGCGGGGCTCGCTCACCCGTCGCTACACTTCACGTCGCACACGTTGCTCGCGAGCGCCGCCGCCACGCAGGCGTCGTCCCAGCCATCGCAGCAGCAGTGGCCGAGCCCCTCGGTGTTGCAGATGGAGGTGATACACCCCGGACCTCCGAAGGGGCGGCTCGTGGCGTCGTCGTCGTCGGGGTCGACGGGGGCGGCCAGCTCGGAGCACAGCGGCTGGAGCGGAGCGCCGGCCTTGCACACGGTGTGCGAGCAGTCGTCGGCGGTGGCCAGGCAGCAGGTGCTCTTCTCGGGGCTGCATCGCTTGGAGCAGCACACGTCTCCCAACACGCAGGGCGCGCCTTGTGCGAGGCATGGAACGACGCTCTCGCAGGTGGCGGTGCCATCGTCGCCGGCCACGCAGGTGGCGTCGCCGCAACACTCGAAGGTGCCGCTGCACGGGAGCGAGTCGAGCACGCAGCACTCCTCGAGGGCCGCGTTGCACGTGCCCTCGCAACACTCGCCGGGCAGGCAGCGCTCGTGCAGCCCCTTGCTGCAGCCGGGGCTCTTGGTACACAGGCCACCCACGCAGAACGCTTGGTCACAGCAGTCTGCGGCGCGCACGCACCCGAACCCCTCGGGGACACAGTCGCCGTCGCTGCACACCGCGGCGTCGCCGGGGGGAACCGCGACGCAGAAGCCGCCGCAGCACTCCTCGGGGCTCGTGCAGTCGACGCCTACCTGTTTGCCGCAGGGGGCGTCGGCGCACACGCCGGGGCCGTCGTCACCCGCCCCGCGCTCGCAATAGCGGCTGCAACAGACGGCGCTCGCGTCGCAGCTCGCGCCGTTTTGCGCGCACGGCACGCAGGTCGCGGACTCGGGGCTGCACACATGGCTCGCGCTGCAGCATGGGGTGGCGACGTTGCAGCTCGCGTCGAGCGGTGCGCAGGTGCCGCCTCCGCAGGTGTTTCCGTTGGCGCCAGCGATACAGCTCGAGGCGCAACAGTCGTCGTCGCTGGTGCAGCTCACGCCATTGGGTTGGCAGCACGCGCCGCCCTGGCACGCCGCGCCCGCCGTCCAGAAACCGCAGCACTGGGCCTCTACGCCGCAGCTCGATCGCGAGTCGCCGCAGAGTGGAACGGTGTCGAAGCAGCTCCTGGCCGCGTCGCAGCTCTCGAGGCAGCCGGAGTCGGTGAACACCAAGAGGAACGCTGCCCGCTCCTCGGCGGACGCGGCGCCGAGGCGCGCCCCTGCCTGCTCCACGCAGCCCGGGTAGAACGAGTCGCCTCCTTCGCAGGCGGCCACGCGCTCGCAGAGCAAGGTCACCGCGCTGGCGTAGCTCTCGAGGTCGTAGAGCGTGACGCAGCTCGACGCGATGAGGGCGGCGGGCACGGTCGCGAGCCCGAGCCGCGCGAGCAGGGTGAAGGGCGTCTGTTGCAACGGAGCTCTACGATAGCAACAACCCCTGCGGTTGAGCGCGATGGCGGCTCAGTGGCGGCCGGGGAGGGCCTGGAACACGCGCTCTGCTGCGGTGAGCAGCTCGCCGCAGTGAGTGAGCGCGAGGGGGGAGAGCTCGTCGACGTCGGCGCTCACGTCGTAGCAGAGCCAGCCGTTGTCCCACTCGCGAGCGATGAGCTTGTGGGAGCCGCGCATCACCCCCCAGTTCTCGAAGGCGCAGCCCCAAACCCCCGAGCAGTTGGTCATCGCGACCAGCGGCTCGCGTTCGAGAGGCCGGAGGAGCGAGCGGCCGACCATGGGCTCGACGAAGGGGGCGAGCTCGGGCGCGTCCCACAGGCCCATCAGATCGAGCAGGGTGGGGGTGACGTCGGTGTGAAAGACGTAGGCGTCACGGTTGTTCGCCAGGTGGCGCTGCTCCTCGTTGGTGAGCTGCTCCCCCGGAGCGTCGAGCCAGGCTGGCACGTGGATCTCCACGTCGAAGAGGGAGCCCGTGTGGCCGAGCTGGCCGTGCTCGCGAAACTGCTCGCCGTGATCGGCGGTGTAGAAGATCACCGTGCGCTCCGAGAGGGGGAGGCTGCGCACGTGCTCGATGAGGCGCGCGATCGTCTCGTCCTGACGATGGACCGCGTTCTTGTAGAGGTTGCGATACGCCTCGTTGTCGCTCTGAGCCTTGCTCGGTGAGGCCGGCTGGAAGGGCGCGTTGGTCTCGTCGACGAGATAGGGCAGGTGCGTGTTCCCGTAGTGCGCTACCGCGAAGAAGGGCTCGCGGAGCTGGCCGAGCTCATGCTCGATGCGCGCGGTGAGCAAGCGGTCGTCGGCTCCGAGATCGATGTCGGCGAGTGGATCGAGGTGGGTGGCGCCGCACTGAAACCGCGTGGGTAGGTCTTGCACGAACAACCGCGAGTTGGCGAACATCATGTGGTGGCTCGACCAGTAGGCGGTGTCGAGGCCGGCGGCGTGGGCGTAGTCGAACAGGAGCGGGGCGCCGTGGAGCGCCTCGCGCGACGCGGTGGGCTCGAGCCCCGACCACAACACCGCGAGCTGGATGGCGGTGGTAGAGGAGTTGGAGCGCATCTGGGACAAGCCCACGCGCTGGGGTGCGGCGCGGTTGGTGAACGGCATCACGGGGCAGCTCGACGCGGGGGAGGAACAGGCCACGTCGGCGCGGATGCTCTCGGACAGGATGAAGAGCACGTTGCGTGGGATGGGCGGCGCGGCGGTGAGCGACGGGAGCGACGGCGGGTTTCGGCGCATCGGGCGCAGGTCGCGTCGATCGTCGAGGCCGGTGAGCTGTTTGGCGAGGCCCCCTACGGCGTGGAAGTAGATCACGTCGGGCGTGGAGCCTTGCACCGCGCGGTAGCTGCACGGGATGAGCAGCGCGCCGACGAGGGCCACCGGGGCGACACAGGCGAGGAGGTTGGCGGTGCGCTTGCGCGTGCGGATGAGGCGCCGGCCGAGCCAGACGAGGGCGGTGGCGAGGAACAGCGGCGGCGCCACCGAGAGCAGGAAGTGCTTCCCGTCGGCCTCGAGCTGTCCGAGCACGCTGTCGCTCATGTCGGTGCCCCACAGCGTGGCGTCGAGGTTCAGGTAGGTGGAGTATTGCCGGTAGAAGTAGATCTGGGTGCCCAGGGAGACGGTGGCGAGGGCGACGAACGTGCCGGCCGCCACCCAGCGCAGCCGGCCTCGCCGGGCCGACGCGCACGCGAGCAGCAGGCCCCACACGAGGGCGCTCTCGGCCACCGCGACGCCGTAGCTGCCGAAGTACTTGCCTGGGAGCTCGGCCAGACGCCCCCCGCGCAGGCTCACGTCGGCCGCCACCACCAAGAGCGCGGGCAGGAGCAGCACCGCCGCGCGGCGGAGCGTCGCGTAGCGCCCGAGCGCGCGCAGCGCACGGCCCGCTCTCGGGCGGCGATCGCTCGGCTCTTCGGTGTGCGATAGCTCGATGGTGGGCACGGTCGCCTCGACGGCCTTCACCTTAGCCCAAGGGCGCCATCCGAGCCCTCGGGAATCCTGCCTGCCCACGGGGAGCGCGCCGCCCACTCGTGGCGCCTGGTGAACAGCGGCCCGTCATGGGCGCTCCAGGTTGGGTTGCGAGATTCGGGGGCTCAGGGGTCGGGGGGTGGGGGGGCTTTGCTCGGACCCACCTTCATGGGACCACGCTTGGCCAGGAACAGCTCGATGCGCTCGGCGCCGTCTCCTTCGATCTCCATGAAGCGGATGCCAATGCCTGCCGGCAGGCCTGCGGTCTCGTCTCGAGGGCGCAGCCAGCGCACCTCGCCGACCCCCCGAACCACGCCCAGGCCGTCGTCCAAGTGGATGGAAAGGTTGAACCGTGTACCCACTGGGTGAACGATGTGGGTGGCCACGAAGATGCCGCCCGCGGAGAGGTTGCTCGCGAAGCCCGCGTAGAAGTTGCTCTCGCTGTTCACGGTCACGGCGAGATCGACCTGAAAGCGCAGCTCCCCGCGGTCTTCGATGCTGCTCTCGCTGATTGTGAACTCGGGATTGGAGTCGCCCACGAGAGCTATCATCGCACAGCCGATGCCAGCGACTCCAGCCAGTGATGATGCGCGCGCACCTCCCGGCACCGCCTCCCCCGCCGGTTCGAACGGAGACGCGCGGCGCTCAGCCGAGCGTAGGGGGCGGCGGCGGCATGCTGCGGCCGTGGCGCTTGCTCATCTCCCCCACCGGGGCGGTGGCGAAGGCTTCACGCGCGGTGCTGACGCGCCCGCGCTCGCCGGCGCGCCCGAGGGCCACCATGAGCTTGGTGAGGGCCGCCTCGTCGGTCATGTCGCCGGCGCCGATCGCGCCGGCGCCGAGCGCGGCGGTGCCGCCCGAATAGCGTGAGAGATCGACGTGGGCCCGGTAACACTGGCTCACGATCACCACGGGCACGTCCATCCGCGTCGCCTTCTCGATCACGGGCACGATCGAGCGATCCATCGTGGGCACGTTGCCGGCCCCGAAGGTCTGCAACACGAGGCCTCGCACGCCGCTGTCGAGCGCGCCCCGCAGGAGGTTGGGCTCCAGGCCGGGGAACAAACGCACGGTCAACACGCTCGGCTCGAGGCGGTCGTCGAACGGGTCGGGGGTGCGTCGCTCGAGCACGTGATCGCCGATGTCGACGTCGATGCCGAGCTCGGCCAGCGGCGCGCACATCGGCGAGGCGAAGGCGTCGAGCCCCCACGCGTCGACCTTGGTGGCGCGACACCCGCGCAAGAGCTGCGACGCAAAGGCGAGGCCCACCTCGGGGATGGGCTCGGTAGCGAGCTGGAACGCGTCGATCAGGTTCTGACGCGCGTCGCTGCGGATGCGGTCGAGCGGTCGCTGCGAGCCGGTGAGGATCACGGGGCGATCGAGCTTGGGCAAGAGGAACGCGAGCGCGCTCGCGGTGTAGGCCATGGTGTCGGTGCCGTGGACCACCACCACGCCGTCGTAGTGGGGAAGCGCCGCGTGGACGGTGCGGGCGAGCTCGATCCAGCGCTCGGGCTGCATCTCGCTCGAGTCGATCTGCCAGAGGATGCGGGTGTCGATGTCGGCGATCTTGGCGAGCACGGGGATCTCCGCGATGAGGTCGCGGGCGTAGTCGTCGATGACGAGCGGCTCGTCCGCCTTCCCGCTGCGCATCATGAGCGTCCCCCCGGTGTGGATGAGGAGGATGCGCATCAGGTGCCCCCGCTCGCGCGGCAGCCACCCCGCGTCAGCGGCTCGATCACCGGCTTCACGTCGCGCACCTGTGCCTTGGCGAAGGAGTCTCCGTCGATCGCCTTCACCGCCGCCCAGAAGCGGGGCCAGCTCTTGCCGCAAGCGTCGAAGAGGGCGGCGAAGGCGTCGTTGCCGCCGTGGTAGGTGCGCGCGTTGGCCAAGGTGGCGTTGTTGATCGGCCGCCAGAAGCTCGTCTCCGCGCGCAGGCGGCCGGTGATGCGCTGCTTCTCGGCCAGCTTGTCCTCATCGCTGAGCTTGGAGGCGTAGAGGGCCTCGAGCTGGTCGTGCACGTCGGCGAAGCGTTGCTCGCGCTGCGCGCGATCGGTCTGGCTCTTGGCGTAGGCGAACAGCTCCCAGCGGTCGAGCGCGAGCCGATCGCGCAGGTACTCGTCGGTGAGGATGTCGGCCACCCAGTCGGCGAGGCTCTCGTTGAACGCCGACTGGCTGTTCACGTAGTGGGTGGCGTGCACCGACTCGTGGAGCACCACGTTGACCATCTCGCCCACCACCGTCGGCCGCGGTCGAAGCATCGTCGAGAGCACCGGGTCGTCGAACCAACCCAGCGTGGAGTAAGCGCGGGCGCCGCGCAGATCCACGTCCCAACCCTCCGCCTCGAGCTCCGCGGCGAACTTCTCGGCGTCGCGCTCGGTGAACCAGCCGAGATAGGGCACGCTCCCCACGATCGGGAACCACCAGGTGACCGACTCGAAGCGCAGCGGGTGCGAGGCGCTCACCACGTACACCACCACGGGCCGATCGAGCTTCACATACTCGCGATAGTTTCCGGTGGCGGCGATGCCCTTCTGCTCACCGAACGCCTTCACGTCGCCGATGAGGGCGAGCATCGAGCGGGTGTGATCGTCGAGGTGCTCGTCCTCGAGGAGCGCCTCGATGGCGCGCGTTCGAAACGAGATGTCGTCTTGACCGTAGGCGGCCTGGGCGAGGTATCCCACCTGGAGGCATCCGAGCGAGCCGAGCCCGGCCGCCGCGAGCAGCAGGACACCCAAAAGGCGCGTGAGCGCGAGGTGCATCATCGTCGAGGTCGCGATAGCCTTCGTCGCGATCATGGCCGGCGCAAGCGATATGGCTTTTGCCCTGTTCGATACGAAGCTCGGGCCTTGTGGCCTCGTCTGGAGCCAGCGTGGGCTCGTGAGGCTCGTGTTGCCGGAAGGCAGCCGAGCCGCCACCGAGGCGCGGGTGCGCGCCCAGGAGGGAGACATCCAAGAGCGTCCACCGCCGCCGTGGGTGCGGGCTGCGATGCGCGCGGTCGCCCGCGAGCTCGGTGGGGGGGCGAGCGCGCCCGTGGAGGCGCCGCTCGATCTCGCGCGAACCTCGTCGTTCGCACAGTCGGTGTACGACGCCCTCCGCGGGGTGCAGCGTGGAGCCACGATCACCTACGGCGCGCTCGCCGAGGCCGCGGGAGCCAGCGGCGCGGCGCGGGCGGTGGGCCGCGCGATGGCCCACAACCCGCTGCCGATCATCATCCCGTGCCACCGGGTGGTGGGCGCGAACGGACGGCCGGGAGGTTTTAGCGCGAGAGGGGGCGTGGTCACGAAGGCGCGCCTCCTGGCGCTCGAGGGGGTGGCGCTCGCGCTGCCGGACGCGCTCCCCTACGATGCGGAGGCGGCGGTGCGGAGCCTGAGCCGTCAGGATCCCGTGCTGCGCGCGCTCATGCGTCGGGTGGGGCCGTTTCGCATGGAGCGGAGCCGCGCGCGCTCCACCTTCGCGTCGCTGGCCCGGGCGATCGTGTATCAGCAGCTGACCGGACGGGTCGCGGCGACGATCTTCGGGCGCGTGTGCGCGCTCTTTCCCGGGCGCCGCGAGCTGCGCGCCGAAGACGTGGCGGCGGCGAGCGAAGCGCGGCTGCGTTCTGCCGGTCTGTCGGGGGCGAAGGCCGCCGCGCTCTCCGATCTGGCGCAAAAGACGCTGGCGGGGAAGGTGCCGTCGCTGCGCAAGCTCGCCACGATGCCGGACGAGGCGATCGTCGAGACGCTCACCGAGGTGCGGGGCGTGGGGCGCTGGACGGTCGAGATGCTGCTCCTGTTTCAGCTCGGACGGCCCGACGTGTTGCCGCTCGGCGACTACGCGATCCGCAAGGCGTTCGCGCTCACCTACGGTCTTCGCGAGGTGCCCAAGCCGCAGCTGCTCGCGGAGCGTGGGGAGCGCTGGCGGCCCTACCGGAGCGTGGCCAGCTGGTATCTGTGGCGCGCGCTCGAGCTGTGAGGCTCACGCGGTCGTGATGCTCCGAGCGGTCTCGACCCGCGCCGGCCGGAGGCACGGTCAGGTGGTGGTGGGCTCTTCGATGCGGGGGGTCTTCAGCACCAACCTCGCGCCCTCGAGCATGCCGCATTTGTAGAGGGTGTGAGCGAGCATCTGCGGCGCGTTGTGAACCACCAGAGAGGCCTGCACCAAGAGCTCGCGCAGGGCGTTGACGGTCTCGGCGACCGCCGAGCCGTCGTCGAGCTCGAGCTCGCGGAAGTCGAGGGTGATGGTGTCGCGTCCGGCAGAGAGCGTCTTGACGTCACGCGCGAGCACGATGGCGAAGGCGTTGGCCATGGTGGCGTCCACGCTCCCTCCCACCTGGATCTCGGTCTGCATCGTCGCCTGCCGGATCAAGAGGTGGCCCACCATCCTCGGGATTATTCACGGACGCCGGCAAACGGCCCAACAAGTGGCATGATCGGCGCGTGGAACCGCTCGTCATCGATGGCTCGCAGGGCGAGGGAGGAGGTCAGATCTTGCGGACATCGCTCGCGTTGTCGGCGCTCACGGGTCAGCCGATCCGGCTCGAGAACGTGCGCGCGAAGCGCTCGCGTCCGGGTCTGTTGCGACAACACCTCACCAGCGTGACGGCCATCGCGGAGATCTGCGGGGCGGAGGTGATCGGCGCGAAGGCTCACTCCAAGACGGTCACGTTCTCCCCAGGGAAGCCTCACGCCGGCAACTACAGCTTCAGCGTGGGCACGGCAGGGAGCGCGTGTCTCGTGCTTCAGACCATCCTCTACCCGCTCCTGTTCGCCGAGGGGCCGAGCACGGTGGTGCTCGAGGGGGGCACCCACAACACCATGGCGCCGCCGTTTCACTTCATCGAGTGCACCTTCGCGCCCCTCCTGCGGGCGATGGGGGCCGAGGTGTCGCTCCGCCTCGAGCGCCATGGTTTCTACCCGGCGGGAGGCGGACGCATCCTGGTGGCGGTGCGCCCCGTCGACAAGCTCCGCCCCCTCGAGCTCCTGGAGACGGGCGCGCTGCGGACGCGCCGGGCTCGCGCGATCGTCTCGCGCCTCTCGCCGCAGATCGCCGAGCGCGAGCTCGCCGTGTTGCGGGAGCGCCTCGGGCTCGACGACGACGACTGCGAGGTCGAGGTGGTGAGGGCGGCCGGTCCCGGCAACGTGGTGATGATGACGCTCGGGCGCCGCTCGGTGACCGAGACGTTCACCGCCTTCGGGGAGAAGGGGCTGCCCGCGGAGAGGGTGGCCGCTGCCCTCGCCGACGAGGTCGAGACCTTCCTCGCCGCCGATGTCCCCGTGGGCGAGCACCTCGCCGATCAGCTCCTCCTCCCTCTCGCGCTGGCCGGTGGCGGCGCCTTCACCACCACCCCGCTCTCGCTCCACAGCACCACCAACATCGACGTCATCGACTGCCTCCTCGGGGTTCGGCCCATCGTCGAGACCCGTCGCGACCAAGCCCGCGTCACCTTCACCGGGGGCGCGCCCGTCCGTCGGAGGAGCGTCAGCGGGTGACGCGCCCCGAGCGCTCGCGAAGCGCGCCTGGGCGTTGGGGCCCAAGCGCAACGCGCAGCGTGGGGGGAGGGTGCGGAGCACCTTCGAGGTATCTCAGAGCAGGCTCAGCACCCAGCCGAGGCCGATGTAGGCGCCGAGCGCGGAGCCAATTTGGGCCGCGACGAAGACGAGGAGGATGCGTGAGAAGGGGTTCTTGCGCATGCCCGCGAAGGTGTTGACCTCGGTGCCGAGGCGCTCGGCGTCCTCGACGGTGGGCTTGCGCAAGAGGGCCTCCACCAAGCCCACCACCATCCCCGCGCCGATCGTCGGGTTGAGCGACGTGATGGGCGAAGCGACGAAGCCGGCGAGGACGCTCAAGAGCTTGCCCCCGGCGATGGCGGTGAAGACGGCGCAGACCACGGCGTTGGGGAGAATCCACGCCGTGAGCATCTGCGTCAGGTCTTCGCCCTGGTGCTGTCGGTACCCGTGATAGAAGGCGCCGAGGATGATGAGGGGGATGATCCACTTGACGAGCCCCACCCAGGGCGACGGTGGCGGCACCTTGGTCAGCGCCTCCCGATCGACCTCGGTGCCGAGCTCGCGCACCATGCCCGCGACGTGACCGGCGCCGACCACCGCCACCACCACCTCGCCTGGGGCGTCGGTGATCGCGCTCATCAGGTAACGGTCGCGCTCGTCGATCAGCGGCACCTTCACCTCGGGCATGACGCGCGCGAACTCGCCCATCATGTCGGTGATGTGCTCGCGATCCTTGAGCGCCTCGATCTGCTCCTCGCCGATCTCCTCGGTGTCGAACACGCTCGCTCCGAGGGCCGCGATGAGCTTGAGCTTGTTGAAGAAGCCGAGGTTCGCCCACGTGCGGCGAAGGGTGGCCTGCACGTCTCGATCCGCGAGCACCACCTGCGCGCCGACGCGCTTGGCGGCCTCCACACCGGCGAGGAGCTCGGCGCCCGGCTTGACGCCGAGCTGCTCTCCGAGGCGGCGCTGGTAGGCCTGGAGCGCGAGGCTCGCCATCAGGAACAGCACCTTCTTCTGGCGAATCACCTGGAAGATGTCGAGCTTGCGCCAGCGGCTGTCGTCGGTGAGGGCCTCGTAGCGCATCGGATCGAGCTCGACGCACACGGTGTTGGGCCGAACCTCCTCGATGACCTCGCGCACCTCCTCCACGCTCTTCTTGGAGACGTGCGCGGTGCCGATGATGTGAAACCGTCGGCCCTCGTGCTCGAGCACCGTCACGTTCTTGCGGGGCGTGAACGGTCGCCGGCCAGCGCGAGCGCCCGACGCGTCGTCTCCGCCGTCCGCGTCGGCACCCTCGTCGGCCGGAGAGTCCGCGCCGGCGCTCTCGTCGGCCGCGGCCCCGTCGTCGGTCGCGGCCGGCGTGGCTGCTCCTTCACCTTCCGCCTCGGCAAGGCCTTCGGGCTCGTTGGATTCCTCCGTGGTCATGCCGCTCTGTTCGTGTCGCTGCCTGCCAGTCTGCCGTCTGTCGGTTCGCCCGTCTGCCCCCCGGCTGCAGCCGCGCGGCCCAGCCGCCCGTCCGAGGCGCGGCGGACGACCGGTTATGAACGGCTCGCCCGTTTCCGACAACGGAAATTTGGTGCTACGCTGAATATCCCTCGCAGCGCCTCCGGTGGCGCTTCTGGGCAGCCCAAGCTCATGGTGGGAGGGGTGTCTGCCCAGCTCGAACGGTCAGCTCGAACGGGGGTCTCCGCTTGGCGATGGCTTCTCACAACATCGGGCCTGGATACGTCATCGCGGACAAGTACCGCGTGATCAACCAGCTCGGTGAGGGCGGGATGGGGCAGGTGTACCTCGTCCAGCACATCAAGACCGATGAACGGTTCGCCCTGAAGATCCTCAACCCGTCGGTGGCAAAGACCGCCACCACGCGCGAGCGCTTCCGACGCGAGGCGAAGACCCCTGCGCGCATCGACAGCGACCACGTGTGTCGCGTCGTCGACACCGACATCGCCACCGATCTCGAGAGCGCTCCTTTCCTGGTGATGGAGTATCTCCGAGGTCAGAACCTGCAGGACCTCAGCGACGAGCTCGGGCCGCTGCCTCCCCGCGAGGTGCTGGTCTACTTGCGTCAGATGGCGATCGCGCTCGACAAGGCGCACGCCATCGGAATCGTCCACCGCGATCTCAAGCCCGAGAACCTGTTCCTGACGACGCGCGACGACGGCACCCCGTGCCTGAAAATCCTCGACTTCGGGATCGCCAAGCTGAGCGGCGCCACCGGCGACCTCGCCTTCGTGAAGGCCACTCAGACCGGCGACGTGTTCGGAACCCCGATGTACATGTCGCCCGAGCAGTGCAAATCGGAGGCGGAGAAGATCTCGGCGCAGTCCGACATCTGGGCTCTCGGTCTCATCGCCCATCGCCTCCTCACCGGCGACGATTTTTGGACCGCCAACACCCTCACGCACCTCATCGCCCAGATCGCCTACGAGCCGATGCCCACCGCCGCCGAGCGGGGCGCCGACTTCGGGCCGGCCTACGAGGCCTGGTTCCAGCGCTGCTGCAACCGCGACGTGAGCCAGCGCTTCGCCAGCGCAGGCGAGGCGGTGCGCGCGCTGCAAGAGGCCTTCGGCTACACCGCGGAGTCGACCGGCCAGCTCTCGCACGCGCTCGTGGCCGCCGAGCTCGCGCGCGCCGCCCTCGTGTCGAGCGCAGGGCGCGTCACCGACGACCCGATGCATCAGACGTCGGAGGCGCTCACGCTCGACAGCGTCGAGCCGAGACGCGCTCGACCTCGACGCACACCCCTCGTGGCGGCGGGCGTCCTCGCGGTGGTGGTTGGAGGCGTGGCGGCGTGGTTCAGCGGGGTCGGCAGAGGTGAGGTGATCGCTGCGGATCCGGAGCCATCGACCACGCCGACCGGCGACGTCACCGAGCGACGCCCCGCCGCGCCCAGCGAGCCCGAGGCCTCCCGGTCCGCCGCCCCTCCGGCCGGCTCGGTCCCAGCGCTCGAGCCCTCCGACACCCCGCCGCTAGCCGCCTCCTCGAGCGAGGCGCCGTCGCCACCGCCGGTGCCGGTACGGCCTTGGTCCAAGCCGCCTGCTCCCGCACCCCTCCCCGTGCCACCGAGCCCGAAGCCGGATAAGCCGGTCGATCCCCTCGACGGGCGGATGTAAGGTTTCGAACCGGCCCCTGGCGCCGGCGAAGTACCATGTCCCACCTCGACATGCTCAAGGTCTGCCAACGAACGCTCCGCCAAGGTGCGGGTCCCGCCGGGGAGCTGCTCGCGCCGACGTCAGGCCGCGGGGAGTCGCCGTGAACGGACCGAAGGAGCCCGCACCCCCCGCCGGATCGCCCCGCTCGCGACCCCACGGCACGCAGGCGATGGCCGCACGGCCGGAGGTGCGTCGGCTCGAGAAGATCCAGGTGACCATCGTCGACACCCCCGACGAGGCGAAGAGGGGGCAGTCGTTCACGTTCGCGCGCGACGAGGTGCGCTTCGGCGCCTCTCCCGAGGCCGACATCTTCGTGAACGATCGCTCGGTGTCGCGCGAGCACCTCGCCATTCGCGCCTGCGACGCTGGCTGGACGCTCAGCGACCTCGGGAGCACCAACGGCACCTACATCGGCGAGATGCGCATCGATCGGGTGACCGTCCGCGACGCGGTGCTCTTGCGCACCGGTAAGACGATGCTCCGCCTCGAGCCGCTCGGCGAGCACGTCGAGCAGGAGATGTCGAGCGCCCACCGCTTCGGCCGCATGCTCGGCCAGAGCCCGACCATGCGCGAGATGTTCGCCGTGCTCGAGAAGGTGGCGGGGAGCGATCTCACCGTGCTCATCGAGGGCGAGACCGGCACCGGCAAGGAGCTCGCCGCCGAGGGCCTCCACACCCACAGCACCCGCACCGGGTCGTTCGTCACGCTCAACTGCGGCGCCATTCCTCGCGAGCTCATCGAGAGCGAGCTGATGGGGCACGTGAAGGGGGCCTTTACGGGCGCCGTGAGCGACCGCCCCGGGGCGTTCGTGTCGGCCCACGGCGGCACGGTGTTCCTCGACGAGGTGGGCGAGCTCCCGCTCGACATGCAGGCCAAGCTCTTGCGTGTGCTCGAGCGCCGCGAGGTGAAGCCAGTGGGCTCCGATCACAGCATCCCCGTGAACGTGCGCGTGGTGGCGGCCACCAACAAGAACCTCGCTCACGACGCCGAGCGCGGTGTATTTCGGCAAGATTTATACTTCCGCCTCGCGGTGGTGGTGGTGCGGATCCCACCGCTCAGGACGCGCATCGAAGACATCCCCATGCTCGTGCAGCACATCCAGGACGAGCTCAACCGTCGGCGGGTGGCCTCCGGTCAGCCTCAGCTCACGCCGCTCGGCGAGAACGCGCTCGCGATGCTGCTCCGCTACGAGTTTCCCGGCAACGTGCGCGAGCTGCGCAACATCGTGGAGCGCTGGTGCGTGCTCGGCCCCCAGAGCGCGCCTGGCAACCCCGCGGTGCGCTCGGGCGTCACCGATCACGGCAACGACGGGGGGCTCCCCACGGTGGTGGACGACGCGCTGCTGAAGGTGCCGTACCACGAGGCCAAAGACGTGTGGATCGAGCGGTTCGAGCGCGCTTACGTGGAGCATGCCCTCGATGTGGCTGGCGGCAACGTGTCGCAGGCAGCCCGCGACACCGGGGTCGATCGGCGCCACCTGCAGCGGCTGATGGCCCGCTACGACATCAAGAAGTGACCGGTGCGGGGGCCCCGCTGCTTGCCCTTGGGCGCGCCGCCTTGCGTTCGGGCTCCAGCCTGGATAGCAGTCGGGCGTGACCTTTCAGGAAATCATCCTCGCGCTCGCCGACTTCTGGAACCAACGCGGGTGCCTCATCGTGCAGCCGTACAACTCGGAGGTGGGAGCGGGCACGTTCAACCCCGCCACCTTCCTGCGCGCGCTGGGTCCGGAGCCGTGGAACGTGGGGTACGTGGAGCCGTCGCGTCGACCCACCGACGGCCGCTACGGCGACAACCCGAACCGGCTCCAGCAGTTTCACCAGTTCCAGGTGATCCTCAAGCCGAGCCCCCTCGACATCCAAGATCTCTACCTCGAGTCGCTGCGCGCGCTCGGCACCGACCCCATGGAGCACGACGTGCGGTTCGTCGAGGACGACTGGGAGTCGCCCACCCTCGGGGCGTGGGGGCTCGGGTGGCAGGTGTGGCTCGATGGGCTCGAGATCTCCCAGTTCACCTACTTCCAGCAGGTGGGGGGCTTCGACTGCAAGCCGGTGAGCGGCGAGCTCACCTACGGGCTCGAGCGCATCGCCATGTACCTGCAAGACGTGGATGACGTGTACGCGCTCGAGTATGGCAACGGCGTGCGCTACGGCGAGATCTTCAAGCGGGCGGAGTGGGAGTGGTCGACCTACAACTTCGAGGAGGCGCCCGTCGAGGCGTACTTCGCTGCCTTCGATCACTACGAGGCGGAGGTGGAGCGGCTCATCCTGCGCGGGGCCACCTCGAAGGTGGTGAAGAAGGGCAAGAAGGAGAAGACGGTGCAGGTGATCGATCCCGAGCAGGCGCTGGTGCTGCCAGCCTACGACTGCTTGGTGAAGGCGTCGCACCGGTTCAACGTGCTCGACGCGCGCGGCGCCATTGGGGTGACCGAGCGGCAGCGCTTCATCGGGAGGGTGCGCGCGCTCGCCCGCCGCGTCGCGGAGGCCTACCTCCTGCAGCGTGAGCACCTCGGCTTCCCGCTGCTGCGCAAGGCAGACGCCGCGGAGTAGGCCACCCCCTCGACACGCGGTGGCGCCGCTCGACCGTCACGAGCCGCTGGCGGCGGAATCGACCACCTTCTTGAACTCGGGGTTGTCGCGGAGCGGCGCCAGCATCGGATCTTCGGCGAGCTTGTCGGGGTTCGGCAGCTTGCGCTCCACCGCCTCGCGAAGCTTGGCGAGGGCCTTGTCTTGCTCGCCGCGCTGGGCTGCGACGAGGGCGACGCCGTAGGGGCAGGACGCGGCGTTGGGGACCACCTCGCAGATGTGGTTGAAGGTCTTCTCCGCCTCGTCGTACTGCTTGCCCGCGACGTAGATGCGGCCCAGCGTGAAGAGCACGTCCTCGCTGCGTCCGCGCAGTCGTCCGGCCTCCTCGCCGTGCTCCACGGCGCAGGGGAGGTCGTCGATCTGCAGGCACACGCGGGCGAGGTTGATGCGCGCGTCGCCGTCTTTGGGATCGAGCTCGACGAGCTTCTTGAAGCGCTCCCTGGCCTCGGGGAGGGCATCCTGTCGCATCGCGATCATGGCCAGGCCGAGGTGGGCCTCCCCCAGCTCGCGAGGGCTGCCCGCGCCCACGTCGAGGGCCCGGCCGTAGGCGGTCTTCGCGTCGTCGTAGCGCTCGAGCTCGAACAAGGCCTTGCCCTTGAGGATCACGAGGGACAGATCGTCGCTCTTGTGTTGGAGGCCCAGCTCGATCTCGGCGAGCGCCTTCTCCGCGTCCCCTCCGCGCAGGTAGGCGTTGGCACGCACGCGATGCTCGGTGCTCTTGTCGATGCAGCCGAGCGACGACCCAACGAGGCTCGCCCCACCGACCAGCGTCAGACCCCACAGCGCCACGCCGGCCGCGCGGCCGCGAAAGGGGCCCATCCGTCTGTGCATCCATCGGGGCATCGAGCGGGAGTTACTATCCGGCGGCGGCCTGGTCAAGCCGCGCGCCATGAAGAGATGCCGCCGAGGCCACGAACTGCTTGCTCACGCTCCCCGATTCCGGCACGTCCGAGACATGGCGAGCAGGCGTCGCAAGGATGGCTCGGGCGGCCTGACGCTCGTGTGGCCGGGCAAGACGCGGCCGCTTCGGGGGGACTCGAGGTTCGCCCCCGAGAAAGGCCTCGCTCCGGCGAACGACCTGACGCTCGTGGAGCGCGTGGATGCCGCGGCCATCGGCGGCGCTCCACACCGAAAGCCGGCGCTGCCGCTCGCGCCGGCGCCAGCGACGACGGGCGCTGGGCCTCTCCACAATCGGCTCATCTTCGGCGACAACCGCCTCGCGATGGAGGCCCTCCTCGAGCATCACGCGGGGCGGATCGATCTCATCTACATCGATCCGCCTTACGCCACCGGCGTGAGCTACTACAGTCAGACCGGGCGCTCGGGGGCGGCCATGGAGCGCCGCGCGTACCGCGACGCGCACGCGGGGGGCATGGCTGGCTACGCGCAGTTGATGTACGAGCGGCTCGCGCTGATGCACGAGCTCTTGGCCGACGGCGGCGCGATCTTCGTCCACTGCGACTGGCGGGCCAACGCGGTGCTGCGCCTCTTGCTCGACGAGGTGTTCGGGCCGGAGTGCTTTCGCAACGAGATCGTCTGGCGGCGCGCTCCCAACCTCGGGCGCCAAGCCGCGTCCAAGCAGCTCGGTCGCGTGATCGACACCATCTTCGTCTACTCGAAGCGCGAAGGGGCGAACTTCCCGGGGCCGGTGCCGCGCCGACGCGCGCCCGTGGAGCTCGACGGCAAGGGCAAGCCGAAGGGTGCGCGCTGGGACGAAGCGCGCGAGACGTATTTCACCACCGCGCCGCGCGGCGACTACACCGACGACAGCATCGCGAGGTTGCGCGAGGAGGGGCGCGTCTACGACTCGTCGGCGGGGAAGGTGTACATCAAGTACTTCCTCACCCGCGGCGACGATGGGCGTTGGTACAAGGAACAGCCGGTCGACGCGCTGTGGGACGACTTCGACGTGAGGCCGCTGCGCCATCGCCCCAAGGCCGAGGCGATGGGGTACGACACCCAGAAGCCGGAGGGGCTCTTGGAGCGGATCATCCGCTGGGCTTCGCGCCCGGGCGACGTCGTGGCCGACTTCTTCGCTGGCTCGGGCACCACGGCTGCGGTGGCTCACGATCTCGGGCGGCGCTTCATCGCTTGTGACGATCAGCGCACGGCGATCGAGATCGCGCGGGGGCGCCTCATCGCTCGGGGCGCGAGCTTCGAGGTGTGCTCGGTCGTCCGCCGTGAGCGGAGGTGCTGGGCCGAGGGCGTCGTCGACGACGCGCGGGCGCTCCTCGAGGCTTATGGCGCCGAGCCGGCAGGGGGGCGCTGGGGAACCAAGCACGGGGCGCGGGTGTACGTGGGCCCGGTCGCGGAGGCCATGTCGGACGCGGCGATCGACGCGGTGTGTCGCGAGGCGGGCGGAGGGCGCGTCACCGTGCTCGCGTGGGAGTGGTGCTCTCACGACGCGGCGTCGCTCAGGAAGCGCGTGAAGGCGGAGCACGACGTGGAGCTCTCGATGCGCACCATCCCCCCCGAGCTCATGCGCACGACCGCGGGGGCGCCCGCGTTTCTCGAGCGTCCGGAGGTCGAGCTCGAGCTGGTGGCCGACTGCGACCCGCGTCTGCTCGCCGTGCGGCTCCTCGCGGTGCGGGTCCCGCAGCCCGAGCGCTTCTCGGAAGACAAGAGCAACAAGGGCAACAAGGACGAGGCCACGCCGCTCACATGGGCCGACTTCGTCGACAGCTGGCGGGTCGACTTCGAAGGGCGCTCCGACGTGTTCGCGCCGACGTGGCAGGCCACCCGCGAGGGGACGTCGATGGCGCTCGTTACGCCATTTCACCGCTTCACGGCCACGACGCGCGTGACGGTGAAGGTGCTCACCGTCTTCGGCGACGAGATCGATCGGACGATCCGCGTGGAGTGCTGATGGCATCGAGTGGGAGCACAGGGTCGGCGCGGGGAGCGACGTGGACGGGAGGAGCGCGGCGCGCTCGGCTCGACGGGCGCTGCGCTCTCTGGCCGACCTTCGCGTCGCTCGCCGTGCTGTGCTCGCTGGTGGCCTTGGGGTGCGACAGTTGCAACGAAGCCGCGCGTCCTCCCAAGCCGGCGGTCGTCGACAAGGAGCCGGTCCCCGAGCCGGCGGGCCTCTTGGCCGAGGCCGTCGTGGCCGCTCCTGGCCGCACGCTCACCGCGCTGCGTAATGCGACGGGGAGCGCTGGCGTGTTCGTCCCGCGCTCGCTGGGGGGCCTCGCCGCCAACTTGTTTGGGCTCCCTCTCCAGGTCGTGGAGCACTTCGACGAGGAGCGCGCCGCGGTGGCCGCCGCAGCCCTCACCGAGGAGGGCCTGCGCTACGGGGCGGCGTTTCGGCTGCGCAGCACCTCGATGCTCATCGCCCTGTCCACCAAGGGTGCCGACGCGATGTTCACCACCGACAAGGATCCGAGCCTCCCCGAGGCGGTGTTCCTCGTCCCCACCGGTCGCGCGTTGCGCAAGCCCGTCTTCGAGACCGTGCTCGTCGTGCTCGACGAGCACCTCGTCGTCGCCGACTCGCGGGAGGGCGCGCGAAGGCTCGGCCCGTACCTCACGCGGACGCTCGCGCGAGAGCCGACCGCGTCCCCGGCGGTCGACCTGCGCCTCGAGCTGAAAAAGGAGGCGCTCCGCGAGCCTACCCACAAGCTCTTGTCGCTCGCGCGTGAGACGCTCGTGGCCGCCCCCTTGCCCTCGCACGTGCGCGCGCTCCTCGACCTCGACGGTGGGTTCGACCGCGTTGGCGAGGTGCTGGGCAAGCTCGACGGCGCCAACGTCACGGTCGCGGTCGACAGCGTGGGGCTGGTGGTCGAGGCGGAGCTCGTCGCGGGGGCGGGGGCCTTCGACGCGCGCCCGGAGGTGACACCGCTTGGGTTCGCGACCCTCGCCGACGACGTCATGGTCGCGTTGAGCTGGGCCGAGTCGAAGGCCGCCCGCGACCGCACCACCGCGGGGCGTGCGGCCGCGCTCGATGCGGCGCTCGGCAAGCTGCTCGGGTCGAGTTGGACTCCCGAGAACGAGCAGAGCGTGCGAGCGGCGCTCGAGAAGCTCGCAAGAGGGCGGGGCAGCACCACCACGATGGGGCTCCGCTGCACCGGGATTGGCCTCACCGGGCTCGCCGCCGGCACCGTGGACGATCGCGCCGCGCTCGACGGGGCCATCACTGCGCTCACGGCGTTGAGTTTGCACGAGGGGCTCGCCGCCAAGCTGAAGGAGGCCGAGGTGACGTTCAGCGCCGGCAAGACACGGATCCTCGAGGTGCCCGACGAGGTGTGGCGTTTGCGCTGGAAGCCGGCGGCGCGCCCGGGCGCGGTGGCCGAGGAGATCGACATGCTCGCGCTCATCGGGGAGCAGCGGTTCCTCGCCGCGGCGGGGATGGAGACGGTCGACACCTTGCAGCTGTTGCACGCGCCGGTGGCGGAGCGCTCCCTCGCCCAAAAGAAGCCCATCGTGGACGCCCTCGGTCGTCTCGAGAAGAAGGTGGGCACCGCGCTGTGGCTCGCCGTGATGCTCGATCCGCAAGGCATGCACGCGTGCCGTGTCGGCAATCCGGGTGGGGTCTTCGCCGCCCCCGTCGTGCTCGGGATCGGCCCTGGGGGTGAGCGAGCCGCTCGCGCGTACGTGGAGGTGGCGCGCCCTCTGTTGCGCGTGCTCGCCGACGAGCTGAGCCAACGGTGACGCGGGCGCTCCGGTTTCGGCCGCGCCGGCACCGCGCGGTCACTTGATGAAGAACGACTTCGACACCGTGACGGGGCCACCGGAGAACGGCGGCACCGACGCGGCCTTGAAGGCACCGACCGCGCAGCTCCCCACCGGGGTACCGGCGAAGGGGGGGCCGACGCTCGCTTGAGACGCCTTCCCGTTCGGCGAGAAGGTCACCGTCACGCGGCCTCGACCGGTAGGCCCGTTCTTCTGGGCGCAGCCCGACGCTCGGGCCGCGGCCCCATCGAGCGCGGCCCGCGCTGCGTCGCGATTGAACTCCCCCGCGGGCTCCACCTTCGGCTCTTCTTTCGGCGGCTCCGGGCTCGCCACCTTCTTCTCGGCGGGCACCGGCGTGGTGGGGGCCGTCGTCGGTCCCGGGGTGGGGCTCTGCTTTCCGTCCAAGGCGGTGGCGGAGTCGCTCGCAGGGGCGTCTCCCTCGGGGCCAGCGCTCGACGCGGCGCCGCTCGCGTCGGTGGGAGGAGGGGCGCCGTCCTTCGCCGTCGCGTCGCTCGCGTCGCCGTCCGAGTCGTCCCCGGCGGGGGCACCTCGAGTCGGCGCGTCCGCGTCGACGCTGGCCGCCGACGCCTGGAGCGTGGAGGCGTCGGCGCTGCGGTTGCGAACCACCATGAACGTCACGACCCCCACCGTGAGCAAGGCGACCGCGGCGGCCGCTCCGACGATCAGCCCCACCGAGCTCTTGGGCTTCGCCTCGAGCTGCGCGGCGAGCACCGCGGGGTGGGTCAGGCTCGTGGGGGGCACCGACGCGGCTGGCGCCTGGCCCATGGCTGTCCCCACGCCGCCGGGCGCGACCACCGGCGCCACGCCGAAGGGGCTCCCTCCGAGCGCTGCTGCGGGCTGGGTTGGGGCGTTGGGCAGAACCCCGCGCGGGGTCGACAGCGGGGGCTCGAACGCGGCGGCCACGCCGCCCCCGAGCGGCTCGGGCGCGAGGCTCCCGAGGTCGGAGAGCGGATCGCGTGGGGCCGACGGCGACGGCGCTCCCGGGATCCCGAGCATGGGGAACGCGGCGGTGGGCTCATCGCGCGTGACGCGGCGTGGTGGCGGAGCGCGGCGCGAGGGCGGGGGCGCTCGCGGGGGCACCGCGGGAACCGGCCGTGATGCCTCGAGGTGGGCCAGCGGGGACGCCAGCGTGCGCGACGCCTCGTGGCTTTGGCCCACGTCGTCCTGGCTGGTGTCCATGATCATGGTGCCGGCGAGCGGATGATCGGCGGCGGGCAGGGCTGGACCTCGAGCAGGAGCGCGCTCCGAGCGGTGCTCGGCCTCTTCGTGGGCGAGCATGTCCATCATCACGGTGGCGCCGAAGTCGGGCGCGCTCGCGCCTTGGGGCGCTCCCGACTGGCCCGATTGGTACTCGGCCACCACGCGCTGAATCTCGGCGCACGCTCCGATCGGCACCCAGTCGTCCATGCCGTCGCGCCAGACGAAGACGTCCTCCGGATCGAGCGTCCCCCGCAGGACCTCCCACGCGATCTCGTGGGCCTTCATCACCACGGTCTCGTCTTCGGTCAGGTTGACGGACCACTCCATCCCCGTGAGCGGGTCGTCGGAGCTGAAGACCTGCGTCGCCCCGCCCTGATCGTCGCCGTCGTCGTCGTACATCGACCGGACCGTGAGGATAGCGACAAGCCCGATCCACGCGCAACTCGGCTCTTTTCTGCACCCGGCGACACCTCGGGCCCAAGGTGGCTCCACGCGGCGCGGCTCCGAGGTGGGCGATGTGGACGGATGTCCACATCCGACGGTGGCGCCGTCGCCGCCGATAGCTCCCGCCGGAGGCCGCGTCGGGCGATGGTTCGGTCATGGGAACGAAGCCAGCGCCAACCGAGGAGCTCACACCGAACGGAGTCGCGCCGCGGACGACCGAGAGCGCGGGCGCGGAAGCCGCCGCGCCGCGGACGACCGAGATGTTGGATGCCGCCAAGGGGCCGAGAGGGGCCACCCAAGGACGCAGCGAAGACTCCTCCAAGCTACGCGAAGAGGAGGGCACTCGGCAAGCGCGCGTGCATCTGGTGGTGGGACCCGTCGGGGCCGGAAAGTCCACGTTCGCGCTGCAGCTCGCTCACCACCATGGCGCGGTGCGCCTCACCCTCGACGCGTGGATGGCGCGCCTGTTCCGGCCCGACCGACCCGACGATGGGGTGATGGCGTGGTACGTGGAGCGTGTCGGGCGCTGTGTCGAGCAGATCTGGTCGATCGCGGAGGAGGTGGTGTCGGTCGGCGTCGACGTCGTGCTCGAGCTCGGACTCATCCAGCGGGAGGAGCGCCTGCGCTTCTACGAGCGCGTTGAGGCGGCTCGGGTCGCGCTGACGATCTATGTGCTCGAGGCCGAGAGAGATGTGCGACGTCGACGCGTGGAAGCGCGCAACCGCGAGCGCGGCGCCACCTTCTCGATGGTGGTCCCGCCCCCCATCTTCGAGCTCGCGAGCGATCTGTGGGAGCCGCCGGAGCCGCGGGAGTGTCAGGGGCGCGATGTACGCTTCCACGACACGAGCGGTGACGAGCGACCCTGAGCCAGGTGACCGTTGGTACGCTCCCATCGCCAGCGACTCCGCGGTCGATGGCATTGCCACGAGTCGGCGAACGGTTTGCTCACGCGGGCGCCGTCGGAGCCCTCCGTGCGTGCTCACCGAGCCCCGAAGGAAGCTGAGCCTGAGGGCGTCGGCGCAGCGTCGTCGGAGCCAGCTCGGCAACACCCGCACGGCGCGGCGTCACTCCGTGTGGAACAGGCACATATTCTAGGCCCATCGGTGGTGAGGGGACCGGGTCCGTCGCGACGCCCGCCGAGAGGCCGTCAGCCGGGGAGCCCATCGGTGGTGAGGGGACCGGGTCCGTCGCGACGCCCGCCGAGAGGCCGTCAGCCGGGGAGCCCATCGGTGGTGAGGGGACCGGGTCCGTCGCGACGCCCGCCG
>CAYOAL010000037.1:0-7280 GCA_964401935.1 uncultured Polyangiaceae bacterium
CAGGGCCGGCTCGTGCCTGCGGTAGGCGTTGTGGTGAGCGTTCCGGTAGCTGAGTGGAAGTGGTGCGTTCATGGCTGCTCCTCGGTGAGCATCTTAACCACTGTTTTTCGGCAGCTATTTCGGCGCGCCCGCGTTGCGCGCTGGAAGTGCCCCCGTGGGCGCGCCGAGCGACGCGCTCGCGGCGCTTCGTGCCCCCTGTCGATTTCGAAGTCGTTGCTCAGAACCCTGGGCCGGTGACGCCGCCGTGGGGATCGGGCCCCTTGGGCCTGTCGACACGCTTGGGCGCTACCCCTGGTTGCGGCTGCCCCGACGCGCTCTGGGCCGGCTTCGACTCCGCCTCCTTGGCCCGCCGCTCCGCGTCTCGTGCCGCCTGCTCGGCGGCCCGTGTCTTCTCGTGAGCCACCGCCTCGGTGAACTGGCTCTCCGCGCGAGCGACGAGCGCGTTCACCGCCGGTGTGAACTCGTCGAGCTCTTTGGTCGCGCTGCCGGTGGCTCCGGCGAGGGCGAATCCTCCCCCCAACAACCCCAAGAGCGCGATGAGCCCCCCGATCAGCACCCCCGGGGATACCTTGCTCTGGCCGTTGGCGGTGCGCACTTTGAACCAGCCGTGTTGGGTGGGACCATCGGCCGGGGGCATGCTCAGCGTGATGTGCCGTTCGGGCCGCGTGAGCGGGGTCTGGGTGAGCTTCGAGTAGATGCGCTCGAGCTCGCCCGCCAGCTCGTCGGCGGATCGAAGGCGCTTGTCGCGATCTTTTTCGAGGCAGCGATCGCAGAGTTGGCTGAGCTCGAGCGGCACGTCGGGGGCCACCTCGATCACCGCCCGATGAGGGTTGGTGATGATGCAGAGCATCAGCGCGTTGTAGTTGTTGGCGTCGAACGGGAGCTCACCGGTGAGGGCCTCGTACATGATCACGCCGAGCGCCCAGATGTCGGTTCGCGCGTCGACGTCGAGCTCCCCCTTCGCCTGCTCGGGGCTCATGTACGCGGGCGAGCCGAGCACCTGCCCGGTGCTCGTCTTCACGTAGTCGAAGTGCTCGGAGCTGGTCTCTTTGGAGATGCCGAAATCGAGCACCTTGGGAAACACTTCGCTCGAGTTGCTGATCGAAAAGAAGATGTTGCCGGGCTTGAGGTCGCGATGGATGAGCCCGCGAGTGTGGGCCTCCTCGAGCCCCCGCGCGACGGTCGCCACGTAGCGGCACACGTCGACAGGGCGGAGGTAGCCCTGGCGTGAGAGCCTGGCGTCGAGCCCCTCCCCCTCGAGCAGCTCCATCACCAGGTAGGGTGAGCCGTCCTCGGCTTGGCCCATGTCGTAGACGTCCACGATCGCCGGGTGACGGATCTGACCGCACGCCCGTGCCTCGAGGAAAAACCGGTTGAGAGCGTCTTCGTTCCGCGACAGCTCGGGGAGGAGAAACTTGATGGCGAAGTCGCGGTTGGTGAGCTCGTTGCGCGCCGCCCACACGGATCCCATGCTGCCCGCGCCCAAGCGGCGTTGCAGTCGGTACTTGCCGGAAATGAGATCCCCAGCGTTCACTTCAGACCATCTTAATGGTTGGTGTCTCACCACGCACCCGTCGTTTCACGACGAGAAAATTCCGTCGCGGATGACCCCACGGATGCGCGACATGGTGCTTCCGTTCGATCAGGTTGGGCCGTCCGACCCAACACCCCCTAGAACCGTCGCATGTTAGCAGCCCATGTAGGTCTATTCAACACCAAACCGGAGGCCGGAGGCTTCTCTCGCCGAGGCTTCTCTCGCCGAGGCTTGGCTTCGGGGCGGGCCGGGCGAGACGCCTGGGCTCAGAACGGTGGGGGCTCGTCGTTCCGCGCGGGGACCGGGGTCGCCGTTTGCGAGAGCGGCGCCGGCGCAGGGGTGCCCCCCTGGGCGTCGCGCTCGGCTTGTTCCTCGGCGGCGAGCTCGTCGTCGAGCTCCGCGTAGGGATCTTCGGCGACGGGCCCTTCGGCCACCTGTTGCGGCTCGGTCCCCACGAGGAACAGCTCGGGGCGCGTCTTCTCTTGTCCCTCGTAGGGCAACAGGCCCGTCTTGGGATCGATCTCCACCGCGATCACGCCCTCGGGTCGCTCGAAGGGAGCGGGCTTTCGGCGCGCGTGGGCCGCTTTCATGAACTCTATCCAGGCAGGGAGGGCCGCCGTCGCGCCCGACTCCTTCGGCCCGAGCGGCACGGCGTCGTCGAAACCCGTCCAGACCACACACGCCACGTCTCTCGAGTAGCCCGCGAACCACGCATCCTTGGCGTCGTTCGAGGTGCCCGTCTTCCCTGCCACCTCGAACCCGATCTCGCGCGCCTTTCGCCCGGTGCCGTAGTCCACGACCGAGGTCATCAGATCGGTCATCAAGAACGCGTCGGCTTCTTCCATCACCCGCCGACGCTGGGTGGCCGACGGAACGGTCACCTCGGCCCCGTCCGATCCCACGATCCGCAGGATGAGCGTGGGCTCCTCGTGCAGCCCACCGGCCGCGAAGGTGGTGTAGGCGGTGGCGAGCTCGAGCGGCGTCACCTCGTAGGCTCCGAGCGCCAAGGACTCGGTGGGCTCCATCGGCGAACGGATGCCCACCGTCTTCGCCCACTCCATCACGTTCTTCGGGCCCACCTCACGAAGCGTCCACACTGCCGCCTCATTGACGCTCCTGGCGAGGGCGTCGCGCAGCAACAGCGGCGCCTCGTCGCTGTCGGCGGGAGGCGGTCTCCCGACCGGGCTCGCGGCGGTGAGCTGGCGCGACTGGATCGCGTAGCCGAACACGAACGGCTTGAACGTCGAGCCCGGCTGGCGGTGGGCGCGCGTGGCGCGATCGAGCCCGCCCCGCACCGCCTCGTAGCTGCCCACCAGCGCGCGGACTTCGCGTGAGGCGACGTCGATCGCCACCAGCGCGCTCTGGGGGCCGAGCTCGAGGTGAAACTCGGTGGGGACGCCATCGCCACGCACGCCCCGTGTGGTGTCGGCGCTCACGCGGATCAGCGCTCCGGGCGCGGCCACCCGGCTCGGCGGGAGCCCCTTGGGGTTGTAGCGCTTCCCGCCGTTCAGGCGCACGAGGCCATCCACCGTCCCCACGCGCACCAAGAGGAGGCCCGCGGCGTCGTCGGCGCCGGTGATGACCGCGCGGTAGACGGCGTGCCCCTTGGTGCTCGGGGTGCCTTGGAAGGGCACCTCCTGGGTTTGCTGCGGCGCTCGCTTCCCCTTGGCCGCCTTGACCGGCGCGCCCCACGGCGCCAAGAGCCCGTGGCGCTCGGCGTAGCCGTCGAGGTTGTCGCGAACCGCCTTGCGCGCTGCCGCTTGCAGGTCGGGATCGATGGTGGTGGTGATCGTGTATCCGCCCCGCGGGGCGCTCTCCCCCACCAGCTCGATCAGGCGCCGTCGCACCTCGGTCACCACCTCCGGGGCGAGCTCGGCCATCGTCTCGGTGGCCGGCGCGAGCGCGATGGGCTCGGCGAGCGCGAGCTCCACGGCCTCCCGCGTGGCGAAGCTCTTCGCCGCGATCTGTCGCAACACCTGGTCGCGCCGGCCAAGCGCCCGTTCGTAGCTCACGCGCGGGGAGTACAAGCTCGGTCCCTTGGCAAGACCCGCGATCATCGCCGCCTCCGCCAGGCTCACCTCGTGCACGCCCTTGCCGAAGTAGTAGCGACAAGCCTCCTCCACCCCGTAGCGCCCGTGGCCGAAATAGATGTGGTTGAGGTAGAGCTCGAGGATCTCGTCCTTGCTCAGCTCCTGCTCGATCCGGCGGGCGAGCAGCAACTCGCGCGCCTTGCGCTCGAACGTACGCTCCGGGCTCAACAGGACGTTCTTGACCACTTGCTGGGTGATGGTGCTGCCGCCCTGGCGCGCCTCCCGCGAGCGCACGTTGACGATGAGCGCGCGCACCATGCCGAGGTAGTCGAGCCCCTCGTGTTGATAGAAGTCGGCGTCTTCCGCGGCGAGCACCGCGATCTTCATCTCTTTGGAGATCTGTTGGATGGACACCACCGTGCGGCGCTGGACGAACACCTCGGCGAGCAAGGTGCCATCACGGGCGAGCACTCGGGTCACCTGCGGCGGCTGATAGTGTTTCAGCTCAGCGGTGGATGGGAGGCCGTCTTCGTAGCTCTTCAGCACCATCCACATGCTGACGGTGGCGGCGGCGAGCACGATCACCCCGGCGATCACGAGGCGCTTCACCCAGGTCCAGATCGCGGTCTGGAGACCCGAGACGAGGCCCGACACCCGCCCCGGGTCGCCCGCTGGACGCGTGGCCCGAGAGGAGCTGGCCGAGGTGGGGCTCGGCGTGGGTGGGGGGTCGTCGCTCGGCGCCATGAAGGTGCTTCTCGTCGGCAGTCTATCGTCAAACGCGGAAGGGGCCAGGCAACTGCCAAAGCAGCATGATTTTGCTGGCATGGCGACGCGCTCGGGGTGGCTCCGGGCGCCGCGCCCTCGGCCGTAGAGACCCGGCGACAGGTGGAGTAGCCTCGAGGGCGATGGTGAATCGGGGGATATCGACTCTCGCAGGGCTCTTGTGGGTGTTGGCCACCCTGGCCGGCACCGGCCCGCTCGCTGGCTGTTCGGGCGGCGACGGCAAGGACCCGGCCGCCCCACGCGCAGCCGGCTCCGCGATCGATGCACGCATCGCCGGGATCTGGCGGCTCACCAACTACATCCCCGAGAAGGAGCTCGAGCCCTCCGCGCTCTTGGCGCTGCAGACCGACAAGGTCCTCGTGCGCTTCGAAGAGGGGGTGCTCTCGAGCGCGTCGACGGACCTCGACTTCGAGCGGCGCTACCGGATCGAGAAGGTGCTCGACAACCAGTTCACGCTCCTCCTCGAAGAGGAGGGGGGCATCACCCATGAAGTGCGCTGCGAGCTCGACGACAACGGCAACGTCAGCTTTCAGGTGCTGACCGAGCCGTGGAAGGGCCGTGGCGCGCTCGCCCGCGAAGGCCCCGCGACCGCCGGGTCGCCTTGAGCCGGGCCTCGTGGCGACGCATCAGCTCCGCCCCGACGAGCAGACCGAGCGGCGCCCCGAGCACCGAGAACAGGTTGTAGTTGCGAGCGATCATCATCGCCACCATGACCGTCGCGTAGAGGCCGACCACGAGCTGTGTTGGCAAGAGGGGGCTCGCGGCGAGCATCGTCTCGGCAGCGATGGCGCCCTTCGACAGCCAGGTCGCGAGCTCACGATAGGCGGCGGGCGAGAGGTGCTCGCGCAGCCAGCGGTAGGGGACGCCGGTGCCGTGTTGGAAGTAGAGGCCGAAGAAGGCCTCCCCGTCGTGGTACTCGGCGGTGAGCTTCACCGTGACGGCTCCCAGGAAGACGAGCCCGACGATGGCGTGGGCCAGCCCGCGCCCGATGACGAACGCGTGGCGATCGCGACGATCGAGGTTGTGGGCGAGCCAGTTGAGCCACAACGACACCCAGAACGTGGTCACGAAGGTCGCGTCGCTGCACGTCTCGAGGTGCAGACAGGCGAGCAGGCTCGTGCCGGTGAGGAGGCCGGCCATCCATCGGAGCGCGGTGCGGTGGGGGATGACGAGCGCCGGCAGGCAAGCGAGCGGGCCGAGGTAGATCGCGAAGGCGAGCGCCGGGTGGGTGAGCACGCCGGGCAGAGCGTCGTGAGCGATGGGGTGAGCGAGCGCGTCGCGGAAGTTGAGGAGAAAGCCGGGTTCGCCGGGGGCGTTCACGAACCACGCGGCGAGCCAGAACCCGAGCACCACGCGGAAGATCCCAAGGAGGGTCATGGTGCCTCCTCCCACGACTGCCACACCGGTTGCCAGACGAGGGCGCCCTCGCGCTCCTCCACCACGAGGGCCGTCCACAGCGCGCTCCCGCGGTAGCGGCTTCGCAGCAGCACGTGGATCCGCTTTCCCGGCCGTGCGAACACTCGGCCGCGCTCGCCGTCAAAGCGGGCCATGCGCGCAGGGTAGTGGTTCACCCAGAAGCTCCCACGCTCGAACAAGGCTCGCTGTACGGTCCCCGCAGCTTCATCGACGAGAGAGCGTGGTCCACGAAACGCGCGGTTGGCGAACCCATACATCTTCGGCGCCGGTTGCAGGGCCACCCAGCTCGCCATCGACGCGGGCCGAAGATGCGAGCTCTCGAGGAGGCGACGCTGGAGCGGCGAACAATGAGGGGTCGCCAGCGCGATCGCGGCGTAGAGAGCGACCAGACCCCCCACCACCCGGGCGCCAAGCTCTCGTCGCCTCCCTCGGCGCAGCGCGGTGAGCGCGCGCACGGTGGGCATGGCGCGCACGACGTCTCTCCACCACTCCTTCAATCCGGTCATCACGTCTTCGTGCTCCGTCGAGCGGGCGCGACGAGCTTCGCATGGAACGCGGCGAGAAGCGCGCCGCGGCGCAGCTCGCGTCTCCGCGCAGCGCGCCTCAACACCTCATCGAGGCGAGATGGGCGCGGTGCAGGCGGCGCTGCTCGGCGCGGGTCCGTAGTGGACGTAGTCGAAGCGACCCTGCATGTTGCGCGGCTCGGTGACGGCGCCCGGAGGCCACGCGTTGGTGATGAAGCCGAGCTGGAGCGTCGAGGGAAGATCCGGGCGCTGGTACACGTGCTCCTCGGTCCAGCCCGTCTCGTCGTCGAGCCAGCGCAGGAGGCGGAGCTCGCTCCCGAGCCGACAGATCCGAAGCCTCCCGCTGTGGGTTCCCTGAAGGATCGTGAGCACCGAGCCGGAGTCGACGGTGGTCTTGCCCTCGGTGCCGGTGCTCGCCCCTTGGTCGCCTTGGTGGCCCACGTTGTACATGATCCAGCTCTCGTCGCCGGGGACGCTCGCCGGGTCACGCGCCAAGAGCCCTGCGGAGTGGTAGCTGCCGGTGGGGGCGAGGGAGGGGTCGTCTTCGTCGAGCGCGGCGGCGTGCACCTCCACCACGAACGAGCCGCTCACCTCCTTGAACAGGAACGGGCCGCGCTCGTCGGCGTACCAACCCGAGGGGTGGGGCTCGATGACGAGGTGTCCCGGCGCGGTCGCGTCCACGTCGAGCAACGCGTGGAGCGCGGGCTCACCCTCGAGCTCGGAGAGGAGCGACCAACACCCGAGCGTCGCAGGATCGTCGAGCTCATCGGAGAAGGTCGCGCACGCGCCGGCTCCACCAGCACCTCCAGCGCCGGCCCCGCCCACGCCGGGAGCTGCGCCCTCGCCGCCCCCGCCGCCGTGGCCGCCGCCGCCGGCTCCTGCTCCGCCCCTTGTGCCCGTGCTCGCGGCGGCGGTTGCGGCGTCGAGCTCGTCGCCGCACGCCAAGGTGCCGAGCACGAGCAACAGCGCGGGGAGCGCGGCGGCCCTGAGCGT
>CAYOAL010000037.1:7380-72625 GCA_964401935.1 uncultured Polyangiaceae bacterium
GCCGTTGGCGCCGAGCGTGCCGTTGGCGCCGAGCGTGCCGTTGGCGCCGAGCGTGCCGTTGGCGCCGAGCGTGTCGCGGATCATGCGCGCCTCTCGCTTCGTCTCCTGCGGCCGCTGTCGCTGTCGCTCATGCTGCGCCTGTCGCATCCCTCGCACCTTCGGAACCCTCTTTGCAACCCTCGTGCCCAGCGACGGAGCCAACAACGACGGAGGATTGCGTCGTCGAGGGGGGAGGGTCCAGGGCCTGGTTGAGGACTCCGACACCCAAGCCTGGTTCCTCTTTCACCCGCGCGTTCACCCGAGCAGCTTCAGGGCGACGATGGTCAACACGATGCCCGCGATCACCGAGACCGCGGACACGATGATCAGCGTGCGCGGGGACACACCCTCGGCCGCGTCGGGGGCCGCGCCGTCCGCTTGGAGCGGCGCCGCGGCGGCGATGTGGCGTGGCACCGTGACCTGCTGATCGTCGTCGGTCGCGCTCACCGGGAGCGACGGGACGCCCTCGAAGCTCGTGGGGGGAGGGGGGATCCCCGGTGCCGACGGCGCCGAGGGGACACCGGCCGGAACGCCGGCCCCGCCGTAGGGAGCGAGCGCGTTGGCGAAGTCGACGGCGCTCTCCCATCGCTTGGCCGGGTCCTTCTCGAGCGCTCGCGCGATGACGTCGCCGAGGCCAGGAGGGAACCGCTTTCCCGGCACGCGCTCGTCGAGGTGGATCGCGGGCTTCGTGACGTGCAGCTGGATGTACTCCATCGACGACCGCGCATCGAAGGGCAGCTTCCCGGTGAGCGCTTCGTAGAGGATGATCGCGAGCGAGTAGATGTCGCTCTTGTGGTCGAGGGTGAGGCCCTGCGCCTGCTCGGGCGACATGAACTCGGGGGTGCCGAACACCATGCCCTCCTGCGTGAGCATGATGGAGCCAGGGCGCAGCTCGCGCTCGGTCACCTTGGCGAGCCCGAAGTCGAGCACCTTCGCAAAATCGGTGATCCCGCCCGAGGTGGTGAGGAACACGTTCTCCGGCTTGAGATCGCGGTGAACGATGCCGAGCTCGTGCGCCTCTTGCAGCGCGCCGCACACCTGGATGAGCACCGGGATCGCTCGCTCCACCGACATCGGGCCCTCGCGGCGCACGATCTGGTTGAGGTTCCGCCCCTCCAGATACTCCATCACGATGTAGAGCTCGCCGGTCTCGAGCTCGCCGTACATCATCACCTTCACCGTGTTGGGGTGGGTGAGGTGGCTCATCGCGCGGGCTTCGCGGCGAAACCGCGACACGAGGTCTTTGCGGTTCTTGAGCTTCGCATGGAGGATCTTCACCGCCACCATGCGATTCATTTCGGGTTGCTCGGCCTTGTAGACCGCGCCCATGCCCCCAGTTCCGATCTTTTTGAGGATGCGGAACTGACCACCGAGGATCTCGCGACCGATGTAGCGGTCTTGGCGGCGCTGGCTGCCGCTGCTCTGAGGGCCCTTGTCGGTTGCCATGGGGACGTGAAAAACTTGCGGGTCGCCGCCCGGTCGAGAGACCACGCCCAACGTAACACGCACGCCGTGAAAGTGGCATACTGCGCGCCGATGAGACGCCGTCCGCGACTCGGCCTCACGAGCGCCCTGCTCGAGGGAGCCGGCTTCCGCCATGCGTTCTTCATGCGCAACGGTGGCGTGAGCCCTCCGCCGTGGGGATCGTTGAACTTTTCGAGCGCGTCGGGCGACTCTCGGGAGCACGTGGAGGCCAACGTGGCGCGCGCTGCGGCGGAGCTCAAAACAGCCCCCGAGCGGGTGTTCTACCTCAGCCAAGTGCATGGCACCGCGCATCGGTTGCTCGAGGGCAGCGAAGATCGAGCGGCGATGCTGCACGTGGAGGGCGACATCACGGTGACGAAGACTCCGGAGGTCACGTGCGGCGTGCGGATGGCCGACTGCGCCGCCGTTCTCCTCGCCGATCGGGCGTCGGGGGCCGTGGCGGCGGTGCACAGCGGCTGGCGCGGAACGGTGCAAGGTGCGGCCCCGGAGGGCGTGCGCGTGCTGCGCGCGCTCGTCGGAGAGTCGGCCGAGCTGGTCGCGGCGGTGGGACCCCACATCGAGCAGTGCTGCTTCGAGGTCGGTGCCGACGTCGCCGAAGAAATCGCAGGCTGTTCGCCGCTCGGAGCGGCCGTGCTCGACACCTCGCGCGACAAACCCCACGTCGATCTGCGGCGCGTGATCGAGCGGCAGCTCCGCGACGTGGGCGTCGACGCGATCGACCACGTACATGGGTGTACCGTGTGTGACGCCGACCGCTTTCATTCGTATCGTCGCGACGGCAGGGTCAGTGGTCGCATGCTCGCAGCCATCGTGGCGGCGGCGCGGCCCGCAGAATAGACTGCCCACCCTGCAGAGAATCACCTACGATTCTCGTTCCCGCATGTCCCTCGCGGAGCACATCACCTTCTTCGCCGCCACGGACACCGGGCGAAAGCGAAAGCACAACGAAGACAACTTCCTCGTCGACCGTGACCTGGGCTTGTTCGTCGTAGCCGACGGGATGGGAGGGCACGCCGCCGGCGAGGTGGCGAGCGCCATCGCGGTGCGCACCGTGCACGAGGTGATCAGCGCCGAGCGCGAGGTGATCGCGGCGCGGGCCACGAAAGGTCCGCAGTCGGAGGTGAGCTCCAAGCAGCTCCTCGGCCTCCTCGACTACGCCATCCAGACGGCATCGCAGCGCATCCACACCGAGGCGCGCAACGATCCGAAGAAGCGCGGCATGGGCACGACCATCTCGCTCCTGTTGGTGGTGGACAGCTACGGCTACGTCGCCCACGTGGGCGACAGCCGCATCTATCTGGTGCGGGGGAACACCGTGCACCAGGTGACCGAGGACCACACCGTCGCGAACGAGCTGTTGCGGCTTGGCATGGTCACCGCGGACCAGCTCGACAAGGTGCCGCGCAAGAACGCCATCACCCGCGCGGTGGGTGTGTACGCTCACGCCGAGGTCGACACCTTGACGCTCGAGATGCTCCCGAACGACCAGTTCCTGCTCGCCTCCGACGGGCTCTGTGGCTACTTCGACGGCAACTCCAGCGACGACATCGGCGGCTATCTCGGCGATCAAGATGGCGACGCGGTGGTGAGGTCGCTCATCGAGTTCGCCAACTCCATGGGCGGGAAAGACAACATCACCGCGGTGCTGGTGCGCGTGGGCGGTGGCGACCGGACGGACAGCGTCCGCGCGCGTCGGGTGCAGCTCAAGCGCGAGATGCTCGCCGCGATGCCGCTGTTCTCGCGTCTCAACGAGCGCGAGCTGTTGCGCGTGATGCAGATCGCCGATGTGTACGAGTACGAGCGCGGCGAGACCATCGTCAGCGAGGGAGAGCACGGCGAGCGCATGTACGTCACCCTCCAGGGCAAGCTCGAGGTGCTCACCAACAACCAGAAGGTGGCCGAATACGGGCCCGGCGAACACTTCGGGGAGATGGCCCTCATCCGCAGTCGCCCGCGGTCGGCTACCGTGCGAGCGCTCGAGCGCAGCGAGGTGATCAGCCTCAAGCGAGCCGACTTCTTCGACCTCATCCGACTCGATCCCCACATCGCGGTGAAGCTCTTGTGGCAGTTCCTCGGGGTGATCGCGAACCGGCTCGAGGTGACCTCGCGCGACCTGAGCAAGGCGCTCGGAGACGCCCGCCCGGCCCCGAGACCCTGGGTGGACGACGAGCCCTCGCTCGATCCGTTCGCGCATCCGGTCGATCCGGTGAACCGTCTGAGCTTCCGACCGGAGGCCGACGTGGCCGAGCTCGCGACGCGCAACACGATTCCCGTCGCTGGCGCCACGTCGGTGGCCAACGCGACGGTGATCCCTCAGCGCCAGGACGCCCCCTCCTTCGACGACGCCCCCGCGCTCGCCGCCCGCGTTCCGCGGCGCCCGCGCACGGGTGACGCGGCGTCGGCAACGCCCACGGATGCGCCGGCGGCGCCCGCGCCCACGGATGCACCCGCGGTGTCGGCAGCGCCCGCGGTGTCGGCAGCGCCCGCGGTGTCGGATGCGCCCGCGGCGCCGGCCACGCCCCCCATGCCCAACGCCGCCGCTGCCGCAGCGAACGCGGCACCCATCGGGCGGCGTGGAGAGCCGGTCGACCCCAAGTCGACCCTACCCCGCCGCCACACGCAGGTGATGCCCGCCGAAGACGACGACAGCTTCGACGCCAAGAAGACGCTGCCCGGGAAGCTCCGTCGCGAGCACGGCCGCTCCCGTCAGGAGACCCTCAAGTCTGCCGACTCGTTGTCGGCGCCGGCGCGTCGTGCGCTCGAAGACAGCATCGACGAAGGCAGCGGGCCCCTCCCGGGCGCCGAATCCGCGGCACCCGCTCCAGTGTCCTCGGGGCGGATTCATGCAGCCACCCGCCCCGATGGTCCGCTGCGGGAGGCGCGGGAGCACGCCCTCCACGACGAGGACGCCACCCACTCGGAGGGCGTCGAGGCACCGCTCGATCAGAAGAAGACGGTGTCGCTGCCGCGAAAGAGCAAGGACGAGTTTCGGCCCACCAAGCGCACCATCCCGCTCGAGCCGCCCGACTCGCTCCGCGATGAGCTCGACGCCCTTCGCAAGGAGTTCAAAGAGCGTCTCAAGCAGTCGCGCCTGGCGCGGAAGGCAAAAGACAGCGATTGACGCCATCAACCGGTGACCGCTACCGTCCTGCGACGGTAGGATGCACCTTGTGCTCCGTTCTTGGCCGTGGCTCGTCCGCGGCGACCTGCACTCGACGATGTTGACCGGACCTCAAACCGTCTTCACCCCGACGCGCGTGGCTCCGCGCGCGCGCGCCGTCGCCCCTCGATGGATCGGGGTGAGGCCGCGAGCGGTCGGGGCGGCGCTCACCGTCGCGACCGTGTGGCTCGGGAGCAGCGCCGCGTACGCTCAGGACAGCGCGCTCAAGCCCCAGGTGATGCGGGAGCCGGGCGAGGTCGTCGAGGTGATCGACGCCTTCGACGACGACAACGGCGACCCGTTCGACGCGAACATCACCCTCGGCTTCGAGTACTTCTCGAAGCGCGCCCGCATCACGCGGGAGACAGCACAGTTCGCTCCAGGCCTGACCACCGGCGGCTTCACCACCAAGCTGCAGAACGTTGGCGAGTACATCGAGACAACGTCCAAGCTCACGCCGCGTGTCGACATCGGGATCTTCAAGGACCTCGCGTTCTACGCCTACGTGCCGATCGTCCTCGCGAACGCGCGACGCATCAACGACCTCGCCGGGACCGCCGACAACTCTCTCGCGGTGTTGGATGGGGGCATCAACCCCGTCACCGGTCAGCGGGAAGCCTTGTTCAGCCTCCCGTTCGAGGCGCCCGATCGCTCGGGCGTCGAGTTCGTCGCGCTCGGCATCGACTGGGGCATCTTCAACCAGGCGCGCGACCGCACCAAGCCCACGTGGATCGTCGGCGTCGAGGGACGTATCGCGGCCGGCGAACCGATGCACGCGTGCAACGCGGCCGCCGATTTCTGCGCTCATCCCGGCGACCTCAACCAGAACGGCACGTTCGATCAAGCCTCCCCCGTCGACGCGGCGGGCAACACGGCGCAGCTCGAGTCGCAGCAGGTGGAGCAGCGTGACCCCGGCATCACGCGCGGCACGTTCGGACTCGAGATCCACACGCTGATGTCGCGGCGGCTCAAGTACATCGAGCCCTACGGCGGCTTCAAGGCGCTCTTCGAGTTTCAGCAGGGCGAGAGCGACTACGGCGCGACGGATCTCGAAGGGGCCCTCGTCAACCACCCCCCGATCGTGGGCACCGTGCTCGTGGGCATGATGGTTCATCCCTGGGAAGACCGTGAGGACTTCGGGCGCCTCACGCTCGACCTGCGTTTCCAAGGCGAGTACCACTCCGAAGGCCGCGACTACTCCGAGCTCTTCGACGCGCTCGGCTCGAGCGGCGCGCGCTCCCTCCGCACCCCCAAGTGGGCGCGGTACATGGACGCCTGCCCGAGTGGCACCTGCGATCCCAAGTCGGTCGTCGATCAGAGCTCGCAGAAGACCTACTTCACCGGGCTGTCGGTGGTGGAGCCCTACGGCTCGTACCGCGCGTCGGGCTCGGTCACGTGGCGCGCCGGCGAGTACGTGAAGCTCAACGCAGGCCTCGCGCTGCGCTTCGATCAGGCGCATGGCATCAGCCACGACCAACCGTGCAACCCCGACCTCAAGGATGACGTGGGGGCGGCAGGTCCGTGCCACTCCGAGCTCGGCGGCGGCACGATCCAGGCGACGGGCCAACCCAACCCCGCCTACCGGCCCACGATCAACGCCATCGGACGCCGCTTCTACGTCGATGAGAGCATCACCTACGAGGTGTTCGCTCGCGGCGTCGTGATGTTCTGACCACGGGGCGGGACGGTGTTCGTCGACCTCCGGCGCACCCACGATCGTTGGGGGGAACGTGGGCTGTCGGCGCCGC
Organism: uncultured Polyangiaceae bacterium; assembly: GCA_964401935.1. GTDB lineage: Bacteria > Myxococcota_A > Polyangia > Polyangiales > Polyangiaceae > JAPYTK01. The sequence continues at coordinate 13,813 of CAYOAL010000037.1, forward strand.
TCCCCACAGAGGCGCCGTGATGCGCGTCGAGGTCGGCGAGCGCGAGGCGGGCATGCGCCTCGATGTGCTCGTGAGCCGCGCCACCGGACTCGGGCGCGCGGGCGCCCGGCGCTTGTTCGCCGACGGAAAGGTGCGCGTGCATCGGGGCGCTGCGCGCTGGCTCGCTCGGAAGGGCGAACGCGCCGAGGCGGGAACCCTCGTCGACATCGACGTCTCGCCGACACCGGAGCGACCGGTGCCGTGCGAGCTGCCCCTCGCCATCGTCCTCGAGACGTCCGCGATCGTCATCGTCGATAAACCGGCAGGCGTGCCGAGCGCGCCGCTCCGCCCCGAGGAAAGCGGCACCATCGCCAACGCGCTGCTCGCGCGCTACCCGGAGATGCGAGGTGTGGGGCACGCGGCGCGTGAGCCGGGGTTGTGTCATCGGCTCGACACCGCGACGTCGGGCTTGCTGCTGGCGGCTCGCCACGGGGCGGCCTTCGAGGAGCTCGCGAGCGCGATCTCGGCCGGGCGGCTCGACAAGCGCTACCTGCTGTTGTGCTCCGGCCGCGGTCTCGACGACGTCGGAACGATCGCCCAACCGCTCGAGGTGCGTGGCGCGCGCGTGCGCGTGAGCTCGGTCGGGCGAGCGGCGCTCACGCGGTTCCGTGTGCTTCAGCGTGTTGGAGAGATCGCGCTGGTGCAAGCGGCGGCCAGCCCAGCGACGCGCCACCAAATCCGAGCGCACTTCGCCGCCGTTGGCGCGCCGCTCCTCGGCGACGCGACCTACGGCGGCGACTGCAGCCGACTCGTTGGAAGGCATGCGCTCCACGCGTCGCGCTTGGCCTACGGGGGAGGCGCCGTCGTGCCCGCCTTCGCCGTGGACAGCCCGCTGCCCGAGGACCTCGTCGCCATCCTCCAAGACCTCGGCGCACCCGCGCTCACGCCGGCGGCAGCCCAGCGAGAAACTCCGTGAGCACGAACGTGTCTCGCGCGCCGAGGAGCGTGTGCTGCACCCCCATCCCACCGGCAGACCGCCAGCGGATCGAGCCGGTGAGGAACAGCTCGGTGGCGTCGGGCAGCGTCAACCAGAGCCGCAGCTCGGTGTCGGCGTCCCCCGGCGCGTCGGTGACGATGAACATCCCCCCGAGACTCAGGTTGGCACAACGTGCGCTCACCGGAGGCTCGCCTTTGGCGGCGAAGCGCACCCCCAGCTCGACCGGGAAGCGGTTGTGGCGGCGCTCGCGGTGCGGACGGCCAGGCGCCGAGGGGCGCACACCGCTCTCGCGTCGAGGCTTGGGCTCGCTGTCGGGTGGGCCCATTGGCGTCTTGCGGCTGACACCCATGTTTCTCGAAGGCTATCATCCATCGTGGAGGGGGCAACGCCCCCGTTGGGGGGGCCTGTCGGCCCCGGGCCCCCGCCACCCAACGGCCCACGCGGCACACTCCGTGGAGGCCTCGGCTCAGAGTGGCACAGGCGCAGGTGGCGCGCCGTGGGGTTCTCGACGGTTAGGGTCTGGTACGGTGTATGCTTGGGTGGAGCGCATGATGAAGCGATGGATTCCACTCATGGTCGTCAGCTCCTTGGCCGTGGCATGTATGCCCGAGGTCATCGACGAAGCTGGGAGCAAGGCAGGCCAAAACCTCAACGGCAACAACGGCAACAACGGGGCCGGGGGCGGCTCGGGCAACACCGAGGTTCACGCCGCGGTCGCGATGAGCCGCGCCGAGCTCGACGCGCTCTGGGATGCTTACTGGGAGGAGCAGGGCGAGCTGTCGGGGAGCAGCAGCTCGAGCGGTGGCGGCGGCGATCTCGATCCGAACGACATGTTCATCCGCGTCTCCGATCTCGGCGCCAGCTGCAGCTCACCCACCACCGACCTCCCCTGTGGCGGTCACTGGAGCGTGTCGCTCGCGCTTCCCCCTGCCTATCAGGCGGTCGGCGTGTACGACCTGGAGGATCCTCGCATCGCTCAGTACAGCCACATGACCGAGAGCGGCGAGCCCTATTCTCCGCAGCCCGACGACTGCGGCTTTGGCGGGGGCACGATCGGCAGCGGCACGATCGAGATCGTGAGCATCACCGACGACGCCGTAGAGTTCGTGTTGACCCTCGAGCAGACGTTCTGGAACGCGGATCCGAGCGGTTTGTACACGGCTGCGCGCTGCGCCCCCTGACCGGTCATCCGGGGTGTGGACGGCGGCCGACTACCCGAGGGCTGCGCTCGCGTGTAACGTCTCCTCGTGCGACGAGGTGGCGCCCGCTGGCACCGGCTGCTGAGGCACTGGTGGACCGTACCCCTCGCGGTGCTCGTGCTCCTGCTCGTCGCCATCTTCCGGCCCGAGCTCCGCGCGATGTTGGCCTCGGAGCCGGCGGCGCCCGTGGTCTCGACCGACGAGCCACCGCCCGTCTCATCGCCCAGAACCTCGCCTCGCGTGGTGCTTTCGACCGCGGCGCCGAGCGCGTCGGCGGCACCAGCGCCACCGCCACCCCCACCGCCACCCCCACCTCCGCCCGTGTCGCGTCCGTCGGTGATCGACGGCAAAGACGCGGACACCTGGCGTCGCGTGTTGCGCGGCGCGGTCGATCGTGGCGACGGCGCGATCGCCGCCGACGCCTTCGTGGCGCTCGCCACGATCGAGCCGACGCGGTGGAGTGATCCAGCGGTGTTTCGCGACGCCGTGACCGCCGCCCACTTGGCGGCGTCCGCGAACCAAGCGGCGGGGGATCGCGTGTTCGAGGTGCTCGGTGGCGATCTCCTCGGGGCCTACGGTCCCGACGTGCTCTATCGGCTCACGAGCATCCACGGGGGCTCGCCCGCGGCGCAGCGCGCGAACGAGCTGTTGGCCAAGCCCGAGCTCCTCGCGCGCGCCACCCCCGCGATGCGCATCGCCTTGGCGATGCGCGACGCCCCATGCAAATCACGCCCAGCGCTCTTTGCGCGCGCTGGCGACGACGGCGACGAGCGCACCCTGTTTCTACTTCAGGCCATGCGCGGGGCTGCCTGCGAGCAGATCAGCTGCTGCATGAAGACCGACGCCGCGCTCGAGCAGGCCATTGTCGCGGTCCAGGCCCGCCTCAACGCGAAAGACTGAGCCCCGCCGCCGCGAGCCTCTCGTCCAGTGTGCTCCACGACGAGCCCGTGATGGGACCGTCGGGAGGCCGCGGCTCGGCATGGCGCTTGCTCTCCCGAGGAGGTGAAGAGTCGGCGCCAGCTCGCGACGCCGTCGCCCTAGCCAACGACAGGAGCTGCCATGAATTCAACACGCTCGACCGTCGGCGAGCTCATGAGCCGCAAGGTCACCACCATCGGTCCTCGCATGAACGCGCGCTTTGCCATGCAGGTCATGCTCGCGACCGGCATTCATCATCTCCCCGTCGTCGACGAGGGGAAGATCGTCGGCGTGGTCAGCGACCGCGACTTCCTCACGTGGAGCGACGACGCGCACGTCACCGAGATGTCGGTCGGCGAGCTGATGACCAGCGCCCCCGAGATCGCACACCCTTCGGAGCCGCTGCGCGAAGCCGCCGCACGCATGGCCGCCCTCCGCATCGACTGTCTCCCGGTGGTGGACGACGGACGCGTCGTGGGCATCCTCACGAGCAGCGACATCGTGGCCGAGCGGGGTCGCCTCATCTTCAAGGGTGCGAAAGGAGACGTGCCGTCGGTGGCGACGGTGATGGTGAAGAACCCGATCTACGTCGCGCCCGACGACACGCTGCTCGGCGCCGTCGTGCGCATGGCCCAGGAGCGCATCCGCCACATGGTGGTGGCCGACGAGCGTCGCCAGGTGGTGGGTATCCTCAGCGATCGCGACCTCCGCTTGCTCGTCGGCGACGAACGGCTGAAGAACATGGGCCAAGACGTCGAGAAGCTCCCGGTGAGCTGGGCCATGACGCCCAACCCCCATGTGATCCGCCACGACGACAGCGTGTTCGAGCTCGCCAGCTACTTCATCGACGAGCGCGTCGGGGCGCTCCCCGTCGTCGACGACGAAGAACGGCTGGTGGGGATCGTGTCTTACGTCGATCTGCTCGGCTACCTCATCGGCCGCTCGCCCAGCGCTTGAGCCCGCACGGCACGCGCCGCCGCGTCCCCTCGCTCGTTTCTCGCACGACGTGCACAGCGCGCAGGACATGCAGCGCGCGCGAGCGCGTCACGCGCTCACGGGGGGAGGGGGCCGCCGACGTATTCCCAGTGCCACGGCTCGTCGATGTCTTTGTTGAGCTGGAAGCCGAAACGGCCAGCGTTCTGCGTCAGCCAGCGAAAACAGTACGACGACTTCCACGCCTTCACGAAGCTGCCGTTGCTCCCGATCCAATCGCCCTCACGCGTGACACAGCCGAAGTCGATGGCGAGTCCGCGGCCGTGCAGGCTGTGCCCGGGGGGAGCGGTGCGCACCGCGTAGTAGCCCGCGAGCAGGCGCGCCGCCTCCAAGCCGTGGGGTCCTCCCACCGCGCGTTTGCGCGCCGCTGCCGTGGCGCGGTAGCGCGCCGGGAAGTGGTACTCCCACACCTCCAGCTGAAACGGCGCCGAACGGTAGCCGGTAAACACCAGGAGGTTCCGCTGCCCATGTTGCTTGCGGTCGGCGTCGAACGTGGCGCGCGCGGCCTCGAGGAGACGGCGAGCAGAGAGCGCAGCGCTCCGCTCGGCGAGGTGGGTGCGCCGACAGCCGGGCTCGAGCTCCGAGGGCTTGCCGGGGCACGGTCCACGCTCGATGACGTCGACCTCGTCGGCTGCCATCACGAACGGTCGCCGCAGCGCGGCGCGCTTCTGCGCCTCCTGGTACACGAGCCGCATGAACGAGAGCTCCTCGTCGCTGGCCCCGCTCCACCGCAAGAGGCACGCGGGGAGGTGGGACAGAACCCCCACCGCCGCCGGCTCCACGCCCGAACACGGGTGCTTCGGGCCACGCAGAGCGGGGAAGAGCATCTCGAGCTGTCGCCGTGTGCGCGCGTCGACGCGTCCGGTGACCTCATCCTCGAAGCGGCCGTAGCGGCGTTGAAACCGCGCCACGGCTTGCACCAGCGCGTCGTCGAACCCCACTGCCTCGGGCGCACAGTCGACACCGAGGACGCCGGCGAGCGCTTGGCGCTCTTCGTGGGTGAGGTGAGAACGTGCCTCTTGGACGCGGTCTTCCTCGAGCGGGCCAGCAGCCGTCCCCGGGGTGGGGGCGGGGCACGGCGGCGCGAGCACCGGGGCCGTCGTGGCAACCGGCGCTCGGGCGGGAGCCAAGGGAGCCACGGGAGCCGTCGCGCTCGCGCTCGCGCGCGGCGCCGCCTCGCGCGACGCCGACAACAAGTCGTGGGTGGAGCGAGGCGGGGAGCAGGCCGCGAGCCACGCCGCACCCACCATGGCGAGCCGTGTCGCCACGCCCCCCGCGTTCCGAGCCAGGCGCATCACGGCGCCTAGCTTACTGCCATCTGGCTCAAGCGGCGCGGTTCACTTCGGCGCGGGCCCGCGCCTTGGGGATGAGCTCGTCGAGCTCGCTGGTGAGCTGCTCGAGCGCGCTCCCCACCGCGGTGACGCAGCCCTCGGAGAGGCCGTCCACGTCGCTCATGAGTCGCTCGAGGCGCTCGGTGGTGTTCTTCACCTTCAGCAGCGCATCGAGGACCACGTCTTCGTTGGTCTTCGCGAAGAAGATCGGGTTGAACTGCTTGCGCAGCATGTTGGCCGGCTGCCCCTGCTCGAACACCGCCGTGCGCAGCTCTTCGAGCACCTCGGGGTCGTGCGGGGCGCTCTCGGGAGCGGCCATCACGCGCTTGAAGTAGTCGACCGCGTCGTAGTTGGGGATCGGCACGTCGCGATCGTCGTCGAGCACCTGGGGCGCGTGCTCTTGGATCGTGGAGAACGATCCGGTCAGCTTGTCGACGGTCCGTCGCTTGATGAGCAGCTCCTCCTCGCAATAGGCGTAGAGATCCGCGTAACCCCACTCCTGGTACACGCCGCTCACCTTCACCTTGAGGAGCGCCTCGGCCATCTCGATCCACGAGCGCTTGAAGCGGCGCGCGCGCTGCAAGAGCTCGATGCGGAGCGGGTCCCCGCCTTGCTCGATGAGATTGCGTTCACGTTCGCCCAGCGCTTCGGTGGCACTCATGCGCGCATTCATGACGCATCGAGGTTGGCCTGGCAATGCTGTATCTTGTCGAAATTGTTTGAGAACAGGTCTTCCAGGGGAAGGCCACAGCTTCTTCACAGCGCGCACCCTGATTGCACACAAGCCCTCCACAGGTGTGTCCCCCCAGGGGGCTTCGCGCGCGCCGCGGGGGCTCGTGAGCGGTAGAGGCTCGACGTGTTGGTTCCGGCTGGTGCTATCCTCGTTCCAATGGGCGAGCGCTGGCGAACACGAGGCACGGTGATCGTCACGGGCGCGGTGTTGCTGGGGATGACGACCGCGTGTGGTGCCTCTTTCACCGACGCGACCGGGGCGGGCGGAAGCGCGAGCACGAGCTCGGCGATGGGCGGCGCCGGCGCGGTGGGTAGCGGCGGCGACGGGGGCGCCGGTGGAGCAGGGGGAAGCGCGGCTTGCCCCCCTCACGGCGTCAGCCATCTCAGCGATGACTTCAGCAGCGCGGAGCTCGCACCCACCTGGGGCGTGGCGGGCGCCCCGCAAGCAGGCCAGCGCGACGGCTACGCCTTCATCGCCATCGATGACGTCGACGAGCAGCACTCGTGGATCTACACCAACGACACCTTCACGCTGTGGGGGTGCTCGGCGTCGATCCAGGTTCGTCAGCCGTTCACCTGTGACGAGTGCATCACCACGTTCGGCATCGTCGACACGCACAACGTCGAGAACTACGCGTGGATCGCGTTCGTCGACGAGCAGCTCATCTTCGCCGTTTTCGAGGGGAACTCTTGGCAAGAGGGCAAGGTGGTGGACGTCGAGTCGATGCCAGCCTTCTGGCGGATCCGCGAGAGCGACCGCGTCCTCGCGATGGACACCTCCCAGGACGGGGGAAGCTTCGAGGAGCAGTTCACCGTCGACAGGCCCGCGTGGTCGGGCGACATCCGGCTCGAGTTTCACGGTGGCGGCATCGCGGACTCAGGGACGACCCAAGAGATGCGGGTCGACAACGTGAACATCCTGCCATGAGCGACGCGATGGTGTTGCGGCGAGCGACCGTGGCGCCGCGCGGGTCCTGGTACCATGCGGCGTGACGACGACCCGATGAGGCGCGACATCTCGTCGACGGCGGGGAGCGCGGTGCGCCTCGCGGGGCACGGCGTGCTCGGTGAAGGCGAGACGCTCGCCGGGCGCTGGGAGATCCGACGTTGTCTCGGCGTGGGTGGCATGGGCACGGTCTACGAGGCGTTCGATCGGTCGACCGCGCGGAGCGTCGCACTCAAGACCTTGCAGCGCGACAACCCGAACAGTCTCTATCGGTTCAAGGCAGAGTTTCGTGGTCTGGCCGACGTCGTGCACCCGAACCTCGTGCGGCTCTACGAGCTGATCTGCGAAGACAGCCTGTGGTTCTTCACCATGGAGTTGATCCATGGCGTGTCCTTCGTGGCCTGGCTGCGACCGGATCGGCCCTTCGTGCCCCAAGCCACCCTGCCCGCTGGGCAGTCGCCCTCGGAGCCGCCGTTGAGCCGCCCCCTCGAGGGTCTCGACGGCCAACGGCTGTGGGATGCATCGCGGCAGCTCGCGCTGGGCATCGACGCGATTCACCGGGCGGGGAAGCTCCATCGCGATCTCAAGCCCTCCAACGTGCTCGTCGAGCGCGATGGCCGCGTGGTCGTGCTCGACTTCGGGCTCCTCGGCGATCGTGATCGGGACGCGGCAGGGGACACGGTCGATCAGAGCGGGATGGGCACGCCGTCCTACATGTCACCCGAGCAGTGTCGGGGTGAGGGCGCGAGCATCGCGAGCGATTGGTACGCCTTCGGCGTGATGCTCTACCGCTGCCTGGCCGGCAAGCTGCCGTTCACCGGCACGATTCGCGACATCTTCCTCGACAAGCAGGCTCACGATCCACCCCCCCTGCCGGATAGCGTCGCGGAGGCTCTCCCCGAGCTCGCGTCGCTCACGATGGCGCTCACCCGCCGCGATCCATCCTCCCGTCCCGGCGTCGACGAGGTGCTGTCGAGCCTCGGGGCGGATCGCTCGCTGCGTTTGAGCACACTGCCTCCCGCCGCCGGCGGCTTCTTGGTGGGGCGTGACCACGAGCTCGACGCGCTCGCGCAGCTCGCGACCGGGATCCGCGACGCGCCCGGCGTGGCGATCGTGCGCGGACCGAGCGGGATCGGGAAGTCGGCGCTCGTGGCCGAGGCTTGTGAGCGCCTCTCGCGTCGAGGCGCGCTCTGTCTCCGCGGCCGCTGCTACGAGCGAGAGTCGGTGCCGTTCAAGGCCTTCGACAGCGTGGTGGACGCCTTGAGCCACCACCTGTGTGCCTTGGAGCCGCGGGAGCTGACCGCGCTCCTCCCTCACGACGTGGCCGCGATGGCGCGGCTCTTCCCCGTGATGGCGCGGGTGCCAGGGGTGGGCATGCTGCGGCCAGGCAACACTTCGCTCAACCCCGAGGAGGTGAGGCGACGGGGCTTCGAAGCGCTCGCGACACTCCTCGGAGGGCTCGCCGCGAGCCGGCAGGTGGTGGTGGTGCTCGACGACCTCCAGTGGGCCGATCCGGACAGCCTGGCGCTCCTCGAGGCGCTCCTTGGGGTGGACGGGCCGGCTTGTATGTTCGTCGCTACGCTTCGCGACGACGCGAGCGGCGAGGTGGTGGCGGCTCTCTTCGAGGTGCTCGCCCGCGCCAGCGACCAGCTCTCGCTCAGGCGCCTCGAGCTCGGGCCGCTGCCGCCCGCGGAGATGAAGGCGCTCGTCCTCGAAGAGCTGGGGGCTGCCCCCGAAGCCATCCGTCTCTGTGCCATGGTGATCGACGACGCGGGGGGGAACCCATTCCTCGCCAAGCAGCTCGCCGCCTATCTTCGGCGCGTCACCGCGCACGAGGACGAGCCGCCGTCGGACCGGCCCAGCATCGCCTCGCTCATCGCCGAGCGTCTGCGACGTCTCGAGCCCGGACTGCGGACCGCGCTCGAGCTCTTGGCGTTGGCGGGCAAGCCGCTGTCGGTCCACACGCTGGTGTCGGCCGCTGGGCTCGAAGGCGAGGAGGGTATCGCCGCACTGCACGCCGATCGCTGGGTTCGCTACGAAGCGGCCACCCACCTCGTGGAGCCCGTGCACGATCGCATTCGCGAAGAGGTCGCGAGTCAGCTGAGCGCCACCCGCGATCACGAGCTGCGGCGAAAGCTGGTGGACGTGTTGCTCGTGGAGGCGCGTCCCGACCACGAAGCCATCGCGCGGCACCTTGGCGCCGTCGGCGACAAGGAGCGAGCCTCGAGGCACGCCGAGCAGGCGGCAGACGCGGCCTGCGACAAGCTCGCCTTCGCAGAAGGGGCACGCCTCTACGAGCTGGCCTTGCTCACCGACGCCAACGACCGCGAGCGCGAGCGCGACATCCAGGAGAAGCTCGGTGACACGCTCGCTCGCGCGGGCCGCGGACGCGACGCCGCCCGCTGGCTTCAACGTGCTGCGCGTGGCAGGGAGCGCACGCGCGCGATGCGCCTGAGAGGACGAGCCGCGGAGCAGCTCTTGGTGAGCGGTCACGTCGACGAGGGCTTCGACGAGCTCAGGGAGGTGCTCGCCGCCCTCGACATCAGGGCTCCGGCGCGCAACGCGGTGGCGGCCGCCGAGCTCGCGGCGCTGCGTCTTATGCTGAGGTTTCGCGGCACGGAGGTGCGCGAGCGCGAGGTCGGGGAGGTGTCGGCCGAGACGCTCACCACGATCGATCTCTGCCGCGCCGGGGCACACACCTTCGCGGCGATCGCCCCTATCGTTGGGGCCGCCCTCCAGACGCGGCACGTGCTCCTCGCCCTCGACTCGGGCCACGCGCCCTCGGCCGCGCTCGGCCTCGCCGCGGAGGCGGGGTTTCGGGCCTACGAGGGGGGCGACGCCTTCGAAGAGGCGCGTCGCTTCTTGCGGCTCAGCGAGCAGGTCGGCGGCGCGACGCCGAGCCCGCGCGTCGAGGCCTACCTCGCGTTCGTGCGCGGTCTCATCCATCACCTCCGCGGCGAATACGCCGACGCGGTGGGCGAGCTGCGCTACGCCGAGAACCTGTTCGTGTCACGCTGCGAGAACGTCTTTGGCGAGCTCAACCTCACCCGCACCGTGCTCGGCGTGGATCTGTACCTCAGCGGGCAGCTCCGCGAGATGTGTCGTCGCTTCGACGCGTGGCTGGCCGACGCGCGCCGCCGTGATGACCGGCTGGCGCTCACCACGCAGTTTGCGGGAGGGGGCGCCGTCAACCTGTGGCTGGTGCGCGACCAGCCCGAGGAGGCGAGCGCCCAGACGCGTGAGGCGATTCGGTGTTGGCCTTCGAAGCGCATCCATAGCGACAGATATTGGCATAATTTTTCGCTGGCCCTGGTGGCCACCTATGCCGGTGACGATGACGCTCTGATCGAGCACGCCCACACGTTCTGGGCGCCGGAGTTTCGGATGTTCGTGACGCGCCTCCAGGCGCGCAGGGTGTGGGCGATGCACCTCACGGTGCTCGCCGATCTCGCGGCGATGCGCGGCTCGGCGGGGTCGTGGTCGCAGCGAAGAGCGGTGCGGAGGCGGATCGAAAAGCTCCGCAGCGAGCGGTATGGATTCGCGGAGGCGGTCGCCGACACCAGCGAGGCCTGGCTCCTCCACCTCGAGGGCAACGACGCGGAGGCCCTGCGCTTTCTGCGGCGAGCGCTCCGCGTGCACGAGGTGTGCAACAACCAGCTCTATTGCCACGCGATTCGCATGCAGATGGGGCGCCTGCTCGGCGGGGACGAGGGCGCGCAGCTCCTCCGTGAGGCCTCCGCGGCGCTCGCCGCGGAGGGCGCGAAGAACCCCGAGGCCCTCGCCCGCGGCTCGGTCCCCGGCTTCGGGCCGAGGTGAGCGCGAAGCCCCCGAGGTGCCGCGATGTTGCCCTTCTATGGCGCCGAGACGTGGGGTGGTCTAAAAGTGGGGTTCGTCCCGAGCTTGCAAAGGCGGCTCCTCCTCCTCGCGGGTCGAGCCCACCCCACTGGAAAACATGATGAAGCACGCAATCACCCCGTTCGTGGCCGTTCTGCTCTTCGGCTTGGTTGGATGCGAGGAGCGGGAAGATCCGCAGTATCCTCAGCAGCCGTATCCGCAGCCCTACCCGCAGACCTACCCGCAGCCTTACCCGCAGCCGCAGACCTACCCGCAGCCGTATCCGCAGACCTACCCGCAGCCGGCCGCGCAGCCCCAACCCACGATGATCCCGGGCGTGATGAAGCTGCCGGACGGAACCTGCCAGGCCACGCCGCCGTCGCTGGATCCGAACACGCCAGCGCAGCCCATCGCCGTGCCCTGTCCCCCCCAGTAGGCCCCCCGTCGCAGCGCGTCAGCCGCTGCGGCGGTGCCGCAACCGGGTGGCGCGCCGAGCGTGGTGGCTGCCGGAGCTCCGCCCGAGGCGGCCTCATTCTTTGGGGGTGAGGCGTACGGTGCGTTGCAGCAGGCCGTCGATCTTCTGCAGCCAGCGGCGCCAAGCGGCGTATTCCGCCACGGTGATCTGCCATTTCGTGAGGGTGATCGCGCGTCTCACCGTGACCTTCTGCTTGTTCTTCGCGAGCTCGAACACCAGCGTCGCTTTGCCGAAGTCGCCGCCGTCGGCCACTCCATCGGGGGGCAGCCCGGCCACCTCGTAGTTGGGCGGCGCGAGCAGCTCGACGACGACGTCGCGGTGGGACGGGGCGACGCTCGGGGGCAGCTCGATGGGCAACGTCCGGGTGACCAGCGGGGCGAGCATCGAGGTGATCGGTCGGGGCGGGGCCACCGCCACCACCAGATCGCCTCCCTCCCGGCGGGCCATCGAGCCGGCGGTCGCGCCGTACTCGACGCGCGCCGCGCCACCCGGGAGGGTGGGGTCGAAGGCGATCGCGGGTTGCATCGTCAGCCCTGGGAACGCGCCCCCGACGAGGTTGTTCTCTACCCACTGGGCTCGGGTGTCTTGCTCCTTGAGGTGGGTGCGCAAGCGGAAGGCGAGATCGCCGGTGTGGGTCTCCTTCGCAGAGAGCGTGCCCGAGCCGTCGGCGGCGAGCTTGAGCGTCCACTGCGTCGACACGCTGTGATCGCTGGGGGCGGCCGAGTCGACGAGTTGGGGTGACGCGCCATCGGCGACGAGGATCGCCAAGCCGCCGCTGTCCATCGCGGGGAGCGGACCGAGGCGACTCTCGGGGCTGGTCGCGTCGAGGTAGCGGCCTCCCTCGCCGCTCTCGTTGGGGAGAAAGACGATCCCGTGGTCGAACATCGGGATCGCGACCTTGGTGCTCTGCATCACGCGGCGCTGCGCGGTGTGGCGCGTCTGGATGAGCACCTCGGTGCCCTTCACCCCCACCGCCTCGAGGAGGCTGATCAGCAACATCGCCTTGTCGTCGCAGTCGCCTTGGCGGCGCGCCAACAGGTGCTGGGGCCGATTGGGGAGCCACCACTCGCCCGACTGGTAGTTGACGTAGCGGATGTCGTCGGCCACGAAGTTGAACAGCGCATCCACCTTCTCGGCCCGGGTCTTCTTGCCAGCGGTGATCTCGTCGGCCATGCGCTGGATCTGCTCGTCGGGCGTGGTGAACCCTTCCACCGCCCCCCGGTACCAGCCGAGGAACGCGTCCCAGCTCGGGTAGATCGAGCCGACCACCACCGGCATCAGCTCGCTCACGCTCGGCGAGAGGGGTTCGTCCGCGATGCTCGGAGGGTCGTGCCAGATGAGGTGGTCGATGGTTCGGCCGGCCACCTTCTTGGTCTGGTGCTCATCGGCCGTGCCGCCCACCACGTCGAAGGCGATCGGCGATCCCACCGGCGCGTCGATCACGACGTCGTTGTAGAGGATGGGGTTGGTGACCACCGAGCCCACATAGTCGACGAAGTAGAACGGGGCGTCACCGCGCCGCCCCACCGGTCCTGGCGTCCAGTCGCGCACCGCCACCTCGACCACGTCGCCGCGCTCGAGGGGCGGCCACCGCACCATCGGACCGTCGGCGTCTTGCTCCTCGGGCGCGACCACCGCGCCGTTCTTCTTGTGTACCCGCGCCACCAACAGCTCGCTGCCGTAGCCGGTGGGGAGCCGCTCGTAGCGCTCGCCCTCGGTGCGAGGCGGCACGATGATCTCGCGGGCGTAGTGCATCATCTGCGACACCCGCTTGTCGGGGTGAAGGCGCACCACCCGGCGCCAGTGGAGCTGGCGCGCGAACAGGCCGTTCGCCGGGGCCGGCTTGGCCTTGGCCCGCTCGAGGAACACCTTGGCGCCCACGATGTAGGGGGCATCCGGTCCTGGATCGGCGTCCTGGCTGTCGTCGCCGCGGCGGAAGCGCAGCTCCGCGTGGAGGCGCGTGTCGGATGGCTCGAGCTCGGCGGCGCGCGCGAGCGCGGTGAGCGTGACGAGCGGGGCGGGCTCCTTGGGCGTCATCGCCCGCATCGTCCGGGCCACCTCGGCGAAGGCGTCGGCGCGGTTCGGGGCGAGGTGCGTGGCGAACGACAGCACGTCCTTCGCGGCGGCGTAGCGCCCCGCGTCATGCAGCATCCGCCCGAGCCGGATCACCTGAGACGCGCGCGTCTGATGCATCACCTGGCGCAGCGTCACCTGCTCGAGCGTCTCGGCGCTCATGAACGCGCGGGCGCCCACGTAGCCAGGCCCGCGCTCGCCGCTGGTTCCCTGCGCGAGCTGCTCGAGCGCCTGGAGTCGCTGGGCGTTGGTCGCGCTGACGCGCGCGAGGGCGCGCCACACCGTGAGCGGCGTCTTGCTGCCGTGGCTCTTCACGAGCAGCGAGAGCTCCTCGCGCGCCTTGTGACGGAGGCCGGTCGCGCCCAGTCGCTGCCACACGAGCGCGCGGAGCCAGCGCGCGTGAGCGTCTTTGGCGTTGGCGAGCGGGGCCTCGTCGCTGGTGGCCTTGGCGAGATCGGGGGCGCCGGTGTCGAGCCTCAGCGCCACCAGCGATCGCTGAGCAAACCCAAGAGCACCCTCGTCGCCGCCGGTCTTGGCGCGGTCGATCGCGAGGGTGAGCCAGCCGCTCTGGTTGGCCACGGACGGGGCGATGTGCCCGGCGAGCGCGAGCTCTCCCGGCGCCACGTCGGGTTTGCCGGCGAGCCCGTCGAGCAGACCGGGGGCGCGCGACGTACGCAGATCGTCCGTACCGGCGAGACGCAGCACCACCGCCGCGGCCAACGCCTGCGGGCCGCTCGTAGTGGCGCTCGGAGCCACGATGGCCTCGGCCGCCGTCGCCACGCGCTGATATTGGACGACCGATTTCTTGTCGATGGCGGCCCGCACCCGATCCAAACGCGCAGGTTGGCTGGTCGTGGCGAGCAGCAGATCGCTGCCGTCGTCGTTGGTGAAGCGCACCCGCACGCGGCCAGCGTCGTTCTGGGCCCCCGTGCACACCTTGAGCACGAGCAGATGATCCCCCGCCGTCGCCTGCACGCGGACGGCCGCCCGATCGACGATGGCGGAGGGGTGGACACGCTCGTCGAGCAACACCCCCGCGTCATCCCAGCTCATGCGCAGCGAGCCGCTCGCCGCCACGCGGATCGTCACGGGCATCGCGCTCGGCACGGTCACCGCAGCGCCGAGGTACGTGCACGACTCGGAGCGAGGGTGCACGTACAGATCGAGCGGCAGGCCCCGGGCGGTCACCGTGTCGACGAGGCTGCGTCGCGTGCGCACGGCGTACACGCCCCAGGAGTAGTCGGCCGCGCTCCAGCGATGCGCCGGATGATCCGCCGCGTCGCTCCGCGAGAGGCCACCGCCCGTGTCTTCGAGCGGGCCGAGGATGGCGAAGGTGCGCACGAGGGCGTTCGGGGCGTCATCCACCGGCAGCTTGTCGAGGCCCGGCCAGGCCGGGCCGGGCTCTGGCTCGAGCATTCGCGCCAGCCAGCGGGCATCGCCGGCGACGCGAGCCTTGCTCGCCGCCAGCTTCTCGAGGGCGGCCTTGGCCTTCCCCGCCGCCGCCTCCTCCTCGAAGGCGGCGATGAGGATCGTCCGCGCGAGCGCGTCGTCACCGTCACGCAGCGCGGCCCGCAGCGAGAGCTCGATCGTCTCGTCGGGCGTCGCCGCCACCCAGCTCGACGCGGGCTCCTTCGCCAGCCCGTCGCCCGCGGTCGCGAGCCAACCAAGAACCACGAAAACGAGCACCACGTGCCGGGCGTGCATCGCCACAGGCTAGTACCTCATCCCGCAAGTTCGTATCGCCTTCCCGCGTGAGGCCCTTTCGAGGAGCGGCGAACCGTCTTCGAGGCTGCGCAGCGGCGCGAGCATCGAGGATGTCAGAGACCTCGGCGATCTCTCGTGGATGTGGGTAAGTTGCCTACATGGTCCGCTCGTGATTTCATGGTCCCATGCACCGCATCCTGGCTCTCGTCTTCGCCGTGTGCGTCTTGGCGGTGGCCCCCGACGCGGAGGCCCGCAAGGTCCGGTGGGACAAGATCGAGGTGCGCAAGGGCGACGACGCCCACCGGGTTCAGCTCAAGCTGAGCAAGCTCCTGAAGCGCGCCACGCGCAAGGCGACGTGGGGCAAGGGCGACACCGTGGCGCTGTCGGCCCGCCTCACCCACCTCGTCTGGGAGCAACACGACGACGTGGTTCGGGTCAGCGTCACCGTGGTCGCCAAGATCATCGGCGGCAACGGCGCGCGCTCGCACATCCGCATCGGTGGTCATCCGAAGGACAGAGCGAAGGTGGAGGAGCAGGCCCTCAGGATCGTGTCCGATGGCCTCATCACCCGCCTCTCCGACATGGCTCGCACCGAGAGCGCGGAGGCAGAGAAGAAGAAGAAGGCCGAAGAAGCGGAAGAGAAGGAGCGCGCGTCCGAAGCCGCCGCCGACCCCTCATGGCCCGACTGCCCGCACCGCCTCAAGGGATGATCTCGAGGAGATCGCCGGCGCAGACGAAGCTGCTCGAGAGCTCGACGTCGACGCCGTTGACGGCGACGTCGAGCGTGAACGGCGTGTCGGCCTGCGGCGCGCACCCGTCTCCTTCCCAGATCCCCACCATCACGTAAGCGGTGCCGCTCGCCTCCATCGTGGCGCCACCCGCGGGGCAGTCGTACCCTTCGGGGTTCTCGACGCTGCAGGGCATCTCCTCGTCGTACAGGATGCTCTTGCCCCCGGGCTCCACGATCGCACCGAACAGATCCGCGCCGAGCGGCGAGCCGGCGTTGTCGGCCTGCATGAAGAGGCAGTCGCCGGCCGCGACGGGCACCGCGTACACCTTGGCTGGCCAGAACACCGACGTGTCGGCTGGACAGAGGGTGGTGTCGGCGAGGGACAGCGCGCCCGCGCCGACGTCGTCGCACGACAGCGGCATCCCGTCCCCGATGGGGATGTCCGGGCATCCGGCCCCCTCCCCTCCAGCCCCCGCCGTGCCCCCCGTGCCTCCCGCCGCGCTCGCGCCGCCAGCGTTCCCGGTCCCGCCGCCCCCGCCGCCGCGGCCGCCGCTCGCAGACGTTGTGACGTTCACCGCCGAGCCACCACTCCCGTCGTCGTTGGAGGGCGTCGTCGCGTCGGTGCAAGCAACCACGGCCAGCACGCACAAGGCCAAGGGGAGGCGTGTCATCGTGAGGCGGGGTGGGCGCCGAGCGTCGTCAGGTCGTCAGCAGGTCGGAGAGCCGGTCTGCGAGCGGGCGCGCCTCAGTTCTTCAGCGAGGTGAGGCGGTCGGCGTCGATGCTGCGGACGTTGCGATACACCGTGAGCACGATCGCGAGCGCGATCGCCGCCTCGGCCGCCGCGAGCACGATGATGAACACCGTGAAGATCTGGCCGCCCACGTCGCCCACCACGAAGTGCTCGAAGGCGATGAAGTTGAGCGCGGCCGCGTTGAGGATGAGCTCCACCCCGAGCAGGATCCCGACCGCGTTGCGGCGCGTCATCACCGTGAGCAGGCCGAAGCCGAACATCACGGCGGCCACGGTGAGGTAGTGAACCAGGCCGATCTCCATGGTCACTCCTTCTCCCACTCGCGCTTGACCGCGCGTCGCGCGAGCACCACCGAGCCGATCATGGCCGCGAGGAGGATCACCGAGCCCACCTCGAACGGCAGCAGGTACTCCCCGAGGAACGCGTGGCCGAGCTTGGCCGTGGAAGGCACCGCCGCCCGCTCGGAGATCGCCCAGTTGGTGGTGGCGGCGATCTTCCCCAGCACCACGAGCACGAGGGTGACCAGACCCAGCCCCACGGCCAAGCCCTGCGTCGGGTTCGACACCTTCATGTCCTCGATGCGCGCGGTGAGCATCACCGCGAAGAGGATGAGCGTCAGGGTTCCGCCGACGTAGACCAGGATCTGGGTAGCGGCCAGGAAGTCGGCCGACAGAGTGATGTACATGCCGGCCACGCCGAGGAACGTCCCGAGCAAGGCGAGCGCCGAGTGGATGATGTTCTTCGAGAACGCCACGACGCCCGCCGAGCCGAGCGCGAGGCCGGCCAGCACCATGAATACCGCTGTGTCGAGAGGAGGCATCTCGGTCTTCGGTCCCGGGTGGTTGTCGGGCCCGATTCGCGGCGGAGGCTAGACCGATCTCGGTCGTGCTGTAAAGCCATGCGTCCCGCGCATCTGCGTGCGGTTTTCCACCCCGAAGCGGAGGAGGCCGTGTATGGTCCCGGCGTTCAATTTTCGCTGCGCGCCCCACGGCAGCACGGGGGGAGAAAGCCGGGCCAGCGAGCCCGCCTCGATTTGAGCCGTACTCCACATGCTCGTGCGTCTCACCTCGGGCCCTGTGTTATGACGCAGCCCCACAGGAGGAAGTGAATGTTCCGTAATGTCTCTCTGACCCTCGGCGTGGCAGCGCTCTCCCTTGGCCTCGTGGCCTGTGGCGAAGATCCGCCGCCGGATCCCCCGCCCCAACCGCCGCCCGCGCCGGCCCCCACCCCGGTCCCCACCGTCGTGGAGCCCACGCCCGATCCGGTGCCCACCGTGGAGACGGGCCCCTGCGACGCCACGCGCACGCTCGCCCTGAAGACCGCGATCGAGGGCCGCAAGACGGCCGAGCTCTCCTCGACCATGAAGCCCGAGGGCGTCTTCCGCTGCGAGCTGGTGGCCGAGGGCGGCGGCTTCGAGGTGCCGGTGACGATTCAGCCGGGCAAGTGTTACTCCGCTCTCGCGGGTTCGTTCCCGAACATCACCGAGGTGGACATGCGCTTGCTGCTCAACGCCGTGGAGAACCTCCCGCCCTTGCTCGCCGGCCTGAAGGATCAGCCGGCGGCGCAGGACAGCGAGACCGGTCCGACCGCTGCCATCGGGCGCAAAGACAGCTGTTATCGTCTGCCCCCGCTCGCCCCGCCGATCCCGATGAAGGTGGTGGTCACCGCCACCGCGGGCGCTGGGCCGCTGGCCGTTCAGATCTTCAGCAAGTAGCGCGACGTTTCGTCGGTCGCCGGCGGCGAGCGATCGCGCTGGCGAGCGTGGGTGCCAACGTGCTCGCGCTCGCCGCATTCGTGCTCCTGAGGGGAGGGCCACATCCCCCCACCTGGCGAAACCGTCTAAGCTCAGAGCGTTGGGTGAGCTCAGCGCTCAGCCGCCGCTTCCCAGCTGCCCGTCGCCTTATCGTCCGTTCCCTGGAGGATCGCCTGTGCATCGAACTCTTTCCGCCGCAACACTCCTCTCCGCTGCCGCCATGATGTTGCTCGGGTGCCCGCGTGAGCAGGACCCTCAGTACGGCCAGCAGTACCCGCAGCCGTATCCTCAGCCGGGCTACCCGCAGCCGTACCCACAGCCTGGCTACCAACCCCAGCCTGGCCAACCGCAGCCCTACCCGCAGCCTTACCCGCAGCCCGGCTACCAGCCGCAGCCCGGTACGCAGCCCCAGCCGGCCCCCGCGCCACAGCCGGGTGGGTGGCCTTTCCCGTTCCCGCCGGCTCCTGGGCAGCCCCAGCCCGGCCCTGCGCCGCAGCCGGGTGGACAGCCCGCGCCGCAGCCCGGCAGCGGCATGGCCACGCAGCTCGATCCGGCCGCCGCGGCCGCCGCGACCGGCCCGCTGATGATCATGGCCAACCAGGAGATGCAGGGGATGTCGCCGGCCACCGACGTGGTCGCGGGCCAGTTCCAACAAGGCCAATACCTCGAGCAGACGTTCCAGATGACCGGCGGCAAGTGCTACGGCGCCGTCGCGGCCGGTGCTGGCGTGAGCGGCATCAGGATCCAGTTCGTCGCGCTGCAGCCGATCCCCGGGGTGACCAACCCGGTCCTCGCCGAGGCCACGGGCGGGTCGCAGACCGTGCTCGGCGGGCGCGGCCAGTGCTTCAAGTGGGCCTTCCCAGTCGGCGTCAACGCGAAGGTGGTCTACACCGCCACCGCCGGGAGCGGCGTCGCGGCGGGTCGGGTCTACGTCAAGTAGCGCTCGCAGAGCGCCGTCCAACAGCGAGCTCGCGCCAGTGGCGCGGGCTCGTTTCGGTTTGTCAGGCATGGCTCCACATTCTCCCGTCTCGGCCACTCTCGAAGCGCTGGTGAGCGCGTTCGACCCTTCCGTGCCCATCGCGCGCGCCTCCACACCTCCCGCGAGCTGGTACACCGATCCCGCGATCTTCGAGCTCGAGCGCCGCACCACGTTCTCGCGGCACTGGCAGCCGGTGGCTCGGGCGAGCGCGCTCGCTGCCGTGGGGAGCTACGTGAGCGGGTGCTCGGC
Source organism: uncultured Polyangiaceae bacterium (assembly GCA_964401935.1). GTDB lineage: Bacteria > Myxococcota_A > Polyangia > Polyangiales > Polyangiaceae > JAPYTK01. Next base: position 33,457 of record CAYOAL010000037.1, read on the forward strand.
CGGCGAACCGTGGGTGGTGGTGCGCGCCGCCGATGGGCTGCGGGCGTTCTCCAACGTGTGCCGCCACAAGGGGCGCGAGGTGGTGACCGGCTCCGGCTGCGCGGCGGAGCTGACCTGTGGCTACCACGCGTGGACCTACGATCTCGACGGGCGCCTCCGCAAGGCGCCGCGCATGGGCGGCATCGAAGGTTTCGAGCGTGATGCGATGGGGCTCCCGCGGCTGGGCGTGGACGTGTGGGGGCCGTGGGTGTTCATCCACCAGGATCCGGACGCGGCTCCGGTAGCGAGCGCCCATCCAGAGCTCGATGCGCTCCTCGCGGCGAGCGGCTGGGACGCGCTCACCTTCGCCGGCCGCGCCACGTGGGACATCGCGTGCAACTGGAAGGTCTACGTCGACAACTACCTCGACGGTGGGTACCACGTGCCGCACATGCACCCCACGCTCGACGCGCAGCTCGATATGGCGAGCTATCGCACCGAGCTCTTCGGCGCGAGCTCGGTGCAGTCGTGCCTGCCGTCGCAGGTGCGCGACGAGCGCATCGACTTTCGGGCGACTGCGCGCATCGGCGAGCGCGCCCTCTACGCGTGGCTCCATCCCGCCTTCATGATCAACCGCTACGGTCCGTGCCTCGACACGAACCTCGTGATCCCGGTCGGCCCCGACCGGTGTCGCGTGGAGTACGAGTTCTTCTTCGCCAACAGCGACAGCCCCGAGGCGCGTGAGTTCATCGAGCAGAGCATGGATCAGAGCGCCGTCACCCAGCGCGAAGACATCGAGATCTGCGAGTCGGTGCAGCGAGGCCTCGGCTCGTCACGCTACGACCGAGGCCGCTACGCGCCGCGTGTGGAGCACGGCGAGCACCACTTCCATCGGCTGCTCGCCGCCGACTACGCGTCTTTCGTGGGATGAGCTGGAGCCGGCGGCTCTTCAGGCTTCGAGCCCGGGGGCTGGAAACTTGGAGCAGAGCTCGCGCACCTCACCCGCGATGCGGTCGAGCACGCTCTCGTCGTCGTGGCTCGCGGCCACGCTGTCCATCCACGCCGCGACCTGCTTCATCTCGGTGACGCCCATACCCCGCGACGTGACGGCGGGGGTGCCGAGGCGAGCTCCCGACGGGTCGAACGGCTTGCGTGGATCGAAGGGGATGGAGTTGTAGTTGCACACGATGCCGGCGCGCTCGAGCGCTTGCGCGAAGGGTTTGCCCCCGAGACCCTTGGGGGTGACGTCGACGAGCAACAGGTGGTTGTCGGTGCCTCCGGTGACGAGGGAGAAGCCGCGCTCGAGCAGCGCCTCGCCGAGGGCCTTCGCGTTCTCGATGATCGCGGCGGCGTAGCGCTTGAAGCTCGGGTCGAGCGCCTCCCGCGCGGCCACCGCGAGGGCGGCGGTGGTGTGGTTGTGCGGGCCTCCTTGCAGCCCGGGGAACACCGCTCGGTCGAGCTTCTTGGCGTGCTCGGCCTTGCACATCAGCATGCCGCCGCGCGGGCCGCGGAGCGTCTTGTGGGTGGTGCTGCTCACGACGTCGGCGATGCCGACGGGGGTGGGGTGCACTCCCGCCGCGACCAGGCCAGAGATGTGGGCGATGTCGGCGACGAGGATGGCGCCGATCTCGTCGGCGATTTCGCGGAACGCGCCGAACTCGATGGTGCGAGGGTACGCGGTGGCACCGCAGAAGATGAGCTTCGGTCGATGCTCGCGGGCGAGCGAACGCACCTCGTCGAAGTCGATGCGGTGCGTGTCGCGGCTCACGCCATATTGGACGGCGTTGAAGTACTTGCCGCTGATGCTCACGTTCCAGCCGTGGGTGAGGTGGCCGCCGGCGGGCAGGCCCATGCCCATGATCGTGTCGCCGGGCTCCACGAACGCGAAGTAGACCGCGAGGTTGGCAGGGCTCCCGGAGTAGGGCTGCACGTTGACGTGATCGGCACCGAACAGCCGCTTGAGGCGGCTCTTGGCGAGGGTCTCGATGGCGTCGACGTTGCGCTGCCCCTGATAGTAACGCTTGCCGGCGTAGCCCTCCGAGTACTTGTTGGACAGGGTCGAGCGGCTCGCTTCGAGCACCGCCTTGGACGCGTAGTTCTCGCTCGCGATGAGGCGAATGGTGTCGCGTTGGCGCACGTCCTCGGCGTCGAGGAGGGCGGCCACTTCGGGATCTTGTTGGGCGATGGTGGGGTAGGTCATCGTGGGCTCAGATTTCAAACTCGGCGCGGCCGAGGATGTCGGCGATGCGCCAGAGGAACGCGTTGGCTTCGACGCCGTCGACGATGCGGTGGTCATAGCTCAAGGCAGCGAACATCACCGGGTGGATCGCGATCTGCTCGTCGCCAGCCACCTCGACCACCACCGGTCGCTTCTTGATCTCCCCGACGCGGAGGATCCCCACGTTGGGCTGAGAGATGATGGCCCCGCCAAAGAGGTTGCCCTTGCGCCCAGGGTTGGAGATCGCGAACGAGGTGCCCGTCAGATCGTCGGCGGTGATCTTGCCATCGCGGGCGCGGGTAGCCAGCTCCTGGATCGACGTCGCGATGCCACGGAGGCTGAGCTTGTCGGTGTTCTTGATGCTCGCCACGAGCAAGCCTTGGGGCGTGTCGATGGCGACACCCACGTTGATGTCTTTGAGCAGCACGTAGCTGTCGTCGAGGACGCGGGCGTTGAGGGTGGGGGTCTCGCGCAAGGCCTTCGTCACCGCGGCGACGATGAACGTGAGGAAGGTGAGGCTGACGTCCTCCTTGGCGAAGGCCCCTTTGTGCTGGTCGCGCAGCTTCGAGGTCGCGTGGAGATCGATCTCCGCCACGGTGACCACGTGGGGCGACACCGCCTGGGAGTAGACCATGTGATCCGCCGTGATGCGGCGCCGACGGTTGAACGGCACGAGCTCGTCCCCCGGCCGCTCGCGATACGGGGGCACCTTGTACGAGCGGTACCCCACGCCGGGCTGCGGGACCGCGTTCATCATCGCCGCGAGCTCGTCGGCTTGGGCCACCGCGGCGGTCGCACGGGATGGGGTCGGGGTCACGTCGAACGAGCCGGTCATCGACGGCGGCGCGCCGGGCATGCTCGGAGGCTGCCGCGGCGCTGGGGTGGGCGGCGGAGCGGGGGCGGGGGTGGTGGCCGACGCGGCACGCTGCACGTCGTCGCGCGTGATGCGACCGCGGTCGCCGGTGCCCTGAACGCGCGCGAGATCCACCCCCTGCTCCCGCGCGAGCTTGCGCGTCGATGGCGAGCCGAGCGGTCCCACGGGGGGCGGCGCGTCCGGCGCTCCAGCGGCCGCGGTAGGGCTCGCCCCCGCGGTCGCCGTCTCGTCGATGCTGCAGAGGAGGCCCCCGGTTGGAACGATGTCGCCCTCCTCGGCGGCGAGGCTCACCACGAGCCCGTGGGTGGGCGAGGGCACCTCACTGTCGGCCTTGTCGGTTGCCACCTCGAGCAGCGGCTGCTCCGGCTGCACGTAGTCGCCGGGCTTCACATGCCACTGCGTCACGGTTCCCTCGGCGACCGACTCGCCGAGCTGGGGCATCACGACCTCGATCATCGCTCTCCGCTCCTCCTTGGAGCGCGCGACCTTAGCACAGTCGATCGCTCGGCGAGCGCTGGGGTAGGGCGCGCAGCGTGGCCACGTAGTCGGCGGGCAGGCCGAACTCCTCGGCACCCGCGATGATGTGCTCCTTGTACCAGTCGAAGGGCACGCGGTGGTCAGTGTGGCGGGTCGACGCGTAACACACGCATGGGAGCGGCGCGTCGCCCAAGCGCACCTCCACGCGGATGCGCTCGTAGCCACCTTCGATGCGATCGAGACGCGACAGCGCGAGCTCGGGCATGCGGTAGATCACTCCCCACACGCGCTCGCCTTCGGCGCGCACGATGTTGGCCTTGGCCGAGCCATCCGTGCCGCGCTTGTTGCAGGCGAAGCGCCAGCCGGAGAGCACCCCCCGCCCGACACTCTCTGCAGCCGGGATGCGGGCGAGAAATCGCGCCGACGACATGTTGGAGCCGAAGGCGAAGTAGTGAACGCGTGACATCCTCAGCGCGAGCCGTCTACAGCGTGACCGTCTTCTGTGCCTTGCGGAGGGCCTGATCGAGGGCGCGAGCGCTGAACCCTTGGAGGATCGTGCCCTCCAGATCGATGACCGGGATGGTGCTCCCCGAGAGCCCCGCCCGTTGCATCTTCTGTTGCATCTCCTTGGCGCGAGCGGGCTCCTTCTCCACGTCGTACTCCACCACCTTCACTCCCTGACGTTGGAGATGGCGCGTGGCCTGGTGGCAGGGCCCGCACCATGAGGCGCCGTACACGATCGCGCTGATCTCGCCGGCGGCCGCGGGGGCCGGCTTGGCGGATGCCTTGGGGGTTGGCGCGGGCGCGTGCTTCGCGCGATAGGCCAAGCGACGATCCTCCACGAGCTTCTCCCACTCGCTGGCGGGCACGGTGCGCACCGCGTAGCTGCCGTCGTCACCTTTCTTGGTGAGATCCGCGACGTAGAAGAGCGCGCCATGACCGGCGGCGCGGGTGACGATGCGGACGTGCTCCTTGCCGGCGTCGGGAACCTCGGCGAGCGAGCTGCCGGGGTGGGTCTCCCCGCGATCGTCGATCCAAGTGACGAGCAGGTCGGGGGTCTCGTCGGTGAGGTTGAGCGGCGGGAGTGACGACTCCGCGGTGGGCGTGGTGCCGTCGTCGCGCTCTTCGCATCCGAGCAGCGCGGCCGCGAAGAGGGCGCCGAGCATCACGACGAGGAGCGAGCGTATCCACGAGCTTGGCATCGGCCCTCACAGTTTGCGATCGCGGGTGAAAAAGCGCCACCCCCCCTGGTGCGTGGCGCACATTCAACCCGAATCTCCTACCACGCGCGACGGCGCGTGGGCGCCCGTGTTGCTGGGCCGAGCCCCCTTCCCTTAGACTGAACCCTGGCGATCGTGCCAACCCGGGTGTGGCTTGGGGAAATGAGCTTGAAATGAGACGTGTCGTAGCAGCCCTCTCGGCAGGGCTCTGGGTGGTGGGGGCGGCGTACGGCTGCGCTGCGGGTGGCAGCGCGGACGACAAGCCCGAGGAGTGTGCGGTGGGCTCCGAGGGCTGCCGTTGCACCACCGGGGGTGCCTGCGATCCGGGCCTCTCCTGCCTGAGCAACATCTGCGTCGACCCCAACGGCGGCAGCGGAGGGAGCGGGGCCAGCGGGGCCGGGGGCAACGGCACGGGCGGCATGGACTGCGTGCCGGACGGCGAGGGCTGTCAGGCGGTCGATGTGATCTTCGCGCTCGACAGCTCGGGCTCGATGACGGAGGAGAACGCGGCCCTCGCCGCCACGCAGGCGTTCCGATCGGTGGTGGAGACCATCGCGGGCATCAACTGCGGGCAGGTCGACTTCCGCGTCGGCATCACCAACGACAACATCCCGCAGTTCTTCAGCTCGCTGCCTACGCCTTGGTTCGACTCCGCGGCGCTGACCAACGACGACATCGCGAACGCGTTCACCGCGAGCGCCAACCTGGTCATCGGAACCGACAGCGCGTCGTTGGGCTGCGAGCATGTGCTCTCCAACGCGGTGCAGCTCCTCACCAGCGACACCACCGGCTTCGTCCGTGACGGGGCGCTGCTCGTGCTCGTGCTGGTGACCGACGTCGACGACTACGGCACGTACGACCACGTGAGCGGCAACGTCTGTGGGCTCGGCTGCACCACCGTGGGGCAGCCGGTAGCCAACCTCTACAATGAGCTCCTCACGCTGAAGGACGGCGAGCCGAAGGCCATCGCTGCCATCGTGGTGGCTGGCGATCCGACCGGCGTGCCCAACACGGGCAATCTCTGCCAACAGCCGGGGAGCTGCGGGGAGAACGCCTTCTTCGCGACGCGGCTCTGGGACTTCGCCAACACGGTGGGGAGTGAGGGCTACGGCGTGACCGCCAACATCTGTGCGGGAGCGGCGGCGGTGCCTGGTGCGGTGCAAGCCGCGTTCGACACCGAGATCGATCTGGCGTGCCAGCAGTTCGAGCCCCCCAAGTAGCCCGTGTGATTCAGCCTCGCCGACCTGTGATATCGGTGAGCGATGGCGCGCCGCATCGTGAATGTGGGTCTCGCCGCTGGAGTCATCGCCATCGTGGTGGCGGGGGCCTGTTCGGCGGGGAAGAGCGAGGGGACCGGGAGCACGGTCTCGAGCTCGAGCGCGGGAGGCTCGGGGGGGACGGGAGGGCCGAGCGCGGCCGGCGGGGACGGGCCCACGACCGCGGCGGGGGGCTCGGGAGGCGAGCTCACGGTGGGGACGGGGGGCGCGGGGGGCGCGATGGGCTGCGCGGAGTGGAGCGCGGAGGCCCAACAGAAAGAGGCGGCCATGATGATCACGCTCGACATGAGCGCGAGCATGACTGGCACCAAGTGGAACGCGTCGCAGCTCGCGGTGGTCACCGCGATCGACAAAGGCGTCTTCGACTCGATGTCGCTCGGCCTGATGACCTTCCCGACGAGCTACACCAACCCGCCGCAGTGTTTCTGCGACGCGACCTTTGGGGACGGCACGAGCATCCAAGACTGCGTGACCCTCTTGCAGTTTTTCACCGGCGCGCCCGGCGTCTCGTGTGGGACGGGCGTCTTGCCGATCATCCCGCTGAGCTACGCGGGCATGAACAAGTCCAACGACTCGACCGGTGTTCGTCGCGACATCTACGACTACCTCGTCGGTCACGCTCCGCTGAACAACCAGGATGACGGCTCACCGATCTATGACGCGCTAGAGAGCGGCTACGCTGCGCTCGCGAGCTACGGCAACGTGGAGGAGCGCATCATGCTGCTGATCACCGACGGCGGCTTCAGTTGCACCTCGGTGGCCAACCCTTCGCGTCCCGGTTACCTCGACGCGGCGGATTGTCCGGACTGGGAGTATCCCGACAGCGTCAACGCGCTCATCAGTCAGAAGTACGCGGACGGGAGCGCGCCGGTGCGTACGTTCGTGATCGGCGTTCCTGGCTCCGACACCAACGGCGAGGACGTGGGCTCGGGGTGCCCGAGCTCGACGCCCTGCTACGCGACGCCGCCGTACAGCATGAAGCTCGCGCTGAGCTCGTACGCCGTGTCGGGCTCGCCGGACACCCTCGACCCGGCGTGCGACAGCACCACGCCCTTCACCCAGGGAGGGGCCGACCCAACGGCCCCCTGCCACATCGACATGACCGGTGGGCAGTTCGACGCCAACGCGCTCGCCGCCGCCATCGCCGGGGTGCGTGGCTCGGCGCTCGGCTGCGTGTATCCGGTGCCCGAGCCACCCCCCAACGAGACGATCGATCTCACGAAGGTGAACGTCGAGGTGGAGCTCGACGGCGGCACAGCGGTGACGATCCCCGCGCGCAGCGATCCGTCCGACGACTGCGCCACGGCCGCCTGCTGGGACTATAACCTAGAGGGCGAGATCGAGATCCTCGGCCAGGGCTGCGACGACATCGGCGCCGCCGCCAGCGCGAAGGTGACCATCGTCGTCGGCTGCGAGACGATCATCAACTAGGACCCGACCGGAGTGCGCAGGGACAAGCCCGGTCGAAGAGGAGGTGGGATGCCACCGATCGTCGTCGATCCCAAGAAGGTGCGGAGCTTCCGCACGGCGGCCGCCTTCGAGAAATGGCTCGCCGCAAACCACGACCGCGAGACGGAGCTGTGGTTGAAGATCCACAAGAAGGCCTCGGGCGTGCCGACGGTGACGTATGACCAGGCGCTCGATGTTGCGTTGTGCTGGGGATGGATCGACGGGATCCGCAAGAGGTTCGACGAAGGAGCGTTCCTGCAGCGATTCACGCCTCGCCGAGCGAGGAGCGTGTGGAGCCAGATCAACACCGAGCGCGTCGCGCGGCTGACCGCCGCGGGGCGCATGACACCGCACGGTCAACGGCAGATCGACGCCGCGAAGGCGGATGGTCGCTGGGAGGCCGCCTACGCACCCATCAGCACCGCAACCGAAGCGACCGTGCCCGACGACCTCCGCGCGGCCATCGAGGCGAACCCGCGCGCCTACGAGACGTTCCGCACCCTCGGGCGCCAGAACCTCTTCGCGCTGGCGTTTCGCACCAACAACATGAAGACGGCGGCGGGCCGCGTGAAGAAGATCTCGGCCCTGGTGGCGATGCTGGCTCGCGGAGAGACCATCGTGCCGGAGCGCGGCCGGTGACGCTCCTCTTCATTCTCGATGGTGCTCGACCCCTTCCGTGCCGTGGGCACGAGCAGGTCGACGAAGGGTTTGTCGAGATGTGGGGATGAGCCTCTTCGGAGCCGCGAAGCCGCGCGTTAGGGCTTGGCGAAGATCCGTGAGGGGTCGCGGAACGACTTCAGCTCGATGGCGTTGCCGCTGGGGTCGTCGAAGAACATCGTGGCCTGCTCGCCCACCTCGCCGGCGAAGCGGATGCGTGGCGCGATGCGGAACACGACGCCCGCTGCCGTGAGCCGGTCGCGCAGCGCGTGCCACTCGTCCCACGGCAAGATGGCTCCGAAATGGCGCGTGGGCACGGCGTCGCCGTCGACGGCGTTGGTGGTCGCGCGCAGCGGCTCGTCGCTCAGGTGGGCGGTGATTTGATGGCCCCAGAAGTCGAAGTCGATCCAGCGATCGGCGGTGCGGCCTTCGGGACACCCGAGCAGCCCGCCGTAGAAGCGCCGGGCCGCGGTGAGGTCGTCGACAGGGAAGGCGAGGTGGAAGCGAGCCTGGCGCATGGGGAGCGCTCGCATGATACCCGACGTCGGTGACGGTCACGCGCTCCTCGCGTGCTGGATTCGACGACGTGGCGGTCCGGGGTTCTCCTCGCCCTGCGCTCGGGCTAGAAGCGTCGGGTGCCGACGGGGAGCGGGCGACAGGGGTCGAGCGAGCTGGGGGACCAGCTCGGGGCGTTGCTGGCGGCGGAGACTCGCGTCGCTCGCCTCGCCCTCGCCGAGCGGCTCGGGGTGCGAGAGAAAGACATCGTCAAGGCCCGGGCGGTGGTGATCACGGTGGCGACCGCCGTCGCGCGCGGACGCGCCGACGCCGCGCTTTGGCGACCGATCGGGGTGGCGTTCGAGGTGCTCGACGTGGCCGGGGTGATCGATCCGGGCGACGTGGAGCTAGAGCAACCCGCCGACTCGACCCTCCCGGTGGCGTCGGGGATGGGGACGGCGGCCGCATCGGAGCCCTCCGAGCCGTCGAGCGCGAGCGTCGATGAGACCATGCACATGGAACACGTCGAGCTCGATCTCGACGACCCGCCGCACCCCGAGCGCAGCGCGGCGAGTCGACCGGCAGGCTCGACGATGCCCGCGGTGAGCCCGCCTCCGGCCGCCCCCGCCCCGCGTGGCCAGCGAGGGACGATCAAGATGCCTATCCACATGCCGGGGAGGGTGACCGCCGCGAGCGCGGCCCTGTCCCAAAGCAGCGCCGCGGAGTCGCAGAGCCGGCCCGCGTCCGAGGCCCCGCCGTCGTCGGCTCTCGACGTGGAGAAGTACGCGGTGCTCTGCGCCTGGACCGAGATGCACCCCGAGCGCCGCTTGCAGCTCCACAGCCAATATGGGCTCGACGGCGAGGCAGCTCGCACCGCGCTCGACGCGCGCTTCGAGGAGCTCTTCCGAGAGAACGCGCAGCTCCGCGCTGCCTTCCAGCGGCGCGTCGAGCTTCACCTCCGCTTCTTGCGCAAGTAAACCCCCTCGAGCGCCAGCCCCGCCGGTTCGGCGGGGAACGCGAGCGGTGTCTGCTCGCGAGCCACGGCGGCTCGCAGCGCGGTGGCCAGCGCGTCGAGGTCGCCCCACCGGACGAGCAGCTCCGGCGTGGGGTGCCACTCGCGGATCCCCCCGCTGTCGTAGGCGACCACGGGCACTCCGCAGGCGAGCGCCTCGATGCCGGCGATGCCAAACGGCTCCTGCCACCGCGACGGCATGAGCAGCGCGCGCGCGCGTCGATAGACCGCTCCCAGAGAGCGGTGGGGGCGCCAGCCGAGCACCTCGTGTCGTTCGATCTGGTTCCGGAGCGGACCGGTGCCCGCAAACACGAGCGGGAGCCGAACCTCGGAGCGCTCGTGAGCGTCGATGGCGTCGAGCACGCCCTTGGGCGCGACGAGGCGGCCGACGAAGAGCACGCAAGGCGCACCCTCGGGGGCGGCGGTCACGTCGAGGTCGTAGACGAAGGGGGGGATGACGACGACGGTGTCCGGATCGAGACCGGCCGCTACCAGCTCTCGCTTCACGTAGTGCGACAGCACCGTGATCGCGCTCATCCGCTCGAGCGCGGCGAGTCGTCGCTCGGTCACGGTGAAGATTTCGCGCCGGTAGTCGGCGTCGTCGAAGCAGGCGGCGCAGCGCTCGCGCTCCATGGCGAGCGTGCACACGCTCCCGTCGAGCATCAGCTTGCCGCGCCCCGGGCAGAAGCTCCGGTGATCTTGCACGGTGGCGACGGCGTGGCGGGCGCCGGCCCACGCCATCACGTCGGGGTGCAGCGCGTTGTGCACGTGCACCACGTCGACGCTCCGCGTGGCCGCGTCGAGCGCACCGAGCGTGCTCGAGGGCAAGGGACCGCGGCCGAGCTCGAGACCCCGTATGAGGATGCGCTTCTCGGCGATCGGGGCGGTGCCGTCGTCCGTGCCGGCGACGAGCCGCACCTCGTGGCCGGCCTCGAGCTGGCCTCGCACCACTCCGAGGAGGTGTACGTCAGCGCCCCCACGTTCGCTGATGCGGTCGGTGACGTGGGCGATGCGCACGCGTCACATCGGCCCGAGGCTGCCCAACAGCTGGGCGAGCGAGCGGGCCTCTTCGCCAGGCACGTCGATGGCGAGGTGCATCGTCCCGCCGGTCGCCCCGCCGGTGATGGCGAGGCCAGGGCTGGGGGCCGGGGCAGCGGCGCCGGCCTCGTCTTGGAGGGCCTGAGCCACGGCCAGCGGTGAGCCGTACAAAAGGAAGAACATGCCGGGAGCGCCCTCCTTGATCGCGCGCTGCGTCCCCGCCGTCTTGTCGAGGCCCCCCGGCACCTTGTCCTCGAGCCAAGCCGTCATCAGATCCTTCGACTCCGAGCCGTAGACGAGCACCACCCGATCCTTGGCCACCGCGAAGTGTTGATTCAGCATCTCGCCGAAAATGCCCGCGGCCGGCCCTGCCGCTTGCTTGAGGTTGAGCCCGGCGCCAGTCCCCTTGGGCTCGACGAGCTTCGCCGTGAGCGTGTCGACGCCCACGTCGCCGACCTTGTAGGCCGCCTTCTTGAACGCGAGCTCGATCCCCATCTGGTCGTAGAGCTTCTTGACGCCCTCCTCCTTGTAGATCCCTCGGAGCTTGTCCATCGACGCCTCGGTCTCCTTCGGGTCGCGCACCCCGACCAGCATGCTGAGTCGGAGCTTGTCGCCGAACTTGTGAGCGACAATGGCCGTGTCGCCATCGGAGGCCTTCCAGTAGGCGTTCATCGCCTCGCTGTAGTCGGCGTCGGAGGCTCCCTGTCCGAGGGAGAGCTGCAGCGACCACGAGGAGAGGCTGCGGATGAAGTCGCCCGACGTGTCCGGATCGAAGCTCGCCACCAGGGCGGCGGGGGCGTCGGCGGGGAGACGGCTCAGCATCGGCTCGAGCTTGCGCGCCCCCAAGCTCTTGAACGTCTTCTCCAGCTCGGTGCCGGGCCTCGCCTGCAGATCGACGCGCAGCTTGCCGGCGCTCTTGTCGGCCGACGTCTTCACCACCACCTTGTCGAGCTCTTTGGAGAAGGTGGTGATCCAGTCGAAGACCTTGTCGAAGCCGCCGGCTCCCATCGGCAAGGTGGCCGACGCCTGCGTCATGTTGGCCTTCGCCTGCTCGATGCCGGTGGCGAGGTCTTGGCCGAAGATCGTGGAGAGGTGGCCAATGTCGATCACCGCGCCAGCGTCGCCGTCTACCGTGGCGCCGATGAGCTTGACGAGGAAGGCCTTGTTCGCGGCAAATAGCTCCTTCTGGCCGGTGAACACCGCCCAGTCGTCGACGAGGTTCACGAACACGGCGTTCATCCCCATCGTGACGAAGGAGAACGCGTTGCCACCGTCGTCGGCCTTGTGCTTCTCGGGGAGCGTCTTCTTGAACGACTCCCGATCTTTGATGGGGAGGGCGAGCGCGAACGGCTGCTCGTTGGCCTTCGGATCGAAGATGGCGAAGCGCACTGGCTTGGTCGCGTCGAGGCCAGAGCCGTCCTTGAGCCCGAACCGCAGGGCGAGGGCGCTCACCGTGCTCTCGAGCTGCACGCTGCCCTGTGCCTGCGAGCCGGTGACGAGCTCGCTCACGCTCTCGACGAGCGCATTCGGCTTGTCGACGCCGCCGTAGACGATCACGGTCGCCGGCGCGTCGAGTTTGTCGAGGGCCCCCGAGGGCGCGACTTCCTTCGTGGGCTGAGCCTCCACCACCGGCTCCGCCTTCTTCTCCGTCGACTCCTTCTCGCAACCTGCGATGAGCGGAGCTTGGGCCAGGAACAACAACGCCAAAAGGCTCTTAGACAGCTTGTCGCGCATGGTGCCGGGCCTTATAGCACCCACTCCCCCATCGGGCTTTCGCCATGAAACTTTTCGTTCCCGACGACATCGAGCGCTACGCGCACGATCACACCGAGGCGCGGGGCACGCTCTTCGACTCCCTCCGGGAGCACACGCGAGCCCACGTGCCTTACCCTCAGATGCAAGTAGGCAAAGTCGAGGGGACGCTCCTCAAGCTCCTCGCTGCCATGCTCGACGCAAAGCGCATCCTCGAGGTGGGCACGTACACCGGCTATTCGGCCCTCTGCATGGCGGAGGCGTTGCCCGATCACGGCGTGCTCATCACCTGCGATCGGAGCGAAGAGTTCACGAGCGTCGCGCGCACGTTTTGGGCGAAGAGCCCCCACGGGCGCAAGATCGAGCTCAGGCTCGGGGACGCCATGGAAACCATCGACGCCCTCGACGACACCCCGTTCGATATGGCGTTCCTCGACGCAGACAAGGCGCGTTACCCCGACTACTACGACCGCATCGTGCCGCGCCTCCGCCCGGGAGGCCTGTTGGTGATCGACAACGTGCTCTGGAGCGGCGAGGTGCTCGATCCCAAGAGCGACGACGCCCGCGGGATCGCCGCCGTAAACCGCCAGGCCACCGACGACCCACGCGTCGAGAACGTTATGCTCACCGTGCGCGATGGTGTGATGCTTGTGCGCAAACGGGCTCTCGCGTGAGCACACCTTGGCGCGACCCCGCGAGGAGCTGGGGCGCGCGCGGATCGCTCGGATGGAGTGCACGAGGATAACGACATGCTCATCGCCGTCGACGTAGGGAACACCAACATCAGCTATGGCATCTTCGATGGCGACAAACTCGTCCATCACGTGCGCACCGAGAGCGCGCGAGCGCGCACTTCGGACGAGTACGCGGTGCTGGTGCGCCAGATGCTCACCCTGCGCGGCGTGGGGCCGGAGCAGATCGATGCGGCGGTGCTCGCGAGCGTCGTCCCGCAGCTCACCGACACCATCACCCAGTTTCTCGAGGTGGCCTTCGGCTGTGTTCCGCTGGTGATCGAGCCCGGCATCAAGACCGGGATCCGCGTGCTCTACGAGACGCCGCACCTCGTCGGCGCCGACCGCATCGTCAACGCGGTGGCGGCTCACGCGTGGGCGCAAGACGGAGTGATCTGCGTCGATTTCGGCACCGCCACCACCTTCGACTGCATCACCCCCAAGGGCGACTATCTCGGCGGCGTGATCGCGCCGGGCATCATCATCAGCGCCGACGCGCTCTTCTCGCGCGCGTCGCGGCTTCATCGGGTAGAGATCGCTCGCCCCGAGCGGGCGGTGGGGCGCAACCCGGTGGGGTCGATGCAGTCGGGCATCGTGTACGGCTACGCGGGGCTCGTGGATGGCCTCTGTCGGCGCCTCAAAGCAGAGCTCGACTATCCGTGCCGCGTGATCGCCACCGGCGGGCTCGCCGGGCTCATCGCCCCCGAGACCGAGTCGATCGAACACGTCGATGATCACCTCACCCTCACCGGGTTGCGATTGATTCACGAGCGAAACCAGCAGCTGCGGCCATGAGCCCGGCGCGCTGGAGGCCGTCCACGCGGGGGGCGGTGGCGGCGACGGTGGTGGTCGTCCTGCTCGCCGTGGCGGCGGGGCTGTCGTGGGGTTCGAGCACGGCGTCGATCCCTCGGGCCATCGCCGAGCCGGGCCTCGATCGCACGGTGATCCTCGAGTTTCGCCTGCCGCGCGTGTTGCTCGCGTGTGTGGCGGGAGGAGGGCTGGCGGTGGTAGGCGGCGCATTTCAAGCGCTGATGCGCAACCCGCTCGCCGAACCCTATGTGCTCGGTGTGTCGGGAGGTGCGGCGGTGGGGGCGACCCTCGCCATCGCCATCGGCCTCGGCTCGCTCGGTCTCAGCACCGCGGGCCTGTGGGCGGCGGCGGTGGTGCCGGTGGCAGCGCTCCTCGGTGGCCTCGCGGCCACCGCGCTCGTGTACGCGGTGGCGCGCCGCGCTGCCCGAGGCCCTGCTGGCGCCTCGATTCTGCTCGCGGGAGTGATGGTCAACGCGATCGCATCCTCGCTCATCACCGTGGGCAAGCTGGTGGTGCCCCCCTCGCAGGCGCAGCTGATGCTCCGCTGGCTGGTCGGCTTCATCGAGCTCCCCACCGGCCCCGCGCTCGTGCTGGTGACGGCTTACGTCGGGCTTGGCTGTGTGGTGCTGCTGTTCGACGCGGGCCGCTTGAACGTGCTGGCGCTCGGCGACGAGACGGCCGAGTCGCTCGGGATCGACGTACGCGCGCTCGAGCGGCGCGTGTTCATCGCGGCCTCGACGGTGGTGGGTGCCATCGTGAGCGTGACCGGGCTCATCGGTTTCGTGGGGCTCGTGGTGCCTCACGCCGTGCGGCGACTGCTCGGTCCCGACCACCGGCGGCTGTTGCCCATCGCGCTCGGCGCCGGCGCTGCCTTTCTGGTGTTGTGCGATCTGGGGACGCGCCTGTGCTTTCGTATCTTTGGCACCCAGCTCCCCGTGGGGGCCCTCACCGCCCTCATCGGCGGACCGCTCTTTCTGTGGCTGCTCACGAGGAAGTCAGGCCTTGCTTCGGGCTTGTAGTTCGCTGTAGTAGACTGCCGCTTACTCATGGGCAGATGACGATGGGGAAGGTGGCGTGGCTGAAGCGTGCCCTCGTGGCGCTCTTGTCCATCGCGGTCACGCTGATGATGCCCGTCGTCGTCCATGCTCAGCCGGACGAGAACACGGCCAAGGAGCCCACCGACGAGGAGCTCGCCGCGGCCCGCGCGTTGTTCACCGAGGCCATGGAGCTCGAGGCTGCGAACAAGTGGCGCGGCGCGCTCGACCGCCTGAAGAAAGTGGGCAAGGTGAAGATGACGCCGCAGGTGCGGTTTCACATCGCCCTCTGTCAGGAGAACCTGGGTCGTCTGGTAGAGGCCATCAACGGCTTCGAGCTCGCCGCCCAAGAGGCGAAGGCGGTCGGCGCCGACGAGGTGATGACGAACGCCCCGCTTCGCGCCGAGGCGCTTCGCGCGCGCGTGGCACATCTGGTGCTCGACGTGCGCGGCAAGGTGCGCGTCTCCAAGATCTTCCTCGACGATCGCGAGGTGTCGCTCGCGCTGGTGGGAACGCGCATCCCGGTCGATCCCGGGCCGCATCGTGTCGAGGTGCGACGCAACGGCGACGTCACCTACGAGATGGATCTCACGCTCGGCGAAGCGGAGCAGCACAAGCTAGAGATCACGATCGATGATCCGAAGGTGAAGCCCCCGCCGCCACCTCCGCCGCCACCCCCACCGATCTCCGAGCCCGAGCCGGAGCCCGAGACCGAGCTCAAGCGGCTCCCCGCTTACATCCTCGGTGGGGTCGGCGTGTTGTCGTTCGTGGCCGCCGCGGTCACCTGGGGCCTTCGTGAGGAGGCGGTGTCGAACATCGCCGACAACTGCGAGGACCCCGGCGCGCTCACCGGCTGCGACCCCGACGACCGCGAGCTCGAGGAGGTGGCAGAGGGCTACGACGTGGCGTCCAAGGTGTTGGTCAGCGTGGGGGCGGTGTCGCTCGCGAGCGGCGTGGTGTTGTGGTTCGTGCTCGCCCCCAAGAAAGCACCCCCCACCACCGGCAACAAGAAGCCGAGCGTCACCTTCGCCCCGACGCTCGGTGGCTTCGTGTTGTCGGGTAAGTTCTGAACGACGCGTCCGACGCGACCGTTCAGAAGCAGCTCCCGATCTCCATGCCCTTGTAGAACAGCTGCGTGCCGAGCGAGCTGCAGTTGATGATGAAGCAGTTGGGGTGGTTCGAGCCGATCGGCGAGCACCACTGCTCACAGGAGAGGCCCAGCGTGTCGACGCAGCCGAGGGTGAGCGCGCAGTCGGTCTGCTCGTCGCACTCCGAGCCGATGTTGAGGTTCTCGCTCTCCGCACAGTCGAAGCGATTGCCGCCGATGTAGGCGCAGGTAACGTTCTGGCCGCTGGGGCACGGTGCGCCGTTGAGTGGGCTGCACATCGCGACACAGGTCTTCACGTTGCCCGGGATGTCCGGCGGGTTGCTCGCGCCTTGCTGTTTCGCGGGCACGCACTCCCCCTCGAAGGCGTCGCAGTCTGCGACGTTGCGGCAGAACGGCTTGCACACGTGCCGATTGAGATCACAGAAGTCGCCGTCCTGGCAGTCGCTGTCGTCGGTGCAGGTCGCCCAGCGTGCCTTGGTCCCTGCGGTGCCGCACCCGACCTCCCCGGTGGTGGGGTTGACCACGGTGCACTTCTGGTTCGCCGGACACAGACCGGTCAGGCCGAGGTTGGCGACCTCACAGGGGAGCGGTGTGCCCCCCGAGCCGGCGTCGCCGCCGCCCACCGTGGTGGCCATGCCGCCCCCGCCCCCGAAGCCGCCGCTGGTGATCGCGCCGCCGACACCTCCCCCATCGCCACCGCTCCCTTCGTCGAGGTAGTTGAACTCCGGGAACACGCACGCGCTGTAGAGGAGCGCGCCCGTGAACGTCGAGGCAAGGGACAAGGCAAGGAATTGCCGCATGGGGCCCGTCGCGAAATCGCCGAGGGCGGCGTAGTCGCAACTTCAGTATAGGTCAATCCGACGATTCGTTCAGCCCAAGCAGCTGCGACATGCTCGCTTCATCGGCTGGCGTGAATGGGTGCTCGTCGAACTCGTGGCTCCTCACCCACTTGAAGGCGTTCACCGCACGCGCGCGCGGCTCACCCTCGGTGATGCGGCCTGCGTACAGAAAAAAGTCGACCGAGTAGCCATGATACGCCTGATGGGTGAAGGCGATGCGCTCCCCCACCTCCAGATCGACGTCGAGTCGATGGCGGATCTCGCGCCGGAGCGCCTCGTGATCCGACTCGCCCTCCTCGACCCGTCCCCCGGGGAACTCCCAGAGCAGCGGCAGCGCGGCGGTGGGTCGCCGCTGCGTGATGAGGTACCGGCCCTCGCGAGAAATGACGGCGGCGACGACGCGGATGAGCGGCAGCTTGTCCATTTCAAACCGAGATGCGGAAGAGCTGCTGACCCATCAGCAGCACCTCGCCGTTGCTGAAGTGCTCCCGACCCACCACCTTCACGAAGGTGCCGTTGGAGCTACCGAGATCGGTGAGGAACACCTCGCCGTGCTCGAAGCTCAAGCGACAGTGCAGCCCCGAGACGTAGCCATCGTCGGCGAAGAGCACCTCGCCGCGCTCGCGCCCGAGGTTCAGGCCGGTCTCGGGAATGGGGAACGCGGTGCCGGTGGTGTTTCGGCCCAGCACCATCACGATGCGTCCGACGTAGCCGTCGATCGGTGCGCCCATGAACTCCACGCCCTGGGCATCGGGCGGGGAGGGCTCGAACGTCTCGAAGCGAATCAGCTCCTGGCCGATGCGAAACACCTGACCGCTCTTGAGGCCGTAGCGTTGGTCGGCGGGCAGCTTTCGGAACACCCCGTTGAGCGAGCGCTCGTCGGTGACCAGCACCCTCTCGCCTTCGGGGGCGAAGGATGCGTGCTGAGGCGACAGATATTGGTCGGCGGCGAAGATCCCACCCGTCGCGCGCCCGACGGTGGTCTTGCCAGTGAGGGGGATGGTGTTGCCCTGGGAGCCGTCGGGGTTGAGGGCCACGAGGCGCACCCCCGCCACCGACAGCACGTGCGGGCTCGGACGCCCGGTGGTGAGATTGTTGCCACAGGAGGCGCAGAAGCGATGGGTTGGCTCGTTGGGCGCGCCACACTTGGAGCACGCGACGGCGGCCTTCGTGTCACCGCGCCCCTGCGGCTTGCGCGCGGTGGGCGGCTCCGGCTCGAACCCCTCGCTGAACCCCGCGGCGGCCGCCTCGGCCTGGGCCATGAGATCGCGCGCCACCCCATGCACGGTGACCTCCTCCTGGTCGGAGGCAGGCAGCTCCGCTCCGCAGCCGAGGCAAAACTTGAAGTGGCCCTGGTTGATCTTTCCGCAGGCCGGGCACTGAATCACGTGGGGTCGCTAGCTCCTGTCAGTTGGCGCCGAGTATGGAAGAAACCCCGCGCGTCGGGAAGGCCTGGATTCTGGAGCCTGAACATCGGTCCCGTATCACGTGGAGAGCACCGCGAGGGCCTCGCGGATGAGCTCTCCGAGGGGACGGTCGAAGTCGCCGAGGGTCGACACCGCCCGCTCCGCCTCCGACGCCTTGAAGCCCATCCGCACCAGCGTGTCCACGAGGGTGGCGGCTTGACCCGCCGCGACCCGGGGCGGCGACTTCGAGGGGAGGGAAGGTGAGGCTCCCACGCCGACCAGCTTGCCCTTGAGCTCGAGGACCATGCGCTCGGCGGTCTTCTTGCCGACGCCGGGGATCTTGGTGAGCGGGCCCACCTGCCCGGTCTCCACGAGCTGAGCCAGCTCGTCGACGCGGACGGCGCCGAGCACCGAGAGGGCGAGCTTGGGACCCACCTTGGCGATCCCGATCAGGGTGCGGAAGGCGGTCCGCTCGTCGAGCGAGGCGAACGCATACAGCTCGAGCGCGTCCTCGCGCACGTGGGTGTACACGTGGAGCGTGACCCTCCCGTCCTCGTCTCGGCTCGCGCGCCCCAGCGAGCCGAGGGGACAGATCACGTCGTAGCCCACGCCGCCGACGTCGATGACCGTGCTCCCGTCGAGCTCATCGGAGGGGATGCCCCGCAAGCGGCCGATCATGTTCAGTTGTTCTGCGCGCCGTCGAGGATCCAAGCCGCGATGGTGTCGCGCTCGGCTCGGGTGAAGCCCTTGTCCGGGGTGGACCCCTGGGGCATGAAGACGCCGCAGTCCTCGCTGCAGCCGCCGTACTGCTCGAGCTCGGCGGTGTCGTACTCGATCTTGGCCATCAGCCAGCTCCCCGACGGGTCGCCGGCCTTCACGAACGGGAACGACGAGCGGTTCGGCGCCAGGTTCAGCAGCTGATCGTGGATGGCGTCGAGCTGCGCCTCGGTGGCCACCCCTTGGGTGGTGCTGGGGCCAAACCCCAGCCCCTCGATGCCCTCGCCCGGATCTCCTTGGTGGCACGACGCCGAGAGCGCGCAAGCCCTCGACAAAAGAGGCATCACGTCGTCACGGAACGAGCCGCCGGGCGTGACCGCGGCGTAGCTGACGGGACCGCTGGGCTCGGTGGTGGTCTCGTCGTTGGAGCACGCAAGCAGTGAACAGGCGCCGACGAGCGCGACGGAGGCGATGCGGGCGATGCGCAAGTAAACCATATCCAAGCTCATATCGAAGCGCGTGGCAGGAGCCAAGCGACGGTGGTGCGGTTGTTGGCCGACATCGGAGTGGTACCCTAGAGTGCTGCAAGCTGCATGAAGTCTCTGACTGCTCACACCATTCTCATGGGCCTCGCGCTGTGTTCGTTCGGCTGCGCCAGCAGCAAGGACGAGGTCGCCAAACAGCTCGAGGAGATCAAACGCGAGATGACGACGCTCCGGGCGTCGAACGCGGCCCTCAAGGATCGCCTCGACATGATCGAGTCGACCCCCTCCGCCGCCCACGTCGATGGCAAGAGACCAGGCGAAGCCACCGGTGATCGCCCCTTCCTCGAGGTGGTGCACCTCGCGCCGCTCGAGGAGGCGGAGGCAGACACGCCGGTGCTCGTCGCCCCCGCCAACGACGACGAGCCAGCCATGGACATCGTGGGGGACGGCACCGGGGTCAAGGAGGTCGAGCCGGGGGCGAAGCTCGATCCCAAGGGCAAGCCCCACAACATCCCCGTTGCGAAGAAGCGAGGTCGCTGAGCATGCGCATCATCACGCCGGTGTTGGTTTGTGCCTTCGTTGCCACCCCGATCACGGTCTACGCCCAAGATGGTGGCGGCGACTCGGGAGACAGCGGGTCCGAGGGGCAACAGGGGGGTGGTGTGACGGTGGTGCAGGTCCCCGGACCCTCACCGGTGCCACAGCCCTCCTTCACGCAAGAGAACTACGAGAAGCACCTCCCTTCGAGCAGCCAGGCCTCCACCGACACGTCGACGTCGCGGGATGGCTTCGACTTGAGGCGCGGCCCCGGTCAGGGCGTGTCTTTCAAGGGCGGCGAGAACGGCGCATACATCGTCTCTGGAGAATATGTGCCCGATCAGCATACTGCCGTTCGCGGCGACACGCTGTGGGACATCTCCAAGCGCTACTTCGGCAACCCCTACAACTGGCCACGGATCTGGGCCTACAACCGTCAGGTCGAGAACCCGCACTGGATCTATCCCGGCGACCACATCAAGCTGAAGGGGGGCTACGGGGTGCGCACTCTCGGCGCGGTGAGGCCGCGGGCGTTGGTGCCCCCGAACACCGTGTTCCAGCGTCATCATGGCTACGTGCTCGACGGACGCCATCCGGTCTGGGGTGAGATCGTCGCCTCCCCCGACGATCAGATGCTGCTCGCCGAGAACGACATGATCTACGTGAAGCTCGACGAGAACCGCGAGAACGAGGTGGAGGTGGGGCAGCTCGTCACCCTCTTCGAGCCGCGGAAGGTGAAGTCGCTGTCGCCCTACGCCTTCGTGTGGGTGCGTGGCGTGGCGCAGATCAACCGCGTCAACAAGAAGACGCGGATGGTGCGGGCGCGCATCGTCGAGTCGCTCGACGTGATCGAGCGGGGCGTGAAGATCGGCCCGATGCAGCGCAAGATCGACATCGTCAAGCCGGTTCGCAACAAGAAGACGGTGGAGGCCCAGATCGTCGGGGCGCTCTACCCTCACGAGTTCTACGGTCAGGGGCAGGTCGTCTTCATCGACAAGGGGTCCGAGGACGGGCTCGAGGTGGGTAACCGCTTCTTCGCAGTGTCGCGCGGAGACGAGTGGCGCCTCGGTCTCAAGAACGCCGGCAAGCTCTCCGATTACCGCGCGATCACCGAGGACGATCGGATGGCGCGCGTGGAGCAGACACCCAACAAGGACGAGCCGAAGCTCTACCCCGCCGAGACCTACGCGGAGCTCATCGTGCTCCGCACGCGCGAGAAGACGTCGACCTGCCTCGTGACGGCGTCGGTGCGCGAGATCGCGCGCGGCTCGATCATCGTGGCACGCAAGGGCTACTGAGCGAGGGTACGCTCCGCGAGCTCGGCGTCGGCGCCGGGACCGAGCCTCAGCTCGAGATCCCGTGAGCAGAGCGGCTCGCCCGCCTCGTCGAGCACCCGCACGCGCGGGATGGGGCGGCCGGTGCGACGGTCGAGGACCAAGAGCGGCTCGTTGCCCTCGCCGTAGATCCAGCGGTCGCCCCACTGGCGCAGGGCGGTGATCACCGTGAACAGGTCGCGACCCTTCGCGGTGAGCGCGTACTCTTGCCGCGACCCGTGACGGCCCACCTCCACCCGCGCGAGCACGTCGTGCTCCACGAGGTGAGCCAGCCGTTTGGCGAGGATGTTCTTGGAGATCGCCAGGCGCTGCTCGAAGTCGGCGAAGCGCCGGGTGCCGAGGAACGCCTCGCGGATGATGAGCAGCGTCCACCAGTCGCCGAGGATCTCGAGGGCCTGAGCCACCGAGCAGGTCTCATCGTGGAAGCGTCGTCGCATGCAAATTTAGTTGCATGAAAAGACCAAATTGTCCACACTCCCCGGATGACCGACAGCGCTTGGAGGCCCACGGCCTGCATCCTCTGTGAGTGCAACTGCGGCCTCGAGGTGGAGCTCGGCGGCGCGGATGGCCGGCAGCTGGTGAAGTTTCGCGGCGACCGCCGTCATCCCGCGTCCCAGGGGTACGCGTGCGAGAAGCCCCACCGCCTGAACTTCTATCAGCACGGGCGCGACCGCTTGACCTCTCCGCTCCGACGTCGCGACGACGGCTCGTTCGAAGCCATCGACTGGGACACCGCGATTCGTGAGGTGGCGGCGCGCTTCGCTCGCGTCCGCGACGAGCATGGCGGCGACGCCATCTTCTATTACGGCGGCGGTGGGCAGGGCAACCACCTCCCCGGGGCCTACGCCACCGCCACCCGCAAGGCGCTCGGTTCGCGGTATCGCTCGAGCGCCCTCGCCCAAGAGAAGACCGGCGAGTTCTGGATCGCGCACCGAATGATGGGTTCGATGACGCGCGCCGACTTCGAACACTGCGACGTGGCCCTCTTCATCGGAAAAAACCCCTGGCACTCGCACTCGATTCAGCGGGCACGGGTGGTGCTCAAAGACATCGCGGCCGATCCAGGGCGCACGCTGATCGTCATCGATCCGCGGCGCACCGAGACCGCCGAGCTCGCCGACATCCACCTCGCGGTGCGTCCGGGCGCCGACGCGTGGTTGGTCTCGGCGATGGTCGCCAAGCTGATCCGCGACGACCTCGTGGATCATGCCTTCCTCGCGGAGCACGCCCTCGGCTTCGAGGCGGTGGCGGCGGCCTTCCGCGACCTGCCGATCGCCGCCTTCTGCGCGCGGGCTGGGGTTGACGAAGCGCTCGTCGATCGCGCGGTGCGCGCCATCGCGGGGGCCGAGCGGCTCAGCACCATGGAAGACCTCGGCGTGCAGATGAACCGTCACTCCACGCTGCTCAGCTATCTGCACCGGCTGCTCTTCATGCTCACCGGCAACCTCGGCAAAGCGGGCACACACTACATCCCCACGCCCTTCGTCAACTTCACCGACGGCGCCGCCAAGCACAAGAGCCCGGTGGTGGGCGCGCCCATCATCAGCGGCCTCGTGCCCTGCAACCTCATCACCGAGGAGATCCTCACCGATCATCCCAAGCGCTACCGAGCGATGCTCATCGAGGCGGCCAACCCGGTGCACTCGCTGGCCGACAGCAAGCGCATGCGTGACGCCCTCGCCGCCCTCGACACGGTGGTGGTCATCGACGTGGCGATGAGCGAGAGCGCACAGTGTGCCCACTACGTCTTGCCCGCCGCCAGTCAGTTCGAGAAGGCGGAGGCGACGTTCTTCAACTTCGAGTTCCCCGACAACTACTTCCAGCTCCGCCCGCGGCTCTTTCCGCCGCCGGACGGCCCGCTCCCCGAGGCGGAGATCCACGCGCGGCTCTGTGAAGCGCTCGGGGTGCTCACCGAGGCCGACTACGCGCCGCTGCGGGAGGCGGCGAGCCAGGGGCTCGAAGCGTACGCTCAAGCGTTCATGGCGCGCGTGATGACCGACCCGCGCCTCTCGGGTTACGCGGCGGCGCTTCTGTATCGCACGCTCGGCCCATCGCTCGGAGATGAGCTGCGCGAAGGGGCCGTGCTCTTCGGTCTGGCGTTCCGCTTTGCGCTGGAGCACGGCTCCGCGCTCGCGCGGGCCGGCTTCGAGGGGGCCCCGGGGGCCGCGGCCCAGAGGCTCTTCGAGGCCATCGTGCGCGAGCCCGCGGGCGTGATCTTCGCCACCGACCGCTGGGACGAGGTGCGCGGTCGTGTCGGCACCCCCGACGGCAAGCTGCACCTCGCGCTCCCCGACATGCTCGAGGAGGTGGCGAAGCTCCCCGCGGACGCGGCGGCGGTCGCGCCGGGCTTCCCGTTCGTGCTCTCGGCCGGAGAGCGCCGCTCGTTCACGGCCAACACCATCATTCGCGACCCCGCTTGGCGCCGGAAAGACGGCGAAGGCTCCCTGCGCATGAGCCCTCACGACGCCGCCGAGCTCGGAGTGAGCTCGGGCGAGTGTGTGCGCCTCGTCACCCAGCGCGGGCGCGTGGTGGTGGCGGTGGAGGTGTCACCCACCATGCAACCGGGGCACGTCTCGCTCCCCAACGGCCTCGGCGTCACCTACCCCGACCGAGACGACGGCGAGCGCCACGGTGGCGTGGCGCCCAACGAGCTCACCTCGGTGCACGACCGCGACCCGTTCGTGGGCACGCCGTGGCACAAGAGCGTGCCCGCGCGCATCGAACGCTTGGGGGTGTGAGCCGCGCTGCGGCGCCCGTGCGACCCTCTCGGCCATCGAGGCGACGTGGCGCCGGCGCCGGATCGGCCGAGACGTGCGCGCCTATCGTTTCTTGGTGAACATGGGGCCGAAGCTGAGCACGAGGATCGCCGACACGAGGAAGCTCGCCCCCACGAGCTCCGCGAGCTCCGGCGCGGGGGCGGCGCCTGCGAACAGCAGCGCGTACGACGCGACGACGCCCGCGAGCACGCTCGAGGCGCGGTTGACCGGCACACAGTAGGTGTTCTCGCGCGGATCGAGCAGCACGAGGCCGCCAAAGACGCCCGTGAGCTGCGACAAGAAGCCCACGAGCCCGACCCAGAGCGCTGCGCCGCCGAAGGGCACCTCGAGGAAGCCGCGTCGGATCGAGTCGCCTCCCGCTCCCGGCAGCACGAGCGCGAACACCGCGAGGCCCAACACCGCCGCGGGCGTCGCGACCATTTGTTCCTCGACGAAGAAGCGACGGTTGTCTTCGACGCCCCCCTTGGCGAGCTTGCTCATGAAGCGCAGGCGCAAGAAGTAAGCGCCGAGATACACGGCGATGTCGACCACGGCCCAGAGAGTCAGTTCGTAGGTGTCGACCGCGAAGCCGGCGGCGGCCATCGCCAGCGCCGAGAGCGCGAGGGCCACCCAAGAGAACCACCTGACCGCGCGTCCCCCCACGAAGTCGGCGACGGGCGCGATCGCCAGCACCCCGCCGCGCATGAGCAACATCATGAACACGATGCTCGTGTTCGCGAACGTGTACGCGAGCGTCGTGGTGAGCACGACGGCGGCGGTCGCGAGCCCGGAGAGCAGCGTCCACCGCGTGGGGGTGGGGAGGTCGAGGCCGACGATCCGGGTGCGGTGCGCGTAGCGGAACCAGCCCAAGACCTTGAGCAAGGTGAACATGCACACCACCGAGGTGGCGATCGACAGCGGCAGCAGGCTGAGGCCGTCGAGCCTCTCGGACGCCGCGAGCTCACCGCTCGTGAGCGCCTTGGTGATCGCGCCGTAGGGCGCGTAGGCCGCGAAGTAGCCGAACGCGAACCACCAGATCGACGAGGTGCCCGTGGACTTGTCGGGGGGTCGCGCACCGGCGTGGGCTACGGCGGGCACTGCATCCACCGCGCCTCCGCTCGAGGCCCTCGTGCGGGATGTGCGCGGGGCAGGTCGTCCACGGGGGACCATCCTATCAGCTCGAAGGCGCGGCGCGGGTCGCACGAACATCATCGCGTTGCGTTTGGCCCCCAACCCACGCGCGCTGCGGCGAGAGCTCCGTCTCTCCCGGTCGGGTCTTGAGCTACGCTGGGAATGTGCGTGCCTTCATCGTGAGCGTCATCGAGGAGCTCGTGTCGCGTCATCACCTGACGACGCGCATCGACTTGAACGACATCGCCGAGGCCATCGGCGACCACGCGGTGACCTATGACGAGGTCGATCGGATCATCGTCGAGCTCGAGGCGCGTGGCTGCACGGTAGGCGGTGAGCCTTCGGTGCGCGAGTTGGCCCTCATCCGAGAGGTGCTGACCGCGGCCCGAGCGCTCGAGGCCGCGCTCGGCCGCCGTCCACGCGCGGAAGAGATCGCTCTCGCCATCGACCAGCCGGTGTTCGTCGTCCGCCGCGCTGTCGAGAACGCCAGCATGCTCGCGCGTCACGGCACCTGATCCGGGACGCGACGACCCTGCCGTTTTGGCGCGGCAGGTCAGCTGTAAGCCAGGGCCGCGGCCGGCGTTGTGATCCCGTATGCCCAGCTCCTCTGCCAGCCGCCTCGCCTCCTCTGCCGGCCGCCTCGCCACGAAGCTCGCCTCCTTCGGCCTCGTCACCGTCGTCGTCGCGTGCACTTCCGCATGTGGCCCAAGCAAGGCCGCCATCGACGTGTCCAGGGTGGTCCGCGAGTCTACCCGCGAGACGCTCGTGCCCTTCGACTCCGACGACGAGCTCAAGAGCTACGTGAAGAAGCTCGCCAAGGCGCGGCAGACGCGTGACGAGGCGACCTCCAAGGACTACGCCGCCGCCGACAGCCCTCAGGCCGAGTCCGCGCCCCCACCGTCGGCAGCGCCCGCGGAGTCGGCCGGGGCCGACGAGTCCATCACCAACGTGCAAGAGCAAGGGGTGGACGAGGGGGGCATCGTGAAGACCCGCGGTGACCACCTGGTGGTGCTGCGGCGGGGGCGCTTGTTCTCGATCGACGTGAGCGGCGAGGACCGCAAGCCGATCTCGATGGTGAACGCGTTCCCTAGAGGGCCGCGCGTGGAGACCTGGTACGACGAGATGCTCATCAGCGGCAACACCATCATCGTGGTGGGCTACAGCTACGGCGCGGGCGGGACGGAGCTCGGCCTCTTCCACATCGATGACGAGGGCCACATCACCCGGCGCTCCACCCAGTATCTGCGGTCGGACGACTACTACTCGTCCCGAAACTACGCGAGCCGCCTCCTCGGCGACAAGCTGGTGTTCTACATGCCCCAGCCGCTCTTCGGATACGGCAGCGACGAGCTCACGCTCCCCGGCTTTCGGCGCAGCCGCGCCGGGGACTGGACCGACATCACCAGCGCCACGCAGATCTACCGGCCCATCCAGCCCACGGAGTATCCGGTGCTCCACACCGTGGTCACCTGCGACGTGGGCTCCAAGCTCTCGTGCTCGGCGCGTGGCGTGATCGGGCCCTACGGCCGCAACTTCTACGTGTCTCAGAGCGCGGTGTACGTCTGGGTGCACGAGGGCCACGGCGGTTACGACGAGGACGGTCAGAAGCGCCGCATCGAGGACGCGCCCGGCGTGGTGTACCGGCTGCCCCTCGGCGGTGGCGACGTGGGGGCGCTGCGCGTGTGGGGGGTGCCCACCGATCAGTTCTCGTTCAAGGAGACCGACGACAACCTCCACGTGCTGGTGCGCTCCGAAGGGGGTGGCGACTGGATGTGGAGCCCGGAGGCGAGCGCCGGCAGCGTCGCGCTGATGAGCGTGCCGGTGGCCGGCTTCACCACCAAGGTGGGCACCGCGAAGCGCGAGGCTTACACCGAGCTGCCGCACCCGGGGGAGGCCTACGACTTCCAGAACCGCTTCATCGGCGACTACGTGGTGTATGGCACCGGATCGGGCTGGGGCCACGCCGCCGAGGAGACCTCGCGCAAGGCGTTCTTCCACCCGTACCGTCAGGGGGGAAAGACCCGCACGCTCGCGCTCCCGCACGGCGTCGATCGTCTCGAGGCCCTCGGGCAGCACGCGATGGTGATCGGCAGCGACGGCAAGAACCTCCACTTCTCCTCGGTGGAGCTCGGTGAGGTGCCCGCGGTGACGAGCCGCTACGTGCAGCAAGCGGCGAACCAGGGTGAGACACGCAGCCATGGCTTCTTCTTCAAGCCGAGCGGTGCGCGGGACGGCGTGCTGGGCCTCCCGATTCGCGGAGGCAGCGAGGCGGGTGGTGAGCACTTGGTCCACGGCTCGGCCTCGGTGCTGTTTCTCGAGGTGGACAATCTCAAGCTAGGCGATCTCGGGAGCCTCGCCGCCCTCTCCCGCAACGACGACGACGCGTGTGTCATGTCGTGCGTCGACTGGTACGGCAACGCTCGCCCCATCTTCTACAAGCAGCGCGTCTTCGCCCTCATGGGCTACGAGCTCGTGGAAGGCAAGCTTGGCGACGGCAAGATCAGCGAGGTGGGCCGCGTGAACTTCCACCATGCGCTCGCGAGCAAGAGCAAGAGCGTCCGCGCGAAGTGACGCGGATCTCCCGCACGGACGATGGACACCAGCGCACCGCGCCGGACCAGCAACCGACGCGATCGGGCGCCGACGCCATCGGGCACCGACGCGAGCGGGCACCGACGGAATCGGGCCGATGGATGCGCTCAGGTGACCGTGAAGATGAAGCCCGCGACGACCATCCAGATCCCGACGCCGATCGCGATGAGCCCCAGCGTACCCTGATAAGGGGCGAGCTTCGTGATCGTCTGGTCCATCTTCTCGTTGGCGGTCGGATCTTTCACGAACTGCTTGAAGATGCCGACCCCGAGGAGGAGGCCCAGACAGAGCTGCAGCACCCCGCTGGCGAGGAACGTCGCCCAGTAGATGGGCGCGTACGCGAGCCAGCCGATGCTCAGGACGCTCGAGATGACCATCCAGACGCCCCAGATCGCGCTGATGGCGCCGATCCAGCCCTGAAAGGGCGCGAGCTTGCCGATCATCTCCTTGGCGTCAGGGCGACGCGCGACGATGATGCTCGACGCACCCAGTACGCCGAGAACTGCCAACCAGAGCCCACCAACAAGTCCCATCGAGACTCCCCTCCGAAGCGTCGCGATCCGCGAGTTTGCGAGTCGTCGCTCTGGCGCCGACGCTACGGCACCTATCGTGTAGAATCAACTTCCTCGCGGTTGGTGAATGACCGGAGCGACGGGCCGCACCTTCACCGAGCGCACGTAGATGATCCGTTGGACGTGGGCCGCGATCTCGCTCACGTCGAAGACGAGGGTGAGGCCCAAGAACCCTGCGTAGCGGCCGAGGTTGTCCATGTCGGGAGGGAGCGGAAGCTCGATCGGGCGGTAGTTCGCCGGCGGGGGGTCAGCTTCGCCGGACGGGCCGAAGGGCCACCGCCACTCGCGCTGCTCCATTGGCGTGGGAGGTGGCTTGCGCTCCGTTTTGTCCCACCATCGTGACGGCGTCTGGAGATCCGACTCGAGGCGCACCGTGACGGCGACGCCGCTCCGGTAGTGGTGGCGGAGGGAGAACGTGTGCTCCGCGAGCGCCTTCACGGCGTCGTTCGCCGCCGCTTGCCATCCGTCCTGCCGCCCGACGTCGAACGCCACTGTGGCGATGCTCGAGACACGACCATCGCTGCCCACGTAGGCGACGAAGGTCCCTGTCGACTCGGATGGCGTGTGAGGACGAACGGTGGCGGCGAGCGTTGAGGCGATGGTCGTCGCGCCGGGAAAGTCGATCCCGAGCTTACGTTGGTTGTCCTGGCGCCGAAGCGCGTCGTCGAGAGCTCGCGCGGCCCTCGTGTCGTCGAAGCGCCGCGGGGGCGTCGCGGTGCGTGCAGGGGCGGTTTGCCGGTCGAGCGTCGCGAGACCGTCGCCAGTCCAAGCGGAGGGCGTGGGTCTCTCGCCGTCCGGGCTCGGCACCGGGTCATCGTCGAGCAGCGGCTTGTCCGGTTCGCGGCGTGGCGCCGGCACTCGTTGCGGCGTCGCCCGCTCGTGGAGCGCGACAGCGCGGGGCGTTGGCTGCAGGCCCGTCGCGAGCAGGGGAGCGTTGGGAAGTGTTGCGTCGGGGTGCTCGGTGGGGCCCACGGGCGTCGACGTGGGTGTCGACGAGCGCGAGTCGACGACGGCCACCCTCAGCTCGGGGTCTTGCCGCGCAGCTGTCGCCTGTCCGGTGCCGGCGCGTCGGGGCATCGAGGGTAGGGGGGTGATGGTCGCTACGTCGCCGAGAGTCAGACCAAGGGTGAGGCCAAGAGCGAGGACACGCTTCATGGGATGCCCACGTAACAAATCCCATGCCCTGCGCACGCAGCGCGATCTCCGGGACTTCTGCGACCGTGACGGTGCCCTCGAGGTGCCACCTGAGGCGGAGCGTGCACGCTCGGGGGGGCCGGAGGCAGCCCTGTCGAGCAGCCGCGTGGCTCGGCGTGAGGGGTCGCGCGTTGGGACCGCCACGACATCGCGACGGGCTGGAGGACGTGAAGGTGGGCCCGGGCGACGTGGCTCTCAGCGTTCGAGGCGGACCACACCCGCGTCGCCAGCGGCCACGAAGAGGGTGTCGCCGACGAGGAGCACGGCGGTGGGGGCGGCGTCCTCGCCGAGCACGTCGAGCGTGCGCAACACTTGGGGCGCGGCGGGCGATGACACGTCGACCTCCACCACCCGAGGGGACGGTGAGGAGCCCACGACGTAGGCGCGGTCGCCGGCCACGAACACGTCGACGGCCTCGAGCCCGACGTCGAGCGTGGTCATCAGCGTGATGCTGCGCGCCATGTTGGTGCTGAGCACCGATAGCCCGCCCCCGTGAGCGGCGAAGGCGTGGGTGGCGCCAAACGCGATCCGCGCCGGCCAGCTCGCGGGCGTGCCTCCCCCCTCGGTGAAGCCGGCTCCCGGGAGGCCGGCCTCGTCGGCGAAGCCAGGCGGATCGAGGGCGGCGCTCACGACCCCGAACTCGTGGCCGTCCACGTCGTCGCTGAAGTGGGTGGACACGAGGGCGAGGCTGCCGGTGGGATCGAGCGCCACGTCGGGGTAGCCGCGGTGGCCTTCGAGCGTGCCGAGCGGGGTGAGGTCGCCGCCGCTCGAATACGAGAAGAACGTCATCTCCGACGTGCCCCCGGAGACCGCGACGAACGAGCCGCCGGCCGAGATCCCGCTGTAGGGTCCCACCGCCACCTCGACGTCGGAGGCCCGCTTGGCGAGGCCTCCGTCGGCGCCGATGGTGAACGTGGTCACGTAGCCGTCGTCGGCGTCGAGCGCGAACAGGATGCCATCGGCGACGGAGAGGTCGTCGTAGGAGTCGGAGTCGCCGCTCGCCGCGATCGTGGTGCGCACCGCCCCGGTCGTCCCGTCCACCACCTCGAGGCCCTCGCAGCCGCGGGCCACGAACACCACGTCGCCCTCGCTGGCGAGGTTGATCGCCCCCCCGTCGTTGTTGCTCGGGTGCAAGTTGCAACCGCTCGCGACGAGCCCCCACACCACCCAGGTTCCCGGTCTCTGCGCCACGTGAGCCTTATGCCGCGGGGGGCCGGCGGTTGCACGAATTCCGCGGCGCCGGGCGCGGCGCGCGCTCACTCGATCGGTTTCACGAGCGAGCGCCGCAAGGTGCGGAGGATGGTGTCGACGGCGGGCTTGAAGGCGAAGGCGGGGGAGCTCGGGTTGAAGTCGTCGGTGGTGCAGATCGACGCGAGCGCGCTGGTGGTGGGCAGCGCCTGGAGCAGGCGGAGCTGCCGGGTGCCGGGGGTAGCGCGACCGAAGCGCTGAATGGCGCCGTAGCTGCCGTCGTCGTTCTGGCACACGGGGTTGCCGAGCTGCGTCGCCGGCGCGCACTCGCAGGTGTCGTCCTCGCAGAGCAGGGCCTGAGCGAGGGGATAGATGCAGGCGTACTGAAGCTCCGCGTCGAGCAGGTGCTCGTGGCCGTTGATCGTGTTCGCGTTCGGCGACGGCGCGTCGGGCGGGGCGAGGGCCTCTCCCGTCACCGGGTGCGTGCCGGTGCGAGGGGTGCGAGAGGGCAGCATGAGGGGGTCGCCTGGGGGCCCCGTTCCGTCGCCGAGCACGCGATCCCAGTCGAGCTCGGCGGTGGGCACGTAGCCAGCTCCGGGCGACTGGCTGGAGATGGCGATGTCCTGCCAGGGAACGCCGGTGATGGCGGCGATCGTGATCATCGAGGGGCTGCGGCGCTCGCGGAACAGAGGGTTCTCGGCTTCCGAGCCGTCGTAGGTGGCCACGCGCGGCGCGGTGAGTCCCTCCACGTAGCGCTCGATGGGATAGAGGAAGTCGATGCCGAAGCGCCGCTTCTGATCGAAGCATCGCAGGTTGATGGGGTCTTCCGCGGCCGAGAGCGGACCGAGCGCGCAGGTCGGGTCCTCGGGGCAGCCCGCGGGTGTCGCTGCGCCGCATGAGACGCAGCACCGATCGTCGGGAGCGGTCGCACACTCGCTGCGGGGGCGCGGTAGGTGAAAGAGGCCGCCACCGGCGCTGGCCTGGGCGACGAAGTAGTTCCCGCCGCCGTCGAGGATCGAGCAGTCGTCCTCGTCGGTGATGAGCACCACCAGCACGGCGCTGTCGGGTCGCAGGAACGCGGCCCGCTGCTCGAGCAACACCTGGTCGACGCCGCTCGGGACGGCCACGTCGTTGACGACGGTGATGCGCTCGTAGGGGGAAGGCTCGATGAGGAAGCGGTAGAAGGCCTCGAGGGGCGCCTCGAAGCCGCAGCCGCGACCCCCCACCCCGTTGACGATCTCGACGAGCTTGGCCTCGAAGCCGTCGCGATCGGAGTCGCCCGGCGGATCGGCGTTCTGATCGGGATCCCACACCAAGAACCCGAGGCCATCGTAGGTCGGCACCTGACCCGAGCCGGCGGCGCGACTGAGCAACCGCGCGCCGTCGTCTTGCTCGGGCCGAAAGCTCGGGCTCGCCGGGCTGCAGGTGTCGGCGCCCCGTCCGCCGAGGCTGGTCGAAATCACGCCGATGTGGATGTCGCGCAGGGGAGCGAAGTCTCGTTTCCCCACCGCGCAGGTGGCGCCCATGATCGGAGCGTCGACGAGCTGGCCGAGCCCGTTCACACAGCGCGGCTCGAGCAGCCGGTCGATGAGGTAGGGGAGGGTCTTGGTGAGGGCCTGGTGCGCGAACGTCGCGGGCGCGGTGTTGTCGATGACGAACAAAACGTCGAGCTTGTCCGACTCGGTGAGGAGCTCGGGCTCGGGCTCGGGCTCGGGGTCCTCGCCAGCGTCGACCGGTTCGTCGGCGCGGGTCGACGTGCGGCCGCCGCAGCCGAGCGAAGCCAGCGCGACGACGCCGCCGAACGCGGTCAGCGTGAGCTTGTGGAGGCCGCCGCGTGCGGTGAGCGGGCGGCTCGCGGAGCGTGTTGGCGGCCGCGCCGTCATGACGGCGCCCCGAGGCGCGCGGTGGTGGGTCGTCGTGACATCGAGACGACTCTAGCAGGACCCCACGAGGCACGCCGCGCCCTCTCAAGGGTGGAGCTTTCCCGGCGCCGATGCTCGGGGAGGTCATGCTACGCTGAGCCATGCGGTGCCCCATGTGTCGCCGAGATGCGACCGAATCGAGCGCGAAGCCGTTCTGCTCTGCTCACTGCCGAGGCCTCGACTTGGGCAACTGGATCGACGAGAGCTATCGCATCCCCGCCGAGCCCGGGGCGTTGGACGTCGCCTTCGAGGTGGACGACGCGCACACGCTCGGCGCCGAGGATCTTTCGTGAGCGTGGCTCCGCGGAGCGTGGGGCTGGTCTCGCTCCTCGGGCCGTGGGTGTGCTCGACGAGCGCCGCGCTGGCGCAGCCGCCTCCAGAGCCGGTACCCTATCCGACGCCGCCCTCACCCACCGACGAGCCCTATCCCACCCCTCCCACGCCGGGGCCCGGCGCCGTTCCGCCCGCTCCGGAGCCAGGCACCGCTCCCGAGCCGGCCCCGCCGCCAGCCCCTGCGGGGCCGACCAGCGGTGGCCTGCAAGCCGAGCCGCCGCTCGCCGAGCTCGGCGACGAGCGCAACGACACCGAGAAGGCCCTCGACGCGTCGGAGAAGAAAGACACGGGGCGTGGGCTCACGTGGTTTTGGATCGAGGCGGAGGGCGGCTTTCAGCACGTGGGGCTGGAGACGTTCGAGGTCGATCAGTCGAACCTCACCGCGGGCCTCGTGCCCACCGAGGCGAGCGGCGGCTACGTGGGGCTGGGGCTCGGCGCCCGGCTCCTATTTCTCACCATCGGGCCCCGCGGACGCGTGGGCTTCTTCGAGAACTGGCAGCTCTACAGCGTCGGCGGGGAGCTGGGCTTTCGCTTCCAGGTGGGCATCGTCGAGCCGCACTTCGAGCTCGGCGGCGGCTACGCGGCCCTGGGCAGCCTCACCGACGCGCTCGGCGGCGTGCCGGACGCCTCCCGCGTCGACGGTGGCTACGGTCGCGTCAGCGGCGGGCTCGATTTCTTGGTGGGGAGCGTGCTCACGCTCGGGCTTGGTGCGTCGTGGGAGTTCATGGCCCTCACCCGGCCCGGCATCGGACTCGACGCGATCAATCGCCAGCCCGAGGCGGAGAGCCTCGACGACGCAGAGAAGCAGGCGCTCGCCGCAGAGGGGTCGGGTTTTGGGTCGGCCATCACCATTTCTGCCAAAGTTGGTCTTCAGTTCTGACGTGCCTCGGCGGCGTCACCGCTAAGCTGACGAGAGCGTCATGACCGTCGCGCAGTGGGTCGTCGCCGTCCTCGCCGGGCTCGTGCCGGTAGCCACGTGCGTCCTCGTCCTGTGGCGCAGCCGCTACCTGCGCATGCTCTGGGCCTCGTGGTTGGGCGTCGCGGCGGCGGCGGCGGTCTCGGTGCTGCCGATGCGCCTCGTGATGCGCGTGCTCGAGGGGTGGGCCGAGATCGATCCCGACGCGGGCACCGGCGGGCAGGTCACCTTGCTCCTCTACACCCTGCTCGTGGTGGCGCCGCTCGAGATGGGCTTGGTGACGATCGCGGTCGCCCCGTTCTGGCGCTACCGCCGTCTCCGCATGCGGGCAGGGTTGGCGCGCACGCTCGAGACCAAGGAGGGCGTCGCGTTCGCGGTGGTGGCGTCGCTCGCCTTCACCACGACGACGAACTTCGTCTACCTCGTCGGTCACGGCCTCGGCTGGCTCAGCGTCGCGCGTGCCGGCCTGTGGCTGGTCACCTTCACGTTGCTCTCCGGGATGTGGGGCTACGTGCTCGGGCGGAACGCCATCCGGGGGATGCGCAGCAAGCGCTTCAGCAGCGCGTGGGTGGGGGCCACCATCTTCGCGGCCGTCTCCGATCAGATGATTTTCCGCCGGGGCGACATGGCCTTGGTCACCATGTTGCCGCTGGTGTTCAGCATGTTGGTGGTTGCCTTCGTGCTCTGGCGCGACGTGAGCGGACCGGAGGCGGCGTCGAGCGGAGGGAGGCTGTCGAGCCTGTTCAGCGCAGCGCCAGCGCCATCGCTCGCCGCGATCCGGGAGGCGTTTCGACAGCAGGATCGCCCGGTCACCTTGCGCTGGATCTTGTTCGGTGCGCTGGTCACCACCGGGATGATCACCACGGGCATCGCGGTCTCGGTGTACGTGGGGCGGGAGGTCGGGCTCGACTTCAGCGTCGTCGATCGCGAGGAAGCTGGCACCGACGCGATGGTGGCCCTCGCGTTCATCGGCGCGGGCGTGCTCGCCGCGTTCCCGTCGTCGGGCTACCTGTTGGCGCGGGCCTCGGGGGCGCGCAGTGTGCTCGAGCCTGCGCTCGCCGCGTCGCTCGCGATGGTGCTCCTGCTCTTCTTCATGGGCATGCTCGCGCCCACGTCGGTGGTGTTCGTCATCGCCTTCGCCCCCATCGCCTTCGTGCTCAGCTGCCTCGGGGCGTGGGTGGGCCTCGCCCACTGAGCCCTGAGGTGCCGTTGGGGCGGTTCTGGGTGGGGCGGGCATCCGCCCAAGCTTCGGCGCGCCGCGCCTCGGCCGCGCTCACTCGGCGGCGGCGAGCTCGTCGCCGAGCTCGCGCAAGAGCTTCTTCGCCTTCCGGCTGAGCTTGCGCGGCACCGCGACCTGAACGATGACGTGGAGGGCGCCGCGCCCGCGGCCGTTGACGTTCGGTGCGCCCATCCCTGGCGCCGACAACACCGCGCCGGGTTGCACGCCGGCGGGCACCTCGACTTGGTGATGGGTGCCGTCGAGGAGCTCGATGTCGAGCGTCGCGCCGAGGGCGGCGTCGGCGAAAGACACCGTGCGCCGAGTGACCAGATCGATCCCATCTCGCTCGAACTTGGGATGAGGCTCCACGTCGACGTCGACGTAGAGGTTCCCGGGCGGCCCGCCACGCGCTCCCGGCATGCCCTGGCTCTGCACGCGCAGTCGGTGCCCACGGTCGATGCCGGCGGGGAAGCTGACGGTGACGGTGCGTTTGTTCTCCACCCACCCGGCCCCGTCACACCCGTCGCAGGGCGTGTCCACCACGCGGCCTTCCCCAGAGCATGAGCCGCAGGTCTGGGTGAACATGATGAAGCCGCGGGCCGTCGACACCTGCCCTTGGCCGTTGCAGGTGCGGCAGACGCTGTACGCGCTGCCGTCTTTCGCGCCGCTGCCATCGCAGCGCTGACAGCTCACGGGGGTGTTGAGCTCGATGTCCTTCTTACAACCGAGCACCGCCTCTTCGAGGCTCAGCGTCTTCTCGATGCGGATGTCGCGCCCACGGGCTGGTCCGTTGCGCCGCTGTTGGCCGCCGAACCCGCCCCCCATACCACCGAAGAAGTCGGAGAAGAGATCTTGGAAGTGCGAGAAGATGTCGCCGTCGACGTGGGCCGCGCCGCCGTCGACACCGGCATGGCCGAACTGATCGTAGCGGCCTCGCTTCTCCTGATCGGTGAGCACACCGAAGGCCTCGGTGACCTCTTTGAACTTCGCCTCGGCGTCCGGCTCCTTGTTGCGGTCGGGATGGAACTGGAGAGCGAGCTTCTTGTAAGCCTTACGGATCTCGGCAGCCGAGGCGCATCGCTCGACGCCAAGCACTTCGTAGTAACAGCGCTTGTTTTGCATGGCCTGCTCGCTCTCGAGGAGCTCGGAGGTGGGCCTGAGGTCGAACCTAAGTCGTCCTCAAGTCATGTCAACACGTGGTTTTTCGCGACGTTAGGGCCTCAAGAGGGCGCTCAGGCGCGGGGCGATGTTGGCTACCGCACCCGGCCCCTTGATGGAACCGCTCATCGATCGAGCGAGGTCGCAGCCGCCGTCGGCGGATGGGCGGGCGAACAAAGGAATGAGGCGCGTGATGCATCCCGCTGCCTCGAGGCGCGCTTCGTCGCGGTCGCGATCGAGCTCGAGCAGGCGCAGCCCGGGAAACGTCGCGTCGAGCTCGCCGCGCAGCGCAGCCTCGTGGAAACGGGTGCAGGGCTCGCACCAGGTGGCTCCAACGTAGATCAACAGGTCGCGACCCTCTCGTTCGGCGCGCTCGCGTTCGCGGACCACGATCGCTTGCAGCGGTTCGTCCCCAGGGGGCACCATGACGATCTCCACCGGCAGCGGCGCGCGCGCGCCCGAGGCGTGGGCGGGCGGGCTCGCGGTGTCTCTCGAGCGCGAATCACCCTCTTGGCAACTCGCGAGCGCGAGGACGAACATGGAGAGCAGCGGCCACGCCCGCCGCCCACGACGCTCACCCCTCATTTCAGACCCCGTCGACGCTGGTGCGCGCCACGAGCCTCTGTCGCAGCTCGGCGAGCTCGTCGTGTGCCGCTTGCAGCGCTTGTTCGAGCTTGTCGTGGTCGCTGGTGTCGTCGTCGGCGAGGCTCGAGCTGAGCGACTCGATCCTCCACGTGGCAGCTTGCAGATCGGCCTCGTACCGCGAGCAACGCTGCGCGAGGGTCTCGAGCTGCGCGCGCAGGCTCACCGCTTCCCCGTTCTCGGGCCGGTGGCCGGGGTCTTCCGCTTCGAGGACGCGGGCCAAGAGCTCGCGGCCGACGCGTTCGCTCTCGCGGAGCTCGGCGCGCAGTTTCTCCACCAGCAGGCCGCGGTCGCGCAGCTTGCGCTCGAGCCGTTCGATGTCTTCCGCGTGCTCGCCGCCGTCCGTCCCCTCTTGGAGCTGTGACGTGAGCGCTGCGCGCTCGGCGAGGGCGGCGTCGAGCTCGGCGCGGAGCCTGTTCGCCGCCCGCGCGCTCTCCTCGAGGCGCTCCCGCTCTTGGCGCTGTTCGTCGCGTTCTCGACGGGCGAGCTCGAGCGCGCGCCGCAGCTCGGCGAGCTGGAACTCGTAGCCGCGTGCGTCGAGCGTTGGGGCGGGCGTGGTGGGGGGAGCCTCGTCGCCTTCCTCCTCCGCGGCCGCCTCGGCGTCCGTCGCGGCAGCGAGGCGGGCAGCAGCCTCGGCTTCCTCTTCGAGCTCGGCGATGCGCTCGAGCATCGTGTCGAGCTCCTCCTGGAACGCCTCTTCGAGCTCGACCCGCTGCACCTCGAGCGCTCTCTCGAGGGCAACCCGGCCTGCCTCGCGCGTGCGGGCGAGCTCGGCTTGCAGGGTGTCGCGCGTGCGAGCGAGCTCGGCTTGCAGGGCGTCGCGCGTGCGCGTGAGCTCGGCCTGGAGCGCCTCGCGCGTCCGCGTGAGCTCGGCCTGATGGTTCTCGCGCTCGCGCGCGAGCGCTCGCTGGGCATCGCGCAGCCGTGACCGCTCGCGCTCGCGCTCGCGTTCGCTCTCGCCCCCGCGCGCGACCTCGGCGCGCTGCGCATCGAGCGCCCGCTCGAGCTCCCCGATCCGGTCGGCTTGGCGCGCCATCTCCGCCTCGCTGCCGCGAAGCCGCTGCGCCGCGTTGTCCGCCGCCTTGCGCGCGTCGCGGAGCTCGG
This sequence comes from uncultured Polyangiaceae bacterium, assembly GCA_964401935.1. GTDB lineage: Bacteria > Myxococcota_A > Polyangia > Polyangiales > Polyangiaceae > JAPYTK01. Next base: position 71,633 of record CAYOAL010000037.1, read on the forward strand.
CGGCGGCCTGCTTCTGCGCCCGCTCGTTCTGTTCGGCGAGCTCCGCGAGGCGGGCTGCGAGCTGCTTGTTCGACGCCTCTCGCTCGCTCGCCCGGCGGAGCGCCGCTTGCTCACGCTCTCGCAGCTTCTCGAGCTCGGCGGTGAGGAGAGAGCGCTGTAGCTGCGCCTCCACGAGCTCGGCGTGACGCTCCGTCTCGCTCTCGGGAGCCGCACCGCTGGCCGCGTCGTGGGGCACCTGGACGAGCACGTAGGGATCGGCCTCGACGGGGACGTGGGAGGCGACCGCGACGAACCACGACGGCTCTTCGGCGCCATCCATCAGCGACGCGTCGATTGTCACTGCGGGCTCGCCTTCGACCGCGAAGCTCGCGATGGTAAAACCCGCGAACGGAGCCTGGCCGTGCATCGACACGTGGGGCAGCTGCTCCGCCACCAGGTCGTAGAGGTCGTAGTAGCTGATGGCGCCGGTCGGCGCCGTCGTCTCCGGGTTGGGCGTGGCCACCAAGAGGACGCCCCGCCGGGAGAGCAGGTGGGTTGCCCGGGAGATCGCTTGGCGCGCGTCGCCGAGGAGCGTCAGATCGGGCACGAGCACCGCGTCGAACGCCCCCCCGTGGGCCTCGAGCGCGTCGTCGAGGGGGGCGATGGTCACCTGCTCGCCACCGGTTCGGGTGGCCAGCGTGGTGCCGGCGCGGCGGGCGTCGGGATCGAAGACGTGCACTCGGCGCCCGCTGGCGTTGGCGGCCCGCTCACCGACGTCGTCGGCGCTGTTGCCGAGCACCGCCACGCGGCGACCCTCGAGGAGGGCCTCGGCGAAGGTGGCCAGCACCGTTCCCGGCGCAGCGGTCTGCCCTTGTTGCGGCGATGGCTCACGCGTCGAAGGCATCGGAGGGACTGCTTCGTAGGCCGCGCGCGACTCCGCGTCCAGTGTCGGCGTTCGAGAATTCGAGGCAGGCGTGGAGGCGCGGAGCGCCGAGGCGTGGCGAACAACCCGCA
>CAYOAL010000038.1:0-687 GCA_964401935.1 uncultured Polyangiaceae bacterium
ACAGCCACACGAGCGCCGCGAGACTCAGCACTACCCGCCGCACGCCCATCCTCCCAACGCCGCCCATCCTCCCCACGCCCGAAACCCCACCCACGCCGCGACCTCCCGCCATCCGTGCCTTCCCCTTCACGCCTGTCCGCGCCCGCCCCTAAACGGCTCTCGCCGCCGTGCCCAACACGACCGCCACGGCCGCTTCACACGCTCACGCTCTGCTCGACCCCTCCAAGTCGTTGATTCCCAAGCCCCTCACCTCGCACTCGGCGACGCGCTGCTGGCTGGCGTGTTCGCCCTCATCGCAGCCTCTCACTTCGCTCCCGCTATTGGCCTTTGGCACCCCCACTGGCGCAACCCCCGCACCCGAACCACCACGACCCCGCCCCCCTCCGCACCCGCACGACCACGACCCCCGCACCCGCACGACCACGACCACGACCACCGCACCCGCACGACCACGACCCCCGCACCCGCACGACCACGACCATGACCACCGCACCGCACGACCACGACCCCCGCACGACCACGACCACGACCACGACCACCGACCCCGCGCAGCCTCTGGTCGCGACCCGCCCCCGCTCGCGCCTGTCCCAAACATCCTCGCGCCTGGCGAGAAGCTCCTGAGCTGACGCAAGGGCGCGACGCTCCTCTGCTGGTCGTGCCCCTCCTCGCCGCGCCAGGGTCCCCGCG
>CAYOAL010000038.1:787-40538 GCA_964401935.1 uncultured Polyangiaceae bacterium
CCAGCGTCCTGCGTCCCCGCGCCAGCGTCCTGCGTCCCCGCGCCAGCGTCCTGCGTCCCCGCGCCAGCGTCCTGCGCGCCTCGAGCTGGCCCCGCGAGTGGTGTCGGTCAGGTCTTCAGGTTGGCGTCGAGATTCACGAACACGCTCGCGGCGGTGCCGTAGCTGATGCTCTGGTACGACGCGTAGGCGGTCGCGACCCGCTTTTTCAGCGCCGCGCGCGCGTCGCCTTCGGCGATCCCGCGCGAGGCAGCCTCCACCACGTAGCCCTCCGGCGCCATCAGCGACTTGGTCATCACCAGCGGACGCGAGCCTGCGTCGCGCAGCGCCGCCGTGAAGTAGTCGTGGGAGTAACAGGCGAGCACGAACGACGGGATCGGTTTGCGCGCGCGCTTCCGCAGCGCGGGCAGCTTTACGTCGTCCATGAGCCGGTTGTGACCAGCGTAGCCGACGGCGTCCACACGCAGTCGCCGCGAGGCGTCACCCTCTTCGAACGTGATCCACTCTCCCTCGCTGGCGGCGCGAAAGAACCGAACCACCGCGTCATCGATCTGGTTGCCGTCGATCGCGTCGAGCACCGTGATGTGCTCCACCCGCTCCGACGCTCCCTCCTCATCGTCGGCGACGCTCCGCTCGAGGTACCTACGAAACACCGCCCGCTCGAGCACGCCCTCCGGGTGGGTCGCCTGTGTGACCTTCTCGTAGCCGAGCCATTTCTTCTCGAAGATCCGGCGAGCACCGAAGATGGCGCCCCAATAGATGTTGGTGCGGAGGTTGTCGGGATCGCCGAGCGCGGGAGAGCCGCAGTCGAGCTGCGCGTTGTGGCAAAGGGGCACCACCACGTGCACGACGACTACGCGGTCGACGCGCTTCGGCTGCTCGCCGTCGTCGGCCGTCGCGGCCCCCTCGCGCCACGGCCCCACAAACGCCAACACGAAGGCGACGAGCCCGACCCCTACCCAGCGTGTTCGGTGCAACATGCTCCCTTCGTCGTGAGCGCCCACCCGAGTGTGACGGGCCCGCCGCAGCTTCTCCGCGCGGCGAGGTGCGCGCTTGACCACGGAGACGTTCGCGGCGATGCTCCCCGCCCCGAAAAGGGCCGAAGCCAATGCGCATCGTGTCGTGAACAACCACGCAGACTTGGCGGGGCCAAGTCGAGGCAGCAAGCACTCTCTGAGCCGACCGCTCGGGGAGCCGAGCGGAGAATCATGTCAGACCAATACGTCGAGCTCATCGAGAAGTTGATCCCCACGGTTCAGGAGAACGCGGGCGGCGTCGACAGCCAAGCAGAGTTCCCACGCAAGAACGTGGACGCGTTCCTCGCCTCCGGCTTGGCCGGACTCACCGCAGCCACCGCGGTGGGTGGCATGGGCCAAGGGCCGCGCCAGGCCGTCGATGTGGTGCGGCGCCTCGCCAGCCACTGCGGCTCGACCGCGATGGTGGTGACCATGCACTACGCGGGCACGGCCGTGATCGAACAGCTCGGCGACGAGGCGACCCGCAAGGCCGTCGCGGCGGGCAAACACCTCACCACCCTCGCGTTCTCGGAGCGCGGCTCGCGCAGCCATTTCTGGGCGCCCGTCTCCACCGCCAAGAAGGTGTCGGGCGGGGTGCAGCTCGACGCGCAGAAGAGCTGGGTCACCTCGGCCCATCACGCCGACTCCTACGTGTGGTCGAGCAAGCCGCTCGCCGGGGACGCGCCGAGCTCGCTGTGGCTCGTGCCGCGCACCACCGCCGGCCTCGCCATCGACGGGGGCTTCGACGGCCTCGGACTGCGCGGCAACGACTCGTGCCCGGTGTCGGCGAAGGGCGCCGTGATCGCCGAGAGCGCGCTCCTCGGGGAAGACGGCGCGGGCTTCAAGTACATGCTCGAGGTGGTGCTCCCCAACTTCAACGTGATGACCTCCGCGGTGGCGGTGGGTTTGATGCAGGGAGCCACCGGGGCCACCGCCGGTCACGCCGGGGGCACGAGGTTCCAGCACCTCGACAGCCCGCTCGCCGAGCTGCCCACCATCCGCAACTACATCGCGCGCATGCAGGTTCGCACCGACATGACCTACGCGCTGCTCCTCGACACGCTGACCGCCATGGAGACGGGCCGCGAAGACGCGGTGCTGCGGGTGCTCGAGTGCAAGGCGGCGGCCGGCGAGGCCGCGACCGAGGTGTTGGATCTCGCCATGCGGGTCTGCGGGGGTGCGGCGTTCCGGCGTGACGTGGGCGTGGAGCGCATGTTCCGCGACGCTCGCGCCGGCACCGTCATGGCGCCCACCACCGATCAGCTCTACGACTTCATCGGCAAGGCGGTGTGCGGCATGGACGTGTTCTAACCGCAGACCTCTCGCCCCTCCAAGGCAAGTCACCCCCGTACTCATGAGCAAAGAGGCCCCCCAACCCGCGCCCGCCCCCGAGGCCCCGGTGTGCCCCCAGTGCCGCGGCACTGGGCTCAACGCCACCAAGAAGCGCTTCTGCAGCGCGTGTCTGGGGAGCGGCAAGGCGACCAAGCGTCCGTTCGGGTGGCAATGACGGCTCACGGCGACATGAAGTGGTCGGTCCGCGTGTCCTCCCGCGACCGCGGCTCGGCCACCGTCTACGCCCGCAAGGCGCGCTTCGAGGTAGGGGCCCCGCTCGCCTTCGACGTGGAGGATGAGCGCGCCTCCGCGTTCGAGGTCTTGCTCGGCGCGCTGGGGGCGGATCTCGTGGCGGGCATGAAAGCGCGCTGTCACCGCCGTCGCCTCGAGGTAGACAGCGTCGAGGCCCTCGTTCACGGCGAGCTCGACAACCCGCTCACCCACCTCGGCGTGGTGGGTGAGGAGGGTCACCCCGGCCTCGAGCGGGTCGCCGTGAAGGTGTTCGTGGAGACCCTCGAAGAGGAAGGGGTCATCCGCGAGGCCTGGGACGAGATGCTCGCCCGCTCGCCCCTCTTTCGAACCCTCTCCGCGGTCGCGCGCTGCGATCTCGAGCTCCACATCGTGATGTAAACAAGCCGAGCCCTCGGGCTCGGCGCAGGAGAACTTCGATGACCCAACCCATCATCCTGGGGGCCGTGCTGTACGACCCGAAAGTGTCCGTCATCTGGGACATCATCCGCGAATATTTCGAAGAGAAGGGCGTCCCCATGGATGTCGTGTTCTTCACCAACTACGAGCTGCAGGTCGACTCACTGGTGAAGGGCCTCGTCGACGTCGCCTGGAACTCGCCGCTCGCGTGGGTAGACACCAAGCGGCGCACCGACGGAGCGTGCCGCGCGATCGCGATGCGCGACACCGATCGCGACCGTCGCTCCCACGTGATCGCCAAGCGGGCGGCGGGGATCAACTCGCTCGAAGACTTGAAGGGCAAGACGATCGGCTTCGGCGCGAAAGACTCCCCCCAAGCCACGCTCATCCCCATGCAGGTGCTGCACGAGGGGGGGCTCGAGCCGGGCGACTACGTGGCGCGGCGCTTCGACGTGCTCGTGGGCAAACACGGCGACCACATCGGCGGCGAGCTCGACGCCTTCCGCGCGCTCGAAGCGGGGGAGGTGGACGCGAGCTGCCTCCTCGACCTGAACTGGGAGGGGTGGACCGCGGACGGCACGGTGAACAAGAACGAGTACGCCATCGTGTCGAGCAGCGGCACGTTCGATCACTGCGTGTTCACGGTGCTCGCGAGCTTCGCCAAGGAGCGCGAGGAGGCGTTCTTGAAGGCGCTCTTCGCGATGGACTACGACAACCCCGACCACCGCGAGATGATGGACCTCGAGGGTCTGAAGAAGTGGGAGCCAGGCCGCACCACCGGCTTCGAGCTCCTCACCTCGGGTTGCAAGCTCACCCACTACTTCGACCGAAGCTGACGAGGGCACCGCCATGAGCCGAACGCTGCCGCCGCTGCCCATCACCATCGTGGGGAGCTGGCCCCGCCAGAAGGAGCTGCTCCGCGCCCAGAAGGCCAAACGCGCCGGACGCCTCACCCAGGAGGCGTTCCAGCGGATCGCCGACGAACAGGTGCTGCGGGTGCTCGAGCTCCAAGAGCGCGCCGGCGTGGATCTGGTGACCGACGGTGAACAACGACGCGACGCGTTCTTCTCCTTCGTGGCCGACAAGCTCGAGGGTGTGAGGATGATGACGCTGGCCGAGATGCTCGACATCATCGAGGACAAGGCCGCCTTCGAGATGATCTTGCAGACGCTCGACGTGCCCGCGTTCTCGATCTCGAACGCCACCTGCGTGGGGCCGGTGTCGCGCCGCGAGCCGCTCGCCGTCGACGAGCTGCGCTTCTTGAAGCAACACACCGACAAGCCGGTGAAGGTGCCGCTCCCCGGCCCCTACCTCATGACCCGCGGGATGTTCGTGAAAGAGGTGAGCCGGCCCCACTACGAGACCAAAGAGGCCCTCGGCGACGCCGTGGTGGAGCTCTTGCGCAGAGAGGTGACCGAGCTCTGCGAGGCCGGCGCCGACTTCATCCAGTTCGACGAGCCGGTGCTCACCGAGCTCGTGTTCGCGCAAGGCCAAGCGCGCACCTTCATGTGCGCCCACCTCGCGGCGACCAACGACCCGACCGAGGAGCTCGAGTTTGCCGTGAGCCTCATCAACCGCGTGCTCGATGGAATCGATCTGCGCGCGCACGGGACACGCGTCGGTTTGCACATCTGTCGCGGCAACTGGAGCCAAGACGAGTCGACGCTGCTCCGCGGGAGCTACGATCCGCTCGCTCCCTACCTGGAGCGCATGGCCGTCGACCAGCTGGTGCTCGAGTACGCCACCGAGCGCGCGGGCGACTTGTTGACCTTCCCCGACAAGGAGCTGGGGCTCGGAGTGGTGAACCCGCGCACCGAGGTGGTGGAGTCGGTCGACTCCATTCGCGATGACATTCAACGAGCGCTCGAGCGCTATCCGAAGGAGAGCCTGTTCATCAACCCAGACTGCGGCTTCGCGACGTTCTCGAACCGCCCGGTGAACAGCGACGACGTCGCCATGAGGAAGCTCGCGGCGATGCGGGAAGCCGTGGAGCCGCTCCGTTGAGCGGCGTGGCCATCGTGTAGAATGGCGGCCATGCGATCCTTGCGCTCCATGGCTTTCGTCGCCCTCGGCCTCGCGGGGCTGGTCGCGGGCTGCGCCGACCCCGAGGCCGTCGCGCCGCTGCCCGGCCCCCTCGAGGCGTGGCCTTCGTACGGGCGCGATCACGAGAACACCCGCGCCAACCTCACCGAGACCCAACTCACCGCGGCCACCGTGAGCTCGCTCACCGAGCGGTGGTCGGTGCCGCTGCCCGGTTGCACGTCGACCCCGGCGGTGGTGGACGGGATCGTCTACTTCGGCGACTGGGACGGGCACGTCCACGCGGTGCGCGTCGACGACGGCGCGTCGGTGTGGAAGCAGAAGATCACCGCGAGCCCGGTCGATCCGTCGGTGCTCGTCGCCGAGGGCAAGCTCTATGTCGGCGACGGCGATGGCTACTTCTACGCGCTCGATCAGGCGAGCGGTGAGGTGCTCTTTCGCGTGGAGCTCGACGACCACCCGAACACGCACATCTACAGCTCGGCGGTGTACGTGGACGGAAAGGTCATCGTGGGGGTGGCCGGCATCGAGCTGGTGTTCATCAAAGACGACTACACCTTCCGCGGCAGCCTCGTGGCGCTCGACGCGGACAGCGGCGACGAACGCTGGCGCGTGTACATGACCGAGGACGACGCGAGCGGAGGGGCGGGGGTGTCGGTGTGGTCGTCCCCGGCGATCGACACCGAACGAGGTTGGGTGTTCGTGGGCACGGGCAACACCTACGAGGCCCCAGCGAGCCTGCGCGCCGATGCCCTCGTCGCGGTCGACTACCAGTCGGGCGACGTGAAGTGGGTGCGACAGTTCACCGCCGACGACGTGTTCACCATCTTCCAGCCTCCACCCCAAGGGCCGGACGCCGACGTCGGCGCGGCCCCCAACCTCTTCAGCGTCGACGGGCGCGATCTGGTGGGGGTTGGTGACAAGGCTGGCGTGTTCTCGGTGCTCGACCGCCAGACCGGCGAGACCGTGTGGGCCAAGCAGGTGACCCGAGGGTCCCACCTCGGCGGCGTGATGAGCTCGGCGGCCTACGCAGAGGGGGTGCTCTACGTGACCTCCAACCTCTTCTCGGAGGACGCCGATCTCGGCACTGCGCTCGACGATCCCCAGGAGGAGGACGTGCACGTGACCGTGGCGCTCGATGCGGCCAGCGGCGACGAGAAGTGGCGGGTGGAGCAGCCGTTCCCGTCGGTAGGAGGCCTCACCTACGCGGGCGGCGTCGTGTATCACGGCTCGGTGGACGGGACGATCCATGCGCTCGACGCGACGAGCGGGGAGACGCTGTTCTCTCGCAACCTGTCTCGGTCGATGGCGAGCGGGGCCTCGCTCGTGAACGGCATGCTCTTCGTGAGCCATGGGTTTCGGTTCTTCACCGGCTCGGGCGCGATCGAGGGCGGCGTCACCGCCTTCGGGCTCTGAGCTCGGGCGCCGAGCGAGGCGGCGGCGTCACCACGTTCGGGGTCTGAGCGAGGCGGCTGCGTCAATCCCGTCGAGGCGTGATATCTTCGTCGGTCATGCCGAAGCTTCCGCGAGGCGAGACGCTCAAGGGTCATATCGGACCCGCCGGCTTCGATGGTGACGGCCTCGGCCGCGTGGTGAAGAACGCGCTGTGCCAGGCCGGCTCGCGCGAGGACGGCGAGCTCGCGCTCACCGAGGCGCTCAACCGCGTACAGCTCCAGGCGATCCCCGGCTCTGCCGGACACCTCACCGCCTTCGTGCTCGGACCCCTGTTCGAGGCGGTCACGGACCAGAGCGGCACGGAGGTCGCGCGCCGCATGATCGCCATCCTCAAGCCCGTCCTGCAGAAGCGCAGCGAGCTCGAGCTCGGCGAAGCACCCGACTCGTCGCCTGCGAAGCCGACCGTGCTCATCGTCGACGACGACATCGTGGTGCGCGCCCAGCTGCTCTCGATCCTCAACAGCCATGGCTACACCGCGGTGAGCGCCCCGGATCCCAACGTCGCGCTGGCGATGAGCGTGCGCTGCCGCCCCGATCTCATCATCTCCGACATGGGCATGGGCCGCGCCAAGGACAGCCAGCTCGCCGCGCTGCTCAAGGTCGCGTTCCACGAGGCGGCGCCTCCCATCATCATCCTCACCCACGGTGAGCCGCAGGAAGACCCAGCGGCGGGGATCTGCATGCTCAGAAAGCCCATCGATCGCGACGCCCTCCTCAGCGTCATCGCCCCCCTCCTTCAGCGCTGCTCGGTCCCCCCCAACTGAAGACCTGGCCGGGACGCGTGGCCTGACGACGAGCTGGTCACTGGCGCTCGGCGGGTTGGTTGGGAAAGGTGAGGAGGTAGATGTCGTGGCCACCGTTGGACGTGATGTCACCGCCGGTGAACGTGGCTTTGCCCACGAAGTTGCCGGTAGCGACGATGGCGCCGTTCCGGTCCGTGGCCACGCCGCGGCCGTAGTCGTTGTCGGAACCACCGAGGCGCCTGGCCCACACGGGTGTGCCGCTCGGGTCGAGCCGCGCGATGAAGGCGTCTCGGTTGCCGAGGGCTTCTTGGGGATGCCCACCGAAATCGGCCTTCAGGGAGAAGTAGCCGGTGACGGCGACGTTGCCCTCTTCATCGAGCGCGACGCCGTCTGCGCTGTCATCCTGTTTCCCGCCGAAGTGCTTGCTCCACACGTGGTCACCGCGCGCGTCGAGCTTGGCAACGAAAGCGTCACCCGAGCCGTTGGAGGTGAGCTCGCCGCCGCCAAAGTCGACGGGCTGCGAGAAGGCTCCCACGAACACCACTCCCCCGGAGGTGTCGACCGCCAGATCGTGTGCATACTCGGTGGCCTTCCCACCGAAACGCTTGCTCCACACGTGACCTCCGCTCGCGTCGAGCTTCACTACCGCCACGTCCGAGACCCCGCTGCTGGTGAGGGGCCCCCCGCCGTAGTCGACGGTCTTGTCGAGCGTGGCGAGCAGGTAGGCGCTGCCGTCCGCGTGGACGCCGACCGCATGCCCGAGCGTGAGCGCCCCCCCGGAGCCGCCGAAGGTCTTGAGCCACTTGTTGGTCCCGCTCTTGTCGAGCCGGGCCACGAAGGCGTTGGTCCGTCCCGCGCCCTTCACCTCCTCGCCTCCGAGCGCGAGCTTCTCCCAGAAGATCCCACCCACCACCACGTCGCCGTCGGGGCTCAGCGCGACGCTCTCCCCCTTGCCGCCGGCGATGTGGCGACTCCACACGTAGTTGCCGCTCTTGTCGAGCGCGAGCAGGAAACCTCCCCACCTGTCCTGGTAGGTCTCCCCACCAAGCTCGATGCTCCCGCTGAAGCTGCCGGTGACGTAGACGTTGCCGGTCGCGTCGACCGCGACGTCCGACGCTTGGTCGTCGTCGCTCCCGCCGAAGCGCTTGCTCCACTGATGAGCCCCACTCTTGTCGTATTTGGCGACGACGACATCGACCGTGCCGGCGACCTTGAGCGGGCCGCCGCCGAAGTCGGCGCTCCCTCGAAAGTGCCCCACCACGATGACGTTGCCCGCGGCGTCGACGGCGACCGCGGTGCCCTCCTCAGCGCGCACCGTCCCGTCGCCAACGTTCGAGCCGTCGGCGTGGTTGCTGCCGAAGTGCTTGCTCCAAGACGCGAGCTCCGGCGGCGGCGGGGGGGGCTGCTCGGGCTCCGCGCTCCTCTTGGCGTCGTTGCCGGTAGAGGTGGCGCCGCCTTTGTTCCCTCGCTTGCCCTTCTTCGCTCGCCCTTCGGCGTCTTTGTCTCCGACGCGCCCACGCGACGACGCCTCGACCTCCTCTCCGCCACCCGACCCGCCACCCTGACAAGCGACGCATGCGCCGAGGAGGGCGCCCACCCAACGAGCTCGTCCTTTGTGGCTCGACATAGGGCGCCATCATCGAGCGCCGCGCTCGGTGGATCAACGACGAACGAGCCGGCCAAGGACGGCGGTTGCGGCGCCCCCCGCAGAGGCCTGCTACGGTAGGGTGTGCGCTCGGTTCTGATCGCCCTCGTCGTGTTGGTGGTCGCCTGTGGCGACTCGCGAGGTGAGGTGCGAGAGGGGAAGGCCTGCGAGCACCTCGGAGAGCGGATCTGCGGCGAGGGCGACACGGTGCTCGAGTGTCGCCACGACCCGAGCCCTACCGCCGTCGCCCCGCGGATCGCACGCGACGGGCCGGGGTTCGTCCCGCGCTACGAGCTCCTCCGAACGTGCGACACCGACGAGCGCTGCGAGGACGGCGCCTGTGTGCACGATCCGGACGACGACGACGACTTCTGACCGCGACGTAGGGCGACGGCCGCGCGGACTGCACCTCGCGGCGTGAGCGCGGCTATGCTGTCGACGTGTCGGAGCAGCAGGGTGGCGTGTCCTATGAGAAGGTCGACGAGGCCTACTTCGCGCAACGCGGCCTGAAGCGCTACGCGAGGGTGTGGTCGCTGTGGGCGCTGGGCGTCGGCGCGGTCATCAGCGGCGACTTCTTCGGCTGGAGCTTCGGTCTCGCCGAGGGAGGTTTCGGCGGGATGTTGGCGGCCACGGTGGTCATCACCGTGATGTATGTGGGGCTCTGCTACAGCATCGCCGAGCTGAGCCCGGCGCTCCCCCACACCGGCGGCGCCTATTCGTTCGCGCGCTCGGCCCTGGGGCCGTGGGGCGGCTACGTGACCGGCCTCGCCGAGAACATGGAGTACATCCTCACGCCAGCCGTGATCGTGGCTGGGATCGGCAGCTACCTCGGCGCGGTGTTCGGGACCGCCGATGCTTGGGCGCCGCTGTGGTGGACCGGTGCCTACGCGCTGTTCGTGGGTCTCAACATCTACGGGGTGGAGCTCACGTTCAAGTTCACGGTGGTCATCACGCTCCTCGCGCTCGCCATCCTCGTGGTGTTCTGGGTGGGGGCCGTTCCCCACCTCGACTTCGGGCGCTACGCGTTCGACATGCCCCCCGAGCCGGGCGGCAGCGCGTGGTTCCCGCGCGGCGTGAAGGGCGTGTTCGGCGCGCTCCCCTTCGCCATCTGGTTCTACCTCGCCATCGAGCAGCTCCCCCTCGCCGCCGAGGAGGCCCACGATCCCAAGCGCGACATGCCCAAAGGCATCCTCTACGGGCTCCTCACCCTCATCGTGTGCGCATTCCTCACGCTGGTGCTGAGCTCCGGCATCGCGCCAGGGGTGGCGCAGCTCGGCCGGGAAGAGGCGGTGCTCTACGCGAGCTTCCAGGTGATCCTCGGCGCCGGCACGAGCTCCAAGATCCTCGCCCTCATCGCGGTGGCGGGCCTTCTGGCGAGCTTTCACTCCATCATCTTCGCCTACGGGCGCCAGATCTACTCGCTCTCGCGCGCCGGCTACTTCCCGCGCCTCTTGTCGCTCACCGCTCCGCGGCGCAAGACGCCCCACGTCGCCCTGATCGTGGGGGCGCTCCTCGGCTTCACGGTCGCGCTCACCGTACACCTCTTGCCGAAGGAGCACCCGGTGGGCGCCGTGCTCCTCAACATGGCGGTGTTCGGCGCGGTCATCGCTTACGTGATGCAGATGCTCTCCTTCATCTTGTTGCGGCTGCGTCTCCCCCAGCTCGAGCGCCCGTTCCGGAGCCCGCTGGGCATCGCCGGCGCGGCGATCGCGATGCTCATCGCGGTGGTCACCCTGATCGCGCTCTTTCTCCACAGCTCGGGCTACCGCCTCGGCGTGCTCGGCGCCGCGGTGTGGTTCGGCCTCGGCATCCTCTACTTCGCGCTCTGGGGCCGGCACCGCCTCGTCTACGCTCCCGAGGAGCAGTTTGCGATGCACCTCCGCGACGGCCACGACAAGCCGTGAAGAGGCGTGGCGCGTGGTCCACCCTCCGACCCTCGACGTCGCGCACGGCAGACGCGCCTCACCCGCTCGGCCGCGAGCGGTCGGTCGCCGCTCGACGCTACGCGGGCTCGAGCTCGAGGAGCGCCGCCCCCTGCTCGATGTCGTCGCCGTCACCGGGGACGACGCGCAGCACGCGCGCCTCGTCGGGGAGCCCCGCGCCGTCGTATTGGATGCGGCTGAACGTCTTCATCACCTCGAGCAGCGCGATCGACTGCCCGCGTCGGATCACGTCGCCCACCGCGACAAAGGGCGGTTTGTCGGGGCCGGGCCGCGCGTAGAAGCGCCCGCTCGTAGGTGCGCGAAACACGAGCTCGCTCCCCACCCCCGCCGCGCTCACGGGGGCACGCGCCGCGGCACCGCCGAGCTCCGGATCGAGCACGAGGAGCAGGTCGTCATAGCCCACCGGTCGCCGCGCCCGCGTGCGCTCGCCTCCCTCCTCGATCACCAGCCCGCGCACGTCGTCGGGGGCGAACAGCGGGGAGAGCTCGCCGAGCACCTCGAGCCGCCCGATGGGTGCCCCCTCCGCCACCAGGCTGCCCATTGGAGGCGCTTCGCGCCACAAGCCAACGCCCGGGCTTCGGAGCTCGATGCGCCCATCGTCGCGCCGCTTGGCGAGCACCGTCGTCGTCACCCGCGCACCCCCTCCACCAGCACGTCGAGATCGTGCAGGCTCCAGATGCGTGGATTCTTTACGCGGCGATAGCCGATGCTCTGGTAAGAAGCCTCCACGAACATCGCGAGATAGTCGCGGAGCTCACCGAACGCGACGATCTCGTCGGTGTCGAGCTGACACGCCGACACGTAGGGATCCATGTCGGCCTCGATCCGCGCGGCCACGTCGGCCATGCCTTGCTCCACCGCGCGGCGCTCGTCGGGATCCGTCGCCACGATCTCGAAGTCGTCGTCGAGCTTCGTGTTGTACGTGGCGATGGCCAGCGTGCGTCCCTCCATCACGCTGAGGCGCGTGATGCAGGTGCTGAGCTGCACCACCGGATCGAAGGGGAGCCCGGCCATCGCGTAGTAGCCGGCCCCCGAAGCCTTGCGGAGGAGCACCGTGAACATCGGCACCTGGTTGGTGCTGTTGGTGTAGATGAGGCTCGACCCATAGCCGAGCAGGCCTTGCACCTCCGCTTCGAGCCCCACGTCGAAGCCGGAGATGTCCTGGAGCCACACGATGGGGATGCCGTCGTCGTTGCACGCGCGCGAGAAGGTGCTGATCTTGGCGATGCCGGCGCGATAGAGGATCGACGCCGGGCGGCGTCGGCTGGGATGCTCGGGGTCGCCCACCAGCCCTTGGCGGTTGATGATGAACCCGGCGTAGAGGCCCCCGACGCGGCCCACCCCGCAGATCATCTCCTCGCCCACGTCGCCGAGCACCTCCCAGAACAGGCTCTGGTCGCAAATTCGTGCCAAAATCTGTTTGGCGTCGTAGGCCTCGCGATGATCGACGGGCACGAGCCCGGCGAGCTCTGCCGGCGGCAACGCTGGCTCCACCGCGCCCACGCCGCCGCGATAGTAGTCGGCCGCGCTCGACGGCAGCTGCTCCACGTCGCGTCGGATCGAGCGGAGGAGCGTGTCGTCATCGGGAACGCGCACGTCGGCGCAGCGGCTCTGGTGCACGTGCACCTCCGGCCCGCCGATGTCGAGGCTGGTGATCTTCTGGCTCTTGGCGCCCTTGATGAGCGCGGCCCCCGCGATCACCATGTACGCCTGCTCCGTCATGTACACCCGATCGCTGATGATGGGCATGTAGCCGCCGCCCGCGATGCAGTCGCCAAACACCCCCGCGATCTGGGGCACCCCGTGCGCCGACAAGAGGCTGTTCATCTTGAAGATGTGGCCCGCCCCCCTCGCACCGGGGAACGTGTTGCTCTGTTCGGGGAGGAACAGGCCGCTGCAGTCGACGAGGTAGATGGTCGGCAGCCGGAGCCGCAGGGCCATGTTCTGGGCGCGCTGGATCTTCTCGGGCGTGCGCGGCCACCAGGAGCCGGAGGCCACCGTGTTGTCATTGGCGATCACCATGCACCAGCGCCCGCTGATGCGTGCGAAGGCGGTGATCACCCCCGCCGCCGGCGACCGCAGCCCCCGCTCCCCGAAGGTGAGACCGTAGTTCACGAACGTGCCCACCTCGAACGGCGCGCAGCCGGGATCGGAGAGCGCGTGGATGCGCTCGCGCGCGGTGAGCTTCCCCTTGTCGTGGACACGTTGGGTGTACTGCTCACCCCAGCCGGCTTGCACTTCGCGCCGCCGCTCGGCGAGCTGGCGCTCGAGGGGCTCGAGGGCGGCGCGGTAGTCACCGAAGTCGCCGTCGGGGAGAAACTGTCGGCGTGGCGCGCCGATGGGAACGAGAGGAACGATGGCCATGGCTCAGGTGGGGTCTGGGGGATTCCAGCCAGGGATGCTGCGGGTGTCGTAGGCAGAGCTGCGGAAGGCCTCCGAACGGAGGATGGCGAGGTGCATCGGCACGGTGGTGGCCACCCCTTCGCAGCGGAGGCCCGTGAGGGCGGCGACCATGCGGTCGGCGGCGTCGTCGCGGCTCTCGGCGTGCGTAATCACCTTGCAGAGAAGACTGTCGTAGTGGGGCGGCACCTCGTAACCGCTCGTCACGTGAGTGTCGACGCGCACCCCCTCGGCGCTGGGTGCCTCCCACCTGACGATGGTGCCCGGGGAAGGCCGGAAGCCGGCGGATGGATCCTCGGCGTTGATCCGGCACTCGATGGCGTGGCCCTCGAAGTGGATGTCGTCTTGGGTGATCGAGAGAGGATGGCCCGCCGCCACATGGATCTGTTCCACCACGAGATCGACGCCGGTGCGCATCTCGCTCACGCAGTGCTCCACCTGGAGGCGCGTGTTCATCTCCATGAAGCGGAGCACGCCGCTCTGATCGAGGAGAAACTCCATCGTCCCTGCCCCCACGTAGCCGATGGCGCGCGTGGCCTCGACCGCAGCGGCGAGGGTGCGGGCGCGCTCCGCCTCGTCGATGGTGGGCGCCGGCGACTCCTCGATGAGCTTCTGGTGGTTGCGCTGCACGGTGCAGTCACGCTCGCCGAGGTGCACCACGGCGCCGTGGCTGTCGGCCATGAGCTGGATCTCGACGTGACGGCCGCCCTCGACGAGGCGCTCGAGATAGAGTCGGCCATCGCCGAACGCGGCCAGCGCCTCCGACGACGCCTCCTCGTAGGCGCGCTCGAGCGCGTCCGGAGAGCGCGCGATGCGCATCCCCCGACCGCCGCCGCCGCTCTCCGCCTTGAGCAACACGGGGTAGCCCACCGCGTCGGCGACGCGCCGCGCCTCGTCAAGATCCGCGAGCACGCCCTCGCTGCCGTCGATGACGCGGAGGCCCGCCTGCCGCATCGCGCGCTTGGCCGGTGTCTTGGTGCCCATCAGGTGCATCACGTGCGCGGGCGGCCCGATGAAGGTAACGCCGTGTTGCTCGGCGAGGCGCGCGAAGACCGGGTTCTCCGCGAGGAAGCCCCATCCGGGGTGGATCGCCGTGCAGCCGGTCTGCACCGCGGCCTGCACGATGCGGCGGGCGTCGAGGTAGCTCTGTGCGCTGCGCGCCGGTCCGACACAAACCGTCTCTCGGCCGGCCAGGTAAGCGGCGGCGCGGTCGGCCGTGGAGACGGCGAACACCGGAGTGATCCCGAGTCGATCACACGCGCGAGCGATGCGCACGGCGACCTCACCTCGATTCGCGATGAACAGGCGGCGGAAGCCCATCGGGCGCACCCTACCCCATCGTGGGCCCGACCGATCACGGAATGACAGGCTGCACGTCAGTCGCCTAACGAGCGGCCTCGGAGCGCCCGCCACACGCGTCACATCACCGAGATCGCGCGGTTTCCGCTTGGCATCGAGCTTGCTCAGGTAGCGACCATGAGCCAGCAACCTCGCCGTTCCGGACAACGCCTCTTGGTGAAACTCTCTATCTCGATGGCCCTCGCGGGGCTCTCGCTGGGATGTGCTCAAGGCGGCGGCTCCGCCCCAGATCCGGCCGCCAGCGACGGCGTGGGTGGCTTCGATGGCGGCGAGGTCCCGCAGAACGAGTGGCCCTTCGACGTGGAGCAGTGCGGCGCCGCGGAGTATGGAAAACAAGTGGCTGCGAGCATGCTGGTGGTGCTCGACCGGTCGGGGAGCATGGCCTACCGCTGGCTCGACACCAGCGTGGCGCTCGTGCAGATGATGGGGGAGGCGAACCCTGCGCTCCAAGTGGGGCTGCTCCCCTTCCCGGCGCTCGGCTGCGACTACGACGGCCTCGTGTCGTGCCTGGGCGAGCCGACCGCGAGCGGCTGCGACGCCACCCTCGCCGACGGCTGTTGCACCGACGTCGCGACGGACCCGGTCGTCCCGCTCTCGCCGGCGCAAGAGGCGCGCGACGCCGCCTTCGCGTGGTTGAACGGCCAACCGGTGGACGGCTTCACCCCGACGCTCAGCGCCTTGAAGAGCGCCTACGCCTACATGCAGTCGCAACCCTCGGAAGGGCAGCGCTACGTGGTGCTCTTCACCGACGGCGCCCCGACCCTGCACGGCACCGATTTCGGGCCCGAGGCGTTCGATGCGTGTGGCGAAGAGGACGATCTGCTCTCCGCGGTGGCGGCAGCGGCAGAGGGTCCGACGTCGGTGAAGACCTTCGCCATCGGCTCCGCAGAAAGCTGGCCGGCCGCCGCATTGCTCAGCGAGATCGCGCTCCTCGGGGGCACCGCGCGCACGTCACCCTGCGATCCCGCCTTCGCCGAGTGCCACTACATCGTGGGCAGCGAGGACTTCGGCGACGAGCTCCAGCAGGTGCTCGATCGCATCGCGGGGCTGGTGGGCGACTGCACCTTCGACATCCCCGAGGGGAACGAACAGGCCAGCGCGGGCGCGATCAACGTGGGCGTGAAGACCGCGAGCCGCCTCGTGCCGGTGTATCGCGACGCGGCCCGCCACGACGGCTGGGACTTCGCCGACGCGGACCAGTCGCGGGTGCAGCTCTACGGCGCGGCCTGCGATCTCTACAACGCGAGCCCCGAGAACGAGGTGGTGGTGGTGCTCGGCTGCGAGACGTTGGTCAAGTAGCTCCGGGCTCGAGCCCTGCGGGCGGCGCCACCACCAGCTCGACGCTCGAGGTGACCGTCCCCGCGCGCTCGAGGAGCCCCCGATACCAGGCTGTGGTCCGCGCCACGTGGTCGGCGCGACTGCGCACGCCCCACACGAGAGAGAGCGTGTGCCGGGTCGCGTCGTGGGTCTTCGTGCGCTGGCTGTCTTTCACGGCGTTGGCAGACGGACCACTCCGATCGTGGAGACAGAGCAGCCCGCCGAGGCGAATGCTCTGGCCCGAGGCGTTGAACACGGTGGTCGCGGCCGGCTCGGCGAGCCGCACCGACAGCGGCGGCTCGAGGCGATCGACGTCGACGACGCTGATGGGGAGCCCGCTGTGGAGCGACACCACGTTGCACGCGTCCACCGCGAGGTTGATCGAGCCGAGGCCGAGAGCGGCGGCCTTGACGAGGTACTCCGAGGCCGGCTTACCGCGCCCGGTGGGCTTGTAGCCGCCGTGGCGAAGCAGGTCGCGCACGTCGGCCACCAGCGACGGCTCGCGTGTCACGGGCACCTCGTGCTCTGGCCCGAGCGCCGCGGTCGGTGCCAACAGCGCGCCGAGCCACGGCGGCGACGAGACCTCGGCGAGCGGGCGCGAGAAGCGCGTGGTGAAGGCAGCGAGCTCGAGCAGCGGATGCACGGTCACGTGCACGACGAGCGCCGGTGGGGCGGTCACAGGGCCTCGGGCGGTCCGAAGGTGAGCCACTGATCGCGCTCGGCGAGGTAGCGCAGCGCGATCTCGTCGGCGGTCGCGGCGAACGTGGCCACGCGGGTCTCGTCGAGCGAGCCCAAGAAGAAGTCCTCGTCGTACTCGCTCACCCCGAGCGCCGCCGCGCCGGCGTTCATGGTCGCGGTGCCACCGAACGGTACCGACTCGCGCAGCTCGCCGTCGAGGTAGAGGCGATGCGTGTCGGAGGCGCGATCCATCACCGTCACCAACAGATGCCAGTCGACGTCGCTGGCTTGGTTGGGGAGCGCGGGGGCGCCGGTGCCGAAGTTCTCGTCGTCGCCCACGCAGCAGCTCCCGAGCGTCGCGTCGCTGCGCACGTTCGCGTACTGATCGGGGAGGATGCGGAGCGCCCACCCGTTGCAGCAGGCGGCGCGGCTCCTGCCGAGGGTCATGGGGAGCTCCTCGGTGGTGGCGCGAGCGAACCACACCGAGAAGGTGCGCGCGTCCCCCTCCTCGACGTCCCACGCGGGGACCGTCCCCATGTCGACGCGGCTCGCGCTGCCATCGAAGGCCAGCGCGCCGCCGATGATCCCTTCGAGCGCGGTGAGGCTGGTGCCCGTTCCGTCGTTCGCTCCCGGTGAGGCGTCGACCACGTCGTTGGGCGCGCCGCCCGCGGTGCTCATGTGATAGACGCCGACGTAGTCGCTCCACACCGCCGCCGGGTTCGCCCCCCCGGGGGCCGTCGCGTCGCCATAACGCAGCCGAAACGAGCCGCCACGAGCCGCCGCGGTAGGGAGCTTCACCCACGCGATGGAGGTGCCCCCCGGCTGCCAGCGCTCGAGCTCGTGGGGCAGCGGCTCACCGGTCGCGCTCACGAAGCGGAGGTCGGCCCCATCGCTGCTCGCGGCCGCGTAGTCGATGCGCGCAGGGGAGAGAGCCACCATCGCGACGAAGTGCTCGACGTCGCCCCCTGCGCGCGCGCCGTAGGTGATCGACACCTCGTACACCACTGGCGCGCCACCGCCGCCAGCGCCTCCCTCCCCGGCCGACGCGCCGCCGCCCCCTCGTCCACCCGCCGCCGGCGTCACCACCTCCCCGAGCTCGAACACGCAGCTCGCGCTCGCTAGGGCCCACCCGAGGCCCAAGAGCACCGCCCAGCCAAGCCGCGTCATCGCATGAACGTACCGCGCCTCGTCGCCGTATTCCAGGCGGCTGCTGCGACCAAACCGAGCCTCCGCGGCGAGCTCCCCGCTCGCGCCGAATCGCGAGCAGATCGCGCCAAGCCGCTACCCGCTCTGCTCAGGCGGTGAAGATGTCGGGCAGCGGGTTCACGGCCTGCCCGAAGTCGTAGTCGATGGCGTGCGCGGTCGACGTCTTGCCAGCGGTGGAGAGGCTCCCCCACCCAGGCTGTCCGTGGTTGAGCGGCTGGTACTGCTCGGGGGTGAGCCCGAACGCTTGCAACAGCGTCACCATGAGGCGGTTGTAAGGCACGCCCTCGATCACCGCGCCGTTGTGCTGACCAAACTTCGCGGGCTGGTTCCAGTCGATGTAGTCGATGTAACGACCGGTCTTGAAGCTGCCCCCACCGCCGCCGGCGAGGAGCGTGGGGATCGACCAGTTGAGGTGGTTGAAGCCGAGCTCGTTGCCCCACATCACCACGGAGTTGTCGAGGTAGGTCTCGCCGGTCGCGTCCTCCACCACGTCGAGCTCGGCGAGGAGGCGCGTGAAGATCTCGCTCGCGATCCAGCGATTGACGGCGAACACCCGCGCGTCGGCGGTTCCGTCGCCCCACTGGTGGGCGGCCTCGTGCCAGTCTTCGGGGTTGGGGAGCCCACCGTGCACGAAGGCCACGTCGCTGCCGCCAGCCCCCACGCCGCGCCCGATGGCCTTCCACACGTCGAGCGTCACCACCCGCGTCACGTCGCAGCGGATGGCGGCGATGATCACGTCGACGAAGGCGGCCGCCGCGTTCTCGAGCACGGCGAGATCGAGCCCCTGCGCGGTGTCCGACGACCCCGGCGCGGTGGGCTCGCTGCAGCCCACCGAGCCGCCCGCCTCGAGGCGGAGGCGCAGCTCGGAGAGGAACTGCATGTGGCGCTCGAGCGACTGACGATCCGCGGCGCCGAGACGTCGATGGCTGCGCACGCGTTGATAGTCCTCGTGCACACGGTCCATCAGCGCGAGGTTCGGGTGCACCGTCGGCTCCTGGGGATCGAAGGAGATGTTGCCGAAGGCCTCGTTGAACGCGGTCAGCGGATCGGTGTGAGCCTGCACCTGTTGGATCTGCCCTCCCACGATGCCGCCGTGGGTGTAGGAGAACGTGTTGGCGCGACCGAGGCACATGTGGAGCGACCGCGTGCCGGCGGGCGGCGTCGGGTACACCGTGTTCGAGTAGGCGAGCACCTGATCGATGGTGGGGACATGCGCGATCGACGCGTCGATCTGCTCCGAGCCGGCGTAGTTGCCGAGCATGCCGCCGTGGTTGTGGTTGGTGTCGGGCAGGAAGTCGAGCCCGCGCAGGAGCAGGAGCTTGTCGAGGAACGGGTTCACCTCGGTGCCGAGCACACGCGAGACGCCCTGCTCGGCGAAGTCGGCGAGCGGTGCCCAGCGACCGGTGTAAGCGCCACCTTGGGCGTGGCTGCCGCTCGACTCGGCGAGCGGTTGGGTGAGGATGGTGGTGCCGTCGTCCTTGGCGTTGCCGGTGAGGGGACGCGCCGAGTACCCGCTGCCGTTCAGCGTCGGGTACCAGTCGACGATGTTCTGCGTGCTGTACGACTTGATGGCGATGAAGCGCCGGGCGCCACCAGGGGCGGCCTGCGCGCCACGAGGCATCAGCGACTCCAAGAACGGGACGGCGAGCAGCGCGCCGCCGAGCCCCTGGAGAAACATCCTTCGCGATCGTCGATTCACTCTCACGGTGTCTCCTCCAGGTCGGCGATGACGCGGAGCCGAAAAGACGGCTCGAGCGCGATGACCTTGAGCGCGTCGGCGAGCCCGCCGCCCCGCGTCAACGCCTCGCGCACCGCGACCATCGAGCAGCCGTCCGACGCGTCCTGTTCATGGCGACGGTAGGTAAAACGGAAGTAGTGGCGCGCGAAGCAGGTCTCCGCCTTGCCGCTCGCGGTGATCTCGTCCATCAAGGCGAGGGGGCCCGCCACCTCGAGCCGCTCGTCGGCCACACGCACGTCGGCGGTCGCGTCGACGGGAACGCTGGCGAGGACTTCGCCGTTCTCGTCGAAGATGTCCTCCACCGTGCGGAAGCGGCCGAGCCCGTCGTAGGCCTCGAGCACGAAGCCGATGGGGTTGAACTGGGCGTGGCAGGCCTGGCACTCGGGGGCCGCCGTCTTGGCGGCGAAGCGGTCGCGGGTGCTCCGCTCCGGATCCAACGGCGGCTCGGAGAGCGCGTCGGCAGGGAGCTGGTTCGGATCGGGCTGCGCGAGGGGATCGCAGAGGATCTCTTTGCGGATGTAGGCGCCCCGCTTGAACGGGTTGGTGCGCTCGTTGGACGACACGAGGAGCGCGGCGCGCGTGAGCAGCCCGGCGCGGTCGCCGGGGAAGGTGGGATGGGTCGCGCCGCCATCCCAAGGCTCCACGCCGTAGAGGGACGCGAGCGCGGACGACTCGGTGAACACCAGATCGCTCGCGAGCATGTCCGCGTAGCTCCCCTCGGTCTCCCAGGTGTAGTGATCGGTGAGCGCCTCCACCTCCGCTCGCATCGCCTCGAAGAGTGCCTCGTCGGCCGCGATGTCGTCGGCGAACGCTTCGAAGGCGGGGGTGCGCGCGAAGCCGGCGAACCCCTCGAGGCGGAACCACTCGGCGTAAAACCGCCTCACCGTCGCGCGCGTGCGCTCGTGGTTGAAGAGCCGCTCCACCTGGGCTTCGAAGCCCGCCTCGGTGGTCAGCTCACCGCGCTCGGCGGCGTCGAGCAGCTCGTCGTCGGGCATCGACTGCCAGAAGTGGAAGCTCAGCTTGGAGGCCACCTCATAGTCTCCGAGCCGGAGCCGGTCATCGCGCCCGTCCGGCGCGCCATCGATCTCGAAGTGGTAGTTGAACTGAGGCGACATGAGCAGCACGAACAGGAGACTGCGGAAGGTCTCGTCCACATCGCCCGCGTCGAGCTCGAGCAGTCGCGTCACCTCGTCGTCGGCGAGGGGACGGCGAAACACCCTCCGACCGAAGGTGCGAACGAACGACTCGACACAGGCCGCGTCGGGGGCCGCGTCGCCGGCGCAAGGCACGCCGAGCGCGCCGCGGAGCGCCCGGTCGTTCGAGACGAGCGCGGCCAGCGCGTCCGCGACCCCGTAATAGGTGTCGACGTGGCGCTGCGAGAGGCGCCCATCCATGTGCGAGAAGCTGTCCTCCACCTCGCCGTCGGCGGGAAACTGGCCGAGCTGCACGCTCACCGTGGCGTCGTCGATGGCCTGACCGAACAGGTCGCGGAGCGAGCTCTGGTACTGCCGCTGCGAGAGGCGAACGAGCGGGGTCGCGCTCGGATCGACGTTCGGGTCGCACAGGAGCGACCCGGACACGGTGGTGGGCTTTTCGCCTTCACCGCCGCCGATCTCGCCCACGCAGCCTTGGCTCGCCGCCACCCATCCGAGCGCGCAGCACAACGACACGAGGCTGCGACCACGAGCCCGCGTCCACCAGCGCCGCTTGGGATCCGTCATCGACGTGCGACGATGCAGGCTCCATGCCGCCTGCGCGGGCTCTCCAACCTGCGAGGATCACGAGCGGGCAGAGTAGCCTTGTGCTCACCACGGCTGAGACCGTTCGTCTCACGACAGGTCCCACCGAAGGCGCCCCACAGGCGCAGACCCAACGAAAAAAGCGGGGCCGCCCCGAAGGACGGCCCCGCTCACGACACGACGAGGGGAGGAGAACCTAGAGAGCCTTGGGCTCTCCGGGGGGATGATGAGCTCGCGGGCCGCCGCCTCGGTGGCCACGCGCGAGCGGTGGTGAGCGCTGGGGGCTCAGGGCCGGGTCAGGCGCGCTTGCCCTTGCCGCCCTTGCCCTTGTTGCCCTTGTCTTTGTCGCCCGTGCCCTTGTTGCCTTTGTCTTTGCCGTGCTTGGCGCGGGCCTCGTGGCGAGCTTCGCGAGCGACCTTGCGGACCTCCTTGGCCTCCTCGTGGGTCACCTCATCGTCGGCCGCGGCTTTCTTGGCGGCGTTTCGAATCTTGGTCGCGGCGGCCTCGTGGTCCTTCTTGAGCTCGGCCTTCTTCTCGTCGGAGAGCTTGCTCTTCTCGAGCCGCTGCGAGAGGTGCGTCTTGCTCTTGGCGAGGCGGTCCTCGATGCGCTCCATGAAGGCTTCGCCAGTCATCGGAAACTGCGCGTTGTCTTTGTCGGCGCGCTCGCGCTTCTTCTTGCCCTTGTCGGCCTTGTCCTTGTCGGTCTTGCCCTTGCTGAGCGCGACCGGCTGGTCGGGGGCGCTGGCGAGCGCGATCGCCGGCACGGCGAGCGAAACGGTGAGGGCGGCGAGGATGACGCGGAGGCGGGGGGTTGTCTTCATGGGCTTTCGCTCCTTCGAGTGGGTTCGTGCTGGTTACGAGGGGAGATGCCACGCGCCTCGGCGACGTTAAGCGCCGGCGCGTCGGAATCCTGCCCCGGGCGTGTCCCATCGAACGTGACCCCGGTCCCCGATCTGGTCATCATGCTGCACCATGCGTGAGTGGAACAATGCGGCGTTCGACTCCGCCCTGAAGACGGCGGAGAAGATCGCAGGTGCCCCCCTCGGGGACGCCACCGTGCAGTGGATGCGCTGGGCGTTCATCCAGGCCTGGATGTCTCCCCATGGCTACCGCTACGAGGTGCGCCACGACGAAGCGACCATCGGACCGGTGAGCTGGGACCAGCTCGTGCGCGCCCACGCGGAGGACAAGCTCCCCCACGGCGCCGAGGCGCGGGTGGTCGGCACCTGGACGCCGGTCGCGCACCTCCTCGCGGGACGACGGCTCGACATGGGCGACTTCGAGTCGTCGCGGTCGTTCTTCGAGGAGGCCGACGGCCCCCAGCAGCTGGTTCAGCGGTGGCTGAGCGCCTCGACGAGGCTCCCCAACATCGACGACGCCCTCCGCCTCAAGATCGAAAGCGACGCGCGCGAGCGACGTTGGTCGCAGCGGGACGTCGTTCACACCGAGCTCCTCGCGGTGTTCGATGAGCTCGTGCTCCGATCGCGGAGCGACGCCGTGTACCGCGCGTGCCAGTTCGGCGAGCACGGGTTCGCATGCCTCCACCGAGGCGCCCTCGCGCTCGCGCTCACGTTCCACGACGAGGGCGGCAACGCCACCAAGGTGATGACGTACACCTACCGTCGCGGCGACGGCTACCGGCTCGTCTGCTCGATCCCCGCGACGTGAGCCCAAGGTGCGCGCCGCGTTTCGCCGGGCGGCGCGTCCGCGTCGAAGCGCGCGACGACGCTCGGTGGCCGTGCCTGGGGCGAGCTGGGGGGCGCCGTGGGGGCTTGGTTAGAGGCGAAGCTCTCCGCGCATGATCGCGTCGAAGCGCTCCTGGGTGAGCTCACGGTACCCGTCGTCGGCGCGGACGAAGAGGGGATCCGACACCTGGCTCGGATTTACGCCCTCGGCACGGATCTGCGTCTTCTGGATCTTGAACGTGCCCGTGGTGGCGAGAGTACGCATCACCCGCACGAAGCGCGGCTGGGCGTAGGTAGGGAGCTCCTGCGCGGCGCGCCAGAACGCCGCCGCGTCGAAGTCGCCCTCACACACCACGGCGGCGAGGCCGGCGCGACCTTCCGCTCCGGGCACCGGAACGCTCGAGACGGTGGCCCCCGCCACTCCCGGCGCCTGCGCGACCACCGACGCGACCTCCTCGGTAGACACGTTCTCGCCCTTCCACCGATAGGTGTCGCCGATGCGATCCACGAAGTAGAAGAAGTCGTTCTCGTCGAAACGCAACAGATCGCCCGACAGGAAGAAGCGGTCGCCGCGCTCGAAGACGTCCTCGAGGACCTTCTTCTTGGTGGCCTGCTCGTCGGTGTAGCCACGAAAGTCGCCGAGCGCGCTGCGAGGTTGTGGTTTCAGCTCGATGACGAGCTGGCCCACCTCCCCCGCCCCACACTCGACGCAAAACCCCGCCTCGTCGCGGACCAGCTCGTCGTTGTCGACGTCGTACTTCGCGAGCTTGAGCGCGCTGAAGCGACGCGCCGGGACGTGGCCGATCGAGCCGACCTTGCCGGTGAGGTTGAAGATGGCGCCGGGGGCCTCGGTCGCGCTGTAAAACTCTCGGATCTCCGGGATGTCGAAGCGCCGCGAGAACGGCTCCCACACGTCGGGACGGAGGCCGTTCCCCACCGCGACCCGGATGCGGTTCCCGCGCTCTTCGGCGCTCGGGGGCGTGTTGAGCAGGTAGCGGCACAGCTCCCCGATGTAGAGCATCGCGGTCGCGTCGTATCGCCTCACGTCGGCCCAGAAGGCGCTGGCGCTGAACTGATCCCGCAGCGCGATGGGGGTTCGTGAGACGAAGCACGAGCCGATCCCGATGAGGAGCGCGCTCGAGTGGTAGAGCGGGAGCACGCAGTAGAGCTTGTCTTGCGGCTGAAACCGAAACAAGAGCGAGCCGAACCCGGCACCCGCCACGAGCACCCGCGCGTGCGACACCCGGCACGGCTTGGGCAAGCCCGTGGTGCCAGAGGTGTAGATGTAAACGAAGTCGTCCCCCGCATCGACGAGCGCCGGCGTGAGCAGCTCGGCGGGGGCGCCCGCCATCTTCTCCTCGAGGTCGCCCCGCCGGTAGGTCAACACGTGCGCCACCTCGCGCATCAGCTCCTCGTTGCCTCTCACGTGTGCGGCGAGCTCCTCTTCCACCAACACCACGCGCGCCTTGGCCGCGCGCACCGCGTGGGTGAGCGGCCCACGCTCGAGGTGCCAGTTGATGAGCGCCGACACGCCTCCAAGCCTGGCGACGGCGAGGATGTTCACGATGTAGCTCGGGGAGTTCTTCCCCACGAGCGCGACGACGTCGCCGCGGCCGACCCCGAGGTCGCGGAGCACGTACGCCACCTTCGAGCTCTCGATGTCGAGCCCCGCCCAGCTCACGCGCTCGTCGCCCATCTCTACCGCGAGCGCGTGGGGTGCCTTCTTCGCGTTGTGCTGCACGAGCTTGAGGAGCGACTCGTTGCGACCCTCGCGCGCCCGAACGAGCCAGGGGAGCGCTCCTGCCACCGCCCCCGGCGCGATACGCAGCGCCGTGCCCACCAGCTCGCGAAAGTCGTCGTCGGTGACGCGTGCGAGGTTGTCGGTCACGGTGCCCGTGAGGGCCTTGAAGAGTTTGCTGGCCTTGCCCACCGTCACACCCATAGTCGATCGGAGCGCTGTCGGCAGCTCGGACACGAGGCGTGAGCACCCACGCTCAGCGGCTCACGAGCACACCGGGGTTGAGGATCCCTTCGCTGTCGAGCTCGCGCTTGGCGGCCGCGAGCACGCGACCGAAGAGCTCCGGGCGCTGCCGCGCGTACCAAGGCTGGTGGTCGCGACCGACCGCGTGGTGGTGGGTGATGGTGCCCCCATGCGCGAGGAGGACCTCGGAGACCACCCCCTTGATCTCGTCCCACTGGGCCACCTCGCTGCCCAGCCGGGCGGGCGCGATCACCGTGAAGTAGGGGGCAGCGCCGTCGGGGTACACGTGGGTGACGCGGCTCGACACCACGGCTCCGCCACACACGCGTGCCGTGGCAGCCGTG
Source organism: uncultured Polyangiaceae bacterium (assembly GCA_964401935.1). GTDB lineage: Bacteria > Myxococcota_A > Polyangia > Polyangiales > Polyangiaceae > JAPYTK01. The sequence goes on from CAYOAL010000038.1 coordinate 26,054, forward strand.
GCCGCCGCCAGCACCTCGCGGTGAAACGCCTCGAAGTCGCGCCAGAGCACCGCGGTCTCGAAGGTCTCGCTGATGAAGCCGAGTCGCACGAGCGCGTCGCGGAGGTAGGGGCCACGCAGGAACATCCGGCGCCAGCGCTCCGACGCGTCTTCGTCGTCACCGGCCTCGGCCTCGAGCGCTCCGCTCGCGAGCGCCCCCTGAGCCCGCTCGGCGCGCTCCCCCCCCGCATCGCGACAGAGCTCCTCGGCGCGAGCGAGCCAGGGGTCCATCGGGTGGTCGGCCGACTCGAACGAGACGATGAGGAAGCTGTGACTGCCGTCGCCCACGCCGTTGATGAGCGCCTCGCGTTCGTCGAGCAGGCGGCAGTTGGCAGGGAACAGCCCCGACTGGGCGAGACCCCGCGCCGCCTCCGCCCCGCGATAGAAGTTGGCGAAGCGAAAGGTCCGTGACGCGCGGAACGTGGGACGCGCTTGGAGGCGCATCCACGCCCGCGTGATGACGCCGAGCGCCCCCTCCGACCCGAGGAACAACCGATCCGGCGACGGGCCGGCCCCGGAGGCAGGGAGGCGGCGGGTCTCGAGCGTCCCGCTCGGGGTGATCACCGTCAGCGACTCGACGAGGTCGTCGATGTGCGTGTAGAGCGTGGCGAAATGCCCCCCGGCCCGGGTCGCGAGCCACCCCCCGAGCGTCGACATCTCGAACGACTGCGGATAGTGACGGAGCGTCAGGCCAGCCGGCTTGAGGGCGGCCTCGAGGGCAGGGCCGTAGGTGCCCCCCGCGATGAGCGCGGCCCGCGAGGTGACGTCGAGCTCGCGCACCCCCGAGAGCTCACGGAGATCGAGGGTGACCACCGCGGGCACGTGATCGCGACAGCGGGGCTCCACCCCGCCCACCACCGACGACCCCCCGCCGTAGGGGATGACCGCATATTTTTGTTTCTGGCACCATTCTAGGATGCGGACCACGTCCTCGTCGGAGCGGGGCAAGGCGACCGCGTCGGGGGCGGAGGCGAAGTCGCCCGAGAGACCGCGCACGAGATCGCGGTAGGCCTTGCCGTAGGTGTGACCTGCCCGCTCCTCCGGCGTCGTCTCGACGAGGGTGGCGAGGTCGGAGGGGATCACCGCTCGCGCCTTGGGCAGCACGAGGTCTTCGACGCGGAGCGGCTGCCGCTCGGTCACTCCGCTCGCGTCGAGCACAGACCCGAGGAGCATGCCGAGCCGTCGGCGCCCGTCCGCGCTCACCTCCGCGTCGGTGTAGCCCCAACCCCAGAAGCTGCGCTGACGGCGGCTCAGAAGCCCACCTCGGCGGTGGCGTAGACGAAGTGCTCCACGCGCGGGTCTCGCAGGGCGACCCGCGGGATCTCCCCAGGCACGAAGAGCCCGTAGAGGGTGTCGATGCGGGCGTAGTCCCAGAAGGGATACGACACCTTGAAGTTGGTCTCGAAGCCGAAGTGGCGCAGCCCGTCGGGTCGGGACGCCATGGCGTCGAAGAAGTGGAAGGCACCGGTGAGCTCCACGTCGGCGGGGGCGAAACCGAGCGTGCCTCCCAGATCGCGCAGGCCGCGCCCATCGGTGTCGCGCGGGAAGTTCACGAAGAAGTCCATCTCGCCGTGGATGCGGTGCCAGCGCGGGTAGGGCGACTGGAAGGTGCGGCTGGTCAGATCGGCAGGCTCGTCGTCCCCCGACACGAGGACCGCGTGGACCTCGGCGAAGGGCTCGACGCTCGACTCGCTGAGGGTGACCCGCGTGGACGCGGCGGCGAGCCACGCCGACACGTTGAGATCGCCCTCGGCGCCGCCCTGGTAGTAGCCCTCACCGCTGTAGCTCAGCGTCACCTTGCTCCCCACCCGGCCGGTGATGAGGCCACCTCCCGTCACCACCACCCGATCGATGGCGGTGTCGGCGTCGAGCACGGCGAGCACGTGAGGGTGAAACGGCTCCGCCACCTCGTAACCGAGGTGAGCGAGACCGAGGTGCTTCTTCCCACTGGGAAGGAACGCGCCGGTCGGTCCCACGACGCGATCGCGCACCAGGAAGTAGCCCGCCTCGAGCTCGACCGCGTCGTCGTAGCGGAGGTGCAGCCCATCGAAGGAGCGCGCCTGCTCGAGGAACTGCGGCACGCCGACCAGCCGCTCGTTCGCGAGCGCGATCTCTTGGCGGCCGAGCCGCAGCGACAGGTGGGGGAGCGGCATGAGCGTCGCGTAGCCCTGGTGCAGATCGAAGCTGTCGACCGTGAAGTCGCTGCTCGAGTCGCCCGCCTCGCCGAACGTGCGCGCGTCCTGGAGCTGGATGAACACATTCGCGAGGGAGCGGTACTCTGCGAGGAGACCGACGCGGGCGCGGTGGCGGACCGAGTTTTCCACGCCCCCCTTCACGAAGTCTTGCCCCTCGCGGTGGTAGTAGCGCAGGCGGTAGCTCACGCTCGGCACGAGGACGAAGTCGTCGTTCACGTCGATGGCGAGCGGCGACCGCGCGGCCACCGGCGCGCCGTCGGCGGAGAGCTCGGCGGGGCTTCGGTCCCTGCTCACGCCGCGACCATCACCTCGTCCCGGTCCGTGGGCGGTGCCGGTGCCATCACCGCGGCCATGCCGCACCCCGCTCCCGAAGCGTCCACGGCCGTCGCCAGCGCCGGGACCGCGGCTGTCGCCTCTCCCTCGCCCCGAGCCATGTTCGATCTGGGAGCCGCTGGCCGCCTCGCCCTTGGGCGGCGAAGGCGCCTCGCTGGGGACCACTGCCGAGGGCTCCTTCGGAGGCGGCCCCTTCGACGGCGGCAGCGGCTCGGCGCTGGCCATCGTCGCGACCACCGTGGTCGCCATGACCACGAGCGAAGCCACACGCTCCGGGCGAACCATGGCGAGGATGGTTGCATGTAGCGGCGGCGGGCTCAACGAGACCGCATCCGTCACGCGAGGCTGTGGTGGGTCACTCCGGAGAGGCCGCGCGCGAGCTCGACCAAGCGGGCGTGGTGCGTGAAGAACAACACCTGCGTCCGGGTGGCGACATCGGCCAGCACCTCGAGCGCAGCCAGCGCGCGGTCGTCGTCGAAGTGAATGAGCACGTCGTCGAGCACCAGCGGCAACAGCTCGCTCCGCTCACCGTAGCGCTCCAAGCTGGCGAGGCGAAGGGCCAGGTAGAGCTGGTCACGAGTGCCATCGGAGAGGCCCGCGACGTCCACCTCCGTGCCGTCGGCGCGGGTGCAGCGGAGCGCCGGCTCGTCTTGCTCGTCGAAGCCGACGGAGAGGGCGGTGTAGCGCCCCAGCGTGAGGCGCGGAAAGAGCTCGCTGGCCCGCGCCAAGATGGGCCCCTGGTTCTTCTGACGGTAACGTTCGATCTCTCGCTCGAGCACCACCGCCGCGAGACGCACGCGCACGTAGCGCTCCGCGAGACGCACCGCCGCGGCGAGGCTGGCCTCCCGCTCCGCCGCCGCTCCGGCCGCGCCCTCTTTGCGCTCGAGCTCGGAGAGACCGCGCTTGGCGGCCCCGATCGCGCCGGAGAGCTGCTCGCAGCGCTCGGCCACGCTGCGATACTCTTCCTCGAGCTCGTCGGCGCGCTCACGGGCAGCGTCGATGTCGAGCTCGCGGGTGAGCTCCTCGAGCTCGGCGATCGCTCCCTCCGCAAAGAGCGCGTTCTCCGTCTCGGCGAGGGCTGCGGTGAGCCGCGCAGCGAGCTCCACCCGCTCTTCCACGAGGCCGAGCCCCTCCGACGACGTCACCCCCGCCGCGCGCATGATCTCGGCGAGGGCTCCCTCGGCGACCTGGGTCTCTTGGACGAGGCTCGCGAGCTGGTCGCGCTTCGCCGCGAGCTTGTCGTCGAGCTCGGCCCGCCGCGCGCGCGCGGCCCGCGCGTCACGGTGGAGCGCGATGAACGCCTCCGCTGCCCGCTCCAAGGGCTCGGACGCGGTGGCCGCGCCGAAGCGGGTGAGCAAGGGCGCCAGCATGGCCTCGAACTCACCTGCGTCGCGGCGCATTCCCGCGATGCGGCGCGTCAGCTCGTCGGCCGCCCCAGAGCGCCTGAACAGGTCCTCGAGCACGGCCTCCACGGCGGCCGCTTCCTCGAGGCTCGCGTCCGTGGCGAGGCCGAGCGTCGTCATCACCTCGCCCCAAGCGCGCTGCCACTGTTCGAGCGCGGTCTCTCGTTCCGACGCTCGCCCTTGCAGGACGGCGATGCGCTCATCGAGCTCGTCGAGCTTCTCGCGCAGCGCTCGACGCGCCGACCGACGCTCGTCTTCGCTCCTCACGAGGGCGTCGGCGCGCGCCCAGAGCTCACGCAGCGACTCCGCCTCGGAAGACGCCACCAGCGCACCGAGCTGCCGCGCGAGCTCCGCCCTCTGCCCGGACGCGCGCTCTTGCTCGTGCCTCACCGACGCGAGCTCGTCGCTCGCGGCCGTCCACGCCTCCCACACGTCGAGCCACGCCTCCGCGGCCTCGGGCGAGGCGGGGGGTGTCGCGATGCCCTCCCACGCGCTCGTCCACTCCCGCTCGGCGGCAGCCCACGCTTGCCGCACCTCCTCGACCCGCGCCGACACCCGTCGACGCTCTCCCTCGAGCGCCTCGCGTTCGGCGCTGAGGCGAGCTCGTTGGGCCACCCGATCCGCCTGTTGCCACAGGCGATCCGCCACCCCATCGCAGACGCTCATGGCGTCGAGGAACGGCGTCGGGTTCACCGCGCCTCCCCGACCGAGATCCAGCGAGAGCTCCGCCCAGAGCTCGTCGCGCCGAGCGCGCGCGGTCACGAGATCAGCCGCCGCGGGCGCGCCGAGCTGGGTGAGCTCGGAGAGGCTCGTCGCCACCTCCGCGAAGCGCTGAGCGAGCCGCTCGGCTTGTTCGTCGAGCTCACGCTCACGAGCGCCGAGCTCGCGCAGCCGCCGACCTTGAGCGACAACCCACGCCCGGCCCGGCGGGGTCCGCGTCATCGCGCCGAGCTCGCCGCCGAGCTCACCGATGCGGCCCTCCAGTCGGCGCCGCGTCTCGCCGAGCGCCGCGATCCGCTCGTCGAGCTCCACGTCACGCGAGGCCCCGCCGAGGATCCGCCGGAGCGACTCCACGTCCCGCGGCGCGGGCAGCTCGAGCCACCGTTCGCCCAGCGTCTCGCGACGCGCCTTCGCGTCGGAGAGCGCGCTCCTGGCCGCCGCGAGCTCAGCGACCAACCCACCATGAGCGGTGCGCAGCTTGGTGAGCCGCGCGCGGGTGGGCTTGTCGATGAACAACCGGTCCACCTCGCTCGCAGCCACGTCGCGACCGAGCTCGCGTACGAGCCGCTCCACATCACGCCGAATGCCCGCGAGGGCTTCTTCGCGCTTTGGGAGGTCGAGGTTGGCCTTTCGGTGGTTGCCGAGCCGATCGCTCACCTCGCGCACCACCGACTCGTCGAGGTCGGCCAGCGCGTCGTCTACGTGGAGCGCCTCTCGCTCCGACGCCAGCGCCGCGAGCTCGTCGCGGAGCTCCGCGGCGCGCTCCACACAGCGGTCGCGCTGCTGCTCGGCGGCGACGCGGCGGGCGCGCGCGTCGGGGGGCAGCTCCGGCACCGGTCCGAGCTCGGCGAGCTGCCGCCGGAGCTCGCGGCGCTTGGCGAGATTCGGGAGCGCACGCAAGGCGCGCTGGAGCCGCTGTCGCTCGGCCCCGAGCTGCTGGCGCCGCGCCACCTCCCGCTCCTTCTCGGCCTGGGCTTCCTCCGTGGCGTCGCGCTGCATCTGCCACGACGAAGGCAACATCTCTTTCATGAAGATGCTCTGCTTCGCCTCCTTGAGCTGGCGCAACGCTTCGTTGAGCTTCGGCGTCTGACCTCGCGCCTTGAACAGCTCCTCCTGCTCGGCGTGGAGCGCGTCGAGCACCCCGCCGATCCCCCGCGCGCCGCCCGCGTCGAAGAGCGTCTCCCCCACGTCGCCGTCGCCACGGAGCAAGGCCTCCGCCCCTTCGCGCAGCGTCACGTGATCGAGGCCGAACATGGTGACGAACAGCGACTGGCTCACGCCACAGAGCGCGCGGCCGAGGAGCAGCTCGTCGAGCGGTCGCTCGTTCGGATCGAGGATCGTGCGCTTGCGACCCTTGCGCCGCACCAGCGCGAGGTGCTCGCCAGCGGCGTATTCGAGCACGCCGCCCACCCGCAACGCCTTGTTGTCGTGGGTGTGAGCGTCGGGCGTGCGAGCGGGCATGCCATACAAGAGCGCGGTGATGGCGCGCAGGGCGGTGCTCTTGCCCGCCTCGTTCGGGCCAAAGACCACGTGCATGTCGGTGGCCGGCTCACCGAAGGCGAGGGTGAGCCCAGAGAAGTGGCCGTAGGCGATGAGCTGGAGCTCGCGCAGCCTCACTCGAGCTCCTCGAGCTGGGTGAGCCGCGCCATGAGCAGCCCCGCCACGTCGCTCACGATCTCGGCGCGGGCCGCGTCGCTCTCGACATCGAGCTCGGCCCGCACGTCGGCGGGGAGCTTCTGCAAGAACGCCTCGAGCTCCGCCATGAGCTCACCGCGCGCCGCGACGTCCACCGCGAGCGCGCCGAGAGCGCCCGCGATCTGCCCCACCGCGTCGTCGCCGCGCGCGAGCTCGTCCCACGGCACCGTGCGTCGGGTAGCGAGCCGCACCTTCTCCACCCAGAGCTCACCGACGTCGGTGCCGGCCGCTCGCACCGCGGCCACCCAGCGGTCAGGCTCGCGCATCAACGCGTCGTGCGCCGGTGAGGCCCCCACCAGCGTCACCCGCACCGCGAGGGGACGCTCCTCGGCGCGCCGCACCTCGTCGGCGAGCGCGGCGCGCACCCGATCCACCGCGTCGTGTCCGCTCGCCGCGTCCTCGACGGAGACCTCCAACGCCGACCAGCGCACCACGTCGAGGGTCTTCGGCTCCACCGCCGCCACTCGCCCGTCGGACACCGTCACGAGGAGCGCGCCCTTGGGTCCGGTCTCGCGCGCGTGCCGGCCCTGGAGGTTGCCGGCGAAAGCCACCCACGGTCGCTCGTGCAGAATCTCCTGCTGGTGGACGTGGCCCAAGGCCCAGAAGTCGTAGCCCCGATCGACGAGGGTGTGGAGGCGGCACGGCGCGTAGGGCTGGTGCCCCGCGCGACCGGTGAGCGCGGTGTGCAACAGGCCCACGTTCAACAAGCCGGCGACGGGCGCGGGGTAGCCGGCGGCGAGGTCGTCGGTGACCGCACGCTTGGCGAAGCCCTGCCCGTGCACCGCCAAACCGAGGTCGTCGAACACGACCGTCTCGGGCCGGCGGGTCGCGAGCTCACGTACGTTCTCGGGCAACGTGAGGTGCTTCTGGATCTGGCTCGCCGCGTCGTGGTTGCCGCGGATGGAGACCACCCGCACCCCGCCCTGCCTGAGCAGCGACATCTGACGCGCGAAGAACAGTCCCGTCGCGTAGTCCTTCCAGTCGCCGTCGAACACGTCGCCGGCGAGCAAGAGGACATCGACCTCCTCGCTCAGGCAGAGCTCGACGAGCGCCTCGAGCGCCTCCCGCGTGGCTGCTCGCATGCGCTCGACGGGCGCGCCCTCGTACCCCTCGAGGCCCCGCATCGGGCTGTCGAGGTGCAAGTCCGCGGCGTGAACCAGCTTCACGCCCGGACGCTAGCACGACGAAACGGGGATCAGGACTTGACGAGGACGAGGCCAGCCTCGCCCTTCTTGTCAGCCTCACACGTGAGCTTGCCCCCGGCGTTCTTGCACTTGAGCTCCTTGCCGTCGGTCACGAGGATCACCGAGTCGCCCTCTTGTTTCCAGGTGCCCTCCTTCTCCTCGCTCTTCTTCTCCTCGCCTTCTTTCAGCGACGGCATGGACGACTTCATCTTGAGCTTGCCGCCCGACTCGAGCTCCACGCTCATCTCCATCGCGTCCATCAGCGCCACCCCGAGCTTGGCGAAGCCCTGCTGCTCTTCGGGCAGCTTGGCGATCTCCGCCTCCATCGATTTTTTCATCTCGGTTTTGTCGAGCTTGTACGTTCCCTCGACGCCTCCACAGCCGGTGAGGCCGGCGACGGCGAGAGCGAGAGCGAGGGGGGCGAAGAGGCGATTCATCGTGAGTTTCATGTGGTTCTCCCTTGGGGTGAGCGGTGATACGGCGAGCCGCGTCTCTCCTTCCCCGCGACTCGTTCGACCCGCGCGACCAGGGCGACGCTCGCCCACGTCCACGAAAACTCCACGAAGGTTCCGAGATGCTCCCCCCCAGCGGGGGCTCGTCTGCGCTATGAGACCGCCATGAGCAAGGTCGCGATCCTCCGAACCAGCCCGAAGACCGTCCTCTCGGACTACCACCGGCTGCTCAACCTCGCCGATTACCAGAGCGCCCTCGACAAGGCGGTCGACACCGCCCTCAAGATCAACATTTCCTGGCACTTCTTCTATCCGGGCAGCTCGACCACGCCTTGGCAGATGGAGGGGGTCATCCGCGCGATGAAGGCCGACGGCTTCGATCCGAGCCTCATCCACGCTTGCCACAACCGCACGGTGGTGATCGACGCGCACCTGGGGGAGACGGAGAACAAGCAGATCGACGTGGTGCGAGCGCACGGCTTGCGCAACGTGCACCTCTACGAGCCCGAGCACGAGTGGATCCACATCCGTGATGCGGTAGGCCCGGTGGCTGATCAGCTGTTGGTGCTGAACGACGTGTACCCGGACGGATTCCACATCCCCAAGCGCTTCATCGGCGAGAACATCATCCACCTCCCCACGGTGAAGACCCACATCTTCACCACGACCACCGGCGCGATGAAGAACGCCTTCGGCGGCCTCCTCAACGAGCGCCGTCACTGGACCCACCCCGTGATCCACGAGACCCTCGTGGATCTGCTGCGCATCCAGCAGAAGATCCACCCCGGCCTGTTCGCGGTGATGGATGGCACCTTCGCCGGAGACGGCCCCGGGCCGCGCTGCATGATCCCCCACGTGAAGAACGTGATCCTCGCGAGCGCGGATCAGGTGGCGATCGACGCGGTGGCGGCCAAGCTCATGGGCTTCGATCCGATGTCGATCAAGTTCATCCGCATCGCCCACGAGCAGGGCCTCGGAGTGGGTGACCCTCGCGACATCGAGCTCGTCGGCGACGAGGACGCGGCGCAGGAGAACTGGCAGTTCGAAGGCCCCTACAAGAAGATGACCTTCGCCTCGCGCATGCAGCACAAGATCTACTGGGGCCCGCTGAAGAAGCCGATCGAGTGGTCGCTCAAGACGGTGCTCGCGCCGTGGGCCTACCTCGCCAGCGTGGCCTACCACGACAGCTTCTGGTACCCGTTGATGGCGAAGCGTCGCGTGGAGGAGGTGTTGCAGAGCGACTGGGGACGCCTCTTCCACAACTGGGCCGACGTGCAGGCCGACGCCGAGGGTTATCCCGACGTGGGCGCGGCCACGCCCGAGCTCACCCGCGCCGGCCTCAAGGCCTTCGCGCGCTCCATCCCGCTCCTCGGCGGCGCCCTCATGGAGGCGCCCGAGCTCGCCGCCATCCGGCGCCGGCACACCCACGTCGATCCGTCGTGACGCGCAGCCGGCGACGGCGCGTCTACCGGCGACGGGCGCGACGCCGTGACCGGCGCGGACTGGGTCTGGCGAAACCCTCGGCGGTGGCCATGAAGCCGAGGCCGAGCAAGAGTCGCCCCACGTCGTCTTCGCTCACGGTCGTCAAGGTGACGAGCCGCGGCGGGAGGATGAACGGGCCCCGCTCGGCGAGGGGCTCGACGATGTCGAGCAGCTCCTCCACCACGTCGACACGCACCGCGTGTGCCCCCACGTGGCCGTAGCCCAGCGCGAGCAGCTGCTCGGCGTCGCGCTCCGAGCGCCACGGCATGGCGGCCCCGCTCACCGCCAGCGAGCGGCCGAACCAGGCGGTCGAGAACGCAGCGCGGTGGCGCAGCGAAGACACGTCGAGCAGCTCGCGCGCGAACACGAAGCGTCGCCCGACACGAACGTCGACGGCGTGGAGGGCCTCGCGATCCTCGGGGCAGAGGCCGCGCAGCTGGTCGCGCGCGGCTCGACCGTCGAGCGTGGTGAGACCTCGCTCCAGCTGATACACGAGCCCCCGCCCCGCCGCGCTGAGCGCTCCAAGCCTCGGATCGCGCAGCGGCCCCAACATCTCCTCGGAGAGGTCGCGGCAGTAGGCGCGGAGGCGACGAAGGATACGCTGCTCGGCCCCGGCCCCGAGTGTGCGCTCGGGGGCGAGCTTCACCTCCGGATGCAAGATGTCCACCCCACGGGTGAGGCGCGCGAGCCGCTCGCCACGCTCGCTCTCGCCGACGTAGCTCACGACCCCCTCGCCGCTGGTGTGGAAGAGCTCGTGCCGCGCCTCTACCACCTCCTCGATCCACGCGTCGCGCACCAGCTCGACGGGGCGTGGACCAAGCGCGTCACGGAGCGCGGCGAGCTGACTGAAGGGACCGGTGGCCACCTCGAGCTCGGGTGCCTCACCGCGCCGCACACCTCCCGAGGAGCGGCGTGGAGCGGCGCGGCGCCGACCGGTGCGCTCCACGAAGCGCTCGATCAGCCGCTGGTGCAACGCGTCGCTGAGGCGGTCTTCCGCGAGGCGCGTGCGTTCCTGCCAGCGCGGGGCGTCCGCCACCCAGTGGGCGTGATGGGCGACGTAGGCGAAGGTGCGGATGAAATCCATGCGCATCAACAGATCGTCGAGGTCGCCGGTGGCGTTCTCGAGCCGAGCGATGCGCTCTTCCATGAAGTCGGGATCGAGCCGTTGCCGATCCGAGAGCTGCACGAAGATCTCAGCGAGCAGCACCGCGTGATGCTCCGCGAGCAGCTTGCGAAAGTCGGGGATGCGGCACACGTCCCACAGAAGCTCCACCCCTTCGCGCGTCCGCGTGCGCGCCTTCACGTCGTCGCGCTCGGCGAGGATCTCCAGCACCGCTTGATCGGCGGCCTGGTGCACGAGGTAGAGACCTCGCCGCCGCGGCCGCGCCGAGAGCGACGAGAGCAGCGCGGGCACCGAGCTCAGCTCGAGGTCGGAGTTGCGCCACAGCGCCTGCCGCACCGGCGCGAAGCGGTGATTCTCGACGGCGAAGACCACGTCGTCCTCGAGCGCGAGCGGGTGGATGGTGCTGAACGAGCCGTCGTTGGTGTAGCGACCGGCGCGACCCGCGATCTGGGCCACCTCCGCCGCGGCGAGGCCGCGCATGCGAAAGCCATCGAACTTGCGGAGCGCCGCGAAGGCCACGTGATCGACGTCCATGTTCAGGCCCATGCCTACCGCGTCGGTGGCCACGAGGAAGTCGACCTCCCCCGACTGGTACATGGCCACTTGTGCGTTGCGGGTGCGCGGCGAGAGCGCGCCGAGCACCACCGCTGCCCCTCCTCGCCGTCGCCGCAGCCGGTCGGCGAGCTCGTACACCTCCGCCGCCGAGAACGCGATCACCGCGGTGCGAGGAGGTAGCGTGCCAAGACGGTGCGCGCTGACGTGCGTGAGCCGAGACAACCTCGGGTGGCTCCGCACCGTGGCGGTCGGCACGAGGCTCTCCACCAAGGGGCGCATCGTGTCCGCGCCAAGGAGCCAGGTCTCACGGCGGCCTCGTGCGTGGAGCAGCCGGTCGGTGAACACGTGACCACGCTGGGGGTGGGCGACGAGCTGCACCTCGTCCACCGCGAGGAAGTCGACCTCGAGGGTGAGCGGCATCGACTCCACCGTGCACACCCAGTACCGCGGGCTCCGCGGGATCCGTTTCTCCTCCCCGGTCACCAGCGCGACCGCGTTCTCCCCCACCCGCTCGGTGACCCGATCGTAGATTTCTCGGGCGAGGAGGCGGAGCGGCAGGCCGATCATGCCCGACTCGTGCTCGAGCATGCGCTCCACCGCGCGGTGGGTCTTGCCCGTGTTGGTGGGCCCGAGCAGCGCGCTGATGCTGCTGCCGACGTCGCCCGACATGTTGGGCACCATAGCAACCGGCCCGCCCCGCGGCAGCGGCCACGAATGAAAAGCGACGGTTGCAGCCGGGACCGTGCCGCTGACACAATCGCCGGATGTCCGTTCGCCCGAGGACACGCTCCGGCCGCCCAGTGGTCATCCCACCCCCTCGAGAGGATGACTTCGAGGACGTGCACTGGGCGCTGTCTGCCGCCACCACGCTGTGGGAGCGCGGCGAGGACACCGAGGCGCTGAAGTGGCTGCGGCGCGCTGCGAGCGCAGCCGCAGATCGCGACGCCGACGTGAGGGCCGTGGAGCTGTTCAAGGCCGCCGCCGACGTGGCGGGCGTGGTGGAAGCCCGCCGCGAGGTTCGCGCCGCGCGGCAGATCGTGGGCACCGCGATCGGCATGCTTCAGCCTGGGGGAACGCCCCCCCAAGGCGCGCCACCCCAAGGCGTGCCACCCCAAGGCGTCCCCCGCGGTGCGCCCCACGCGGCTCCGCAAGGTTTGGTTCACTCCCAAGTGGCACCGCCCGCAAAAGGCCCCCCTGCCGACGTGAGCGGCCGCCCACCGTTCGCGCCCAGGCACACGCCCGCTGCCCCCTCCCCGGTGCCGCCTGCGCCACCCACGGGACCCGGCTACGCGGCGCCCGCGCCACCCACAGCGAGCCGCGGCGACCGAGGAGGCAAGACTGGCCCACCCCCACCTCCTCGCAAGGGTGCACGTCGTGCCCCGGAGCCGCGGCTCACGCAGGCCGGTCCCCCCACGCACCTTCAGGCCATCCCCGAGGTCGAGGCGAACACCGAGCGACGCTCGAAGGAGCCGCGCGACCTGGTCCCGCCAGTGCCGCCGGAGCCCACCCTCTCGGAGCGGTTCGCGGGCCTCGGCTACGGGCCGGAGGCCGAAGAGGACACGTTCATCCGTCCGGAGACGATGCTGCGACGGGCGCTCATGGCGATCGATCCCCACTACGCCGATCGCACCGAGATCCGCAGCGACGCGCGCGACGACGACTCGAGCCCGGGACGCTTCGAGCACGACTCGAGCCCAGGACGCTTCGACCACGACTCGAGCCCCGGCCTCTACCAACCGAGCCCCTTCGTGGAGCCAGAGCAGAGCTTCGTCGACGCCGAGGACGCCCCCCCCACAGGGCGGTCGGGGAGGCGGTCCGAGGCGGACGACCCGAACGACGAGACGACGCGCCAGCGGGTCGGAGACATCGTCGCGGCCGCGGACGCCCGCAAGTCGAGCGCGTCGTATCCCACCGCCACCGGACCTTCGTTGATCCCAGGCATCGCCGCCTTCCGGGTGGCGGTGCTCCCGATCCCCGAGGAGCGCGACGTGCGCCTGTTGTTCTTGGCCCCTGGCACCGATCCTCCGCCCGGGGTGGCGGTCGCCCTGTTGGTGCCGCCATCCGAGGAAGACGCGCGGATGATCAACGAGATCTACAACGACACCGACGCGAAGCTCTGAGCGACGTGGAGCTGGGGGGCTGCCAACGAGGGCGCCGACGAAGGTCGGACGTGGGCATTGTACCTACATGGATCGAAGAAGCAGCGCCGCGTTCGATCCGTTTTCATCCGATTTTTCCAGAGGGCAGGGTAAGCCCATGGAAGGCCACGCGTGATCGGTGGCACGGCTTCTGCAAAACCGAGCCGCTTGGAGATAGCGATCGCGGTGGCAGCAGAGACGACCCCCATCCCCGAGCCGTGCCGACACGACATCGAGGACGTGCAGTGCGCCCTCGCGGTGTCGGCGGCGCGCTGGGAGCACGGAGATTTCGAGGACTCGCTGCGGTGGCTCCGTCGCGCGGCGCGCGCAGCGGCCGATCACGAGCAGCTCGAGCGCGCTCTCGAGCTGTCCAAGGTGGCAGCCCGCATGGCGAAGCGGCTCTCTCAGCCGCCCCCGCCGCCGCGACGCAGTCAGCCGGTACCGCGCTCGAACCCCATCCCCCTCGGGCGCCGGTCGGAGCTGCCTCCCGCGCCTCGGCGAGGCCCGAGCCCCCCACCTGCACCCCGAACCGCGCCGCACGCCACCCCTTCCCGTCCCGCCCCCCGCGCACCGAGGCCTCCCCACGCCGCCGTCGGCGCTGCCCCACGAGCGTCGGCGGTCCCCCCACCCATCGAGCGCCCCAGGCGCCCGCGGCCCTCCGCTCCCCGCGCGCCCATGCTCTCGCCCACGCCCACGAGCCCCGTGCAGCCGCCGACCCCGAGCGACACCGCCCGCTCGGCGGTGGCGTGGCCGGACGCGACGGTCGAGCGCGCGCACGACCCGCGCCCCGTCGCAGCGACCCGCCCCGAGCCGCGTGTCGACCCTCCGAGCGGCGATGAAGACACGCAGCCCACGCTGCGCCCCGCGGCGCTCCAGCGAGGACGAGCCCTCACCGCCCCGGTGCCGTCGCTGTTCGGCGACGACGAGGTGGAAGGCGAAGATCCGACCGTGGTGCGCCTCTACGCCTCGTTCGTGAACGACGCCCCGCCTCCCACACCGCGGATGCCTCTCCACGACGCCCCCTCGAGCCGCACCGCTCCGAGCAGCACCGCGCCAAGCAGCACCGCTCCAAGCAGCACGCCTCCGAGCAACACGCCGTCGAGCAACACGCAGTCGAGCAACACGCAGTCGAGCAACACGCAGTCGAGCAACACGCAGTCGAGCAAC
>CAYOAL010000038.1:40638-69878 GCA_964401935.1 uncultured Polyangiaceae bacterium
ACGCAGTCGAGCAGCGCACGAGCGAGCAGCGCGCTCTCCAACACCATGCCTTCGAGCCGCCCGCCCTCGGGCAGCGGCCTCTCGCGCCAGGCATCGAACGACACCCTCCCGGAGACGCCAGCCTCGGCGCCGCTCACGGCGGCGCGTGTCGCGGTGATGCGCGATCCCGACACCGGTCGTCCGACGTTGACCGTGCTGAGCGCCGGCGCGCCCGCGCCGCGAGGCAGCGCGGTGGCGATGCTCGTGGGCGCGAGCCCCGAGGACATGATGCGGCTCGCCGAGCTCTTGGAGCACTCGGTGACCGGCTGAGAGGGGCCGGCTGAGACCGGCGGACCGACGCGTCAGCGTGCGTGGCTCGCGGGATGGGCGAGCACCCCGCACCCGTCCTCGACGAAGCGCGCCATCCCGTCTTCCATCACGGGCTCTCGCGGCTCGCCGAACACACCCCCCCCCCAGAGGAACGTGCTGTCGGTGAACGCGAGGAGCACGCACATCTCCTGATCACCGATACCGTAGCCGACGCTCTCCGGCCGGTTGTTCTCGTAGGTGCAGGTGAAGCGGAGCCCGCTGTAGCCCTTCATCGAGAACGGTGGATCGATCATCTTGCCGAGCGGATCGCCCACCGGGTTCCCGCCGTCGAACACGACCGCGGAGCCCTCGGGACCGTAGGCCTCGATGCGCATGCCGGTGCCGAGGTTGTGATAGTGCGGCAGCACGTAATACAGGTTGAAGTCGAGCTCTCGCCCGAGCTCCTCCTCGTGCTTCGTGGCGAGCTCACAGTCGGCCTGGAACGAGGAGCGACCGTTCGCGGGGAGCGCGAGCGCCTCGTTGGTGAACGACATGCCGCTGAGCTTGGTGGTGGCAGCCGCCTCCTCGATGGTGTGCAGGCCCAAGGTGAGCTCGGCCACCATGTCCTCGCTCCCGGTGTTGAGCAGGTGAAGGCTGCCGATCACCCGTGACCTCGGCGGGATCACGATGGTGACCCCCTCGCCAAACTGCTGCGTCTCGTGGCGACTCTGCGTCGACTGCGCGAACAGCACCCCCCCGAGCGCCGACGCCAGGGCCTCGTTGAAGCCCCGATCGCTGCAGGCCCAGCTGCCGTCGTCGCCGTCGAAGAACCCGGCCTCCGGCACGAACACCCAGTTGGAGTGGTGGTAGCCGCCGAGCGGCGCCACGAGCTCCACCGCGTTCACGTAGAGGGGCTCGTCGTTGCCCAGCGTCCAGCTGGTGCACACGTCGCTCACCTCTTCGCCAGGGGCGAGGGTGGCCACCGGGAAGGTGTGCTCGTGCTCGGCCTCGGTGAGCTGCCCCGAAACGGCGGGCGTCGACGACGAGCAACCGAGCGAGGCGAGGACGAGCGCGAGCGAGGCGATGACGGCGAGTCTCATGGGAGGCTCAGGCTACGGTGGGCGCGCCCCCCACGCTTCTCTCTGGCTGCCAAACGATGATCGGATGCTGCCAACCGGAGGCGTGGAACCCGTGCTCGAGCCGCTCGCCCATGCTACCAGGCGCCATGGGGACGAGGACGGCCAGGCTCGCCATCGTGGGCTCGCTCCTTTCGCTCTTCGGGTGCAGCGCGCCGGCTTCGGTGCCCCCGGCGCCGAGCCCCGAGCCAGAGCCCGAGCCGAAACACGCGCGGCCGCCCCTCCGCGACGACGTGGTCGTCACCGGCGGGGTCCACGGCGACGAACCGAGCGGCGCGCTGGTGCTCGGCGAGCTCGCCGCCACCGGCGTGAAGACCTTCGGTCCGTGCAACCCTTGGGGTCTCGAGAACAACTCGCGCTTCCTCGAGAACGGGCGCGATCTCAACCGCAGCTTCGCCAGGACCGACACGCCCGAGGTCGACGCCGTGAAGGCTTTTCTCGCAGAGAACCCGCCGGGGCTCCTGCTCGATCTGCACGAAGACGGCAAAGCCACCGGCGCGTACCTCATCCAGCATGGCCCCGACGACGACCTCGGTCGGCGCATCGTCACGGCCCTGAAGCACGAGCTCGCCTTCGAGGCCCGCCCGCGCTTCACGGTGATCGAGGGCGACGACGGCGTGCTCGCGCCGAGCGCGATGATGCTCGCCGCCGCCGAGATGAGTCGGATGTATGGGCTCGCCTTCTCCGCCTGGCGCACGTTTGGCTGCACCACCTTCGTGGTGGAGGTGCCGCGCGCCTGGTCGCTCGAAGAACGAAAGCGCGCCCACCGCTTGATCGTGCACACCGCGCGCGAGCTGTTCAGCGCCGCGCAGCCCGTCGCTCCGGCGCTCTCCGCGGAGTGATCGCCCACCGGGAGCGCGTCCGCCAGCAGAGCGGCCCGGGCCTCGCGGGGGAGCATTGTCACAAGTCAAACAGCGCCACCGCGCGCCCTTGACGTCGTGCCAGTCGCAGAGTCGATTGGTTTCGATGGCGTCTCCCCGCGACAACCACCAGTTCCCAAAGGCCTCCGGGATCGAACGAGCGCTGGGCCGTACCTTTCTGCGCGTCGCCGGCTGGCGCGTGGAGGGTCACCTCCCCGAGGGCGTGAACAAGGCGGTGATGATCGCGGCCCCCCACACGACGAACTGGGACCTGCCCTACATGCTGGCCACCGCGTGGGTGTTCAAGCTGCGTCTGCGCTTTCTCGCGAAGCACACGTTGTTCGATGGGGTGGGAGGGCCGCTGATGAAGTGGCTCGGCGGGATCCCGGTCGACCGCCGCACCCCCCACGGCCTGGTCGGTCAGGTGGCGAAGCGCTTTGCCGCCGAGGACGCGATCTTGTTGGCGGTGGCTCCCGCCGGCACCCGCTCCCGCGCTCCGCACTGGAAGAGCGGCTTTTACCGCATCGCCGAAGAGGCGAAGGTGCCCATCGTGTGCGGCTTCCTCGACTTCGGAAAGAAGGTGGCCGGCGTGGGCCCCACCATCACGCCGAGCGGCGACGTACGCGCCGACATGGACCGCATCCGCGCGTTCTACAACGACAAACGCGGACTTCGAGACGAAGCCACCACGCCGGTGCGGCTCTCGGTAGAGCTCGCCGAGGCGACCGCGCACCCCGACTGAGCCGAGCGCCCGCGACGCGCCGCAGACGGGACCTTGCCAAGCGCCTCGGCGAGGCGCATGCTCCGCTCATGCTCGGCCGCGTGGCGGTGTTCTTCGCGGTGGCGTTCCTGACGCTGGTGGGGTGCCTCGTCGCCGCAGACCTCGTCGCCGTGGAGGGCGCCTCCGCGGTCTCCGGAGCGCCGCCCGCTGCCGCCGAGCGGGCTGACGCGTTGGCGACCGAGGCGCACGCCAGCGAGCACCACGACGTCTTGCGCGGGCTCAACCCTGCTCAAGAGCTCGCGGCCCTCAGCGAGCGGAGCCTCGAGCCGTGGGAGCGGCCGCGACGGCGTGCACCGAGCGGACCGGGCCCGCGCCTCACCGCACCCGCTGCGTGGGCCGCGACGCTGCCCGCCCCGTTCGCGCAACTCGGCCAGGTCTCTCTCTCCACGTTGGCGCTCGACGTTCACGTCGACCACCGCGTGGAGCCGTGCCCATCGATTCGTGACGCCGGCGACCGCCGCACCGCCATCCGACGCGTGCGGCGCGCCGCGCACGTGCCGCGCATGGGCGACGATCCTCCCGCCGCCTGACGCTCCGTCCCCAACGGTTCGTTCAGGTTTCTCGAGCGCCTTCACCGGCGCACAGAGGAGGTTCGTCATGAAGTCGTTCCATTCCGATGACGCGACGGGAGAGCCCCGTACGCCCGCGACCCAACGCGCTCACGAGCGCCGCCTCGTACAGCGCCCCATCGTGCGCAAGCACCCCGAGTGGGAAGAGCGCGAGATCGATCCCACGGGCCACGTGAAGGTGGCCGTCGGCTTCCTTCTCCCGCTCCTGCTCCTCCTCGCGTGGGGTGCGTTCGCGTCGTAGTCACCAACACCGCCCGGACGTCAGCGGACGGGCGAGCACGGGAGCCGGGGCACCTCTCCGGCTCCCGGGAGGTCGTTGCCATGGGCCTGGGCCCCACCGAGATCATCGTCATCCTACTCATCGCGTTGTTGCTCTTCGGACCTTCGAGGATCGCCGGCGTTGGCCGCGGACTCGGCGACGGGATCCGCAGCTTCAAAGATGGCCTGCGCGGCATGGGCGAAGCGCGCGAAGAGGCCGCGACCGTCGAGCTCGACGCGCCGGCCAAGAAGAAGCGCAAGCCGAAGACCAAGGCGAGCGCACCGTCGGCGGCGACCGACGGGCGGCCAGCGACCTCGCGCTCGGCGCGCGCCAACACTTCGTGACCCCCGCGCCGAGGGACACCTCCCCCGGCGCAACCCGTGGCCACTGCGTGCACGCGCCTGACCTCGCGCATCGTCGACGCAGCCCAAGGCGAGCTCGAGCGCGGCGCGCTCGAGGCCGCGAGACGACGCTCACCACCGCTCGCGCACGGCCCGGAGCAGCGCGTGGGTGGGCGCGTCGTCGGGGGCGAGCTCCGCGCTGTCGCCCCCCGCGCCGATGGTGATCCGACGCCCGCCCACGTCGAGCCCGCAGCGCCCTTCTCCCCAGACGAGGAGCGACCGGATCCCGCGCTGCTCGACGGCGGCAAAGAGCGGCGCCAGATCGTGGGTCACGCCGCTGCCGCAGAACGAGGGGGTGGCGCCCGGCACGTGCTGGCCGAGCTCGCCGAGCACGAACGGCAAGCGATGCTCGTCGGCCAGGGCGAGATCCTTCTCGAGCTTGTGCATGTGCGCGCGAGGCTCCTCCCCCATCGGCACGTACACGTGGCTCGTCCACACGAGCCGCTCCCGCACCGCGCCAGGGAGCGCCGTCACCACCGTCTTGGCCCAGCGTGCGTAGGCCTCCCGCTCTCCGCGGATGTCGCCGAGCATGATCGGTTGCGGCACCGCCGCCGCGAGCCGGGTCGCGGCCGGCACGAGGAAGCGGTCGCGGAGGCTCGCTGCGTCCGGCTCCAGGAAGCGTCCACCTCCCACGTGGCGAAAGGTGTCGAGCTCGTTCACCAGCTCCCACGCGAGCACGTGCGGCGACCGCATCGCAGGGTCGGCAGCGAGGCCAGCGATGCGATCTCCCATCCCCCCCACGCCGGGGCGCTCCCAGCCGCCCGCGAGATAGAACGTCTTACTGTGCCACGGCCCCTCCTGCTCGTCGAGCGAGCGCGACGGATCGGGAGCGCCGTAGCCCGCTTGATGGTTCTGAAGCGTGACGATGAACCGCAGGGGGTGCTTGCGCCGGGCGTTCTCGTCGAGCACGAGCGCCAGGGTGCGGCGGCTCGCGCTCACCTCGTCGTCGGAGCCCACCCGCTTGTACGAACCCCACAGACGGAGCACCGGCACCCCACGCTCGGCCGCGTCGTTGAGCACGTGGCACACCACGCGTCGCCGGGCCGCGTCGTCGGCGATCTCCGTCGCGAGCTTGTCGAGCAAATCGAACGCGTGGGCCCCCACGAACTCGAGGCCCAGCACCGTCCCGTCCGCGAGCGTCTGCACCACCCGCCGCGTCGAGCGATCCACGCGCGGAACCCCCGTGGGCCCGGCCGCTGGCGCAAGCCACGCCCGCCCCGCGCTCTCGGGGCAGCTCGGCGGCTCCCCCGGGAGCGGCGCCACCTTCTCGACAGGGGGCGCGAGCGCCGTGTCGGTTGGAGGGGTGGGGGTAGACTCCGCTCTCGAGCACGCTCCCGCGAAGGCCACAATCCCCACCAGCCGGACCATCCCCGCGTGCGCCGCGCGGCGCGGCCACGCGAGGGCGAGCCCGCGAGGCCCGTTCCGGTGCGCCGGCAACGGGCGTGCGCCGTGTCTCCCAGCGGTCATCGCGCGTCCGGCTGCGGGTCGTCGAGTCGCTCGAAGGCGGCCGCATAGTGCACGACGCCAGCCACCTCGGCGAGCCCGCCCACCGCCAGCTCGAGCACCTGGAACGCGTCTCCCCCGCCGTAGTCGTCGACGAGCCCCCGCGGGGGGGCCGCGACGAAGCCGAAGCGCGCGAAATAGGCGGGGGCGCCGAGCACGACCACCCAGCGCGCGCCGGCCAGCCTGCAGCGGGTGAGGCCTTCACGGATCAGGCGATCGGCGATCCCACGCCGCCGCTGGCTGGCGAGCACCGCCACCGGCGCGAGGCCCACGCCCCCCACCGCCCCGTCGAGACGCACCGGGCTGAAGGCCACGTGGCCGACGAGCGCGTCGTCCGCGATCGCCACGAGCGACACCGTGAGCGCGCCATCGGCGCGCAGGTCATCCACGAGGCGCGCCTCTCCAGGCCCTGGGAAGGCGCTCCGGTGCAGCGCGTGGATGGCGTCGGCATCTCCTGGCTGCTCGGCGCGGATGGTCTCCATCTTCCCGTCCTCCGTCGTCTCCATCGCGGTCGCAGGCGCGGCGGAGGTCTCACTCGGCGCGCTTGAAGCTGCCCGCCTCCTCCACCCAGGGTCGGGGAGGCGGCACGTCCACGTCGTCGCCCGTGTCTTGGCAACAGCGGAAGCCGATCTGATAGAAGCGAAACTTCGGCCCGTGCTGCTTGGTGGTGAGGCGGCAGGTGTTGCGTACGGGCCCCCACCAGCCGCCGTTGAGCGTAGCCGGATACTTGGTGTCGGGGTTGTCGGCGGTGTTGTCGGTCCACTCGTCGACGTTGCCGGTCATGTCGTACGCGCCATAGTGGCTCTTGCACGCCTCGCGAGCGCCGCTCGGGTAGGCCTGATAGAGGCGCTCGAGCTCCGCTGGTCGCGTCTCTTCGTTCTCGAGCTTCTCGAGGCTGAAGGGGATCGGCTTACGGTCGATGTTGCAGGGGCTCGGGTGGCGCTGGAAGCCCCACGGAAAGGGCTCGCGCTTGGGCCCCTCACAGGCCAACACCCACTCCGAGCGGCGGCAGAGGCGCTTGTTGCGGCTCGCACACTTCTCCTTCGCCTCTTCCCAGCTCACGTAGACGTCGGGGCTCTCGCCCTTCTTGTTGGGCCACTCGAAGCGATCGATGCAGAAGCGGCGAAAGTCTTGCTGGCCGAAGCAGGGCACGTTCTTCTGATATTCGGTCGCGCAGCGCTGCGTCTCGTCCACGCCGGTGTGGCACACGTAGCGCAACGTGGGGCAAAACCGACCCTCGACCAAGACCATGTCGGCCGGGCACGCCACCGCGGGCCCCTCCGCGCCGGGCCCGCCCGCGCCGGGCGCCAGCGGCTCCGAGGCGGCGCCGCTGACGGCGGCGGTCGACGCGGCGCTCACCTCAACCACCGGCGCACGCATCGCTGGCGAGGCCGCGCTCAGCTGCGCGGCCCAAGGTGTCGCTCCCGCCCCCAGCAGCGCCCCAACGACCACCGGGGCGAGCCAACTTCTCGTGAAGGGGCTCACCGAGGGGGCATCCTACCCGGAACCGCCGCGGCCGCCACTCGACACCTGTTCAGAGCAAGGAGATGTCACTGGAAGCGGAAGCCGAGGCCGAAGGGGACGGCCACCGCGGTGCCGACGCCGAACATCACCATCGGCGTGGTGTTGAGCACCAGCGAGCCGTGCTCGGTGTCGACGAGCCGCACGCTGAGCTCGGCCATCGGCCCTCCCGCGAGCTCGACGTTCGCGCTCATGGGCACCCGCTCCGTGCTCGTCGTGAAGTACGGCGGATAGGCGACGACCTCACCGTCGCCTTCGGCCGAGGCCGCGCCGAGCGCCACTCCCAGCCCGAGCGAGAGCGGCCCGGCGACGCGAAAGAGCACGCTCGGTCCGCTCGCCACCCACACCCCACCGCCCACGCGAGGCCCAACCGCGATGCGCCCGCCGACATGAAACCAGTCGGTGGCGGCGTAGCCCGCGAAGACGCTGAGACCCAAGATCGCGCCACCTCGGGGGCCGAGGGTGTAGTCGCAGCTCACCCACCCGCAGCTGGCGGCGTTGGTGCCGTCGGAGAGCGCGATGGCCTCCGGGCTCACCTCGGGAGACACCCGGTCGCCATCGACGAGCAGGTAGCCGCCGAACAAGGCGGCCTCGAGCACCCAACGCTGAAACGGCGGGGGCTCCGCGGGCGCTGGCGCCTCGGTCGGTCGCCGCGGGCGCCTCCGCGCGCGAGGCTCGGGCGTGGGCTCGGGCTCGAGCGGCACGAGGGCGGCCACCGTCACCGTCTTCCGTGAGGACACGGCGATGGTGAAGCGCAGCTGACGCGGCTCGTGCCCTGGGGCCGCCGCGACCAGGACGTGCTCGCCAGGATCGATCGGCATCGGCGCGCCCCACTCCGCGTCATCCACCGGCGCCCCGTCGAGCGCGACCGCGAGCCCCTCGACGCGGATCGCAGGGGGAACCTTCACCGTGAGCCACGGCACCCGCGGCCCGAGCACGTCGATGCGCTCTTGTGCGAGCCGCCGCTGCTCCTCGCGCCCCTCCGCGGTGGCCGCGTCGCGGGCCTGTTGGAACTCGACCCACGCGCTGGCGATCATGCCGAGGCGCTCGTGGCACACCGCGAGGTTGAGCATGGTGCCCACCTTGGGCTCGAGCTGCTGGCTGAGCTCGAGCTTGGGGCAGGCCTCTTCGAAGCGCCCCTCGAGCATCAAGGCGCGCCCCTCCTGAAACATCCCCTCGGCCTCCGACTCCTCGGCCCGCGCGGCGGACACGAGGAGCACGCTACCGAAAACGCCTGCGAGCCATCGTGTCGATCTCACCACGACCTCCCCACGATGTCACAGTCCACAGCCCGACGGCACGACCATCCGATCCGGCTCGACGGATCGGATCCACTCGATCGTGACGCGCTCGCCCGGCTCGAGGCCCACCACCCGAAACGCGGCCACGAGGCTGCCCGTGCCGTCCACCGAGCGCACGTAGTAGGTGTGGTCGAGCACCGCGTCGATGAAGTCGTACTCGCCGTAGGCGCCCACACGATGCTCGTCGAGCTCGACGGTGGGCGGGGTGTCGGCGAGGGGGATGTCGCCGAGATCGACGATGAAGGAGACGTCGTCGGTCACGGTGTTGACGCGAAATACGTTGGGGCCGTACACGATGTCGTAGTCGTTGTTGGTGATGTCCGGATCTTGGGTTGCGAACTCGAAGCTGAACGCCGACGACGAATAGTTGCTCCCGTCGTACGCGGTCAGCGTGGCCTCGCCGTGAAGGAACCGGCAGGGGATGCCCCTTACCCCGGGCTCCCCGCTCGAGCTGCTCGAGCCGCTGCCGAAGCCGCGCCCGTCGCTGGGACGCCCGTCGTCGCCCACCGCCACGTTGCCGTAGCACCCGAGCGCGCCGCACGCCGCGAACGAGACCACACCCGCGAGACCAAAGGCTTTGAACCAAGTAAGCTTCATCGTCATTCTCCTTGTGCGAGGGGGATCCGTTCCCCTTCCTCTGCTGGTTAGCCAGCGGCCGCCCATCCTTTAGTGGCATCGAAAAAAACCTCGTCATGAGCCCCGGACTGTTCCCGTCGACGCGTCGCTCGGCCGTGCTCTCGGTCGGGAGCGACGATCCCGTGGAGCGGGCGCGGAGCTTCGACGTGCTCGTCCGCGCCTATTTCAAGCCGGTGTACAAGTACATCCGCGTGCGCTGGCGCAAGCCGCCCGAAGAGGCGCGCGACCTCACCCAGGGCCTGTTCGCGCGCGCCTTCGAGCGGCGCTACTTCGCCGACTTCGATCCGACGCAGGCCCGTTTTCGCACCTACCTCAAGACGTGCCTCGACCGCTTCGTCATCGCCGAAGGGCGCGCCGAGGGCCGACTCAAGCGCGGCGGCGACACGATTCGGGTGAGCCTCGACTTCGACGTGGCCGAGGACGAGCTCGAGCGGCTCGGCAGCCACCCCGAGGACGTCGACGCCTACTTCGAGCGAGAGTGGATGCGGGCGCTCTTCGGCGCCTCGGTGGACGCGCTGCGGCAGCGCTGCGAGGCCGAGGACAAGGCGCTCTACTTCACGGTCTTCGAGCGCTACGTGCTCTCGAAGGACGACCCCAAGCCCACCTACGCCGAGCTCGCCGCGAGCCTCGGCCTCGCCACCCACGACGTGACCAACTACCTCGCGTGGGGGCGGCGCGCGTTCCGCCAGTCCGTGCTCGACCGGCTGCGAGAGCTGACCGCCAACGAAGAGGAGTTCCGGGCCGAGGCGCGCCTCGTGCTGGGAGTGGAGGCGTGACGTTCCTCGACGACGAAGCGCTCGACGGGCTGCGGGCCCTCACGAGCGGGCTCGGCCCAGGCGACGTGGTCGACGACCGCTTCGAGCTCCGCGCCCTGCTCGGCGAGGGCGCGATGGGCCGCGTGTTCCGCGCTTGGGATCGTGATGGACGCCGGGAGGTGGCGCTGAAGACCCTCCGCGAGGCCCGCGATCGAGACCGCTTCGAGCGCGAGGTGAACGTGCTGGCCACCCTCGCCCACGAGGGAGTGGTGCGCTACGTCGCGCACGGCGAGCACGACGACGTCCCCTACGTGGTGATGGAGCACCTCGCGGGGCGCACCCTCGCCGAGCACCTTCGGCGCCACGAGTTTGGCGTCGACGCGGCGCTCTCGCTCGCGGTGCAGATCGCTCTCGCGCTCGCGGCGGTGCACGAGGCGAGCGTGTGCCACCGCGACGTGAAGCCCTCCAACATCCTCCTCGTAAACGAGAGCGTCGATGACGTGCGTCTCATCGATTTCGGCCTCGCACGCTGGGAGGCGCGCTGCGACGCGGCGCTCACCGCGACCGGCGCGCTGGTGGGCACGCCCGGCTACATGGCACCCGAGCAGGTGCGGGGCGAGACCCACATCGACGGCCGGGCCGACGTGTTCGCCCTCGGCTGCGTGCTCTTCGAGTGTCTCACCGGCACGCCGGCGTTCGTGGCCGACACCGCCGAGCAGCTGTTCACGAAGATCCTGCTCGAGCTCACGCCGCTCGATGGCGTGCCCGAGCCCCTACGTCCGACGCTCGCGGGCATGCTCGCGAAAGATCCCTCCCGGCGCCTACGCGCGTCGGAGGTGGTGCAGCGGCTCAAGGGGCTCGCGGTCACCCGCGCCACCCCCCCGGCGCGACCAGGCCCCCGCCCCGCCCGCGGCGAGCTCGTGGCCAGCAAGTACGTCATCGGCGACGAGCTCGGGCGCGGCGGCATGGGGGTGGTGATGGCGGCGAAACACGTCGAGCTCGGCACCGAGGTGGCGCTGAAGATCCAAGAGCGCCGCCACCACGAGCACGCCACGGAAGACGAAGCCCGCTTCCTGCGAGAAGCCCGCGCGGCGGCGCGGATCGAGAGCGAGCACGCGGTGCGGGTGCTCGACGTGGGGCGCCTCGAGAGCGGCGCGCCGTTCATCGTGATGGAGCGACTGCGCGGGCGCGATCTCGCAGCGCGCCTCCGCACCGACGGCCCCCTCGACGAGGAGGACGCCGTCCGCGTGGTGCTCGAGGCCTGTGAAGCGCTCGCCGAGGCCCACGCCCTCGGCATCGTGCACCGCGATCTCAAACCCTCGAACCTGTTCGAGATCCGGCGCCGAGACGGCACCCCCTTCGTCAAGGTGCTCGACTTCGGCATCTCGAAGCTCTTGCGGCCGCTCGACGACGCGAGCCTCGGCGCCCTCGCCATCACGAGCGAGAGCGCGGTCATGGGCTCGGCGGCGTACATGTCGCCGGAGCAGCTGCGAGCCACCCGTGACGTCGACGCGCAGAGCGACATCTGGTCGCTCGGGGTGGTGCTCCACGAGCTCATCGCCGGTCGACCGCCGTTTGTCGCCGACAGCCCGGCCGGAGTGGGAGCCCTCATCGCCACCGCGCCACCACCGCCGCTCGACGCGGCTCCCGGCCTCGCCGCCGTGGTGTCGCGCTGCCTCGAGAAGGTTCCCAGCGCGCGCTTCGCCGACGTGGGCGCCCTCGCGGAGGCGCTCGCCCCCTTCGGTCCGAGAGAGAGCGCGGCGCGCGCCGAGCGCATCCGTCGGGTGCTCGCAGGGGACGCTCCCCCTCCGCCACGACGCGACGCAGGCGCGGACGCGCACGCGACCACGCGCGCGTGGGACGCGAGCTCTTCGAGCTCGTCGGTCACGCCGCCGCGCCAACGACGTCGGCTCATGCCATGGCCCAGCCTGGGCGTGGCCGCGCTCGTCGCGACGGCGGTCGTCTCCGCGTGGCGTTCGTTCGCCCCCACGCCGCCACCCCCAAGCGACGGCGTGGACGAGCCGGCAGCGAACGCCGCGGCGCCCCCCTCGAGCGCCGCGCCCACCGAGCGCTCCTCCGAGGCGCCCAGCATCGAGCCCCGAGCTCCAGCGCCGACCACGGGCACCGACACCTCGAGCGCCCCCCGCGACGTGGTGCCCGCCCCGCGCACGGCAGCCTCCGGTCCCTCCGAGAGACGCCCCCCTCCGCCGGGACCGACCCGAACGCCCACGCCCAGCCCGACGACCTCCGCCGGGGTGGCGCCGAGCGCGAGCGCTCCGAAGCGGCCCCGCCCCGGCGAGGTCGATCTGCGCGATCCCGCGCTGCAAGACCGCTGACGGCGGCTCGAGAAACGCCGGCGGAGAGCACGTCGCCGACAGCCCCCAGCACGAACCCAACGCGTGAGACTCGCGTCCGTGCACGGACGGGGGCATCATCGATCCAGGGCGCTCCGGTGGACGGCACGGCGGTCACTTACGGCGCCTCGAATCGTGCTTAGCGTGACGTGAACGTTCGGGTGGCGCGGGTGCTCCCGAGCGTCGCCCTCCAACTGCGGGGCCCCCCCCCGCCAAGACGTGTTCGAGAGGAACCGATGAATCAACCACCAGGCGGCGGCTACCCCCCTTACGGCGCGGGCCCCGGACAACCTCAGCCGGGCTACGGACACGCCGACTACGGTCAACAGCAACCGGGGCAGCCGCAGGGGTACGGGCAGCCGCAAGGGTACGGGCAACCGCAGGGGTACGGGCAGCCGCAGGGATACGGGCAGCCACAGGGATACGGGCAGCCGCAGGGATACGGGCAGCCCACAGCGCCGGCTCCGGGGGGCTACGGACAACCGGCGGCGCCCATGGGAGGCCCGCCGCCGATGGGCGCGCAGCCCGGCTACGGCCAAGGCGCTGCCCAAGGCTACGGACAGCCGATGGGTGCCCAGCCGATGGGTGCCCAGCCGATGCAGCCGATGGGCATGCAGCCCATGGGCGCCCAGCCGATGGGCATGCACGCGGGCGTCCCCGCGTGGGCCCGAGGCGGCGCCCTCGGAAAGCTGGGGAACGTGCTCTACGATCCCAGCGTGACCTCGGCCGACGTGCGGAAGTACGGCATGATGCTCGTGGGCATCGCGGGGCTGTGTATCGTGTTCACTCTCGTCACCCTGTTCGCGATGAACTGGTACTTCTACTACCCCACCGCCTTCGTCCCGATCGGCATCCTCCTCGGAGGCTACTTCCTCGCGCTCGGCAAACCTGTCGACGCGACCACGGGGCAGCCCCCGAGCTGGTGGCAGATGGGAGCGCTCGGCGTGGGGGCCCTGTCGCTCTTGATGGGCGTCGGCCTCATCGTCGCCGTCGGCATGTGACCGGAGCCGCGCGTCGGTGCCGGCGAAGCGCTCCTCACCGCCTCGAGGCCCGCCTCCTCGGCATCCACGCGACCCTCGGTGGAAACGCGCCCCTCGGCGTCCACGCGCCCCTCGGCGTCCACGCGCCCCTCGGCGTCCACGCGCCCTCGGCGTCCACGCGGGGCGGGCGCGCGACGGAAAGCTGCTCGCGAGCCTGCGGTGGGGAGGAGCGGCGGGGAGTGGGCGTACGCCCGATCAGCCCCCCCCTTGCTTTGCTCCTCCGAGGAGGATCCATGCTCCGAACAACGCTGGCCTTGTTGGCCATGGTCTCTTTGTTGCCCTGGACCGCGACCGGTTGCGCCGACGACGGCTCGTCTGGCGATCCCGGGAGCGGCGGCGCTGGCGCCGGTGAGAACGGTGGCGCGGGCGCTCACGACCCGCTCGCCGATCTGGACGGTGACGGCCACGACGCGCTCGAGGACGGCGGCGACGACTGCGACGACACCGACGCCACCATCCACCCCGGCGCCGACGACACGGTCGGTGACGGGATCGATCAAAACTGCGACGGCATCGACGGGGTCGACGGCGACGGCGACGGGCACGCGTCGGAGGCCTCGGGCGGCCTCGACTGCGACGACGCCGACATGCGGGTCCACCCCGGCGCCTCCGACGACGGCGAGCTCGGCGATCAGATCATCCACACCACCGACTGGTCCACGCAGGCCACCGCGATCGCCGTCGACTCCGAGGGCCACGTCCACATCGCCTTTGGCGACAAGTTCACACAGGCCGGCAACCTCGTGCAGGTCGCTCCGCACTACGTCACCAACGCCACCGGCGCTTGGGTCGAAACCGCGATCGACAGCGCCAACTCGAGCGGCCTCGGCCTTTTGATGGACATCCACGACGACGTGCTCCACGTCGTGTACTCGAACGGACTGCGCTACGCGTCCCTCGACACCACCGCCGCCGGGACGTGGCAGACCACCACCGTCGCCCCCGGTTACGCGAGCGGGCTCCTCGTCGACAGCGCCGGCCACCCTCACCTCTGCAGCAGTGACAGCGCCACCGACACCGTGCGGCACTTCGCCGATCTCGGCGCGGGCTTCGCCGAGACCACCCTCACCGGAACCAACGTGAGCACCTCGGCGCTGGCGCTCGACGGCGACGTGGCGGTGCTCGCCTTCATCGACGACGGCGACGTCATGGTGGCGTCGGCAGCCGACGGCTTCACGCCGGTGCTCGCTCACCAAGGGGGCGCCGATGGGCGGCTCGCGATAGCCGTGGACGCGAACGGGGCCCGGCACATCGTGTTCGGCGTGACGACCACGGGAGGCACCGGCGAGCTCCACTACGCCACGAACGCGACCGGCTCCTACGTCTCGTCGAAGCTGATGGACGTGGCCTCCCGCTACGGCACCGTGTCGCTGCGCTTCGACGCGAACGGGGTGCTTCACGCCGTCGTCGGCCACCACCACTACGGCAACCACGTCATCTACGCGGTGAGGGTCCCGGGAGGGGCCTGGTCGGTGCATCCGCTCCTCACCAACGACTCGACGCGGGGGAGCGACGTTTCGTTCACCCTCACCGACGACGGCACGGTGCACTTCGCCTACCTCGATGGCCCCAACGTGTTTTACGGCGCTCTCGCCGCGGCCAACGGCGTCGACGACGACTGCGACGGCGACGTGTGGTGAAGCCGTGACGCGAGCCGACCAGAGGCTCCCGCGCCGGCCGAGGTGACGCGGAGCCATGCTGTCCGGTAAGCTCGTGCGATGGTGCGGCCTCTGGTCCTCGGCGGGATCGCGCTCGCTTCGCTGCTCGGCGTGGCCAGCTGCAACGCGATCTTCGGGGTGAGCGACCTCGAGTTCGCACCGCCGAGCACCACGTCGGCCGGAGGCGCGGAGGGAGGTGGGCCCGCGACCGGCGGACATGGCGGCGCGCCGGGACCGGGGGGGGGCGGGCCCGGCGGCGTCGCGGTGGGGGGCTTGGCTGGCGCGGGGGGCGTGAGCGACGGAGGCGGGGGACAGGGCGGCGCACCCCCTCTGCTCGTCGATCGTGAGCTCCTCGTCCGCTACTACTTCGACGAAGCCGAGGACGGGGAGCTCCCGACGGCCGCGCTCGACCACGCCAAGGCGCCCGCGTTCGACCTGTCGCTCACCTACGACGGCGGTGTCCAGTACAGCAGCGAGGCGACGGGTCGCAGCCTCCGCTTTCCCGCGTCGCACAGCGGGATGGCGGCCCGTTCCATCACCGGGTCGAAGATCCGCAGCGAGCTCGATACGTCGACCGAGGCCACGATCGAGCTCGTCGTCGCAGTAGAGATGAGCATGGCCGCGACATCCATCCTCTTCATGGTGATGGAGCCGGGCTCCAACGACGGGCGGTTCGGGCTCGCCGTCACCAACGACAGCGACATCTACCTCGAGCTCAACCAGCAGACGCCGGGGCTGAACGACGCCTCGCAGTACTGGAGGGCCAACATCGCGGGCAGCGGGCGGCGGGTGGTGCAGCTCGTGCTCGACACCAAGCTCGCCGACGTCGGCGACCGCACCAAGCTCTTCCTCGACGGAGTGCTCCTGAGCATCGACACGATGCCGCCGCTGGCGGTGACGCCGCCTGCGCTGAACGAGGGCGTCGACACGTGCGAGATGTGTCAGCTCATCATCGGCAACCGGCAGCAGGGCGACCGCGATCTCCACGGCGCGATGTTCTACGCCGCCCTCTACAAGGCGGCCCTCACCGACACCGAGCTCGCGATCAATCGCTCGGTCCTCACCACGAACGACGACGCCCCGCCCTGATCGGGGGCGCTTGAGAGCGCGCCCGAGTGGGAAGACCTCCCCTCGAGGGCGGCGGCGAGCCCCTCTCTTGCATGGCTCTCTCGCCGCGACCCGGCGGGAGTGTCAGCCCGACGTAGGGATGGACGCACCCGGTCCCGTGGGGCCACCTGGCACAGTGGGCGTCGGGAGCTCGGCCAGGAGCGCCAGCGCCTCCGCCCGTATCGGCTCGACGAGCTGCGGGTCGCCGGCGAGCGCCGCGAGCAGCGGCCGGGCCTCGTCGCTGCGCCCCGTCCGCAAGTAGATCCTGCCGAGCATGAGGCGCACCTGCGGCGGCGGCGGCGGCTCGCAGCGGAGCGCCCGCTCGAGCTGCGCCTCCGCGACCGCGACGAGGCGCGCGACGTCGTCGCCCCCGCGCGCCTGCTCCGCGCGCACGCGATCGAGATAGACCGAACCCAGGTTGATGCGTCCGGGCGCGAAGTCCGGCCACGAGCTGACGACGCGGCGAAAGCAGAGCTCGGCGTCGTCGAGGTAGCCGTCGCGCGCGGCGGCCGCTCCCTGCGCGAGGAGCGCGGTCACCTCGTCCGGATCGAGGAACGCCGGATACTCGATGTGCTCGCCCGCGGCGCAGCGCCAGCCGTCTATCGCCAGCGGGTACGCACGCCACACGTCGGGGACGCCGTGCGCGCCATGCGTGGTGATGAGGATCGGCTCGAGTGGGCTGCCGTCGACGGCGCAGGTGTGTCGCGCGCCGCGCGGTTTGCGCTCGGCCCCCTCGGGCGGGGTGGCGGCGAAGCGAGCGGCGAGCTCCATGGTGCGAAGCGTGATGGTCTCCAAAGACAGTCTCCTCCTGCGGCGCACGACCCGCGCCCGCAGGCAGGGATACGCGGGCACGGCGCCCCATCTCCCCGTCCCGGCACGAACCGACTTGCGGTTCGGGCTCGCGTCTGCCCGCCGCGCGACGCGGCGCCGGCGACCTGGGTGCGAGCTCCGGCCCAGCTGCGCCCACGTGCTCGACGGGGAGCACCTCCGCGATCACCTCGTCGACGCCGAGCTCGTCGGCGACCGCAGGCGCCGTCGTCGCCTGTCGCCGTGGCGAGGCTGGGCGCCACCCCGTCGCGTCGCGACCACCGTCCGCTCACGCCGTGAGCTCGAGCGTCGGCTCGTCGATCCTTCCGAAGCTCAACATGAGCTGATCCAGCACGTAGTTTTGGTAGAGGCGAAAGGGGGCACGCGAGCCCTGCTTGGGCATCGACTCCCGAGCGCGGTACACGTAGCCCGACGCGAGCGACATCAGCGGTCGCACCTCGCCCACCCCCTCGGCCCGCGGCCTCGCGATGCGATACCCGTGCGCGTCCATGTGCGCGAGCAAGCGGCACACGTAGCGGGCCGACAGCTCGCACTTGAGCGTCCACGACGCGTTGGTGTAGCCGGAGGCGAACGCGAGGTTGGGGACGTCGGTGAGCATCGTCCCTTTGTACACGCAGCGCTCGGAAGGGCAGAGCGGCTCCCCATCCACCGACACCTCGATGCCCCCGAGGAACGAGAGCGACAGCCCGGTGGCGGTGACGATGAGGTCGGCTGCGAGCTCTCGACCCGACGCAAGGCGGATCCCGGTCTCGGTGAACGTCTCGATGCTATCCGTCACCACCGACGCTCGCCCCTCGCGCAGCGCCTGGAACAGATCCGCGTCGGGCACCAAGCACAGGCGCTGATCCCACGGCTGGTAGGTCGGCGCAAAATGCGGCTCGACGCTCACCGCGTCGCCGAGGTGTCGCTTCACCTGTCCGAGGAGCCAGCGCCGGGCGCGCTCGGGTCGTCGGCGACAGAACTGATAGAAGGCCATGTTGATCGCCACGCTGCTCCAGCGCTTGGCGGCGGCCGCTGCTCCCGGCGACAAACGCCCGTCCAGCCACTCGCCCAACCGATCACGGCTCGGACGCGAGAACACGTAGCTCGGGGAGCGTTGAAGCATCACCACGTGCGCGGCGCGGCGGGCGAGGGCCGGCACCAGCGTGATCGCGGTCGCCCCGCTGCCGATCACCACCACCTTCTTGCCCTCGTAGGCGATGTCCTCCGTCCACTTCTGGGGATGCACCACCTCACCCCCAAAGCGCTCTCGTCCGGGGAAGGCGGGCTCGTAGCCGGCCTCGTAGTCGTAGTAGCCCAGGCACGCGAAGAGGAAGCGACAGGTCACCTCACGCGTCGCGCCCGTGCCGGCGTCGCGCACCGTGAGCGTCCACGCCCCCGCCGCGCTCGAGAACGCCGCCGCCACCACCCGCTGACCTAGCTGGATGTGGCGGTCGAGCCCGAACGCCACCGCCGTGTCGCGGATGTACTCGCGGATGTCGGCCCCCTCGCCGATCGGGTTCGGCTTGGTCCACGGCCGGAAGGAGTAGCCCAAGGTGTACATGTCCGAGTCGGACCGAATCCCGGGGTAGCGAAACAGATCCCAGGTGCCGCCGAGATCCGCGCGCGCCTCGAGGATCGCGAAGCGATGGTTGGGGCAACGATGCTTGAGGTAGTAAGCCGCGCACACCCCGGAGAGGCCAGCGCCGAGGATCAGCACGTCGTAGTCGCAGGGCGGGGAGGACACCGGCGCATTGTGACACCGCGGCGCGGGCACCTCACCCCGCAAGTGCGACGCGGGCTGCCGGATCCCTCGAAGACCACGGCCCCGAGCTGGACGGCGGCGACGATACGGGCGGCGGCGAGGCGGCGGCACGACCTCATGGGCTCCGCGACGGCGGGCTCCGTTCGCGATGGCGCGGCGTCGGTGCCTGCTATGCTGTCCCGAGGCGAACGAGCATGACGGCACGATCACGGGTCTTGGTTCTCTCGAGGGCTCTCCGCGACACCGCGGCGCGGCTCCGAACGGCGGTCTCGTATCAGTGGGGGCACTTCGGCGCGTGCAACTGTGGGCACCTGGCGCAAACCCTCACCCGTCGCACGGAGGGCGAGATCCACCGCGCAGCCGTCGACCGCGCCACCACGTGGGCCCTGCCGCCGGTCGACGACTGGGGCGACGCCGCCGTCGAACACTGCCCAACGAGCGGCCTCCCGCTCGACGCGATCATCGACGAGATGCTCGCTGCCGGGCTCACCCTCGCCGAGATTCGGCACCTCGAGGAGCTCTCGGATCGTCGCGTCCTCTGTCGGCTGCCCGCGGGCGCGCGCCACCTCCGCAAGAACCGGCGCTCGGATCTGGTGGTGTACCTCGAGACGTGGGCCGAGCTGCTCGAGCAAGAGGCGCTGGCCGACGAAGAGGAGCGTGACGCGCTCGCCCCTCCCCTCGCCGCCGAGTGAGCCGCGCCTCCGAGGCGCGGCCTCCCCCCCCTTCGTCCGCGAGCCGCTCGCCGCACCGCAGGCGCTCGGCCGGCCGCAAGCGCTCCGGCGGCCGCAACCGGTCAGCCTGTCGCGCTCAGACACTCCTCGTACCACTCCTGGTCGTGGGCGCAGTCCTCGTCGGTGTCGAGCTGGCCGTCTTCGCAGCTCGCGCTGTCGGCCCGCAGCTGGCAACGCAGCACCGACTCGTACGCGTAGCCGCACGAGGAGTTTTCTACCTTGCCGCGACACTCGGCGAGGCAGCCCTCACCGCAGCCGAGCGCGTCGGCCACCCAACACCAGCCCTCGCAGAGGTCGTCGTAGCCGAGGCATTCACCCATCTCGACGATGGGCTCTTCGCAGCCCGCCGGGCTCGGCGCGCCATCCACACACTCCACCCCTTGCTCGCTGTGACAAGCGAGGATGCCGTCGTACTCGCGCTCGCACCACGCCTCGTCGTACGCCGCGAGCTCGTCCCGACACGCGCTCACGCAGCTCGCCTCGGACACGCCCCCACAGCCGGCCGCCACCACCTCGCGGCAGTAGCGCTTGCACTCGAGATCTTCGGTGCACTCGAAGAGGTCTTGGGCCTCCGCCACGCAGCCCGACGCTGGAACCACCGCGTCGCCATGACACTGGAAGCTGCCGTCGGCGGCGCAGTCGAA
The DNA here is from genome assembly GCA_964401935.1 of uncultured Polyangiaceae bacterium. Lineage (GTDB taxonomy): Bacteria > Myxococcota_A > Polyangia > Polyangiales > Polyangiaceae > JAPYTK01. The sequence goes on from CAYOAL010000038.1 coordinate 60,755, forward strand.
CACCGCGGTGTACTCCGCGATGCACAGCCCATCGAGCTGATCGTGGAGATAGGGACACGCCGCCCTGCATTGGGCCGCGCTCAGCTGCTGCCCGCCGCAGTCTACTTCGCCGACCGCGTCGCAGTAGTCCTCGCAGGCTTGCTCGAGCGAGGCCGCGCTCCCCGAGCCCGAGGAGGTCGCCTCGTCACGGAACCCCCTCGGGGTCACCTCGTCACCGCACGCATACACCCCAGCCGGCAGCGCCCACAGCGCGGCCACCATCCATCGCTTGTTCATCTCAGCCCTCGTTGGCAAAGGAAGCAGGCCTCACCCGAGGCACGGGCGGGCGCCGTCAGCCGTCTTCGTCGCGGCCACGCATTGCAGCCTTCGTGCCCACCCAACCGCGCGAATGCCGGCCACGGCCGGCTCCAGGGTATGACAACAGCGTCACCAACGCCCCAAGCCCCGTTCACATCGCCGCCGGCGCGGACCTCTCGACCAGCGCGTCCGCGCCACGGCGGGGCCGCGGTGGTCGCGCTCGCCTGACGAGCGCCACGAGGAGCGGCGCTACGGGCAGGGCAGCTCGTAGTTGACGATACCGTTCCACACGCGCGGCGTCGCCTGGAAGCCCGCGAAGGGATCCGCCCCCACCCCGCGGCCCTCGAAGAAGCGAAGCTCCACGTTCTGCACGTAGATCGCGCCTTCCGTCGTCCCGTTCGTATAGCGCATGCCGCCGGTCGCGGAGTGCACGACGAAGCCGTAGCGCTCCCCCGCGCTGATGGGGAGGTTGAGATCGATCGGGATCTCGGTGGGCACGTCGGGACCCGCGCTCGTCACCGTCACCGTGTCGACGAAGGTCCACGCTCCCTGGCTCAGCTCGAACCCCGTCTTGCCGCCGGGGATGTACCAAATCGAGACGTCCTTGTCTCCCGCGGTGAGGTTCGTCTGGAGCCGGGTGACCACGATGTCCACCTTCGCCTCGATATCGAACATCGCGCCGCTGAGGCCGTTGCCAGCGGCGAAGGTGGTCGTGAGGCTCTTCGCCGGTGGGATGCAGGCGTTCAAGCAGACGCCCAGCGAGCACCCGATGCAGAGGCCCGGCCCCTGGGGGCAGTCGTTGCAGCTCGCCCCGTCCATCGCGAAGTTGACGAGGCAGCTCCCCGCCCCGTCGCAGGAGTCGGGGTCGTTGCAGTCGGTGTCGAGCACGCTGCCGCAGCTGGTGCCCAAGAGGGCGAAGTTGGGCTCGCACGTGCCCCCGCCGTCGCAGGTGTCGGGTGCGTTGCAGGCGTTGTTGGTCTGATCGCCGCACGGCGTCCCCGACGGCACGTGGTTCTCGAGACAGGTGCCCATCCCGTCGCAGGTGTCGGGATCGGTGCACTGCGTCGCCGCGCCGTCACCGCAGGGAGCCCCCTCGGGCTCGTCTCGAGGGAGACAGGTGCCCGCCCCGTCGCAGATGTCGGGATCGGTGCACTGGTTGTTCGTCGAGTCACCGCACCCGTAGCCCTCGGGCCGGTGGTTCTCGAGGCAGGTGCCCATCCCATCGCAGCTGTCGGGTCGAGTGCAGTCATCCTCGGTGCCGTCGCCACACGGCGAGCCGGTGGGGGCGAGCACGATGCGGCAGGTACCTTTCCCGTCGCAGCGGTCGGCCGGATCGCAGTCGGTGTCGTTCGGGTCGCCGCAGGGCGCTCCATCGGGCGCCACGTTCGCGGAGCACACGCCGTCGAGACACGTGTCGGCCGCGTCGCACTCGGAGTCGGCGTCGCTGCCGCAGGGGGTGCCGTCGGCTTGTCCCGCACACTGGGGATCCACCGTGCCGCCCGCGCCGTTGCCTCCGGCAGCGGTCGTCTCGTCCGTCTCCGGGTTGCCGGTCGCACACGCGGTGGCCAGGCCACCCAACAACGAAAGAACCCCAACGTAAGTGAAGAAGCGGCTCATCTCCAAACCATCACGATACGCGACAAACATCGCAACGGAAGAGCAGAAAACGTTCTCGATGTTCGTAGCGCGAGCAGCATTGTGCCGCACGTGCGTAGCGCGCTACGCGGCGGGGCGAGCCGCCCCCTGCCCGAAACGCAACCGCCGAGATCCGATGAGGGCTTGGCTGACGCGCGTGATGGCGCTACCCCAGAGGCGATGCGCAACGTCCTCACCGAGCTCGTCGAGCTCCTCCGCCTCGAGAGGCTCGAGCAACACCTCTTCCGCGGGCAGAGCCAGGATCTCGGCTGGGGCAACGTCTTTGGGGGGCAGGTGCTCGGGCAGGCCCTGTCCGCCGCCGAGCAGACGGTGCCCGAAGGCCGCAACGTCCACTCGCTCCACGGCTACTTCCTGCGCACCGGCGACGCGCACAAACCCATCATCTACGACGTCGATCCCATCCGCGACGGCAAGAGCTTCACCACGCGGCGCGTCGTCGCGATCCAAGGAGGCCACGCCATCTTCAGCCTCGCCGCCTCGTTTCAGGTGCACGAGGAGGGCTTCGACCACCAGGCGCCCATGCCCGACGTGCCAGGCCCCGAGGAGCTCAAGAGCGAGGTGGAGCTCGCGCGCCAGTTTCAGGACATCATCCCTCCGGCGGTGCGTGAGCGGTTCATCGCCGACAAGCCGATCGAGATCCGCCACGTCGATCCCGTCAACCCGCTCGCTCCCGAGCCTCGCGACCCCGAGCGCTACGTCTGGTACCGCGCCATCGACGCCCTCCCCGACGCCCCCTCGTTGCACCAGTACCTCCTCGCCTACGCCTCCGACTTCAACCTCCTCGGCAGCGCCATGTTTCCCCACGGCGTCTCCTACCTGTCGCCGGGCATGCAGGTCGCGAGCCTCGATCATACGATGTACTTCCACCGTCCGTTCCGCATGGACGAGTGGCTCCTCTACGCCATCGACAGCCCCTCCGCGAGCGGCGCCCGGGGCCTGGCTCGCGGGCAGTTCTTCACCCGGTCGGGGCAGCTCGTCGCGTCGACCGTGCAAGAGGGGCTGATTCGAAAGCGCGGCTGAACCCGCGCGCCGCTCAGGCGGGCCCCTCGAACTTGCAGTCGTACCCGATCACGAGCTTGCCGCTCTGTCCGTCTTGCACGTGAGCGCACGTGTCTGGACAGAGGCGGATGTGGTTCCCGTCGACGTAGAAGGCGCCATCGACACAGTCGGCGGGACCGTCGACCTGGTCATAGGTCTCCACCGGACCGCCGTCGGCGGGAGTGAACTCCACGCTGAGCGTCTCGGGATCGACCACCTGCCCGGGAGGAGGCTCCGGGATCTCGAGATCACACTCGGCCGCGGCGCCGGCGATGATGCCCTGCGCGATCTGTTCGAAGATGACGTCGAAGTCGTCGTAGGCGCAGATGGGGAACCGGAGGCCGCCGCTCAGCACGCTGAGCGACTGATACCCGATGGCGGGCGACACCACCTGGCTGCTGCACTTGTTGATCGACACCGGATCGGTGGGCAGCCACGGCACCGTCGGATCGAGCGCTTCCTTGTTCTCGAGGCCGACGAGGCTGTAAAACTGGTACTTCCGGCTGTCGGCAGTGCCAAATTGCTCGGGCGAGAGCAGCAAGAGCTGCTCGTCGAAGGCGGTCGCGGCCGCGACCCCCACCGGCAGGTCATCGATCGACGGCGACTGCGACCCATCGTCGAGATCGACCGCGTTGTACGTGCAGTTGACGCTGCTGTCGCTGAGGAGGACGAAGATCTTCGTGGCCTCGGGTCGCAGCCACTCTTGGTAGCCCGTCGGAGCGAGGCCGTACTCGTCGGGTGCCGAGCCGTCGAAGCCGCCGAGGAGCTTGCACCACGAGTCGTTGGCCTTCACCTCGAGGCTGTAGTGAAAGAACGTCGGCGGGTTGTTGTCGGGGCTGGCGTTGTTCGTCTTGGTCGCGCAGTCACCGAGCGCGGTCGCGCTGAGCGGCTCTTCGATGCAGATGTTGAACTGGTGGGCGCCGCTCCGCGACACCACCACCATGCGGTAGTCGACGCCGCTCGCCGCGAGGATGCTACCGAAGCTCGCGTTGATGTTCTCCTCCACGGAGGCGATCTCTTGCGACATCGAGCCGTTGTTGCCCACCGCGAGGATGACGTCGACGGGCGTCGACTCGAGGCTCGCCTCGCTCTCGGCTGAGGCACAGGGCTCCATGCCGCCGGCGCCCCCGCTGCCGCCCTCCGCGCCGCCGCCGTCGCCGGTGCCGCCGCTTCCTCCGGTGGGGGTGGAGGCGCCAGCGCCGCCAGCCTGGGTCGTGGTCGCGTCGTCGGCGGAAGAGCAACCGACCTCTGCACCCACGGCGACACAGATGGGGAGGGCGAGGAGCACAAGCTTGAAGCGATGGCGCATGGCTTTAGAACAGCGTCGAACCGAGCCTCGGTCAACAAGAAGCGGCGCCGCGTGCGATCTCGCTCCCGTCGCTCCGCGTCGACACTCGTCTCCACCCCACGAGGCCACCATCACGAGGTTGTGCCGCACCACTGCATGGGGGCGCCTGGCTCGCCACGAGCCGGCGCGCCGAAGGGAGGCGCCCCCGCTCAGCCGCGCACGGCGGGGGGGAGCTGGCTCTGGCTGCGCCACGCGATCGTCGGCACCCACTGCGGGGAGGTGCGAAGGAGCCGCGCGAGGACGGGCTCTTGCACCCGCTCTGCGGCGCGGCTCGCCGAGAGCCACACCCGGGAGCGCCAGCGCGACTCGGGCCACGTCTCGAGCACCGCCTCCACGCGAAGGAGATACACCGCCACGTCGCAGAGCCCCCCGAGCTTGCGATAGAGGTAGCTGCCCACCGGATCCGCCGACAGCTCACCGCGGAGGCCGGCCTCCTCCCACGCCTCCTTCGCAGCCGACGCCCCCGGATCGAGGAAGGGCTCCACGAGACCCTTGGGGATCACCCAGCGGCGGCCGCGTCGCGAGCTCACGAGCGCGATCTCCATCGCGTCGGGAGGGCCACGAAACGCGATCACCCCCGACTGCTCGACCACCGCGGGCCGAAATGACATGGCCACGCTGCAGGCATAGCGTGCCTCTTGCGGCTTGGGCAACTCGGACGCGCACCGCCAGCGCCACCGATGACAACCGACGACGAGCGCCCGTCGCGCGCGAGTTGGCTCGCCCTCCACGCCCGGCGGGGTTATGGCAGCTGGGTGTTGACGCAACCCGCGTACTACCTCGTCTTCGATCAGCTCGCCGACTGGGAGTGCGGCCTCGCCCTCGCCGAGGTCAACCGCAGTGAGCGCTACCGGGTGTGTACCGTGGGCTTCTCGACGGCGACCATCACCACCATGGGCGGCGTGCGCGTGACGCCTCAGATCGTGCTCGACGAGCTCGACTTCGACGAAGCGGCGATGCTCATCCTCCCTGGCGGCGACCGCTGGGAGGACATCACCGAGCCCACCCTGCTCAACGCGCTCCGCCAGCTCGACACGCTGCGGGTGCCCATCGCCGCCATCTGCGGCGCCACGCTCGCCCTCGCCCGCGCCGGCCTCCTCGACACCCGGCGCCACACCAGCAACCGACAAGGCTACATCGAGGAGCACGTGGAGGCCTACAGCGGCACCACGCGCTACGTGGACGAGCCGGCGGTCTCCGACGCGGGGGTCGTCACCGCCGCCGGTTGGGCGAGCGTCGAGTTTGCGCGAGAGATCCTGCGACAGCTGCGGATCTACGAGGACGAGGTGGTCGCCGACTGGTTCGAGCTATTCAAACACGGCGTGCTCCCGGGAGACGCCTGAGGGTGCTCCGCGCACGCCGCGCGCGCTGTCCACCGCGGTGCGCGCGCTGGCTCAGCGGCGCCCCTTGAAGCCCATCATCTGCTGCACCACGGCCTCGCTCTCCTCGGCGATTTCGGCCTCCTCGCGCACGCGGTCGGCGCAGTCTTCACACAGCTTGCGCACGCGCCCCGACACCTTCACCTTCACCAGCTCGTCGACCTCGTCGTCGCACTCTTGGCAGCTCGGCATCGTTCGATCCTAACGAAACGCAGGTTCCGAGACCAGCTGAGCCCGGTGTGCACGCCGACCGCCCGCCCGTGACGGCCGATCACGGCTTCGACGTGGCCCGCTCCCGATCCACCGCCTCGTAGGGATCGGCGGCGGTGGACCCGTCGGTGACGGTGAAGGCCTGACGCCCGAGCACGTCGCCACGAGCGTCGTAGACGATCGCCTCCCACTCCCCGACCTCGGTCGCGAGCTCGGTGTAGGCCCACGTCCGCCAGCGTGGCGACGCCCCCACGGCGAGCCGCACCCTCCCCCGCTCCTTGCCTCCCTTCGGCTGGAACGCCACGTAAACGAGCGACGCCGTCTCGTCCCGGTTGCCCACCTCGACGAAAGCGTAGACGCGTTGGCGCTCGCCCTTCGCGAAGCTCGTCGTCGGCTCCGTCGGCTCACGGTCCTTCACCCCCCGCGCGAGCACGAGGCGCTTCACGTAGAGATCGGCGGCGCAGGAGCCATCGTCGGCGCAGTCCCCCGCCGCCTCCACCACCCGCGGCTTCTTGGGCGAGGTCGTCGCGAGGGCGGGCGGCGCCGCGCGGTGAGTCGCCACCGTCCCCGCCAGGGCGGCCGCCGGCGGCGGCGCCGACGCAGCGCTGCCAGTCGCAGCGGCGGGCGCGACCTTCGCGTCGGCGACCGGCGCCTCGGCGGTGGGGGCGGGACAGTCCGCAGGCTCCTCGCAGCCAGCGAGGACCCCTGCGAAGAGGAAGGCGGCGGCGAGCGACGTGATGCGTGCGAGGGGGGACGTGTCGAGCATGGGGATGACTCCTCCGTTCGGGTTCACCGAGCGACGTCGCAACCCGTGGTCCATGGGCGCCGTCCGTCATTTCGAACGCTTGAGACGCGCCCCTGTGTCTGCGGGGACGCGGTCCGTGGGCCCCCGGCAACGCCTGCCTCACGACGCACGGCGTCATGACGTCGCGCCGTGCGGCGTGCTGGGGGCGCGGCGTGCTGGGACGCGGCGTGCTGGGGGCGCGGCGTGCTGGGGGCGCGGTCAGCCCAAGGCGAGCGGGAGGGTCGGCTTCCCGGCGGCCGCGGCGCGCGCCCACTTCCGCTTGCTCGACACGCCGAACAGGGTGAGCGGCTCGGGCGACTGCGTGAACGTGACCACGTCGCCGAGGCCCAGCTTCACCACCGCGTCGGGCCCGTCGAGGTACATCCGCATCCGCTGCGACTTGCTCCGCACGAGCAGCTTGGTCCCATCCGTGACCACGAACTTCCCCAGCGCGTGCGTCTCCCCTCCCGGTGAGTAGAGCTCGCGCACCACGCACTGCAAGCTCGCCGAGTGGAGCGGCAGCACCTTGCCCCCCGCCGAGCGCTGCGCCGCGGTGGAGCCCGCGGCTGGGCCAATCCAGAAGCCGCTCGACTTGTGCTCCTCCACCACGTCGCCGTACTCCATGATGTAGCGCGACGTGGCCGCCGGCGACAGATGACAGTAGAGCGCGTCGTTCAGCACGCGTCGGTGGACCACGTCGCCGTTCTGCGCCACCTGCATGCGCGTGAGCACCGAGCGCGGCAGCTTCCCTCGCAGCGCCGCCTGCAGCGTCGCCTCGATGCTCCCGTTCTTCCGCGTCGCGCAGAAGAACCCCACCGAGAAGGTGGGAGCGCTGTTGATCGCGAGCACCGGGATCGCCCCCACCCCGTGCGACGCCCGCAACAACGTGCCGTCGCCTCCCACCGTCACCAACAGGTCGAAGGCGTCGTCGGGCAGGTCCTCGGTGCGCTTGCGGATGCGCGTCACATCGGCGCCGAGCACCTCGAGCGCCTCGCGCACCGCGGTCACCGTGGCCACGTGCTCCTCGTGCGCCATCATCACCTTGGCCACGGTGGGGTCGCCCTTGGCGAGCAAGGCGTGCAACCGGTCGTCCGGCTGCTCCTTGGCCAGGTCGTAGGCGGTGCGCTTGATCACGAGCGCGACCCTCGCCGCGCCCTTCACGAGAGCTCCTCCAGACGTCGCAGCCCAAGCTCGGTCTTCGCGTCTTCGATGAGCCCACGCCGCGCGGCGTCGAGCGCCTCCAACAGCGGCAAGGCCACGATGCTCGCCCCGCGCTCCAACACCGAGCCATCCTCCGACGGCGCCTGGCGGAGCTCCGGGCGCACCTCGACATGGAAGAAGTGATGCCGCTCCCCAATCACCCCCGGCGACGGAAACGTCGAGGGTCCGAGCGGCCGAATGGCCGCGAGCGCCATCGTGAACCCGAGCTCCTCCTCGAGCTCCCGCTGCGCGCAGCGCACCAGTCCCTCGGCGCTGCACTCGTCGGGCTCGACGAGGCCTGCGACCACCTCCCAGAGCTCCCCGAGGCTCTCCCGCTCGGTGAACGGACGCTGCTCGGGACGCCTCATCACGAGCGGTGGCCTCACCGCCGAGCGCAGAAACACCCACCGCGCGCCGCTGTCGAGGTAGTGGGCGACCACCACCACCGCGTCGAGGGCGACGCGGTCGATGCCGTCGTACACGAACGGCTCGCTCCGTGTGCCGTCCGCGTAGGCGGCGCGCATTCGCCACCGGAGAAGGGAGAGGAACCCACCCGAGGAGCCAGGGCTCAGGTCGTCGACGACCTCGAGCCTTACGCCCGGAAAACGCGGCAGCGGCATGAGGGGGCCGAGCATAGCAAAAGGTTTTCTCCTCCTCGCCTCTGATACACAACACGCCTGTGCCGCCTCTCGCCCTCTGGTTCTCGCTGCTCCTCGCCATCGGCCTCGGCTCGATGGGCTGCGGCGGCGGCCAGACGCGCGGCAACCCCCTCGATTCGAAGTGGAGCGACGAAGACGGGAGCGAGCTCGCCGCCTTCGTCGAGAGCTTCGCGGTCACGCGCGCTCCGCCGGTCGTCGAAGCGGCCATTGGGGTGGTCGACGCGGGGCGACTCATCGGCAGGACCCTCCCCGACGGCCCTCTCTGGGAGTACGAGCACGAGCTCGAGAGCAGGCCCATGCTCACGGGCACGGTGGTCGTCGGACTGGGCGGGGGGGAGCTCTTCGCGCTCGACGTGCGCACCGGGGAAGAGCTCTGGACCCGCAAAGCCTATGGGCGACTGCGAGGGGCGAGCGACGATGGGGCCACCACCGTGGTGTCGATCGAGAGCCTCAGCATGCAGCGCAGCATCGTGCTCTCGGTGGCGCGTGACGGGCACGTGAAGCGCCAGATCTACGAGAAGGCGGTGATCGGTGCCCCCATCGTGCTCGACTC
>CAYOAL010000039.1:0-66488 GCA_964401935.1 uncultured Polyangiaceae bacterium
GGTGCTGCTCGGCGCTGTTCGTGGTGCGGTGCTGCTCGGCGCTGTTCGTGGTGCGTGCTGCTCGGCGCTGTTCGTGGTGCGGTGCTGCTCGGCGCTGTTCGTGGTGCGGTGCTGCTCGGCGCTGTTCGTGGTGCGGTGCTGCTCGGCGCTGTTCGTGGTGGAGATCAGGGGCTAGGTTGGGTGGCGCATGATCGACGAGCGGTCGACGATGAGCGCGTGGTGGCCGGACCTCGTGGCTGCCGGCCTCGTCACGGTGGCGTTCGTCGCCGGGCGCTGGGCTACGGCGGAGCTGACGTGGCCTGTGGAGATCGATCACTTCCGCGACATGGGGGCGGCGCAGCGACTGCTCGACGGTGGGCTCGGAGCGCTCCGGGAGGACCCGGCGTATCGGGGTGAACGCTGGTGGTACAGTCCGCTCTTGCCGGTTGTGATGGCCGGCCTCGCCAAGCTCACCGGCGTGTCCCTGCCGCTCGTGATGGCGCGGGGGGGCGCGTTCGTGAACCTGTTGGCCCCCATCTCGTTCTATCTGCTCGCTCGGCTCTGCCTTCGCCCCTGGGTGGCCATCGCGGCGCTCGCCGGCTTCCTGTTCTTCATCGATCCGGCCGTTGGAGGTTTCGCACAGGCGACCTATGCCCCGTGGCCGTGGCCCGTGTTGTTCGCTCAGTCGTTCTTCTACCTGGCTTCGGCGTGCTGGCTCGCGTCGCTGCGCGGGGTACGCGGTGCTGCGGCGGGGGCCGGCGTGCTCCTCGGCCTCGCCTTCCTCGCCCACGCGGGTCCGGCCCTCATCCTGGCCCTCGCCGTCACCGCGGTCACGGCCCACGGCGTCGTCACCGAAGCGCGGGGGCCGCACCTGCGCCGCCTGGTCACCATCGGCGGACTCGCCTTCTTGGTGAGCGCCCCTTTCCTCGTGTCGCTCTGGGGCCACGATGGCCCGCACCTCCGCAACCCCATCCCCACCCGGCACGTGGGCCTCGCCACGCGCGACATGCTCGCGGCGCTGCTCGCTCCCCGACCCGTCTTGGCGCTCGTGGGAGCGTGGCTCTCGTGGCAGGGGCGCGCCAACCTCGATCCCGACGTTCGGCGTGGCCTCCTCGCGCTGACCGGGGTGACGGCCGCGCTCCTCGGCTACGGCACCGCGGCGGACGTGCTCGGCTACCGCGGCGTCGCGCTCCCCATGGTGGTGCCGACCTTCCACTTCTTCGTGTACCTCACGGCGCTGATGGCGCTCGGCTTCGGGATCGGCGCGTTCGCCCTCGGCGAGCGCCTCCCGTGGCCACGCGCGCGACGGGGCCTCACGGTCGGGATCGTGTGTCTCACCGGCCTCACGCTCTACCCGCGCTACTGGAGCGCCCCTGCCCAAGCGGCGTGGCCCGAGGCGGCGCGCCGCCTCGAGCGCGAGCTCTCGGCGCTCTATCGCTGGTCCCGAGCGCTCCCGCCCGACGTGGTGGTGCTGACCGACGATCACCACGGCATGTACGGCGTGGTCGCGGCAGGCCGCCGAGTGGTGTGCACCACGCCCACGATGTCGAGCCCCTACGTGGATCTCGCGGAGCGCGACCGGGATCGGCGCGCGATGTTCGACGCGCTCCGCGCTGGCGCCACGACGCGCTTCGACGCGCTCAGGAGGGAGTACGCCGTCACCCACGTGATCCCCGCCCCCGCCAACGCCGACGGCGACTGCTGCGAGCTCCCCACCGCGCTCCCCGAGGCCACGCGCGCCCGGCTCGCCCTCGACGCGATCGTCGGCGGCGTGCGGGTGTACCGCGTCACCGAAGACGACGCGCCGCGCTCGCCGTGACGAACGCAGCGAGCCCGGGCTCAAGACCCGAGCGGAAGCGACGGGGGCGCTCGCGAAGCGCGCTCGACCGCCGGTTCGAGCTCCCGCTCCAGCTGGGCGAGCTCCGCGTTCAGCGGCTCCAGCACCCCGAGCAGAGGTGCGATCAGCTTGCGCGTGGACTCCGGTATTGCCGTGGCCCTCGCATGCTTCACGAAGTGCGTCGCGGAACACGAGGGGAGCTGGCGTCCTTGGCCGCGGACCAGACCCCGGATCGTCGTGACGTATCGAGCACGAGTCTCGACGAGCGTGCGTCGCGCGCTCAGCAGCGTGCGCAGCTCTTCCCGCTGGGGGGACAGCACATGCGCGACCGGGATCTGGTTGATCTTCCGAGCGGCCAAGTCCAACGCTGCGCTTCTCCTGGTCAATCTCCCTTGTGGGCCCCGTCTGTTTGCACCTCAGAGTGCGTGGGGCTGCCTTCCTGCGCTACGCGGGTTGGCGGGAGATGGGCCACTTCTTCGCTCGGCCGGCGGCTGGCGCGGCGGTTGGCTTTCGCGCCGCCTTGCGATCGAGCTCGGGCTGCAACCGCCGTGACAGCCGCCGTAGAGCCAGGGGAACGTTAGAGTGCGTCACAGTTGGCAGGGCGGTGTCAGTCTCGCGAACCGCCTCATCCAATCTCACGACCACGCCCCCCTCGACGCCATCTCGGTCGGACTTCAGTACTTCACCTTCGCTCTTTGTTGGGTGGTGCGCCCCTGGTTGTGGCGGAAGATCGCGTCCTCCCAGTCGGGGGCGCCGAAGCCTTTGAGGTGGGCGTCACGCGACGCGGCGTAGCCCTCGGTGGGCAGACCGAGGAAGTTCTTGTCCATCTCGCGGTCACCGTCCTCGTCGTGGAGGGCTGCCATGGCGTAGGTGCCAGTGGGGACGTTGACGAAGCGACAGGTGGACCACTTGGCGCCCGCTGGCGTGGAGGTGGCGCGAAACGGCTTGTCGGAGAGCCAGCTCTTCTCATTGCGGTAGAGGGCGCACAAGATCTCCCCCTTTCGATCGGGGTTGGTCTTGAGCTGCCACACCACCGATTGATGGCGCGGCTTGTCCGCCGACGACTCGGTGATCGGAACAACTGCGGCGAACGACAGGCCCAGGGCGATCGCTGGAAGGAGTTTGCCACGCATGCAGCTCCATGAAGCATTGGCCGTGCCACGCGAGCACGCGCACAAACGCGTGACGCTGCGCGGCTCTGCGTCGCCTGCGGGGTGGCCATTTGCGCGCAGGTTGCGTACCCCGGCAGCGCTTGCCCGACGCGCCAGCCGGTTGACCGCAGCCATTTACGGGCGGCAGCGGCGAGCTCCAAGTAGGATGACGTGGGGTGCGTGTTCCGTGCTGACACCGGGCCAGAGGGTCGACGGCCGCTACCGCGTGGAGCGGGAAATCGGCAAGGGCGGCATGGGCGCGGTGTACGCGGCGCGCGATCCGTCGGGAGCGCCCTGCGCGCTGAAGATCTTGCTCGATGGCGACCATCCCACCCTCCGCAAACGCTTCCTGCGCGAGGCGCGCGCTGCGGCTCGGCTCTCGAGCGAGCACGCCACCAGGGTGCTCGACGCCGGCGAGCTCGCAGACGGGACGCCGTACCTCGTGATGGAGCTGCTCGTGGGACGCGACCTCTGCGACGTGCTCCGCGAGGACGGCCCGCTCGCAGTGGCGGACGCGATCGACTTCACGCTCCAGGCGGCCGAGGCCCTCGGGGAGGCGCACCGCCTCGGGATGGTGCATCGCGACATCAAGCCCGCGAACCTGTTCCTGACCACCCGCGCCGACGGCTCGCGGTGCGTCAAGCTGCTCGACTTCGGCCTCTCGAAGCCCGCGCTCGCCACCCTCGCGCCGATGACCCAACTCACGCAGCAGGGCTCGATGCTCGGCTCGCCCGAGTACATGTCTCCCGAGCAGCTCGTCTCGAGCGCCGACGTCGACGCCCGCGCCGACGTGTGGTCGCTCGGCGCCACCCTCCACGAGCTGCTCACGGGGAGCCCCGCCTTCGCCGGCGACACGCTCACCGACGTGGCCACCTCTATCCTCCGCGAGCCGCCCCGCCCCATCGACGCGGTGCGCCCCGACGTGCCTCCTGCGCTCGTGGCCGTGGTGAAGCGCTGCCTCGAGAAGGACGCCGAGCTCCGCTTTGGCTCGATGGACGACCTCGCCGACGCCCTGCGACGCGCCGCGCCGAGCCACCTCAGCGTCCCCCCCCCGTTCGTCGGTTCGAACGCGGCCTGGGGCGAGAGGGACGCCACGAGGGGCTCCCCCTCGATGGCGCTCGGGCCCACCCTGTTCGGCGAGCAGGAGGCCCAGCCGGGGCCCCCTGGTGTTCCCTCCCCGTCGGCCGTGACCCAGGCGGCCGCCGTTACGCAGCCCGGGGCCTACGCGCCGAGCGTGAGCGCCAACACGCACGCGCAGCCCGGGGCCTACGCGCCGAGCGTGAGCGCCAACACGCACGCGCAGCCCAGGGCCTACGCGCCGAGCGTGAGCGCCAACACGCACGCGCAGCCCGGGGCCTACGCGCCGAGCGTGAGCGCCAACACGCACGCGCAGCCCGGGGCCTACGCGCCGACCGCGAGCCCTCCGCGCCGCTCCAACGCGTGGCGCTGGGTCGCCGTCGCCTTCGTAGCCCTGAGCGTCGTCGTGGGCGGTGGCGTGGCAGTGCTCGGTGCGCTGCTCGCTGCGCGCTCGGAGCGGGCCGACGCGAGCGCGGAAGACGACGATGACGCGCCGCAGCGCAAGCGCGGAAAGCAGCGCGGCGACGAGGCCCTGACGCTGCTCGAGGGCGATCTCGAGGTGCCGGCGCGCGAGCGGGTGGAGCTCAGGCGGATGATCGAGCGCGCCGAAGCGGCGCTCGCCCGCGGCGAGCCGGAGGCGGTGGACGAGCCGATGCTGGCGGTCGTCGCGCGTGCGACGGCACACGACGTCCAACCCGGGGGCGAGCCCTCCGCGCTCGTGTGCCGCGCTCACGAGCTCCGCGCCAAGGCCTTCATCGCGCAGTTGGACCAGGTGAGCGCCACCGCGGAGACCCTCGACGATCGGAACCGTGTCCACCACCTGACATCGGAGGCGTTCAGGGCCGCGATCCAAGCCTCGCTCTACCACCGGGAGGCCCCGTCGTGTCCGCTCGAGCTCGCCGTGCGGGGCTACGTGCGGGGCGCCGAGCTGCTCGGGACGCCAAGAGCCACCGACACGCCCCACGCCGTCTATGATCGCACGTACTTTGCGCTCACCCTGGCCGAGGCGGCGGTTCAGGTGCGTGAGAGCGTCACCTTTCGGCGTCCGACGCGAGCGTGCTTGCGGAAGATCGACGCCACCCACGAGGAGGCCACGGCGCTCGCCACGCTCTTGAGGCAACGCATGCCCGCGCCGCCTTGAGTGGGGCCGACCATGTCGCGTCCTCCTCGGGCGGCCACGCGGCGCGACGTGCGCCGTCACGGCCGAGCTCTGTTATGCTCCGCAGCCACCCTCGTGAACAAGCCTCTCCGCGTGCTCCACGTCGTGATGCCCGTCGTCGTCGGGGGGTTGATCTACGTCGCGTTCCGGAGCCAAGACCACTTGCTGTTCCACTGGGCGAACGCGCTCGGGCTGACCCCCGCCGTGAGCTGGCTCCGCGCGGCGGCGGCGCCGCTCTCGCCTCCCCTCGGCTGGATCCTCTACAGCTTGCCGGACGGGCTGTGGCTCTACGCGTTCGCGTTCTTCATGGCCTCCACCTGGTGCGAGCGCAGCCTCGAGGCCAGCGCGTGGCGGCTGCTCCCGCTCGCGCTCGCCGTGGGCAGCGAGCTCGCGCAGGTCGTCGGGGCCTTGCCCGGGACCTTCGATCCAATGGACCTGCTCACCTATGCGGTCGCGTTCCTCCTCGCGGAGCTGACCGCGGCGCGGCGTCTCGAACGGAGCCCGGCATGAACCGGAAGCGGCTCCTCTCGTTCGTGGTGGTGTGTCTCTTCTGCCTGTTGTGCCTCGGCACCTCCCGCCCTCGCAGCGGGCCGGTGCCGCTCGGCGCGGGGGGCGGCCTCGGCCTCGCGCCGATGTCGAGCGCGCCCAAGTCGATCCCCCACAGCGCGCCCGAGCGAGGCCGGATCGATCCGTTCGACCCCGTGCTCACCGAGACCAAGAGCCACTACGACGCGTACGTGCTCAACCTGGTCGGGGGCACGGGCTATCGCGTGACGGTGGCGCCCGATCACGGCGAGCCCGACGCGGGGGCGCCACCAAGGAGCGGAGCGGCCCTGCCCACGCCCCCCGCGAGCGCGGCTCCCGCCGCGTCCCCGTCGGACTCGCCCTCCGCGGCGCCGAGCGCGGCGCCGCCCCCCGCCCCGGCGCCGACCCCAGCGCCCGAGAGCGCGCCGCGAACGGCCGAGGACGCCGGCGCCGCGCCGCTCTGGTTCAGCGTGCGGGTGTTTCACGGCGACGGCCTCACCGGCGCGGCGGTGGCGGTGCACGAGCGAACCCAAGACGACGGCGCCACGCTGGCCACGTTCCGAGCGCCGCACGGCGGCCCCTACACCGTGGTCGTGACCGCCTTCTTCGGTGTCGGCGAACACGCGCGACCTGGCTTCTCCACCTACGTGCTCGAGGTGACCCCCACCGCGACCCCGTGAGGGTCGGCTCGACCCGAGGCCGCGGGCGGAGACGGCGCGGGATGTCCACCCGAACGCTGGAGTGTGGCTACAATCCAGCGATGGCCACCGACACGCCCCGCGTCCTCGTCGTGGACGACGAGCCGGATCTGCTCAAGCTCGTCGCCATCAACCTCGAACGCGCCGGCTTCGACGTGCACGCGGCCGCGACGGGGACCGAGGCGCTCGCGGAGGCCGAGCGCTGGATGCCCCACGTGATCGTGCTGGATCTGATGCTCCCCGACATCCCGGGCGTCGAGGTGTGCCGTCAGCTCCGAAGCCATCGCCGTGACGATCTGGCGATCCTGATGCTCACCGCGCGCGGCGACGAGTACGACCGCGTGCTCGGCTTCGAGGTGGGCACCGACGACTACGTGGTCAAGCCTTTCAGCCCGCGCGAGCTCGTGCACCGCGTGCGAGCGCTCGTGCGGCGCTCGGGCCTGTCCACGCGCCAGCCGACGCTGAGCTGGCAGGCGCTCGAGCTCGACGCTCAACGCCACACCGCGACCTGGGCCGGCGAGGAGATCGCCCTGCGCCCGCTCGAGTTTCGCTTGCTGCAGCTGTTCCTCGAGAACCCGGAGGAGGTGCTCACGCGCAAGCGCCTGTTGCAGCAGGGCTGGGGGATCACCGCCAACGTCAACACGCGGACGGTCGACACCCACGTCCGACGCCTGCGCGAGGCCCTCGGCGCCGCAGCCGACGCCATCGAGACCGTCTACGGCGTGGGATACCGCCTCCGCCGCCCATGAGACCCATGCAGCTCACGTTTCGCACCAAGCTCCTCCTGGGACAGCTCACCTTGGTCGCGGCGGTGATGATGGTGGTCACCATCGATCTCGACCGTCGCCTCACCGCCGATCTACACGAGCAGCTCGACGAGCGACTGGTGCAACAGGCGCGCGGCGCTGCGCAGTGGGTGAACCAGAACCGGCACCCGGACAAGCTCGCGGCGCGGCTCGCCGATGTGGTCGGCGCCGATGTCACCATCCTCGACGAGGAGGGCACCATCCTCGCCTCCTCGCGGCCGGGAGAAGAACCCTACGAGCTCCCCGAGCTCCAAGGCGCCCTCGGGGGCGGCGTGGGGCGCGCCACCCGCCCCGCCGAGGGGAAGCTGATGAGCCACGTGGCGGTCAACGCCGGCGACGGGTACGTGCGGCTCTCCGCGCCGCTGTCCAACATCGATCACACGGTGGCCGAGGTGCGCTCGCGGCTGTTGTACGCGGCGCTCCTCGGGGTGCTGGCCGCCATCGGCCTCGGGCTGCTGGGCTCGGCGCTCGCCGCGCGCCCGCTGCGCAAGATGACCGACGCCGCGGATCGCATCGCGCGCGGCGACTACGACGTCGAGCTTCCGCCGCGCACCGACGACGACTTCGGTCGGCTCGCGGACGCGCTCGGCACCCTCGCCAGCCAGCTCCGGCGCGACATGGCGCGAATCCAGCAGCTCGAGCGCGTACGGCGCGATTTCGTCGCCAACGCCTCGCACGAGCTGCGCACCCCGGTGACCGCCATCCAAGGCTTCGCAGAGACGCTCCAGGACGGCGACACCGATCCGGAGACGACACGAGAGTTCCTCGCCGCCATTTCCCGTCACGCCAAGCGGCTCGGAGTGCTCGTGGCGCGCATTCTGCAACTCTCGGAGCTCGAGGCGCGGGCCCCCGAGGACGTCATCGCCGAGCCCGTCGACGTGCGGGCGATCGCGGAGCACGCGGCGAGCGGCGTCCAGGCCGCTGCCAAACACGATCAGGTGGCCATCGAGATCGCGCTCCCCGACGGCATGATCGCGTGGGCCGATCCGTTGGGCGTCGAGCAGGTGCTCGACAACCTCCTCGAGAACGCGCTCAAGTATGGCGCCGAGGGCGGTGCCATCCGCGTCGAAGGGCACGTGGAGCCCAACGCCGTCGAGTTCAGCGTCCTCGACCGCGGGCAAGGGATGGCACCGGAGCACGCGGCGCGCGTGTTCGAGCGCTTCTATCGCGTGGACAAGGGCCGCTCCCGAGACAAGGGCGGCACGGGCCTCGGCCTCGCGATCGTGAAACACCTCTCCGAGGCGATGGGCGGCACCGTGGAGGTGAAGAGCGCGGTGGGTGAAGGCAGCCGCTTCACCGTGCGACTGCCCGTCCCGCCCCCGAACACGGTGTAACAAGTTTCTAACATTGGGTGCGAGAGCCCGCTGGTATCGTCTCGAACACGTGATGCAGCGCGTAACCTGGTTGTTCCTCCTCGCACTCGCGCTCGGCCTCGGCACCGGAGCTGGCTGCAGCGACGACTCCGACACATCCACCAGCACCGCGAGCGGGCCGAGCTCCGGCCAGGGCGGCGCCACGACTCAGAGCGGCGCAGGCGCAGGCGGCGACGGCGGCGGCAGCGGCGGCGACGGCGGCGGCGGCGGCGGCGGCGGCGGCATGTGCGTCGCGTTCGGAGAGAGCTGCACCAACGCCGACGTCTGCTGTGACGCGGCGGGAGCGACCGGTCAGTGCTTCGCGTTCGGCATGGGCTCGCGCTGCACCATCCCCTGCCCCGCCGATCCGGCCGACTGTCCGAACAACGGCGAAGGCTGCAACAACATGACGCCTGCCGTCTGCAAGACGGAGTAGCGGGGGCCGCGGCGCCTCGCTCGGGTCGGCCTCGTCGCCTCGGTCCCGTCGCCGCGGATCGGCCGTCGCCTCGGCCCTGTCTCACCCACAACGGTCGCGCGGCTCGTCACAACACACGGGGAGCTGCGAAGGCTGCAGAAAGGTGATAGACGCTGGGCATGCGGGTTACTGGCTTGATCGCGCGGGGGGCGTGGCTCGGGCTCGCGCTCGCCGCCTGCTCGGGTGACGGCGTGTTCGGAGAGCCGACCTCCACCACCCAGACCAGCGCGTCGTCGTCGTCGTCACAGGGCGGCAGCGGCGCCGAGCCCAGCGGCACCGGGGCCGCCGGCGCGGGCAGCAGCACCCAGAGCGCCGGAGGCATGGGCCCGACGACGAGCGGCGGGGGCTCGAGCGTGGGCGGTCGGAGCGCGGGCGGCGAGGGCGGCGCCTCGAGCGCCTGTGGCTCGCTCACTTGCACCGCCGGACAGGCCTGCTGCGGCGACACTTTCTGTTATCCCGTCACGTGCGGCGTCTGCTGCCCGGGCGGCACCACCGGGGTCACCACCACGAGCGGCGCCGGCGGCAGCGGCGGCGATCTCACGTGCGGCACCCAGGTGTGTCAGGCCGGATGGAACTGTTGCAAGGCTCAGAACGTGGAATACTGCACGCCGACCGCGTGTCCGTGATCCACCCGAGCCCCCCGCTGCCCGCTACGTCAGGCCCAACCCTGACCGGGTGAGCTGCACCACGAGCCTCCCGCGTGGATCCGATCGCCGACATCGTCTTGGACATCGGGCTCGCCGGAGCCGCCGACATCCTTTTGATGACCGGCCTGATCTACGGCGCGCTGGCCTGGATGCGGTCGAACCACATGCGCAACCTGCTGCGCGGCGTGGTGACGGTGGTGGCGCTGTACCTCGCGGCGCGCTTCTTCGAGCTCCAGCTCACGTCGACCTCGCTCGAGGTGGTGCTGGTGGTGGTGGGGGTGGCCGCCATCGTGCTGTACGGCGGGGAGATCCGGCGACTCGTGGAGCGGATCGCGCTCTTCGGCGGACCGCGCCGCTCCGCGTCGGCCTCGAGCGCGCAGGCCGCCGAGCTCGCGCGGGTGCTGTTCGCGCTCGGCAAGGTCCGCATCGGGGCGCTCGTGGTGCTCGAGGGGCGCGATCCAGTGGAGAGCCTCGTGACGGGAGGCACCGCGCTCGATGGCGTCCCCTCCGAGCCCCTCCTCCACAGCATCTTCGATCCCCACTCGATGGGCCACGACGGCGCGGTCATCCTGAAGAACGGGCGGCTGTGGCGGTTCGGCTGTCACCTGCCGCTCTCGAAGCAACACGCCACGCTCGGGCATCGCGGGCTCCGTCACGCCGCCGCCCTCGGGATGTCGGAGCAGAGCGACGCGCTCTGTATCGCGGTGTCGGAGGAGCGCGGCTCGGTAACCCTGTGTGCGAACGGCGAGCTCGAGGAGCTCCCCGACGAGAGCGCCCTCACCCAGCGGATCGCGTCGTTCAGCGAGGCCCCACGTCAGAAGCGCGCCCGCTGGCGACTGCCCCGCCTGCACGGCACGACGCTCGCGGCGGCGCTGCTCATGGCCGCCCTGTCATGGATGGTCATCGTCCACGGCGGTCGCCCCATCGAGCGCAGCTACGTCCTGGCGATCAGCACCGAGAACGCACCGCCGAACGTGGAGCTTCAGGCGGTGCACCCGAAAGAGGTGCGGGTCACCGTGAGCGGCGCCGGGCGCGACTTCTACCTCGTCAACCCGAACAAGATCCAGGTGACCGTCTCGCTCGAGGGTCTCAAGCCGGGTCAGCACGCGGTCCCCATCGGGAAGAGCCAGGTGGTGCTCCCGCGCGGCCTCACCTTGGTGTCCGTCGAGCCCAGCCGGGTGTCGCTCTCGCTCGTGCCCCGCCGCTGACCGGAGCGCGCGCGAGCTGTCCACCTCGGCGGGGCCGCCCGGCGACCGAGCTGCCGGCTCAGCCGTGGCGATACGCCGACACGCGGGCCCGCACGGCCCGCACCAGCGTGCGGAGGTCGTGGGTCTGGTGCACTCCATGCCGACGGCACACGGCGTCGACGTTGCCCTTCCGCCAGAACCCCTCGGGGCAGCACACGATGAGCTTGCCGCTCGCAGCGTGGAGCCCGAGCTCGAGCAAAGTGACGGGGCCTCGCGAGGTGGGGGCGAAGTACATCGCGATCACATCCGCGCGCTCCATGGCGTCGAGCTCCCACTCCACCTGCTCGCAGAAGCGGGGCTCGGCGAGCGTCGCCTCCCAGCTCGCGTCCCAGTCGGCGCGGCGCGGGTTGAAGACGGTGAGCTCGGCGAGATCGACGAGCCCCTCGATCACCTCGCGCTGCCACGGAGGGGCCGTCCCCAGATCGATCGAGCCGGCGAGGAACACGGTCGGGTGGGCAGCGTCGGGGAGCGGCTCGGGCGCTGTCACCACCGTCACCCTGGCAGGGGTCGCAGGGGCCGGTGTCGGGGCTTTCGACGGGGCCGGGGCAGCGGGCCGCGCCTCGTCGAGCACCGTGAGGGCCACCGCGACACAGTGCTTGCAGAAGCTCCCCTCGGCGCCGATCGGGCACGAACAGGCGTAGGCGATGCGATCGCCCGCGGCCCAGAGCTTCACCTCGTAGGGCACGCTGCCGCGCACCGTGGCCTTCACCGAGCGACCGTCGCGCACGAGCGGCCCCACCCGCCCCTGTCGATGATAGTCGCTGCCGCGTGCGAACGACTTCCCATCCGCGAGATCGCGGAGCTCTGCCACGTGGAGCACGTGAGCGATGGGTGACTCGGCCACGCGATCCGATCCCACGACCGCCCACGCGCCGCCACCCTCGAACGCGCGCGACGGTCTCGAACCACGACCACCTGCCACCCCCGTCGGCGGCCCTCACGGTGGCTCGGCTCCCGCGAGGCACCGCGCACCACGGCCTGCGCTCTCCGCTCCGAGGTGGACGCGCTCAACGCCGGGTGGGGTGGATCCGCGCGGCGACGTACAGATGCGTGTCGTCCACCGCGAAGCTCTGGATGTCGCCCGGGATGTCGGCGGTGACCACGAGCTCGACGCGTCCGCCTTCGAGCGGGACCCGGACCACCGAGTGCGCCGCGTTCCAGTACACGTGCTCGCCGTGCACCACGATGCGGTCGTGGTTGGTGCGCAGCCCGTGGAGCTCATGCGACACGCCCAGCGGCTCGACCGCGCCGCCCGCCTTCGGGACGCGCCGCACCACCCGACCCGCCGGCTCGTCGGTCACCCAGTAGACGTGTTCGCCGAACACGCACAGATCGCGCGGCACCAAGAGGCCCGCCGCCAGCGTCTCCGCCACCCCGTTCGAGAGGCGACGGAGCGTCCCCGTGGGGTGGCTCGGATCGGCGCTCCCGAAGCCGAACCAATAGAGCGTGTCCTCGTCGACCCACACCCCATGCGGCGCTGGCTCCGGCTCGACCGAGATCGATGGCCGTCCGTCCCGCCCCACCAGCACCACCTTGCCCGGCCCACTGCCACCGTCGACGGTGTAGGCCACGAAACCGCGCCCGCTCGCGGCCGACCAGATCCCATCGCCAGCGGGCGCGACCTCGACGCGGTCGTCGCCGCTCTTCGGCAACAGGTAGACCCCTCCCTCGTCGACCACCACGAGGTGCGTTTCGTCTTGCTCGAGGGACCGCACGAGGCCCGAGCGCCACGCGAGCGTGACGGGCGTGAGCCCCTCCTTCAGCACCGCCTGGCCGGGCCAATACGCTGCGCGCTCGTCGACGAGGACGGGGCGTGTCAGCGCCCACGCGTCCCCCTCCGACAGGCGCTCGATGCGCCCCCCCTTCTTCTGCACCCGCGCCACGAGGAAGCAGCCTCGGTGGGGGTCGGAGCCGTCGCAGCGGAGCACGAACGGCGCCCCCACGAGATCGGCGGGGACCTCCACGCTCCGCTCGTGGCGCACCGCGACGCCCGCGCGGGTCGGCGGCGCGGGGACGTCCTCCGGGCCACGTGGCGAGCAGCCACAACAAGCGGCGACCACGACGGCCACGAGCGCGCGCCTCATCGACGCCTCCAGAGGCGCGCCAACGCGGCCGCGAGCATCCACAAGCCCGCCCCGCGCCCCCGCTCCTCGGGCCCGCGCCCGAGCTCGCAGCCGCACCCCGCCGCGCCGCCGGTCCGTGGCGCAGCGTCTGGCGCCACCACCACCTCGATCTCCCCCGGTGGCTCGTCGGGCTCGGGAGGCAGCGGCCTCGGGGGCCGGTCGGGATCGCCCGCCCCCTGGACAATCCGGATCCGTCGCACCGCCCACGCCGCGCGCCGACGCTCGTTGAGGAGCGTGGGATCGCCCTCCGACTCGCGCAGGAAACGCTCGTAGAGGCGCAGCGCTTGCTCGAGGTTGCGCTCCCGGTCCGCGAAGCAGCGCGCGACCTCGAGGAGGTGCAACGGCGCGGCGCCGCCACCGAGCCGCTGCTCGTCGCGCGCGCAGGGGGGTGGCTTGGGAGGCCGCGGGCTCAAGCAGACCTGAGCGTGGGCGGTCGCCGCCGACAGCGACACGGTGGACACCGCCGCCGTCACGAGCTGTGCTCGGCGCCGGAGGATCGCCGCGCGTGCCTTCTTGTCGTGCTCACTCATCGCCTGTCACCGCTCGCGGTGCGGAGGGCCAGCCCGACCCCAACCGTGAACCTCCGGGTTCTACGCACCGGAGCGCGACAAACTTACCCGAGTTGCGGCGGCTGGCGCGCCCCTGCCGCTCTGGCGGCGCGACACACGAGCGCCCCGAACCCCGCGCTCCCCATCGCCGGCCGCAACACGGTGTGCTCGCCGAGCCCCGCCGCGGTGGCCCACGCGCAGAGCTCGTGCAGGTGATGCGGCTTGCCCCTGGCGGTGCGCATGCCGAGGTGGAGCGTGTAGAGCGCCACCACCACCTCGTGGGCGTAGCCCTCGCCCTCGATGCAGTCGATGATGACGAGCTCGCCGCCGGGGGAGAGGAGCCGGGCGTATCGCCCCACCAGGCTCGCCGCGTCTGGCTCCGTCTCGAGGTGGAGCACGTTCGCGAGCACGACGCGGTCGAAGCGCCGGTCGAGCGCCACCTCGAAGTAGTCGCCGGCGAGCGGCTCCACCCGCTCGGCGAGCCCCATCGCTTCGGCGCGCTCACGAGCCACCGCGACCACCTCGGGCAGATCGACGAGCACGACCCGCGTCGACGGCGAGCGCTCGGCCATCGCCAGGCTCCACACGCCCGAGCCCGCCCCCACGTCGAGCACCGTGGCCACCTCGGGGAGCTGGGCCGCGAGGTCGCGGGCGAGCGGCAGGAAGCGCTGCCCGAGCATCGCCACCACGCGCCCGTAGCTCTCTCCTCGCTGCGCGACATCGTCGATCCCGCGGTGCACCTCGCCGTCGCGCAGGAAGACCGCGAGCTCACGCCACGGCTCGTGGGGACTGAGCGCGTCGGCTCGCCGCACGAAGGCCCCTTCGAGCTCCTCGACCACGCCGAGCGCGACCAGCGCCCTCAGGAGCAGCGTGAGCGCTCGCGGCTCGAGCGCGAGGCGCGTGGCGAGCTCGGCGGCGGTCACCCGTTCGGTGAGGGCGGCGAGGACCCCCGCCTCGCGCGCCACCTCGATCACGGCCACGAGGCCCTGGGCCATCCCCAGGGGGACATCGCAGCTCACCGAAGCACCTCGACCGTGCCCGCGGTGCCGTCCACGCGCAGCCGGGCCCCGTCGGTGATGCGCTTGGTCGCCTGACCGGTCCCGACCACGCCCGGGATGCCGAACTCGCGACACACGATCGCGGCGTGACACAGGGCTCCCCCGCGGTCGGTCACGATCGCCCCGAGCAGCGGGAGCGCGCCGTTGATGGCGACGGTGGTGGTCTGCGCCACGAGCACGTCTCCCTGCTGGATGCGGATCAGATCCTCCTGGGTGCTGCAGATCCGGGCGGTGCCCTCCCAGGTCCCCGGCGACACGCCCAAGCCGCTGAGCCGCTCCCGGCTCGGCGCCGGCGCCGGCGCTTCGTTGGTGTGGAGCATGTACGCGTCGAGCGCGTCAGACAAGCGACGCGCCGCGCTCGGGAGCACGTCGCTCGGTGGACGCTCGCCCTCGGGACCGAAGCGAGCGGGGACCGACCAACCGTCGAGGCGGTCGTGATCGCGGCGACGGCGTTCCCACAGCGCGACGTCGGGCACGGAGCGCCCTCGCACGGCGCTCTCGAGCTCGTGGCTGAACGCGAAGAGCGCGAGCCGCCGGTCGGGGAGCTCGCCGCGCTCCTCGAGGCGTCGCCCCACCTCGAGCAGGGTCCGTCGCGCGTGCCACACCAGCGGGATGGCGCCGTAGGTGTGGCGCTCGTCGCGCAGCCGGTACACGAGCCGCGCCTCCGCGAGCAGCTCATCGAACGTGTCGCGGTGTGACGCGGGCACGCGCTCGCGCAAGCGCCGCTCCGCCTCGGCGAGCCCACTCTCGCGGGGCTTCGGGGGGGACGTGGCAGCACGCAGCGCCGGCACCACGAGCTCCGGCTGCTCGCGGAAGCACGGTGACGTGAGGCTGATCCCGAGCGCGGCCCCGCCCGCGAACAAGAGATAGTCGGCGAGCGCCTCTCCGAACGGGCCCGGCCGCGCCTCGAGCGCGGCCACGATCTCCGCCGGCGAGCGGTCGCTCTCGAGCACCGCGCGCGCCTCCGCGTCGTTGGCGAGAGCCTCGCTCACGCGCCGGCGCTCCACGAGATCGCCGGTGGAGGCGTCGCTGTGGCCACGAAGGAGCGCCATCAGCTCTGCGCCGTCCGCGCCGGTGAAGCGGCCAACCTGAGCGAGGTAGTCGCCGAGCGGTACCATGTACGTGCAGTTGTACGAGTGGTCCTGCTCGACCATCTCGCGGGCAAAGGACACCAGCGGCTCGAGCGTGTCGGCGAGCTGCGAGTCGTCGAGCTCCGTCAGCGGCGCGGCGGCGAGGGCGCGGTGGCGCGCCACGGTGGCGGGCTTGACCCGCGCATCCCAGTCGGCGAGCTCCTCGCGCCACGGCCTGTCGATGAACACGCGCTCGGCGGTTCGAAGGCGTGCCCGCAGCGCTGGGTGGAGCCAGAGCATGAGCTTGACCAGAAAGCGCGGCGGCGTCCCCGTCGCTCCCTCCGGCGCGCCCACCGGCTTGGGCTGAATGTACGGGAAGCCTTGCACGTAGCGAACGACGAGGGTGTCGAGGAGCAGGCCGTAGCGAGCGCAGCTCCGCCGCATCCCCGCGCTCAGGCCGTCGGCGAACACCTCTTGCAAGAGCGGCGCGAGCGGCTTCGGGCAGTGCGTGGCGTCCATCTCCCACGTGCCCTTCCCCGGCGTCTCGAACGTTGGCTCCCACTCACCCCTGTCTGCTGCCACGCTGGTCGTTTCCCCGTGCATCGTCCACCTCGTGTGTGACCTTCACAATTATGAAGTAGAAACTTTATAAAGTATCAACTTGATAACTGTCAAGATGGGTCTTATCGTCCCTCCCATGGCGACCCCGCTCCAGCCCGGCGAGATGCTCATCGGCGAGCTCGCCGAACGAAGCGGCGTGAGCACCGCCACCATCAACTTCTACGTGAAGGACGGCTTGTTGCCGCCGCCACGCAAGCTCAACCGCACCCGCGCGGCCTACTCCGAGCTCCACGTGCGCGCGCTGCGGCTCATCAAGCGCTGTCAGAACGCCATCGGCATGTCGCTCGCAGAGATCAAGGCGCAGTTCGAGCTCGTCGGCCTCGACGAGCAAGGCATCGAGCGCGCCGAACGAATCGGCATCCTCCAGGCGCTCCCGCCGGTGTGGGGAGACGCGACGCGAGAGCCCATCGAGCACTTCGACCCCGTCCCACGCGACGCCTTCGCGAAGCTCTGCGGTGTAGACCCCGCGCTCGTCGAGCACCTGCTCGCGCACGGTGTCCTCCGCCCCCGCCACGCCGGGCTGTTCGACGCTGGCGACGCGTGGCTGGTGCGCACCATCGCCGCCCTCCTCGCCGACGGCATCGAGCTGTCGTGGCTCGATTTCACGGGCGAGCTCGTGGGCCCTGTCGCGGCCATGTGCAAGGTGCTCCAGCAGCTGACGGTGCGCCATCAACGCGCCCTCACCACGCGCGAGATGACGTTCCGCGACCTCACGACGCCGTTCATGGCCGTGGTGAGCTACCTGATCTCTCGCATCCACGACGAACGGTTCCCAGACTGGCGACGCCGGATCCGGACCCGTCCGACCGACGCGGAGCCCGAATAGGGCGGCCCGCCAGCGCACCGCGCGGGAGGCCGACACGGCGCGCCCCTCGCCGGGGCGACACCGCGCTCGCAGCAGGCGCGTCAGGCCTGTCGATCGACGAGCGGCGCGATGCCGAGGCCGGGCGTGGCCGGGAGCGTGAGCGTGGCGCCGTCGGCGCACATGCCCCCTTCGTAGGGATCGGCGGCGAGGAGAAACGCAGTGTCGAGATCCACCCACCGCACCCCGCCGAGCGCGGCCACCACGTGGGCCATCGCGGTGAGCCCGAGGCGCGACTCGATCATCGCCCCCACCATCAGCGAGAGGCCTCGAGCCTGTGCTTCGCGCCCGAGACGCAGGCAGCGGTCGATGCCCCCCATCTTCACGAGCTTGAGGTTCACCCCGTCCACCGCGTCGGCGGCGACGAGCGCGTCGAGGCTTCGCTCGTCCACCACCGACTCGTCGGCCACGACCGGAACCCCGCCCTCGACGCGCACCCGCCGGAGGCCCGCGAGATCGTCACGCTCACAGGGCTGTTCGAAGCACGTCACCGCGAGCCCGAGCGCCGCCGTGTGCCGCAGCAAGGCGAGCGCGTCGTCTGCACCGAACCCCTCGTTGGCGTCGAACAAGAGGGTCGCCTCGGGCGCGGCCGCGGCGACGCGCTCGACGGTGCGCTGGTCATGCTCGAGGCGATGTCCAACCTTCAGCTTGAAGCAGCGGAATCCGCGGGCCCAATAGCCACGCGCGAGGCCGGCGAGGTGCGCGGGCTCGGCGATCGGGAGGGTGATGTCCGTCACCATGGGCTGGGCCTCGCGCGCGCCGAGGACGCGATGGAGCGGCACCCCCGCGAGGCGGGCGAAGGCGTCGAAGAGCGCCGAGATCAAGCCGGCGCGGGCCGGGTTCGAGCCCGAGAAGCACCCGTCGACGAGCGCGCTCAGCGCCTCGAGGGTGGTCACCTCGCGTGAGGCGAGCGCCGGGGCGGCGGCGGCGACGGCCGCGACCAGCGCCTCGAGCGGCTCCGCAGAGCCCAGCGGGAGCGCCGCCTCCCCGTAGCCGATCGCGGTCGCAGCTCCCGCCCGCACCCGCGCCCGGACGATCGCGGCGCGGGTCGAGTCGGCGCGCGCCCGCGAGATGATGAACGGCTCGATCAAGGGGATGGGGAACGGCTCGGCCGAGACCTCGACGATGTGCACCGCCCGATGGTGCCGCGCCCACGCCGCGGCCGCCACCTCTCACGCGGCGCTCGGTCTCCGCGCACGTCGAGCATCGCCGGCACGCGCCCTTCGATGGACGACGCGCTCGCCCCCCACGTCGCGCCCTGCGCCGGCCGCGGCCGCGAGCGTCTCCTCAACCGCCGGCGTAGGGATCGTCGTCGGAGGGCGCTGCCGGCGCGGGCGCGGGCGGAGCCGGCGAGACCTCCACCGAGGGCTGCTCCGTGTTCGGTCGGTCGCGAGGCGGCGCGGTGGGCGAGGGCCAGATGGTGGTGGTCGCCGGCGCGGGCGTGGCCCGCCCCTCGGCGCTCACGGGCGTGGCGCTCGGCAGCCCGGCGGCGGAGACGGCACCGCTCGGCGGCACCTGGGCGTCGGGCGCCTCTGGGGCCAGCGCCGAGCCCGCAGCGCCCACTCCCGACGACGCGCCGCGCGGGGTGGCGTGGTCGTCGCTGGTCGCCGCCGCGGCGGGCACCTTCGGCGTCACCGCCGCGGTCTCTGGGTTGGCGCCATCGCACGGCGCGGCCGCGGACACCGCGCTGCAGTCGCACTCGGGCGCGGCCGGTCGCGAGAGCCACGTGGTCGCCACCGAGCTCGTCGCCGCGACCAGCACCCCGAGCGCGAGCATGAGGGGGCCAAAGCTCCGCGACGCGGCCTGTGGACGGACGCTCGTGGTGAGAGGAAACTCTGTCGGGCGCTCCGAGCGCACGAGGGGCTCGGCGGGCTCGGTGGGTTCGGACGGCTCGCGAGGGCCTGCCGTCGCGGCCGCGTTGGCGCGCCGTTCGGCGACACGGTGGCCGGAGGGCGCGGGCTCCGGAACGCTCGAGCGCTCGGTGGCGGGGTGCATCTCGGAGAGCGGCACGGACGGGCGCACGCTGATGACGGTGTCGTCCTCCCCCTCGTCGTCGAGCAGCGACAGGAGCTCGCGGCCGGCGGCGATCCGCGTGACCTCCTCGGTGTCGTCGAACGCGAGCGGATCGTCGGCTGGGCTCGAAGTCGGCGGCGGCGGCTTCGACGGCCGCAGCGCCACGCGATCCTCGTCGTTGGTGGGAGGCACGAGCGTCACCGCCCCCACGTCGGTCCGATCCACGAACAACAGCAAGCCTCCGGCGACGCTCTGCCACGCGTCGAGCATCTCGCGGGCGCTCGCGAACCGCTTCTCGGGCGCGAAGGCGAGCGCCTTGCGGAACCACCCGTCGAGCTCGATGCGGGACGCCTCTCCCCCTTCGCCCCGCAACGCGATGCGCTGGAACCGCCCCGCGCGCACCACCTCGTGGAGCAGCGCAGCGTTGAGAGCGACGAACGGGGCCTTCCCGCTGAGCGCGTAGTAGGCGAGCGCGCCCACTTCCCAGAGGCTGGCGCGACGATCCACGAGCTCGTCGCCGTCGCGGAGTCGCTCGGGGGAAGCGCAGCAGAGGTCACGCGCCGTGCGCGTGGGGCCGGTGCTCACGAGCTCGAGCCAGAGCTTCACCTGATCTCGGTCGGGGCCGGCGAGATACACGAGATCGGGCGTCACGCCGCCGGCGCCGAGGCCGTCCTCGTGCACGAGATCCAGCACCCGCAAGAGCTGCTCGACCATCCGCGCCACCACCCGCAGCCCGAGCGAGCCCTGGGCCGCGACCTCCGTGGCGACCGTGGCCTCCGGCGGCACCTCGCGCACCACGAACGGCAACCGCTCACCATCGAGCCCGTGCGAGAACACGCGGAGCAGCGACGGATGGCGCAGGGCCACCGCCGCCTCCGCCGCGGCATGAAACCCGAAGAGGGCGCTCGCGTCGCGGCGCCAGCTGGAGCGGGCGACCTCCACGAGCACTTCGCGCGCCTCGTCGTCGTCGTGCGCGAGCCACACGCGACGACCATCACGACGCTGTGGCTCGGAAATGAGCCGGGTCTGCTTGCCGAGGATCATGCCTTCGGTCCATGCCATCTGCACATCACCTGTCATGCTTCCCCCCCGAACGTTGCTCCGGGCGCCCCGGTCGCCGGAATGAGGTGGCGGACGCGTCGAACGTGTCTCGGCCATTCCGCCTCCGCGCGCTTCATCGGTACCACCAATCCATACATTTGTCTACTGCAACGTCCCGAGCTTCGTGCGACCCAACGGGCGGCCAAACGCGATACCCTCGACGTCGTGAGGACGTTGACGGTGCTGGTGGGCGTCGGCGCGGTGGGGTTCGCGTCGTGGGTTCTGGGTGCGTGCGGCGACGACGAGACCGACGCCTCGGGGGCCGCGCCGGGGGGTGGCTCGAGCGTCGGCGGCAGCGCGGCGGGCGGCAGCGCGGCGGGCGGCAGCGCGGCGGGGGGCAGCGGAGCGGAAGGCGGAGGGAGCAGCGTCGGGGGGAGCGGTGGAGCGGCCACCGAGCCCGCCTGTGACGCGCCGCTCGTGGCCCCGTCGCTCGGCGCGTGCGCGCTCGAGAACGGCTCGCTCCCCGGAGCCTTCGCGTGCAACCCCGTCACCAACGAGGGGTGCAACGACAACGAGGCCTGCGACGTCGCGGGCATGACGGGCTTCGACTGCTACGCCGGCAACACCGCCGATCTCTGCGAGCCGTGTGACCAGCAAGCCAGCGCCGGACCGTTCTGCACGGAGGGCACCACCTGCTTCCGCCCCGATGGGAGCGGCACGCTGCCGAGCTGCGCCCGCTACTGCTGCGACGACGGTGACTGCGGCGGCGCCACCTGCGTCAAGACCTCGGCAGGCAACGCGTGGTTCGTGCAGGCGCCCGACGTCGGTGTGTGCCTCGACTGATCGGTGGGCCGCCGCGACCAACCTCCGCGCGCGCTCACGCCTCGAGCGTTGGCGCGTGGGACAGGTCGCGCGCCACGCCTTCGGGGCGCCCGCGCTCGCGCTCGATCAGCCGCCGCCCTTGGTGCCGATGATCGCGTCGGTGCACTCTTTCACGAAGGCCACGCGGTCGTTGGCGGTCGACTTGCAGCTCTGCCACTCGCCCCCCAACGCGCGGTACTTCAGCTCGAAGTTGCCGGCCTCACCGTGCTCGGCGAGCTCCACGTCGGCAAACATGCAGTCGCCGGTCACCTTGAGGCCCTGCTCCTCGAGCACGTCCTCGATCGCGTAGCGAACCCCGAGGAGGTTGCTCACGCAGACGGTGCTTCCCTCCTCCACCTTGGCGCCGGCCGCCGTCGCGCCGGCCTTCGGGCCTTCCCCGGGCTTGCCGTTGCTCCCGTCCTTCGGATCCGGACCGTTGGACCCGTTCCCGCAGGCGACGAGGCTGACGGCAAGGGCGAGGACAATGGTGCGCTTGAACATGGTAGCTCCAACTTCGTGACGACTCTCGTGGTTCTGACGCGCCCACCGAACCGCCGACGCGCCGCAGCCGGAGTAACATAGTGAAGTCTCGGGGTGGGGTAAAACGTAGATTCCGCGCCTCCGGCGCGAGGGTTCCTCGGCGCGCGCGTGCAACGTCGCAGGACGCGCGGGTGTGGCCCACGACCGGCTGGTCAGCGCCCTCCACGCGGCGGCGCGGGCCAACGGCCCCTAGGGAGACGGCTCTCCCGAGCTCTCCGCCGACCCCGAACGCGCCGACAGCTCCCCCGCCGCCGCGGTGGCGGTCGCGACCGCCGCGCGCTCCACCGCCTCGAGGATGGCGCGCGCGTGCGCGAGCAAGACCCGCCCCTCCGGTCGCAGCTCCATCCCGCGCGCGCTTCGATCGAACAGCGCCACCCCGAGCTCATCCTCGAGCGCGCGGATCTGGCGGCTGAGTGGGGGCTGCGACACGTGAAGACGTGTGGCGGCGGCCCGGGTGGTCCCCACCTCGGCCACGGTCACGAAGTAGCGCAGCTGATCCAAGCTCACGACGGGTCAGACCGAAGCTTACCCAAGAACGTGCGCTCTCGGCGATACCCAAAGGGTATTGGCCGCCGCGAGCGCTCTCCGGTCACCTTCTCCCCATGGCGATCTCCGTGCTTCGAGAGAGCGACGTCGTGAGCATGCGCCGCGCCGGACGCGCCGCCGCGGCCACCTTGGCCCTCGTCGGCTCGCGGCTCCGCCCTGGCGTGCGCACCGCAGACATCGATCGCTGGGTGCGTGACGACACCCGCGCGCGGGGGGGCGTGCCGAGCCAGCTCGGCTATCACGGCTTCCCGGCCGCTGTCTGCACCTCGAAGAACCACGTGGTCTGTCATGGCATCCCGAGCCCCCACGAGCGCCTCGCCCCAGGGGACATCATCAACGTGGACGTGACCACCCTGCTCGGCGGCTTTCATGGCGACACGTCCGCCACCTTCATCATCGGCACCCCGTCGCCGGAAGCGCGGCACGTGGTGGAGGTCGCCCGCCGCGCGCGCGACGTCGGCATCGCGGCGGTGAGACACGGAGCCCGGCTCGGTGACGTGGGCGCCGCCATCGAAGCGCTCGTGCACAGCGAGGGCTGCAGCGTGGTGCGCGACTTCGGTGGCCATGGCATCGGGCGCGCGATGCACCAGGAGCCACACGTCGCCCACCACGGGACGAGGGGGACTGGGCGGCGCCTCGTCGCGGGCATGGCCCTCACCATCGAGCCAATGGTGAACCTCGGCGGACCGGAGGTGGAGCTCCTCGACGACGGCTGGACGGTGGTCACGCGCGACGGCAGCCTCTCGGCGCAGTTCGAGCACACGGTGGTGGTGACCCGCCGCGGCTGCGAGATCACGACACGACTCGAAGCCCCGGTGGCGCTCAGCGTCGTCGGCGCCTGAGCAGCCCGAGCAAGGCGGCGAGGAAGACCCAGGTCTGCGCGCCCCCCCGTGCCCCCCCCGCGCTGCACGAGACCGAGCCCGAGAGACCACCGTCGTCGTCCACGCCCCCGGCTTCGGCGAGCTCGTCGTCGTCCCCACCGCCGCTCTCTCCGCCCGGCTCTCCCCCTGGCCCGCCGGGCTCGATCGGATCCTCGGGGGCGCAGTCGGGATCGAGGGCACCGCAGCCGTCGAAACACTCGCCGTCGGCGCCGCAGCAGTCGCCATCGAGCACTGGACAGTCGTCGCGACACACGCCGTCCGCGTCGCAGCCCTCGCAGTCGACGTCGGTCGTGAGATCGTCGCAAAGAGCCGAGCAGAAGCCATCGCTCGCGCAGGGGCAGTCTGGATCGACCGCAGCGCAGCCAGTCGCGCAGCGTCCGTCGCCGTCGCACGACGCCGGATCGTGCTCGTCGATGTAGGCGCTGATCCAGCCGAAGTACTTGTCGGTGCGGGCCGAGCCATCGTTGCCCACCCCGCTGCAGTTGGCGGTGGTGAACGACGTGACGCCGGCCACGTGCTCCTTGCCGTCGAACATCATGAAGTTGGGCCCCCCCGAGTCGCCGTAG
Source organism: uncultured Polyangiaceae bacterium (assembly GCA_964401935.1). Classification (GTDB taxonomy): domain Bacteria; phylum Myxococcota_A; class Polyangia; order Polyangiales; family Polyangiaceae; genus JAPYTK01. The sequence continues at coordinate 23,684 of CAYOAL010000039.1, forward strand.
CAGAAGCCCGAGCTCTGCCCTCCCACCCACATCACGCCCGACTCGAGCTGATGGAGCTTGGTGCCACCTTCGCGCTTGATGCCGGAGCCGCCGGAGTTGCCGCCGGTGACACCGAACCCCACGAGGCGCACGTCGCTGCCGAGCGACGGCGACAGATCGCGGTGGTTGATCGGGATCGGCTCCGCGGGGCCCGGCTGCGCCAGCGTGATCATCGCGATGTCGCCGTCGCCGATGCACTGGTTGTAGCTCATCACCTGTACGTCGACGGAGTTGATCCAGGTGCCGCTCTGGTTGATGTTGCTCCCGAAAAACACGCTCGCGCTGCTCGTGTTGTCGACGCAGTGACAGGCGGTCAACACCACCCGCGGCGACACGAGCGTGCCGCTGCACCCCACGTTGAGGTAGACCACGGCGGGATCGCCGGTGGCGAGCTGCCCGTTCACGATCGGGCTCTCGACATCGGCCCACGGTTCGACATCGCCGGCGTCCGGGCTACAGCCGAGCGAGCCCGTGGCAGGCCCCAGGAGGAGCAGAATACTCGAGAATCGGCGAATCGAAGCAAACCGGAACATGGCGCGGACCTCCAACAGCGCGCCATGTTAACCGGCCAGCCGGCCTAATGTCCAGAGGGGTCACGTCGCCTCCGAGCGCCCCCGCTCGAAGCGTCGCGGTCGGTCGACGCGGTCGCGACCGTCAGCGATGGGTGGAGACCACGGTCGCGGCGGCGTAGGCGGCGGCGTCCGAGCCGATCGCGCGCATGCCGTGCCACCCCTCGGGGAGGCGCGGCTCGGTCCAGGCGAAGATCCGCATCGCGTCGATTGGGGAGAGGTTCACGCAGCCTCCGCTCTTTCCCACGCCCCAGTCGTCGTGCCAATACGCGGCGTGCAGCGCGTACGGACCGCTGAAGTTCTGGGTGTAGGGCACCTCCGCGTGCACCACCTTCTCGCTGTAGTTCGAGGTCATGGTGGCGGTGTGGAACTTCCCGCTGATGGGGAAGTCTCCCACCGGCGTGGACGCGGTCTCGAGCAGCGTCTTTCCCTCTTTGGGCAGCCCACCGCGTCCCGGAGAGATCATCGTGGCGTACACGGGCTGCTTGCCCTCATACGCCACGAGCCAGCCCCCGAGGATGCTCACGTCGAGCCACGTGCGGCTCGTCCCCGCTCGCACCGCGCTCGGCAGGTCGCTCCGCGGCTCGGGGGCGCTCACGAGCGCGGCCTCCACCAGGCGCCCCTCCTCTCGGGTCACGAGGTAGCGCTTGCCCCCCACCTCGAGCGCCTCGCCGGTGAGGCCCACCCAGTCATACCGCGCCCAGGTCTGACCGGTCGTCGCCACTCCATCCCCGCTGCGCTCGAGCTTGGGCGCCTCGGCGCGGAAGAAGGCGAGCGGCAAGCTCACCCCGTCGCCGAGGGGTAGCCCGTGGAACGACGAAGCCGGGAACACTCGGAGGCGATCCTTGGGGACGATCCCCCGATCCCACGTCATCACCCAGGTGCGCTCATCGGCGTCGAAGCTGTACGTGTAGGCGATGGTCGAGCCCCCCACCACCTCGGGGAAGCCATATTTGCCGGCAGCCATCTGGGGCAGCGAGCGCGCGCCGAGGTGCAAGAGCCGCGGTGGCGGTGGGTTTCCGGTCGGCGCGAGATCGACGCCAGCCAGACGCGGCGCCACCCTCGCCACCTCCTCGGGGGTGGCCGCGCCCCGCGCGAGAGCCACCTCCGCCATGTGCTCGTGGAACGCGCTCTCTCGGAAATACTGCCGTTTTCGAGGAGGGATGTCGATGTACACGGTGGTGCCGAGCGACTCGCCGTAGGCGTAGGGCAGCGGCTCGTGGCGGGCGCGCCGCTTCCGTAGCTCCACCACGTCGGGGTCGTCGGCGTCGAGGGTCGCGTCCGCGCCGGCGCACACGAACCCGCGCGGCGCGACCGCGTACCAGCGCCGACAGCGGTCGGACGAGCCGGGCCCCGCGTCCGCGCTCTCCTTGGTGCCACCGAGGAGCGGCGCGTCGTCGCCCATCGACAAGTAGCCGATCCACTCGGCGTTCTCGTCTGGCTTGGGTCGGATCCACAAAAAGCGCACCTTGCTGAAGACGCGGTCGCCCGCGACGTCCGGGCTCGCTGGGGCGGCAGGCCACGGTCGCTCACGCGCCAGCGCTGCGGACGGCGGCGCCTCGGCGGCGGTCGGCGCCGGCTCCTTGGAGAGCGGTGGCGTGACCTCGCGTTCTTCGGGCGGCTCGGCGGAGTGGCGCTCGATCGAGCAGGCCGCGAGCGAGAGCACCAGCGTGAGACATGGCTTACATTTCCGCACATCCGTTGATACCGCGGAGCACAGCCTCGGGTCCAAGAACCTGCGGTCGAGAGACCGCTGGTCACGCCCTCGCCGACCTCAGCGACGGCACCCCTGTGCCGGCGCCCCGACCCCGACGAACACCGAGCCACTCTGCTCGAAACACGTCGGCATCCCCACCGCGACCGCCGCGTCGACGACGGCCGCAGCGCCAGCGCCGCTCTTGACCATCACCGCCGTCCCCTGGGTGAGCTCGCCGAGACGGCTGCAGCTCGAGCCACAGCTCGCCTGCTCCTCTGGCGTGCGGTAGCCGACTTCGACGCTCACCGAGCTGCCGAGCTTGACGCGGAGCGCTTGCACCATCTTCACCAGCACCGGCGACAAGAGGAGCTCGGTGGTCTTCGAGCGAGCGGCAAACTCCGCGAAGGTGAAGTTTTCGGCCACCTTGGCCGAGGTGTCGAACACGAGGTGCTCGATGGGATCGACGAGCTGCCACGTGTCGAGGAAGCACGTCGCCCCTGCGTATTGGTCGCCGAGGGGCGAGGGTCGAAGCTGCACGCGCACGCCGCTCGGGAAGGTCGTCACCGGGCAACCTCCCGGCGGGTTCGCGACGTAGCCGAGTGCCTCGGCATACTTCCGCCAGATCGCGCTGTGGTTCTTCGCCGAAGAGAGCCAGGGGGTGTAGGTGTAGATCGCGGCCGTAGCTCGATTGCGCGGCACGATGCGGTGCCCGTCCAGGGTTCGCTTGGGCACCCCAACGCCCCAGCCTGCGATGGATGTGCCGCTCGCGGCCATCTCGTCGAGGTAGGTGCGGAGCCGCTCCGCCGCGCACTCGATCTGCACGTCGAAGCCTCGGAAGGCCTCGATGCAGTCGCGGTTGTCGGGACAGCCGCAGCCCATCGCCCAGTCGAGCTGAGTGGAAGACGCCGACGTCTTGGACAGGAGCCCCTGCTCGAGCTGCGCGCGCGTCATCAGCACCAGAGGATTAATGCCGTATTTCTGCCCTGCTTGAACGAAGGCCTGGGCCGCGGTGCGGTCGTGCGACACGACGGTCGCGAGCACCGACCGGTTCCCGTGGGGCGTGCGCTCCAAGAAGGCCTGCACGTCGGCCACCGTGACCGCTTGGTCGTCGGTCAGCGCCTCGTCGCTCAGCACGAGCGCGCTGTCAAACGTCTTGGACGTCACGTCGGACACGTCCGACGCGATGGGCTCGGGCTCCGCGGTGCAAGCGACGAGGCTCGGGACGAGACAAGCGAGCGCGAGGCGAAGCGCGCGTGAGGTCACACCCATCCCGAGGCAAACTGCACACATCGTACCACCTCGACGCGGCGCTATCTAACCAGAATCAAAGCAGCAAGCGTGGCTATGTTCCTGACCAGGTGGAACATGTGCGTGCCCGCCAACCCACCACGGCTCTCGTCGCCGTGGCATGCTCGCCCGGTGAAAGGGGGAAGCGTAGCGGGGCAAGAGGTGTCCAAGCGAACCACGTTCGTCGCGCTGGCGCTCCTGCTCCTCACCGCCGGCTTCATCGCGATCCGCACCGGTCGCGACGCGCTCTACCTCCAGGGGGACGGCCTCTTCGGCGTGCCCAAGGCCTACGTCGCCGTCGCCGTGCTCTCGGTGCCGCAGGCCGGTGTGGTGCTCTGGATGCTGGCGCGCCTCGGTCCACGGGCGACGCGGCTGTGCGTGCTCGCCGCGGTGATGGTGCTCGTCGGCTGCTACGCGCTCACCGCCCGTCCCGGCGCGTCCCCGCTGATGACCACGTTCTTCTTTCTGGTCCCCTTGATCTTCTCCATCGCGTTCTCGATCGTGTGGCTGCTCGGCACCGAGCTGCTCGACGCGCTCGACGACGACGCCTCGGCCCGCGCGTTCAGTCGGCTCGGCGCCGCGTCCATCGTGGGAGGGGTGTGCGGCGGCGCCATCGCGCGCGTCTTCGGGCCGGGCCTCGGGCCCCGCGCGCTGCTCGTCATCGGCCTCGCCCTGATCACCGCCGCCGCTTGGGTGGTGCTGGCCACGCACCGGGCCTTTCCCACCACGCGCGAAGCGCGCATGCACGAGGAGCGCCGACCGCAGGCGTTGATGAAGACCCTCCGCTACCCGGGCGTGCCGCTCTTGCTGGGGATCTCGATGGCCGGCGCGATGACCGGGATCTTCGTCGACTTCCAGTTCTACCTCGCCGCAGTGGTCGGCGACGCGCGCGACATCACCGCCTACTTCGCCAACGTGTACCTCGTGCTCAGCGGCGCCTCCCTCGTGCTCCAGCTGTTCGTCGCGCCCCTGATGCAGCGTGTGGTCGGTGTGCGCGGGAGCTTGTTCGTGTTGCCGCTCGCCCTGGTTGGGGGCGCCTCCACCATCGTCTTCATGGGCTCGGCGCTCGCCCGCTCCGGGCTGCGCATCGTCGAAGGGGGCCTCAAGGCCGGCGTGCACCGCACCACCTGGGAGCAAACCTACCTCTCGCTTCCGAAGGCTCAGCGCGCCCACACCAAGGTGATGGTCGACGGCCTCGGCGCTCGGATCGCGGAGGGCATCGCCGGCGCGATGCTCTACGGCTGGCTGCTGTTCGCGGCACAGGGCCACGGCTTCTCGGCGCTCAGCGCGCCGTGGGTGGCCGAGGTGAGCGTGACCTTCATCACCCTCGCGCTGGTGGTCTTCGCCCTCGTGTGGCTCGTGCTCACTGCGCTCCTCGGACGGCGCCTCGTGGCGAGCCCAGCCCCGCTCGACGACCACGACGGGATGCTGCGCTCGATGGCGCCGCTCCCCGACTCGTGAGTGACCACGTCCACCCTGGGTCAGGGTGTCGCCTCACGCGTGCTTGGCGAAGACGAAGCGCCCGCCGCCGAAGGGGTGTGACGAGCGCGGCCTTCGGCTCACCGCGTGGGCTGACGACGACGCCGACCCACCCACGACAGGGCGACGCACGAGAGCAAGAGCGCGCCCCACACCGAGCGCCGAGGGCCGGGCGCGGTCGCGCACGACGAGACGATCTCGCCCTTGTAGTCTTGGTTCTTCAGGTTGCCCGCCGCGCGGCCCGAGCCGGCGGAGGCGTCGCCCCCCACGCCTCCCCCCCCCACACCGGCGCCCCCACCGCTGCCGGGACCGCTCGTCGTCGTCACCGCGGTCGCCCAGCTCGGGGGGGTCAGGCCGGCGAGGCTGGCCGCGTAGACGGTCGTCGCCTTCACCCAGTCGAGGTGGGTGTACACGTTGCCGTAGACCGGCTGGTCGCAACCGGCAGCGCCACGCGAGGCCACGCCGAACACTCGCCCCTCGGCGTCGAGGGCGGGTCCCCCCGAGTCGCCCGAGCACACCCCGGTCTGTCCCACGAACTCCGCCGGGTAGACGTAGTCGGGCACGCCGCAGAGGTTCCCCACGCAGAGCACCGAGAGGTTGTCGCGCCGCATGCGCGTGCCCGACGGTCCGCCCTCCCCTTGCTCACCGTAACCCACCGCGCTGTACAGGAGGTTCTCCTCCACCGGCACGTCTCGCGGAAAAATGGGGATCGCCTCCGAAGGCGAGACCGGCCCGTTGAGGACGAGGATAGCCACGTCGCGCCCACACAGGCCCGTGCCGTCGGGCACCACCACCTCGCGCACGCTGTGGTAGCCGCTCTGCTGCTGCGGGAACGACGTCGCCGAGGTGACGAACATCTCGCTCGCGGGGTGGATGTTGAACACCTGCGACGGACACTCGATGAGCTGCGGCGTGCTCGCCACGCAGTGGATGGCGGTGAGCACCACGTTGTCGAAGATGAGCGAGCCGGTGCAGCCGCCGAAGCCGAAGCCCGACACGTGGGCTACGCCCATCACCGCGGTGTCCGTGCTGTCGAGCGATCCCCCCTGAATCGCTTGGGGCGCGGTCTGCACGCGTTGCTCGATGGGCTCGCGGTCGGAGCAGCCAACAAGGGAAGAGACGGCCAGCACGGCCGCAGCGACGTTGAGGGTCGGCGTTCGTAGTTCCACGGGTGATGTTCGAGAGAAGAGAGGAGGGGGGAGTCGTTCGAACGTATCACAGCCCGGACGGTCTCGTGATCTCGTGTAGGATGCAGCGCGTGCGATTCGAACCCGGACCCCGTGGCGACCTGAGTCGGCGGGTTGGCGCGCGGCTCGCGAGCGTCGCCGCGCTCACCTGGGCGCTGTTGGCGACCCCTGCGTGTCGCCACGTCACCGAGCCGGAGCCCACCGCGGTCGGCACCCCGACGGCGAGCATGCCGCCGGAGGCCATCGTCGAGCACTACCAGAGCGATCCGGAGCTCGGCGAGGAGCTCTTCGACGGCAAGCTCGTGCACATCGAAGGGTTCCGCGTCGACGAGACCGACGCGCGCCACCTCTTCATGCGGCACGACGGCTTCACCCTCCGGATCGAGCGCCCGGGCGACACCAAGACCCTCCAGCGCGGGGAGCAGGTGAGCCTCTTCTGCCGCGGGGAGGGGATGGTCGCCGACAAGCTCATCGCGTTCGGCGCCTGTCGCCGGCGTCTGTGACGGCGGACACGCGAGCCCACACTCGCAGCGCGCGGCCGCTCTTGGGTCAGCGGAAGCGCTGATACAGTCCGTCGCGCCAGGCCACGAGATCCGCAAACGAGGTGGCGAGCTCCGGATCGGTCCACGCCTCGCGCGTCGCAGGGCCGAGCGCCAAGAACGCGTCGGCCACCGGCCTCACGCACTGAAGGGTGACCGCCAACGTGATGTCGGCGTAAGTGATGCGCTCGTCCAACAGATGCTGGCGACCGTCGAGCGCCGTGCGCAGCTCGACGAGCCCGTCGCGCAGGCGCTCACGGTGCGTTCCGCAGGAGGCGGCCTCGGTCTGGTACTTCCGCATGATGAAGCGCGCGCCCTGGGCGGCCATGGCCCCCGCCACGCGCCCAAGCGGTCGCAGCGGCGACGGGACCGCCTCGAGGCGTGCTGCCTCCGACGCACAGACACGTGGCGTCACCAGGGCGCGCCCAGCCGCGAGGATACGCTCGCTGAGGCGATTGAAGCGTGCGATCGCGGCCTCGTGCTCGGCCGGAAAGAGCGGCGCGCCGTCTCCCCTGCCGTCCGCCCACCGAGCGATGGCAAGCGAGTCGCCGATCGCCGCGCCGTCCGCGAGCAAGAGCGGCACGGTCACCTTCGAGAGCGGTCGCCGCGCCCGCAGCCGCAACAGCGGCTCCCCGAGCATCGGGACGTGCTCGACGCGGCGGTGCTCGATGTGGTGGTGATCGAGCGCCCAGCGCGCCTTCTCCGACCAAGGGGACTGGCAAAAGTGGATGAGCGTCGCCACCTGCGCAGGCTACGCTAGCATCCGGCGCGGATGAACCGTGGAATCCCTCCCCGCCCAACGCCGGCACCCCCCAGGGTGCCGTGAACGGCCCCGCTGAACGCCCACCCAAGAAGAGCGAACGACGTTGCGAACCAAAGCCCCTCCGCAGACCCAAGACGGCACGAGCGGCGGTCGTCGCTGCCTCTGGCTGGCGCTCGCGCTCGGCCTCTTTGCCTGTTCGGAGCCGGAGACCGAACAACCGTGCCCCCCGCCGCCGGTGCCGTCGGATCCGCTGTTCGTCGACGGCACCGACGCGCTCGGGGTCGACGTCACCCATCACCTCCAGACCGACTTCTGTGATCTCCCGGACACCGTGGGGGGCATCGGGGTGTGCCTGTTCGACTACGACGGCGACGGCGATCTCGACATGTACTTCGTCGATCGCGCGCCCGAGCCGAACCGCCTGTTGCGAAACGACGGCGACGGCTTCACCGACGTCACCGAGGAGAGCGGCGCCGGCTTGACCACGGACAGCATGGGCTGCGTGGCGTTCGACTACGACGGCGACGGGGATCTCGATCTCTACGTGACCAACGTGGGCCCGGACGTGCTGCTCGAGAACAACGACGGGCGCTTCTCCGACGTGACCAGCGCGGCTGGCATCGACGCGCCCGGCATGGGGATCTCGGCGACCGCGGGGGACATGGACGGCGACGGGGATCTCGATCTGTTCGTGGGGCAGCTGGTGGAGCTCTCCTCGTGCCCCGACGAGTGTCTCTTTCCGCCGCTCGCGTGCAGCGAGAACCAGCGGAACCTCTTGTTCGAGAACCGCGGGGGCACCTTCGTGGAGGTGGCGGTGGAGCGCGGGATCGACCACGCGGAGCCCACCCTCGCCACGTTGATGTACGACTTCGACGGCGACCACGATCTCGACATCTACGTGGGCAACGACATGGGCGCGGTGTTCGCCGACAGGCTCTACCTCAACGACGGCACCGGCCACTTCCGCGAGGCGGCAGAGGAGTACGATCTCGATGCACCAGGCACGTGCACGATGGGCGTCGACGCCGGCGACTTCGATCGCGACGGTCGCATCGACCTGGTGATCACCGACTTCGAGGACCGCCCGCTGCGCTTCTTCCGCTGCTACGACCCCACGCGTCCGTGCAGCAACGAGGTCGCGCCCGACGGCAAGGACGCGGTGAAGTGGGGGGTGGGGTTCGTCGACTTCGACAACGATCTCGATCTCGACGTGTACGTCGCCAACGGCGAGGTGCGGTTCTGGGAGGAGGAGCGGAACTACCTCTACTTCAACGACGGCGCCGGTCGCTTCACCGAGCACCTGCCAGGGAGCGCCGAGGTGCTGGCCGACCTCTACGTGAGCCGCAGCGTGGCCTTCGGCGATCTCGACAACGACGGCGACGTGGACGTGGTGGTGACCAACGCCGGGGACCGCGCCCAGGTGCTGCTCAACCAGAGCGCCGCCGGACACTCGCTCCACGTCGCCCTCGACTCCCTCGCCGCCGGCGCGCGCGTGGAGGTGGCGCCGCGCGGGGGCACGGCGCGGCTGGCCGAGCTCGCGCTCATCGGGGGCAGCTTCGCGAGCACCAACGACGCCCGGCTGCACTTCGGGCTCGGCGACGCCTGCCGTGCAGACATCACCGTGACCTATGTCGGCGGGGAGACGCGCGTGATCAGCGACGCGGCGGCGGGCAGCGTGGTGAGCGTCCCCCGTTGACGCAGCCTGACCGGGCGCCTGCGCGCGCCGCCGCCGATCGGCGCGCGTGCCAGGGAACGCACGCGTGGGCGAGGAGAGCGGCGCCCCTCTCGCCCACGAACCGTTCGAGCGGAGGGGCGACTACTTCGCGTAGACCTGAGCGCCGGCCATCCCCTGGCCGTTCGCCACGCGGATGATGAGCTTCATCGGTCCGGGCACGAACGCGGTCCAGCAGTCGGGCTTGGCCCCGATGACCGCGGTCGGACCGTCGCTCTGATCCTGAGCCACCACCTGCTGCGGCAGGCCGGGGATCCCGATGTTCGGCACGAGCTCGAGATCGAGATCGCTCACCGTGCCGACGCTCGCCCCGACGACGGTGTAGCAGCGACCGGCCTCCACGTTGAGAGGCACCTCCATGCACTGTCCGGCCTGGAAGTTCCCCACCACCGCCGCACCGACCGCCGAGGAACCGGGCGGGATGTGCTGTGAGGCGATGGCCTTGATCGCCTGATCGGCGAGAGGACCACCGGCGCCGCCGATGTTCTGCACCTGACAGGCACCGCCCGCGTTGGGCTGGGGGCCGGCGGCGGGCACGCACTGCGCGCCGTCCCAGGTCTGACCGGCCGGACACTGTCCACCCGACATCGGGACGCACTGGGCGCCGTTCCAGCTGGTTCCCGCCGGGCACTGCCCCCCGGTGGCACCACCCGGCACGCACTGAGCGCCGTTCCACATCTGGCCGGGCGGGCACTGCTGGCCGCCACCCGCGTTCATGCACATCTGCATGTTCTGGTCGTAGTATTGGCCGGGAGCACACTCGGGGGTGTCCGAGCCGCTGCATCCGGTGATCGAGACCGCAAGGGCCAAGGTGGCCGCGCAAGCTGCAAAGCGAATCATTGTTCTTCATTCCTCCAAGGGTCGGAGCTTCCGCCATTGGGTCTAACGCATGAACGGTCGTGGCCCTACGCCGAAACCTTGCCGGGGACACAACCACGCCCGGGCCGCGTCTGCAACACCCCGTGGGCGAGAAGCGGTATAAGCAGGGCGGTGAGCGAGGTCGCGCACGATCCGTTCGAGGGGGGCGAGAAGTATCGCGCCATCAAGGAGCTCGGCCGCGGGGGAATGGGCGAGGTGTTCCTCGCCGAGCACATGGCCCTCGGCACGCGGGTCGTGATCAAGCTGTTGCACGCCGAGCTCAGCGCCAAGAACACGCTCGTCGACCGCATGCGCATCGAGGCGCAGGCCTGCGCTCGCCTCAATCACCCCAACATCGTGCGGGTGACCGACTTCGATCGCACGCCGAGCGGGCGACCGTTCTTCGTGATGGAGTATCTCCCTGGCCGCTCGCTCGGGGATGTGATCGCCGAGCGTGGTGGGTTCCTGCCGGTGCCAGAGGCCATCGACATCGCGCGCCAGGCGCTCGACGGGCTGGGCGCGGCCCACGCGGCGAGCCTCGTGCACCGCGACATCAAGCTCGACAACCTGTTCCTCTGCGATCAGACGACGCAGAGCGGGCGACCGCTCGTGAAGATCTTGGACTTCGGGGTGGCCAAGGTGATGACCGGCGCGGGCGACGACGCGCCCGCTCCGCTGATGATCCCCACCGGGACCGGTGTGGTGGTGGGGACACCTCGATTTTTTGCGCCCGAGCAGGCGCGGGGCAAGCCGCTCGATCACCGCGCCGACATCTACGCGGTGGGGCTGGTGCTCTACACGCTGGTCGCCGGGCGTGGGCCTTTCGACGAGGCGCGAAACATCACCGAGATGGCGAAGGCGCACGTGTTCAAGAAACCCGAGCCGCCCTCTCACTTCGCCCAGCAACCCATCCCCGACCGCCTCGACGGGATCGTGCTCCGGGCGATCGCCAAACAACCCGAACAGCGCTTTCAGAGCGCGGCGGAGTTCTCGGCGATGCTGTCGCGGGTGCTCGACGATCTCGCCGCGCCGAGCTCCCAGGCCGCCGCGCCCGAGGTGCCTCACCTCGCGAAGACCGCGTACCTGCCCGAGGCGCACGCCGAGGTGACCGGCTCCGAGGCGCCCACCCACCGCCTGCAGCCTCACGGCGGCCCCCCCCAAGGGGCTGCCGGGGGGGGTGGCTATCCCGCGCCGCCGCACAACGGCGCGCACGCAGCGGCGCCTACCACCGCGCTCCCCTCCGGCTCGGCGGGCGCAGCCGGCTCGGTGGGCGCGTCCACCTCGCTCGGCGCGGCGACGGGAAACCCGCCAAGAGGCGCGCCGGCGGCGAGCGCCCACCACGTTCCCCCCACCGCCCTGTTGTCACCGCAGCACCAACCGCTGCCGCAGACCGGACCGCTCCCTCCGCCGACCGCGCCCGCGTCGGCCGGACCGGGCGGCGCCGGCCCTGCCCCAGGCGCCATCTCGCCGGTGGCGGTGGTGGGTCCCAAGCGCTACTCCGCCGGGCTCGCCGCCGCGATCGTGCTCCTCGCAGGGCTCGTGGGAGCGGCGGTGGCGGCCGGGGTCATCCGGCTCCTCTGACGTGATACCCTCGACGTGCGCCATGACCGAGGTGAGTCAGCTCTCTCCGGGGACCAAGTGCGACCGCTACGACATCGTCCGCATGATCGGCGCTGGTGGCATGGGCGAGGTCTACCAGGCGATGCACGAGTTCACCAAGCGCCAGGTGGCGCTCAAGGTGCTCAAGCTCGCTCACGCCGCCAACGCGCAACACGTCGAGAAGATGCGCCACGAGGCGATGCTGCTCTGCCAGATCCGGCACCCGAACCTCGTCGACGTCTATGACGCGGGGATCGCTGCCGTTGTCACCGCGGCCGGACCGCAATCGCTCATCTGGATGGCGATGGAGCTGCTCGAGGGCGAGTCGTTGCGCGAGCGCCTGGTGCGCGAAGGCGCCCTCCGTCCCGCGCTCGCGCTCGAGTGGGCGGCGCAGGTGGCCGACGGCATCCAGGCGGTCCACGACGCCAACGTGGTGCACCGCGACCTCAAGCCCGAGAACATCTTCATCGAAAAGCGCGGCGACATCCGCGTGCTCGACTTCGGGACCGCCACGTTCGATGGCATGGGCGAGCCCCAAGAGCAGCACGCTCGGGTGGAGGGCACGGTCCCCTACATGTCTCCCGAGCAGCTCGACGGAGAGGTGCTCGACGGGAGGAGCGACGTCTACGCGCTCGGGCTCATCGTGTACGAGATGCTCGCCGGACGGCACCCGTTCACCGACGCGCAGGGCGGTTTCCCGCCCACCGATCAGCTGCTGGCGATGGCCCTCACCGCCGAGCCGGAGTCGCTCGCCCCTTTCGTCGGCGCGGCGGTGTGGCAGGTGGTGGCGCGCTCCTTGAACAAGGATCGGAGCGCACGCTTCGGCACGATGCGGGAGGCCGCGGCGGCGTTCCGCCAGGTCGCCGCCACCTACGGCACCGACGCGTCGGGCGTGGCGTTGCGCTTGAGCGGCGCCACCACACAGAATCCGGCGGGGGCGTCGTTGTTCGACACCGGCGCGCGACCCCACGCGGCAGCATACAGCTCGCACGCCAACATGACGCCCCCTCCGCTCGCGGCGGGCATCCCCCAAGAGCCAGCGCATGGCGTCACCGGCGGGGCCCTCGCCACCATGGCGGTCGTCGCGGCCGCCCTCGGCGCGCTGCTCGTCGTGCTCGTGAGTCGACCGGTCGACGTGGCACCCCCGAGCCGAGACGTGGCGACGGCGGGCGAGCACCGCGCCCCGACCGAGGACCCGCGCCCCTCGTCCGGCAAGGCGGCAGCCGGCGCGGACGGTCCCACCGACTCCCCCGCACCGCCGACCCCGAGCTCGACGCCTGAAGCCCCCTCCGCCACCACCTCTGCACCCGAGCCCCGGCCGTCGCCGACCCCCAACGTGAGCCCCGTCCCGCGCGTCGTTCCCCGACCGCCGCCGCCACCGCCGCCACCAACCCCGACACCCAAAGTGCCGAAGCCCTGCAACGAGATCGTCTGCAACTGAAGGTCGGAACGACATTGCGATTGGGGCCCCGACGCCCAAGCGCGCTTCGACGAGCGCGGCGCTCTGCGAAGGCGTCGGGAGGCGCCCCCACGTCGGGGCTCTCACGCTCCCCACCGAGCAGCGACGTTCACGTCTCACTCCGGCCACGCCGCGGACACCTTCCTCCGCGCCGGCGGAGCTCGACGACCGCGCTTGGCTAGGCCGCGTCGCGTGCGGCGGGGGGTGAGGCGTCGTCCCCGGCGTCGTCGTTCGCGTCGATGCCTTCGGCGGGACCGGTGGCGGCCCACCGCGGAGACAGGAGCCGCACCACCAGCTCCGCGAGCATGAGGGCGAGGAGTCCGATGGCGATGTAGTGAGAGATGTCGACCGACGCCTCGACCCCGCCGAGGCTCTCGCTCTCCTGATCGGAGGCGACGTTGCGCGGTCGCGTGTCGACCTCCGACTCGGCCATCGCCGCTACCCGGGTGCTCTTCGTCTCGTCGAGCGTCACTTCGTACAGGCCGATCCGACCGGTCGCGACGCGCCGCGTTTGGCCGTTGGGCGACGCGGTCACCTCCACCGGAGCCATCACGTCGCGGGGACCAAAGTGGGCGACCTCCACCGTGTCGAAGCCCTCGAACGTCCAGGTCTTCCCAACCGTGGTGCGCGACGTGCCAGCCAAGGCGCGCGCGGTCGTCGTCACCCGATGGAGCAGGTGGAGAAAACCGAGGCGCAGCGTGAAGTCGCTCGACTCCGGATCGAAGGGGAGCGTCGTCACCGTGACCACGCCTCGCCCCAGCTTCTTCTGGAGCAGGAACGGCGCGCCGTCGCTCCACGTCGCGAGCGTCTCGAACGCGTCGTCGGGACCGAGATCGAGCTTTGCGCGCCCTCTTGGGGACAGCTCGTCGAGCCCCTCGAAGGCCTCACGGAAGGCGAGATCGCCGTCCTTGGCGAGGCCAGATGGTGCGTCTCGGGTCCAGCGGACCAGGCCTTCGAGCATGGGGCTGAAGCCGGAGCCGAGCGGCGCATGGGCGGCGTTGGGTCCGAGCGTCAACAACAGCACGCCCCCTCGCTCCACCCACGCCGCGACGTCGCGACGCTGACTTGGCGTGAGACCAGGAACGTCGTCCAAGATCAGGAGCGAGAGGCCACGGAGATCCTCACCGCGATCGGGCACGGCGGAGAGCGGGCGGAGCTGCACGTGGAGACCGATGGCGGCGAAAGCCTGCTCAACCATCGGCGGTCCACCGGTGGGTGGACGCGCGGCGGCGTCACTCACCACCCCCGCGTGGAGCTGACCACCGATCGACACCACGGGCGCCGTGTCGTTGTCGGGTAGCGCGTCGCTCCCGGTGAGGGCCACCACGAGCTGACCCTCGGCCCCATCGTCGGCCGGCTCGGGGAGCCGGAGCACGATGTCGGTCGCGTCGTCGATGCGGAGCTTCTCGTCCACGAGCCTGCGGTCGCCGACGCGCACCTCGATCCGACGCTCGGTGGCCACGCCCGCCTTCTCCCCCTCCGCGGCGTAGCCCGGGGTGCAGACCACACGGATCGAGAGCCGCACTCCGGCCCGATCTGCCTGCACCACGCCGCAGTCGAAGCGCGGTCCGCGTAGCTCGTCGAGCGGGACCCAGAGCTTCACCCCCTCCGGGGCAGCGAGCGCCGGCGCGTCCGGCCCCCCTTGTGCGAGATCGCTGAGCACCACGATCCTCTTGTCGACGTGCTCGACGGTGGCCAAGAGCTCGCCCGCGATCTTCACCGCGCTCTCGAGGTCGGTTCCCCTGTCCGAGACCTCTGCCCCCTCGAGCGTGGCCCGCGCGGCGTCGAGGTTGGTGGTGGTCGCGAGGGCGACTCGTGGCGGATCGCCGGCGAGCACGACGCTCGCCGCGTCCCCCGGCTCGAGCCCGGCGAGGAGCTCGAGCGCAGCGCGGCGCGCACGCTCGAAGCGTGGCACCGAGTCGGCATCGGTGGTGAGCGCCGCCCGCATGCTCAGCGAGTCGTCGAGGACGATGGTGACCGCCACCGAAGCGCCCCCCTCACGCGCCAACGACAGCCGCGAGCACTTCACGAAGGGGGTCGCCCCGAGCAGGGCGAGCCCGAGGATGGCGACGCTCCGGATCGCGAAGAGCACCTTGTCCTCGATCGCGGTCCGGCGCTGGGCCACCGCGGTGCGCGCCGGCACGAGCTTGGTAGCCGCAAACGCCTCCTCCTCCGGTGGGCGACGGCGCAACAGGTGGGCGATGAGGGGCGCGACCACCAACAGGCCGATCCCGAGCGCAGCCCAGGTGAGGAAGCTCACCGCCGCGCCTCCGCGATCGCCTGCAGCACGCGCCGCACCACCGACACCGGGTCGTCGCTGCTGCACGCCTCGACGAGCCTCCCCCCCTCGAGCTCGAGCGCACGCCGACACCCCGCGGTGTGCTCTCGCAGCCGCTCGCGGTACTCGGCGCGCACCGCGTCGGCGTCGGTGACGACCACCTTGCCTCCCTCGATCGACTTCAGCCGCACCTTGCCGCGAAACGAGAGATCGCGCTCCCGTGGATCGAGCACCTGCACGAACACCAGCGCGCGCGGGCCGCTCGCGAGGATCAACAGCTCGCGCAGCGCGGCCTCGTGCAGATCGAGCAGATCGCTGAACACCACCACCACGCTCCCGCGCCCCGCTTTGCGCATGAGCGTGCGCACGCAGCGTCGAACGGCGTCGATGTCCTCCGACAGATCGCCGACCGCCCCCGCCGACTCGAGCCGCGCCGTGATCCGCTCGAAGGCGGCGAAGCCAAACGCGGCGTGGACGTCCTCGAGCAGCGTGCTCGGCCCCGGTTGCAGCCACGTGAGACCCACCGGGTCTTGCCCCGCCACCGCGACGCGGGTGAGCGCCGCGCCGATGAGCGCTGCGTAGGCGAGCTTGGCTCCCGGCGCGTCGGGTCCTCGGTACGACATCGAGGCGCTCGCGTCGACGGCGAGCCAAATCGCCCGCTCGGTCTCCGTCTCGAACTGCCGCACCATCAGCCGGTCGTGCCGCAGGAGGGAGCGCCGATCCAGAAACCGCAGGTCGTCCCCCGGCGTGTAGGGCCGCTGTCCGCCGAACTCCACCCCCGGCCCCCGGCGCCGACTGCGATGCATGCCCGCGTAGACCCCCTCCGCCACCAGCCGTGCGCTGAGACGCAAGGGAGAGATCGCG
Source organism: uncultured Polyangiaceae bacterium (assembly GCA_964401935.1). Taxonomy (GTDB): domain Bacteria; phylum Myxococcota_A; class Polyangia; order Polyangiales; family Polyangiaceae; genus JAPYTK01. The sequence continues at coordinate 40,033 of CAYOAL010000039.1, forward strand.
CCCCAGTCGATGGGGAGGAGGTTGTCGCCGACCCGGCGAACGGGGGTCATGGCGTGGCTATAGCATTACGACGGGGGTAGCGGTCACGGTTGTCGACCGCTGCCCCGTCCCATCGACGGGGCAGCGGCGCCGACGGGGCAGCGCCATCGACGCGCGTCTCGGCCGTCACCAGCGTCGGCCGCCCACCCCGTGCAAGCTCACACGACGGCGAGCTTGGTCTTCGCCGCGCTCTCGAGCGACGCGTTGCTCTCGTAGCAGTGCTCGGCGGCGGGGAAGGTTCCCCGCTGCACCTCGGCCACGTACTCACCGACGGCGCCGCGGATCTGGTCGCCGACCGCCGCGAACTGCTTGGTGAACTTCGGCGTGCGTCCCGTCGTCATCCCCAACATGTCGTAACACACGAGCACCTGTCCGTCGCAGTGCGGCCCGGCGCCGATGCCGATGGTGGGAACGCTGACCGCCTCGGTCACCTGCTCCGCGGCGTCGGGGGGCATCGCCTCGAGCACGATCGCGAAGGCGCCGGCCTCCTCGAGCGCGAGGGCGTCGGCGACGATGCGCGCCGCCTCCTCTCTGCCCTTCCCCTGCACGCGGAACCCACCCATCGCGTGGACCGACTGCGGGGTGAGGCCCACGTGGCCCATCACCGGGATGCCAGCGCGGGTGATGCGCCGCACGTGCTCGGCCACCTCTTCCCCACCCTCGAGCTTGACGCTCTCGGCCATCCCTTCCTTCATGAGCTTGCCCGCGCTCTCGAGCGCCTTCTCGGCCGAGAGCTGAAAGCTCATGAACGGCATGTCGCCGACCACGTGAGCGAACTGGGCCCCGCGGGCCACCGCTCGCGTGTGGTAACACACCTCCTCGAGGGTGACGGGGATGGTCGAGGCGTGGCCCTGCACCACCATGCCCAGGGAGTCGCCCACGAGCAGCATGTCCACGCCGCCGTCGTCGAGGAGGCGTGCCATCGTGAAATCGTAGGCGGTGACCATGGTCAGCGGCGCCCCACCCTTGCGGCTTCGAATCGCAGGCACGGTGACCTTCCTCCGGCGTGCGGTCGTCGCCGTACCGCCACCATCAGCCATCGAACCGGCAGCCTTGCCAGACTTCGCTCCGTACATCTGATTTTCCCTCCGGGGTCGCGGCCGACGCATGCGGTCCACGCCCGTCTCACAGAGTAACACAGGATGCCCCGAGCGCCATCGACGAGCTCGTGCCCTCCCTCTCGCGGCCCCGTCTCCTAACCGCTGCCGAGGTAGACGCCGGCGGCCACCGCCAAGAGCGCCGCGACCACGGCGATGACGATGAAGAGCCGCTTCTCGCCGTCGGCGGCACCGACCCGCGACTTGCTCGTGCGTGGCGCGGGTGGGTTCGAGGCCGGCGCCTCACGGACCACCACCTCTATCTTCGGTCCCTTCTTTCGCCTCGCGGCCTCGAGGGCCTCGTCCTTGTGCGACTGCATGGTGGTGCTGATGGCGGTCTGGGCATGTTCGAGACTCTCGTCGGCAGCGGCGACGCCCTCCTCCGACGCGAGGCCGTCGGCGGTGTCGTCGTCCGCGAGCGCCGCCTCTTCGGGCCCGCCGTCGACTTCGCCTCGAGCCGCCCGCTCGAGCGCCTCCCCGAGGGCCCGCGCGCTCGGGTAGCGGTCTTCGGGCGCCTTGGCGAGGGCCCGCATGATCACGCGCTCGACGGCGCGGGGGATGTCGCGTTCGGGCGCGACCGTGCGCGGCGCCGGGAGCGGCTCGTGGAGGTGGGCGGCCATCGTGGTCAGCGGCCCCGGCGTGTCGAAGGGGACGCGGCCCACGACCATCTCGAACAGCATCGCCCCTGCCGCGTAGATGTCGCAGCGAGCGTCGAGCTCCTCCCCCGCCACCTGCTCGGGAGACATGTAGTCGGGCGTCCCGAAGATCATGTCCACTTCGGTGAGGGCGGTGCCGGTCATGTCGCCTTGGATCATCTTGGCGAGGCCGAAGTCGACCACACGGACGGACAGCTCGCGGAGGAACGACGGCGGTGCCCCGTCGTCGGCGCCGCTGAGGGCTCCCTCGATGAGGACGTTGGAGGGCTTGAGGTCGCGATGGATCACCCCCGCCCCGTGGGCGACCTCGAGTGCGGCACAGATTTGCGTCATGATGGCGACGACCTCGAAGAGCGGCAGGCGCGGGTGCTCGGCGAGGAACGTGTCGAGCGCGGGTCCGTCGACGTGCTCGAGCACGATGAGGAGCAGCCCGTCCTCCTCGATGCACTCGAGCATCTTGCACAGGTTCGGACCCGTGAGCCGACGCAGGATGTCCACCTCGCGGCGAAAGCGCCCAAAGATCTGCCGGTCGTTGTGGAGGTGCGCGTGAATCGCCTTGAGCGCGACGATCTCGGCGTCGCTGTCCACGTACAGATCGCGAGCGCGGTACACCGTGCCGCTCGTGCCGTGACCGATCGCCTCGAGGATCTCGTAGCGCTCGGCCACCACGCGCCCCACCTCGAAGTCGCCGCCCCGCTCCGACCTGCTCACGGCACCTCCGCGGGGACGAGCTCACCCACGCACGCGGCGAGGATCTTTGGGCTGAAGTCGACCGGATCGAGGACCACCGACGGATCGTGGCGGCGCCAGGCGGTGCAGGCCTGCGACGCCAACACCTTGGCGTCGAGCGCCGCGTAAGCCTCGGTGAGGAAGCGGTACACGGCCGCGAGCTGAGGCTCGCTGAGCCCGCGTCCCGCGCTCGTGCCGAGCATCGCCGCCCCGCGCGCCACCGCCTCGATGTAGCGCCCTTGTCGGATGTCGCGCGCGAGCTGCGGCAGCCACCGATCGGCCTCCTCTTGGGCCTCTCGCGCCCCTCCCCCGCCCTCGCTACGCACGAGCTCGGTCGCGGTGGCCGCCGCCCGCTGTCCGGCCGGCGTGAGCGGGAGATCCACCAGCGGGACGAGCACGATCTCTCCCTGGCGCAAGGTGGCGCGCTTGAGCCCGTTGTACATCGCGACGAGCCACGCTTTGTCCCGGTGTCCGAGGTACCGGTACGCCACCGACTGGGTGGTGTCGCCCGGCTCGGCCACCACGCGGAGGTTGAAGGGGATCACGATCTCTCGGCCTGTCGCGGGCCGAATCCATGGCCGCGCGTCGTTGAGCTGCGCGAGCACGTCGCCTCGCCGCGGCGAGCCCAGCGCCGTGGCGGCGATGCTCGACCAGGTGTCGCCGGGCAACACCTTGCGGTAGCCCACGGCCGGCACCTCGAGCCGCATGCCGGCGACGATCTCGCTGCCGCGCCGACCATCGAGGCCGTTGGCGGCGACCACCACCCGCTCGAGCTCGACCCGCCCGTAGAAGCGCTCGGCGATCTGCGCGACCGTCTCGTCGGGCTTGACCACGTGGGGGAACGGAGAGGCGCTCACCGCCAGCATGGTCGTGGCGAGCGCCGCCGCCACCGCAACGCTCCACCGACCCATCAGAACGTCTTCTTCGAGTCGAGGAGGAGGGTCACCGGACCGTCGTTGTCGACGACGACACGCATGTCCGCCGCGAAACGTCCCGTCGCGACCTCGAGCCCGCGCGCGCGCACCATGGCCACGAACCGAAGATACATGGGCTCGGCCTCCGCCGGGTCCATCGCGTGGGCGAACGAGGGGCGCCGCCCCTTGCGTGCGTCGCCGTACACCGTGAACTGGCTCACCAACAAGAGCGCGCCGCCGATGTCGGTCACCGAGAGGTTCATCTTTCCCGCGTCGTCGGTGAACACCCTCAGGTTCGCCAACTTGTCCGCCATGTAGGCGAGGTCACGGTCGTCGTCGTCCGCGCCCGCTCCGACGAACACGCACAGGCCACGACCAACCTCGCCCACCGTGTCGCCGCCCACCTCGACGCGTGCCGCACGGACGCGTTGGACGACGGCGCGCATCAGCCGCGGGCTTTGCCCAGGAGCTTGTGCATGTGGCTGATCTCCCAGCCGAAGGCCCTCGCAATGGCCTGCATGCAGAGCCCCTCTTGGGTACCCACGCCGCCTCCGGTCCACGCCGCGTTGGCGCCCACGAGGAACGCCGCCTCGCGATCGCCGGGCGCGACGAGCGCCGTGGCGAGGTTCTTGATGCGGGCATCGCGCCCCTCCGCGGTCGCCTTCTCCGCCGCCTTCGCGAGGAAACCGTCGACGAGCGCTTCGCTCACCGCGCCCTCGGTGAGCGTGTTCATGTTCTTCTTGATGTGCGAGAGCTCCTCCGCGCTCGCGTTCCCATCCGCCGACGCGATGAGGTACGCACACTCGACCATCGCGGCGAGTCGAAACATCTTCGACAGCTGCTCGTTGGCCGCCGTCAGCGCCGCCGCTGGGTCGACCGACGACGCCTCTTGGACGATCTCGCCGAACCCGGTGATGCCCTTCAACGTCGCGACCAGTGATTCCTGAACTCCCATGACTTCCTCCTTCGGGCTCCTGTCGTCGCCCGGGAGGGGAATACCGCCGGCGGGGCGCGAGGCCAAGCGGGGGTTTTGTCTTGCGGAGCAGGGGGCGCCCGGGTCAGTCCTCGACGACGGCCGCTTCCGACAAGGGCTTCCCCTCGTCGCACACCCAACCGGCCGGCATCACTGTGGTCTCCGAGCAGAGGGCGTCGCGCCACCCCTTGGCCGGCGCCATGTTCACGCCGGAGAGATCGGCCCCCGAGAAGTCGGCGCCGGAGAGCTCTGCCTCCGCGAACGTCACCGCGTGGAGCTTCGCGTCGACGAACGACGCGCCCGACAGCACACAGCGGTCGAAGCTGAGGAAGGACAGATCGAGGCGCTTGAAGTCGACGCCGGCGAGCTGGCTCCCCGACAGGTCGCGGACACCTCTCGCCTTGAGCTTCTTGACCTCGATTCCCCGCGCTGCGGGCGTTCCCGTGCTCAGGCGCTGCTCCCGTCCTCGCTCTGCGAGGAGCGTCGCTGGGTCGAGATACCACGCGACGAGGCCGAAGATGAGCGCGTTGAGGAAACGGCTGGGCAGCGGCGCCGCGATGGGGGGAAACAGGAGGCTGAGGACCACCGCGCCCACCACCGACGCCACGACGACGACGTTGGTGGCCATCCCCTGGGCGTAGGCCGTCATCAGGGCACCACACAGGATGAGCGCCCCGATCGCCCCACCCACCCGTGCCTGCACCGGCGTCACCACGTCATCCTCGGGAGGGGGCGGCGCGTGGTAGCTGCGGATCGGCACCGGCGGCGGCTTGCGCTCGGCGGGGGGAGGGGTGCGCTCGGAGTCCGGCGCTCGTCCCGAGGAGGACGACGACGCGGAGCGTGAGGGGCGGTCCGGGTACGACGGCGGATCGGAGTCGCCCGCGCCGTGGGGCTCCTCGCCGAGCCCCCCTTCGCGCCCGCGGGGATGTTGCAGGCCCACCCGATCCACCTCTCGCCAGTGCTCAAGATCGGCGGAGAGCTCGGCGATCGAGCCGTAGCGGCCCTCGGGCGCGCGCAGGGTGGCGCGGCGGATGATGCGCACCAGCCCCGGTGGCGCGTTCTCGAGGGCGGCCAAGAGCGGCGTGTCCTCGTCGGTCTCCTCTGGCGTCTCGCCGTGCAGCGCGAAATACAAGAGGCGTCCCACGCTGTACACGTCGCTGCGCGCGTCGGGCTTCTTGCCGAGGCGCACCTCCCGCGCCGCGTAGGCCGAGTAGTCGTGCTTCATGTCGCTCGGACCGTCGAAGGAGTCGTCGAGGACGATCATGCCGACATCGCTGAGGCGCGGGTTCAGGTCGTCGTCGAGCAGCACGTTGGCCGGACGCAAGCAACCGTGGTGGATGCCGCTCTGGTGCAAGCTGGTCAGCGCCCGACACAAGCGCCGCATGAACCGGAGCGTCTCCCGCACCCCCCAGCCGAGGATGCTGAGGTCGTCCATCGTGCCCGCCGTCCCGCCCCGCGCGAGGTAGGCCGGGACCTCGGGCACCACCGTGATGATCTCGACGACACCCTTCACCGGCGTGTCTCGGGTGAGCACCGCCAGCTTACGGGCGCCCTTCACGAAGTTGTCCCTCTCGCGCGGATGCTCGGCTCCGGCGAGCACGTGGACGGTGAGGGGTTGTCCTTCGGCGCCCTCGGCCCGCCAACAAACGACGCGCTCGCCCCGGGCAACCGGCTCGACGAGCCTTGCCCCGGCGATGACGTCTCCTTGGGAAAGGCTCGTCCCGGCGGGAGGATCCGTGGCAGCCATGCGACCGACGCGACGAGGGTCGCGTGAGGTCATCGTTCTTGCTCGACGGCGGCGCGGCAAAGTTCTCGGACGTTTTTCGTCCGAGCCGAGACCTGACCGTCAGGGACCAGCGCCGGGCACGCAGAAGCCGGCCGCACAGGAGAGGCCGGCTGCGCAGTCGCTCTCCGCATACTGACAGGGGAACGCGCAGCGCCCTACCTGCACGTTGCACTTGTGCGCGCCGCAGGTGATGTCGCTCTGACACGGCACCGCATAGCCAGCCGGTTGCGACGTCGTGCCCTGCGGTCCCGGTTGGCCGTAACCAGGCGCCCCCGGCGGAGGTGGTTGTCCCGGCTGCGGCGGCTGTCCCGGCCGAGCGTAGATCGGGTTGCCGTACTGGTCGTAGCCGATCGGCTGACCGTAAGCCGACGGGTCCTCCGCCTCCCGCTCGCAGGCCAGCGCCAAGAGCCCCACGAACGACAACCCAAGCAGGCACCGGTTCAACGCGCTCATGTTCCTCGCTCCGAGACTACCCTGGGTGCGCGCAAACCCAAACGGCAGACGATGCGGGCGGCGACCGGCGCCACCACCCGCCGGCCGGCTGCCGTGAGCTCACCAGGGATGCGTTTTCTGAGCGGCACGCGCGAGCTCCACCGCGCGTCGGCCCACGTACTCCTCCACGTCCTTTGCAGACAGGTGACGATCCTTGGCGAAGTCGAACTCGCGAGGGCGACCTTCGTTGAAGGTCACCTTCACCACCGCTTCGTCCCGGGAGAGCGTCACCGCGAGCGAGAGCTCGCTCATCTGCAAGCTGATGTCGTCGCCTACCTCCGCCAGCTTGGAGGGCTGGCTCTTGCTCTTGAGCTGCTCGTCGGTGAAACGCAGGCCCTCGGCCGCCTTGGCCAGCGCCTCCTCGGCCACCTTGAGCGCCTCTTCCAGACGTTTCTTCTTCCGATCCGCTTCCTCGGATTCCCGCTCTGTCTTGGACTTGACCACTTCGACGAGCTCGTCGCGCCAGTTCGCCATGATTGCCTCTGTCCTACTCCTTCTTTTCCTCTTGCAGGTGGCTCAGATCGTCGCCCACCACAAGCCTTGGATTCATCAGCTCGTGGTACGCCTTGCGGGCTTCGGCCCCGACCGGGTCGGGCTCGTCGCGCAACGCCAAGAGCGATCCTTGCTCCTTCATGAACTTGAGCGTGGCGATCGCCCCCCTTCGCTTCGCTTCATCCCCCGACTTGGCCGCCTGCAACAGACGCGCTCGAAGCACGACCCGCGTCTCGGAGTGCGGCCCGTTGTCGTAGACCAGGTTGTCGAACTGCGCTTGAAGGCGCTGTCGCGCCCACTCCTGCGGCGCGTCCCCGATCTTCACGCGGCTGATGGCCTCCGCGTTCTCCACCCAGCGGTAGATGTTGCCCCGATCGAGATCCGCGTTGGACCAGTAGCCGAACGCGCGGAAGTAGAGGTCCTTGAGCGTGTTCAGCGCCGGACCCGAGTCCTTGTTGGCGAAGGTGGCCACGGTGCGGGCCGCGGTGGAGCGTGAGCCGCCGAGGATCAGCGCGAGGCCCGCCGAGATCTGCAGCTCGGGGTTGTCGAGCATGCCGAAGAGCTTCTTCTCTGGCTCCGAGCCTTCCTCGATGCCCGTGACACCGATGGCGTGACCGAGGGCGTTGCGCACCCCGATCTCCAGCTCCGGGCGCATGAGGTCGACCATCATGTTCACGGCGGAGGGGATGGGACGGCGCGTGAGCGTGCGGGCGTAGCATGAGCCGATGAACTGCTCACGCGGCTCGGAGCTGGCCGCGTGCTTACCGACGCGCTCCACCACCTTCGCGAGCGTCTCGTCCTTCGCGATCCAAGACAGGGCACCGCAAGCGGCCATGCGTGCCTCCTCGTGCCAGGTCTGGTCTTCGATGAACTCCATCAGCCGCTCTTCCGCCCTGCCGTCGTTCTGAGGCCCCCACTGGGCCAGGCCGTTCGCCGCGCCGTAGGCCACCGCGCGGAGGGCCATGCCGAGCATCGCGAGACCTGCGCCCTCGAGGCCGGCCTGCGTGATGTCCATCTTCTTGTCCTTCTTGCGATCGAACTGATCGAGCAGCTTGTCCCGCGAGTCTTTCATCCAGCCCAGGTAGCGGAGCGCGCTCTGCGCCGTCTCGTAGGCGCGAGGGAAGGGCGGCTGAGCCCCCTCCACCGGCAGCGGGTCGTTCGGGAACGCCCAGTCGCGCAGGAGCTTCTTGCCCTCCGGCGACCCCACCGCGGCGAGGAAGCGCAGGCCGTTGGCGTGGGGCTGCGGGCGGCTCGTCAGCCACTCGATCACCGGCTTCTCCGCCCACTCGCGGAGCTCGGCCGCCTTGTCCGGGTGCAACACCGCGAGGTCGGCGAGCATGCGCGAGCCCACCACCCGCGGACTGTCGGTCTTGGTGAGGTGTCCGCCGGCGTCGGCCTGCCAAAACTTCTCCTTCTGGTAGAGCGTCTCGTTCTCCACGAGCATGCGCTTGCCGATGTACTTGGCGCCGCGCACGTCACCGATCTCCGCGAGCGCGATCCCGGCCTCGGTCTCCCAGTGAGTGTCCGGCTTGGTGCTCTCCACCCACTCCACCAAGGCGTCGCCGGCCCGAGGATCGGCGAGGATGTGAATCATCTCGAAGAGCTGTTTCATCTGAAACCACTCTTTCTGCTCGTTGTCGCGATTCACGGTCTGAATCGCGAGCACGAGGCCGGCGCCGCCGATGCTGTCGCGGAGCGCCTGCAAGAACTTCTCGCGCGAGTCGCCGTCGGCCTTCTTGAGCGCCTCGAGGAGCGGCTCACGGGCACGTGGATCGGCGATCTTGCCGAGGCCCGGCGCCGCTTCGCGGGCGACGACGACCTCCTTGTCCTTCACCAGCTTCACCAGCGGCTCGATCCACTTCACGTCCGCGTTCTCGGTGAGGATGGTGGCGACCAGCTGCCGCACCGCCGCGCTCTCGTCGTCGACCTTCTTGGCCAGCTCGTCGAGGCTCACCAGCTTGGTGATCTTCACCGGGTCGAAGGCGGTGCCCCCCTCGAGGCGCTGCACGGTGGTGATCTCCCCCGCCTTGTACGATTCCATCGCGGTGTTGAAGATGCTCGCCTCCCCGAGCTCCACCAGCGCCCATAGCACCTGCCGCCGATCGGTCTCGTTGGCCTCCTTCAGGGCCTCGAGCAGCGCGGCCTTCGACGTGTCCGGCGCCTTCGCGCCGTAATGCGCGAGCGCCATCGCGCAGGTGCCGCGGAGACCGTGGTTCGGATCCTTGAGCGCGGCGACCGCGATCTTCGACCCCTCCTCGTCGCCGAGCAGCGCGAGCTGAGTGATGGCTTCGGCGCGCAACGTCGGATCGGCACCCTTGTCGGCGGCCCACTTGCGCCAGTGCGGGATCTGATCCGCCTCGGGCAGCACGAAGATGTTCTTCTGCGTCTCGATGCGCTCGAGATCGGTCATCTTCTTTTCGCTCTGGCGCAGACCAAACCACAACAGGCCAACCCCGAGCGTGACGATCACCAGACCGAGCAGGATCGTTACCGGGTTGATTCGGCGCGGCTTCATCGCCTCCGCGGGGATCTCGACGTCTGCCATGCCCCCGTCATAGTTCGATTGGGGTTTTGTGTCACGAACCGGCTCCGCCCCGGGGGGCCCGGCGTTCCCCACCGGGGCCGACGCCGCCAGCGCGCACCGGCCGCGAGCCGCTGGGGCGAGCCGCGCTCGACCACCGCGCTCGACCACCACGCGCGACAACCGTCTCGGCAGGGAAAGCCAAGAACACGCCGGGGAGGTTCGCTCGGGGCCCTTTTCGGGCTAAGAGGCGAGCATGGAGCTCGATGTATCCAGGCTCGCCGCAGACGGGATGCGGCTCGAGCTCGACGGTCCCGGGGAGCACCCCCGCCGCATCGTGCTCGCCCCCTCGAGCGGAGTCACCGGTCGCTACCGAACGGATCCGGCCGCCTACTACGTCGACGCCACGGCCGCCGACAAGCTCTCGGTGTCGGAGGTGCGGTGGCCCACCGAGTCGGTGCAGGTGCTCGCCGAGCGCGCGCAGTTCGATCGCGCCGCCGTCGACATCAAGATCAAGCGAGCGGGGGGCACCTCGGGGCAAATCGGAGCCCGCGCCTTGGAGATCGACAAGCTCGCGCTCACGTTCGAGGGCCTCGACAAGCCGGTGGTGCTGCGCAAGATCACGCTCGACCGACCCGGCCTCGCCCTCGGGGACAAGGCCCTCGCGCTCGTGTGCCAGAGAGCCTCGGTGGAGCGGGTGGAGATGCACCTCGGCGGGGTGGAGGTGGTGCTCCATGGGGTGCAGCTCGAGGGGCTGCGCTTGCGCCGTGGCCAGGGGGTGTGGCTCGTGTTGAGCGACCACATCACCGCCCGCCGCGTCGCCGTCCAGTACCGCGAGCTCACGCTCATCGCCGAGAACGTGGAGGCTCAGTCCGCAGGCTTGGACGGCAAGGTGGTGCGGCTCGCGCGCTTGTTCGCGCCGCGCGCGCACTGGAGCGGCGCCCGCCTCGCGGCGCGCACCCGAGGGGCGGACGAGCCCAAGCCGGCCTCCCCCCGCATCGATCTGTCGGCGCTCGACGGCCTCGACGGGAAGATCGACGTGGATCTCACCGCCGACGCGACCGTGCCGTTCATTGGCCAGCGCCGCGCCACCCACCACTTCCGCATCCCGGTGGACAGCGGAACCATCAACTACCTCAAGCTCGAAAAGAACCTGTCGGCGCTCGAAGACGCCATCCTCGACTTCAGGGTGCGCGGCAACGACCTCGTGCTCGAGCGCGACATCCCCCTCATGAAGAAGGTGCTGGTGTCGTGGCCGCTCGACGCACGGGACATGACGCTCGCCGAGCGGCAGCTCGTGCGGCTCGCCCGCCTCTTCGACTACCGCGTCGAGGTTGGCGCCGACGACAAAGGTGCGGAGGCCGGCAAGGGGGGCTTCGCGCTGCGAGAGCTCGCGTTCGACGACCTCGACGTGGAGCTCAGCCTCACCGGCGGCGCGGCGATGAAGCTTCCCGGCGGGGGTCGACTCCTGTTCGGCGAGGACGGCCGGCCGGCGCTCGATGAGCTCGCGGTGCGCGGCTCGCTCCGCCACACGCCGGGGCAAGACCAGCGCAGCAAGCTCGACGTATCGGCGAGCATGCTCAACCTGGGCGTCGCCGAGCTACCGGTCGGCGCCCGTTCGCTGTCGATCGCGGCGATCACCGTGGAGGCGGTGGAGCGAGGCTCGGTGCGCTTCTTGGGCCTCACCCCCGACGGGGTCGACGCGACGTTCCGTTCGCTGGAGATCTTGTCGGTGCGCCTCGTCCCGGGATGAACGGGCGGGGCGACGTGCTGCGCCGCGAGCCGCCTCGACCCAGCGCCGATCACGGCGTCCAAGCGTCTTCCGGCTGCCACTCGGGAGCCGGCGGATCGGGAGGGCCCTCGGCGTGCGCGGGGGGAGGCAACGCTCCGAGCTGGCGGCCGAAGGCCTCGAGCGCGCTCTTGTCGAGGCGGAGCACCGCCTCCGCGTCGGGCGGAGAGATGCCGGCGAGCTCGACGAGCCGGTCGAACACCCCGCGCCGCTCGGCGAGCGCGACCCGGCCGAGCACGTTGAAGAGCGTGACCACGTCCCCCGTCTGGGCCTGCCCCAGCAGCACGAAGAGCCCCTCCGACGCGCGAGCGAAGTCGCGGGCCGCTGCCACGTAGGGGGCCGACGCGGCCCGACGGAGCGGTAGCCCCGGCGTGCCGTCGGCCGCCACCTCGCACTGCGAGCCGGCCGGTACCACCACGGTTCGGTCTTTGCCCTCGGCGGCCACCCAGCCGAGCTCGACCCGCAGCCGCGAGCTGCCGTCCTCGCTCACCTCGAGCTCGTACTCGCAGCCGAGATCCACGAAGCGCACGTTGGGCGCTTCGATGGTGAACACCCGCGCCGGCGCGGCGATGACGGCGCGGAGCTTCCCCACCGCGAGCTCCACACGGCGGTCGTGCTCACGGCTCGCCACGAGGCGCAAGCGCGAGCCGGGCTCGAGCTCGAGCGTCCCGAGCCCCGCGACCTCGACCCGAGCCTTCGAGCTCTCGTCGGTTTGGAGCCACTGGCCACGCTCGAGGCGGGTCGAGGCCGTCACCGGCTTGCCGTCGCAGGTGGGCTGCCCCCCCAGCGCCGTGACCTCCCACGCCGGCCCGGCGAGGGGGGCGCTCGGCCCTTGGGTCGCCGCCACGGTGGCGGAGAGCTGCACGGTCGGGAGGGCCATGCGCGCCACCGGAGGCGCCACCTCGGCGCCCTCGCGCGCCATCCAGCCCCACACGACGAAGGCGACGCCGGCGGCGACGGCCAACCACAAGAGCTTGGAGGGCGCTGGCCGGGTCGTCGGCGGATCCACGGCCGGCATGCTCCGCTGAAAGCGCAGCGCGCCCAGCACCTCCTCGAGCTCGGCCACCTCGGGGTCGACCGCGCCGGAGCGATCCCACAGGTAGTCCTCGCGCAGAGAGTCGTCGCTCTCGGCGCCCGCGGCGACGTCGTCGTTGTCCATCATGCCCTCGCTCTTGCTCATGGCGTCCTTGCTCATGGCGTCGAATCCGTTCCTTCCCGAAGGCCGAGCTCGTCGCGGAGGAGCTTCATGCCCCGGTGCAAGTTCACCCGAACGCTGCCCTTGGTGAGCCCGGTGCGCTCCGCGATCTCGGGACCGGTCATCCCCTCCACGAGACGCATGATCAACGCCTCGCGGTAGGCGTCGGGGAGGCGCTTGATCGCCGCGAGCACCTCGAGCGCCCGCAGGTGCTTGTCGGCCGAGGCGCCCACCGCCTCGTGGTCCGCCTCGTCGAGCTCGCTCACGACGCGCCGTCGCCGGTGAAAATCGGTGGCGCAGTTGCGCGCGATCATCGACAGCCAGCCCCCAAAGGCGGCCGGCGTGCGCAGCCCGTGGAGCTTCGAGATCGCGTGCACGAACACGTCCTGAGCGAGGTCGTCGGCCTGGTCGTGAGGTACCCGCGCCAACAAGATGGCGTGGATCATGCGGGCGTAGCGGCTGTGCAGCTCGGCCATGGCGCTCCGATCGCCAGCCCGAGCGCGCGCCACGAGCATCGCGTCGTGCGCGCTCTCGACGCTCATCGGCACGTTGGCCCGGTCGACGGGCTCACGCAGTTGTTGGACGTTGATGACCATAAGACGCGCAGCTGTTAGAAGTGTTATCCCCTCCACGCGGTCTGTGCTGCTTTTCGACCGCGACGACCGCGGCGCGGCAGCGCGGCCCGTCCCGCGACGAGGGAACCGCCAGCGCAGCCATAACCAACAACAATTCCCTGCAATCCCATGGATTTCGACCTCTCAGAAGACCACCAGCTCATCCAACAAACCGCGCGCGACTTCGCCACCCGCGAGATCGAGCCCATCGCCGCAGAGCTCGACAAGACCGCCCGCTGGCCCACCGAGATCGTGGCGAAGATGGCGGAGCTCGGCTTCATGGGGATCGCGATCCCAGAGGAGCACGGCGGGGCGGGGCTCGACAACGTGAGCTACGTGCTGGTGATGGAGGAAATCAGCCGCGCCTGCGCGAGCTGCGGAGTCATCATGAGCGTGAACAACTCGCTCTTTTGCGATCCGCTGCTCAAGTTCGGCAGCGACTGGCAGAAGAAGGAAATTCTCGCCCCCACCGCCCGCGGCGAGATCTTGGGCGCCTACGGCCTCACCGAGCCTGCCAGCGGCTCGGACGCGCAGACCATGAGGACCGTGGCGGAGCGGCAGGGCGACGGCTCCTACATCCTGAACGGCTCGAAGAATTTCATCACCGTGGGGCCCGAGGCGGAGCACGTCATCGTGTTCGCGATCACCAGCGAGAGCGGAGGCAAGAAGCTCCACACCGCGCTCATCGTGAAGCGCGACATGGTGGGCTACCAGGTGGCACCTCACGACGAGAAGATGGGCATCAAGGCCGCCCACTCCTCCACCATCTTCTTCGAGAACACCCGCGTGCCGAAGGAGTACGTGCTCGACGAGCACGGCAAGGGCTTCAAGGTGGCCATGGCCACGCTCGACGGCGGCCGCATCGGCATCGCCTCCCAGGCCCTGGGGATCGCGCGCGCCGCGCTCGAGAAGGCCATCGCCTACGCCAAGGAGCGGCACGCGTTCGGGCAACCCATCGCTAACTTCCAGGCCATCCAGTGGATGATCGCCGACAGCGACGTCGAGCTCGACGCGGCGCGCCTGCTCACCTTGCGCGCAGCGGCGATGAAGGATCGCGGCGCTCGCCACACCGCGGAGAGCGCCATGGCCAAGCTCTACGCCTCCGAGATGTCGACGCGCGTCACCCACCGCGCCCTCCAGGTACATGGCGGCTACGGCTACACCACCGAGTACGGTATGGACCGCCACTATCGCGACGCCCGCATCACCGAGATCTACGAGGGAACGAGCGAGATTCAGCGACTGGTCATCGCCAAGAATGCTCTATCCTGAGCCGTTATGCGAAGCAGAGTCCGCACCTTGGGCGTGCTCGTTGGCTCGTTGTGGCTCGGCTGCACGAGCAGCCAGGAGGCCAAGTCGCCACCCGACCAGGTGGACGACGAGCCCGAGCCGGTGACCGCGCGCCCGAGCGGGGGGCCCGCGATCGAGTCGGAGATCGGGGCCCTTGACGAGAACGCGGTGAAGGACACCTTCGGCCAGGCGCGCGCGAAGGTGGTCAAGTGCTTGCGCGGGGCCAACGAGGGCCTCGATCTGCCGGTGGTGGGCGGTGAGCTCGAGATCGAGGTGCGGGTGAAGAGCGACGGCTCGGTGCGCTGGGTGCTGCCCACCCGCTCCACGCTCGGACACCGCGGCGCCGAGCAGTGCGTCGCCAGCGTGTTGACCTCGCTCGCGTGGCCTCGGCCCGAGGACGGAGACGAGGGGATCGCGCGCACCGACTATGGCATCGATCCCCCCGGCCGCGCCCCCGTCGCGTGGTCTCCGGACGACCTCGGGAGCCACCGAGCCAAGGTGAAGGCCGAGCTCGCGGCGTGCAAACAAGCCGCGGGCACCTCCGCGTTGTCGGTGACCCTCTACGTAGACGCCGACGGCAAGGTGATCAGCGCGGGAGGCGCGGCGGGCGACGAGCACGGCGGCGACGCCATCGACTGTGGCGTCGCGGCGGTGAAGGGCATGACCTTCCCGTCCCCGGGCAGCTACCCTGCGAAGGTGACCGTGCGCGCCCCCTGACCGGGGTAGCACAGCGGTCGCCTCTCCGTCCGGACGGCGTGGCGCAGGACGCCTCAGCCGCGAAGGACGGCGCGGCTGATGACGGTGCGTTGGATCTCGCTGGTGCCCTCGTAGATGCGGGTGACGCGCACGTCGCGGAGGTGGCGCTCCACGGGGTAGTCGCGCACGTAGCCGTAGCCGCCGTGGATCTGGAGCGCGCGATCGCAGATCCGCCACGCCGCTTCGCTGGCGAACACCTTGGCCGCCGCGGCTTCACGACTGAACGCCCGCTCGCCCCGCTCTTTGAGGCTCGCGGCGCGCAGGGTGAGCAGACGAGCGGCCGCGAGCTCGGTGTCGCTGTCGGCGATCATCCACTGGATGGCCTGAAAGTCGGCGATGGGGCGATCGAACTGGCGGCGGTCTTTGGCGTAAGCGATCGCCGCCTCGTGGGCCGCGGTGGCGATGCCGATGGCCTGCGACGAGATCCCGATGCGCCCCCCGTCGAGCGCCATCATGGCGATCTTGAAGCCCTCCCCCTCACGTCCGAGCAGCGCGCTCTTGGGCACGCGGCACTCGGTGAAGCCGAGCGCCACCGTCTCGCTCGCGCGGAGGCCCAGCTTGTCTTCCTTCTTGCCGATCTGCAGGCCGGGGGTGCCCCGCTCCACGAGGAAACAGGAGATCCCCTTGTGCCCGCGACGCGCGCCGGCCTCGTCGGTGCGGGCCCACACCACCATCACGCCCGCCTCGGAGCCGCTGGTGATCCACTGCTTCTGACCGTCGAGCACCCAGCCATCGTCGGTCGGGGTGGCCTGGGTCTGCATGCCCGCCGGATCGCTGCCGGCCCCTGGCTCGCTCAGGGCGAACGCGCCCGCGACGTACTCACCGCTCGTGAGCTTCGGCACGTGGAGCTCGCGCTGCTCGGGCGATCCGAAGGTGTGGATCACCTCGCCGACCATGTTGGTCACCGCCATCGTCACCGCCGTCGACGCGCAGCCGCGGGCCACCTCCATCATCGCGAGCGCGTAGCTCACCACCCCAGCCTCCGAGCCGCCGAGCTCGGCGGGGAGGTTCACCCCCATCAAGCCGAGGGCGGCCAGGCCGGCGAGCTCTCGACGAGGGAAGCGGCTCTCTTCATCGAGCGCGGCGGCCACCGTCGCGAGCTCGCGCTCGGCGAAGTCGCGGGCCGTCTTGCGGATGAGCTCCTGGGTCTCGTTCAGTTGAAAATCCATCGCTTCCTCGTGGGGTCGTCCGGGGGGCGGGCGTCGGCGTCAGGCGGTGACGAGCTCTTCGAGGCCGAGCTCGACGAGCATCAGCTCGCGCATCCGGTACTTCTGCACCTTGCCCGTCACGGTCATCGGGTACTCGTCGACGAGCTTCCAGTGCGTCGGGATCTTGTAGGTGGCGATGTTGCCCTTGCAGAACGCGGTGAGGGCCTCCACGGTGAGGGCCGCCCCCGCCTTCGGCTTCACCCACGCCGCCACCTCCTCCACGTACTTCGCCGAGGGCACGCCGAACACCTGCGCGTCGGCGACCCCCGGGTGGGTGTAGAGGAACTCCTCGATCTCGCGGGGGTAGATGTTCTCGCCGCCACGCACGATCATGTCCTTGCTGCGGCCGGTGATCTTCACGTACCCCTCGGCGTCCATCGTGCCGAGGTCGCCGGTGTGCATCCATCCGGCAGCGTCGACGGCCAGCCGCGTGGCCTCTTCATGGTTCCAATAGCCGAGCATCACGAGGTAGCCACGGGTGCAGATCTCCCCTTGCACCCCCCGCGGCACCACCCGCCCCGTCTCCGGCTCGATGATCTTGATCTCGGCGTGCGGGTGAATGGTCCCCACCGTCGACACGCGCTTGTCGAGGGGCGCGTCGGTCTTGGACTGGGTCGACACCGGCGAGGTCTCGGTCATGCCGTAACAGATGGTGATGTCGCGCGCGTGCATGCGTGACTGCACTTGCTTCATCACCTCGACGGGGCACGGCGAGCCCGCCATCACCCCGGTGCGCAGCGAGGCGAGGTCGTGGCGCGCGAACGTCGGGTGGTCGAGCATCGCGATGAACATGGTGGGCACGCCGTAGATCGAGGTGCAGCGCTCGGCGGCGATGGTGGCGAGGGTGGCCTCCGGATCGAAGGCCTCCGCCGGGATCACCATGCACGCGCCGGTGGTGCTGCAGGCGAGGTTGCCGATCACCATGCCGAAGCAGTGGTAGAAGGGCACGGGGATGCACACCCGATCCTCGGCGGTGTAGCCCAGCACCTGCGCACAACAGAACCCGTTGTTGAGGATGTTGTGATGCGACAGCGTGGCCCCCTTGGGGGTCCCCGTCGTCCCCGACGTGTACTGGATGTTGATGGGGTCGTCGAACTGGAGGCTCGCCTCGCGCGCAGCGAGGGCTTCGTCGCTCGCGGCCGACGCTTCGGCGAGCAGGGCGTCGAGGTCGCGCTCGAGCACGACGACGCGCCTCACCGTCGGACAGCCGTCGCTGACCCGCGCGAACAGCTCGGTGTAGCTGGTGGTGCGGAACCCCTCCGCCATCACGAGCAGGGTCACGCCCGACTGATTCAGGGCAAAGGCGAGCTCGGTCGCCTTGTAGGCCGGGTTCACGTTCACGAGGATGGCGCCGATGCGTTGCGTGGCGAACTGCACCACCACCCACTCCCAGCGATTCGGGGACCAGATGCCGACGCGGTCCCCCTTGTCGACACCGGCCGCCATGAGGGCCTTCGCGAGCACCGTGGTGCGATCCCAGAGCTCGCCCCACGTGCAACGAAACTGTTGCGAACGCACCACCAGCGCCTCGCGATCGCGATGGGCGGCGACGGTTCTCGCGAGGTTGCCGCCGATGGTGTCGCCCAGGAGGGGCGTCTCGGAGGCGCCGTGCACGTAGGATGGCTCCACGCGGCTGTCATACACGATCGCGGACGCGACAGGGCGACCGCTCCACCTGCGGCCGCGCGCGGTTTCGCGTGCCGGCTCAGCGATGGATCGAGATGAGCGTGCGGTCGCCGAAGCTGTGGCTGCTGGTGATGGAGCGCATGCCGTGCCAGCCCTCGGGGAGCTGCGGCTCGGTCCACTCGAAGATCCGCTGGCTGTCGATAGGGGATAGGTTCACGCAGCCGGCGCTCTTGGGCTCTCCGAAGCGGTCGTGCCAGTAGGCGCCGTGGAGCGCGTAGGGGCCGCCGATGTTCTGCGTAAACTGCACTTCGGCGTGGATGAGCGTGCTGATCGAGCTCGACACCATGGTGGCGGTGAGGAACTTCCCCAGGATGTCGAAGTCGCCGGTAGGGGTGGACGCGGTGTCGAGGGTGGGCACCCCCGGCAGCGGCGGCCCCCCTCGCCCTGGCGAGATGAGGGTGGCGTACACCGGCCGCTCGCCCTCGTAAGCCACGAAGGTGCCGGCTTCGATCGACACGTCGGCCCAGGTGCGGCGCCCCTCTCGCCGCGAGGCCATGCCGGGAGGCATGGCGGTGCGGAGGCGGGCCACCGTGGTGTCCGCGGCCCGGACGAAGACGCCGTCCTCCTTCGTCTCGAGGAACGTCACACCGTCTTGCTCCCGCTCGACGCCGGTGAGCCCCACCCACGACAGGCGGGCGAACTTCACCCCGCTGTCCACGAGCGCCGACCCCACGAGCCGGTACTGCGGGCGGTCCTCGCCGCGGAAGAAGGCGATGGGCAGCTCTCGCCGCCCCCCGAGCACGACGCCGGCGAAGGTGCTCTCGGGATAGGGCTTGGTGCGATCGAGCGGCACGTAGCCGCGATCCCAGGTGAGCATGAACGGCCGCCCGCCGTGGTCGAAGCTCGCGGTGTAGGCCACCGTCGAGCCGTTGACGATGCGACTCTGGAGCGCCATCCCGCCCGGCGGCAGCGCGAGCGGCGGAGGCGGCGCCGCGCCGACCGGCAAGAGGGCCGCGGTCGCGAGGTGATCGGCGAGGGCGAGCTCGCGCTGCGCCTGCTCGGCGGGGCTCGGCAACACGTGATAGACCGGCGTGTCGAGCGACTCCGCGTAGCGATAGGGCCACGGCGAGGCGCGGTTGGCCGCGTGCTTCTGGAGCTCGACGATGGCCGGATCTCGGGGGTCGAGGGTCGCGTTCTCGCCGGTGCACGCGTAGCCCACGGGCTCCACCGCGTACCACGCCTTGCACCATTTGCCGTTCGACTCGTGCACGAAGGCCTTCGCGGCGTCGCCGCCTTTCACCCGCACCGAGTCGCCCATGGAGATGTAGCCGAGCCAGCCCCCTTCCTGCGGACGCGGGGTGATCCACAGGTGGCGCACCTTGCTGTAGATGCGGTCGCCGGGGAGGGCCTTGGGCGCCTCGTGGGGCCACGGGTCTTCGGCCCTTCCCATCGGGGCGAGGGTCGGGCTCACGACCGGGGCCTCGAAGGGCTCGGCGTGGCGCGGCTGTCCGGGCGCCATCGAGGCGACCCGCGCGTCGCCACACGCCACGAGGGCGAGCCCCGACGCGCCGAGGAGCGACGCGAGAGTCCCGCCGAGCCAGAGCCAGCGCTTCACGGGCGGATCCTACCCGTCTGGTCGCGGGAGGCAGAGTTTTCACCACGACTCGGCGGCGCGCCACGGCGTCGCGCGCTCACCCCTCGGCCCAGAGGGCGGCGGCCCGGCGAAAGGCGTCCTCGAAGCCCTCGGGGAGGAGCGACACCACCATCACGCCGTCTTCCTCCATCTCGAAGAAATGCCCCGGGTGCACGAGGATGCCCTCCCGCTCGAGGAGGCGTCGGCACCAGTCGTCGTCGCTCCGGGTGCGCGGCACCTCGATGCAGGCGTACCAGCCGCCGTCGGAGCCGATTCGCCGCAGCGCCGGGTGGCGCTCGAGCAACGCGTCGGCCGTCGCCACGTGGTGACGGATGCGCACGTTCACCTCGTGGCGGGCGGCGTCGGCGCGCGCGAGGAGCTCGGGACACGCGAGCTCCACCGCCGTCGACACCGAGAGGAAGGTGTCGGCGATGAGCTCGAGCCGCGCCAACGCCTCCTCCGCGCCGGGGCCGGACGCGACGAGCCAGCCGAGCTTCACCTGGGGCAGGAGCGCCACCTTCGACATCCCGCTCAGCACGAAGGTGAGCGCCCCCTCCTCGCCCGCGAAGCTCTCCGCCGCCGCGGCGTAGTCGAGGAACACCTCGTCGACGACGAGGGCGAGGTCCCGCTCGCGGGCGAGCGCCACCAGCGCGCGGCGGTCGTCTGGATGGACGAGCGCGCCGGTGGGATTGCCCGGGTGCACGATCAACAGCGCCTTCGTCTCCGGGTGAGCGTCGAGCACGCGGCGCAGCTCGCCGAGATCGACGCGCCAGCGCTCGATCCGCAGGAGCGGATAGGGCACGAGCGCCACGCCTTCGAGATCGGCGATGAACGGAAACAGCGGGTAGCTAGGGCGTGGCGTGAGGGCCACGTCCGAAGGGTCGCACAGGAGCTTGAACAGCCAGCTGTAGGCCTCGCTCGTGCTCGAGGTGAGCAGCACCGCATCGGCGTGGATGGGCCGCCCCCGCGCGTGGTAGTAGCCGGCGACCGCCTCGCGCGCCGCCGTCGCGCCGCGAGGCTCCGGGGCGTAGCGCACACCGCGCTCGTCGCCGAGGAGCCGCACCTCGTCGCTGCGATCGCCCAGACCGCAGCGTGTCGGGTTGCTCTCGGTGAGATCCAAGACGGCGCGGCCACGGCGACGCGCCTCGCGCACCGCGTCGAACCACGGCGAGGCCTCGCGCGACCAGCTCGTTCGCCGCGACCAGCGCGTCACCGCTCGTCCCTCGCCCGCTGCGCACCGCGCGCTGGCCGCCAGTCCCTCGCGAGCCGGGCGCCGCTCACGACGCGTCCTCCTCGTCGATGGCCCCCTCACGCCGGCTCGGCGGGTCGACGGCGCTGGGCGGCTGCCCGTCGAAGCGCCAGCGCCCGCGCCGGGTGGGTCGGGCGAGCGCCTCCCGCAGCGCGAGCAGGTAACGCTGGCGTGGCCAGTGGCGCGCGCCGAAACGCTCGAGGTGCTTGGTGTGCACCTGCGCGTCGACCAGATCGATGTCCCAGACCGCGAGCTGCCGCACGAGACGCACGAAGCCGAGCTTCGAGGCCTCGGGCCGATCCGCGAACATCGACTCGCCGAAGAACGCGCCCCCGAGCGACACCCCGTACAGGCCCCCCACGAGCTCGTCCCCCGCCCACACCTCCACCGAGTGGGCGAAGCCGAGCTCGAACAGGTGCGCGTAGGCGTCGATCATCTCCTCGGTGATCCACGTCCCCCGCTGTCCAGGGCGCGACTTGTCGGCGCAACGTTCGATGACGGGAGCAAAGGCGGTGTCGAGGGTGCACCGATACGCGCCCTGGTTGAGCTTGCGCTTGAGGCTCCTGGGCACGTGGAGCTCGTGCGCGAGCAGCACGTAGCGTGGGTCGGGGCTGTGCCACAAGAGCGGGAAGCCCTCGGTGGGCCAGGGGAAGATGCCGCTCGAGTAGGCGAGGAGCAGCCGCTCCGGCCGCAGATCGCCGCCCACCGCCAACAGCCCGTCCGGATCGGCGAGCTCGGGGGGTGGAAACACCAGCCGATGGTCGAGCTGGAAGACCGGCATCGGTCCTCCTCATAGTCCGGGCTCGCCGCCAAGAACAGCGAGCACCGCTCGGACTGCCCCTGGTCGGCGGCGAGCCCCCATGCGATGGGCCTACGCCGGTGGCCCCCCCTTCCGTCCCTCAGCCGCTCGAGCAACCCGACGCCGGCGCTCCTCCCGAGGGGCGCGGCCCGCTCATGCTCGTGGGCGCCGCGCTCCTGTTCAGCCTCATGAGCGTGCAGGTGAAGCTCGCCGGCCGCAGCTTGCCGGTGGAGATGCTTATCCTGGCGCGCGGCGTGGTCACCCTCGTCATGAGCTACGCCTGGGTGCGCCACGCAGGGATCGATCCATGGGGCCACGACAAGCCGCTGCTCGTGCTCCGCGGGGTGTTCGGGCTCGGCGGTCTCGCCTGCTTCTTCTACGCCGTCACCGCCCTCCCTTTGGCCGAGGTGACCATCATCCACTACCTGAACCCGCTGTTCACCACCGCCCTCGCCGCGGTGGTGTTGCGCGAGGCGGTAGGGGGCCGGCTCGCGCTCGCCCTCACCGTCAGCCTCGCCGGCACGTTCCTCGTGACCCGACCGTCGTTCCTCGTCGGGGGAGGGCCTCCGCTGCCCCTCGCCGGCTCGCTCGCCGCCCTCGGTGGCGCGGTGTTCAGCGCCTGCGCCTACGTCACGGTCCGCCGGCTCACCCGCCGCGACAATCCCCACGTCATCGTCTTTTACTTCCCGCTCGTGGCGGTGCCGGTGCTGCTTCCCTTCGCGTGGCGCGCCTGGGTGTGGCCCACCCCCACCGGCTGGCTGCTCCTGCTCGGCATCGGCGTGACCACCCAGCTCGCCCAGGTGCTGCTCACCAAGGGCCTCGCGTTGGTGCCGGCCGGACGCGGCACCACCATCGCCTACGTGCAGATCCTGTTCGCCGCCACCTGGGGGCTCCTGTTCTTCGGCGAGTGGCCCACGGTGTGGAGCGGGGCCGGCGCGCTGCTCATCGGCGGCTCGACCTGGGCGCTCGTGCGTGGACGTTGACCCGATGATGTCGTACGGGTCTGCCATGGTTCGGTGGACCGCGGACGACATCCCCTCCTTGATGGACAAGATCGCCGTCGTGACCGGCGCCAACAGCGGCCTCGGCTACGAGACCGCGCTCGAGCTCGCCCGCCACGGCGCGAGGGTGGTGCTCGCGTGCCGCAGCCTCGACAAGGCCGCGACCGCCGAGGCACGGATCCGCGCGGAGGTGCCGAACGCAGAGCTCGCGTGCGCCGCGCTCGATCTCGCGAGCCTGGCCTCCGTGCGCGCGTTCGCCGACGGGTTCTGCGCCGACCACGAGCACCTCGACATCTTGTGCAACAACGCCGGCATTATGGCCATCCCGCGGCGCGAGACCGAGGACGGCTTCGAGATGCAGCTCGGCACCAACCACCTCGGCCACTTCGCGCTCACCGGCTTGCTCCTCGAGCCCCTCTTCGCGGCGCCGGCGGCCCGGGTGGTCACCGTGAGTAGCCTCGTGCACGTGGTGGGAAAGATCCGCTTCGACGATCTCCAGAGCGTGCGCTCGTACGAGAAGTGGCTCGCCTACGCGCAGAGCAAGCTCGCCAATCTGCTGTTCACCTACGAGCTCGCGCGAAGGCTCGAAGACGCGGGCCAGAGCACCATCGCGGTGGCCGCCCACCCCGGCTACGCCTCCACCCACCTGCAGCTCGCGGCTCCCGAGATGACCGGCTCCTCGTTCACGAAGTCGGTGTTCCAGCTCTCCAACCGCACCTTCGCGCAGACCGCAGCCATGGGCGCGCTGCCCACGTTGCGCGCCGCCACCGCGCCCGAGGTGCGAAACGGCGATTACTACGGCCCCTCCGACTTGTTCGAGAGCCGCGGCTACCCGAAGCGCGTGCGCTCGAACGCCCGCTCGCGCGACCGTGAGGCCCAGCGCAAGCTCTTCGAGGTGTCCGAAGAGCTCACCGGCGTGCGCTACGGCCTCGCCTGAGGCCCGCCAGCGCGAGGAGCGCGACGAGCGACAGCGAGCGCGCGCTCCCCTCGACCGGCGCGGGGACGCTGCAAGCACAACCGCCCACCGGTTTCACGCCGCTGCCCGCAGCCCAGGCGTCTACCCCCACCGGCAACACGCGCTCGCCGAGCGACTGGCCGTCGACGAGCACCTCCACCGAAGCGGTGGTGCCGCCGCTGCCCCTCGGTGCCGAGAAAGAGAAGCGGTAGAGCCCGGCTCGCACGAGCGTCACCGGCTCGATGAGCTCCGCTCCGCGGGTGCGGATCTTCACCCGCTTGGCGGCGATGCCGTGCACCACCGCGCCGTCGGCGCTGCGCAGCTCGATGGTGCCGCGCACCGGCCAGCTCGGATCCGGCCGCGCGTAGGGTGAGGAGAGCACGTAGTAGCTCTCTTCTAGATCGGGCTTGCGGTCGAGCGCCTGCTCATCGAGCGCCCCCACCGCGCCGAGCAGATCCACCGCGCCCACCCCCTGCTGATAGTCGTAGGGCACCACCCCCGTGGGACGCCGCGCGCCCGCCTGCATGATCTCGAGGAGCTCGCCTTGGGTGAGGTTTGGGTTCTGCTGCAAGAGCAGCGCGGCCGCCCCCGCCACGTGAGGCGCGGCCATCGAGGTGCCGCTCGTGAGCGCGTGCCGCTCATCGACGACGAAGCAGGGCTGGGAGGGATCGGGACAGCCCGGGGTCTGGAAGATGCTGTCGGGGGAGAAGCGCGGATCGGCGTCTCGACTCATCGCCGCCGCGACGAGCCCGCCGGGGGCGAGGATGTCGGGCTTCATGCTCCCGTCGGGCAGCGGGCCGGCGGCGCTGAAGTAGCACGTGCTGTCTTCCACCGCCGGCTCGAGACCGCCGAACGCCTGAATGCTTATCTCCACGCGATCGTCGTAGGCGGGGCGCCAGCTGAGGCGGTTGAGGGTGCAACCCACGGCGATGAGGTCGGGATGGGTGGCGGGGACGGTGATGGTCCCGCCGCGCAGCGCGCGCGCGAAGCTCAGGCCGATCCGCCGCCCGCTGGGTCGCGCTCCGCCGGTCGCCGTCACCCACAGCTGGGCGTCGCCGACGCCGCTGAGCAGCACCGCGACGTCCCCTGCCCCGTCCCACTTGCCCTCCCAGAACACCACCGCGCCGTTGGTGTCCGCGGTGAGCGACGTCTTGTCGTTGACGAGGTTGTTCACCACCCCGGCCGTGATCTCGTCGTCCTCGTAGCCCGTCTCGTCCCCGGGGTCGGTGAGCCGGATCCAGCTCGCGCCATCGGGCCCTTCGAGCCCCACCCTCACCCGATCGCCGGGACGAAAGGTGACCCACACGAAGCCACCGCCCGAGACGGTGCCCTCCTCCCCCGGCGTCTGGAGCACCACGCGCGTCGTGGCGCTGTTCGACACGTGCGCCTCGGTGTGCACGCCGAAGGGCCCCTCCTCACCGAGCCGGTAGAGCTCCCCGCTGTTGCCCGCCGCGACCACGATCGCTCTACCCGGAAACTCGGGCCCCACCATCGCCGCGAGGCCTTTCTCGAGGGCGCTGGTGCCGTCGTGGGGGCCGAAGTCGGACCCGAGGCTCACGTTCACCACCGCCGGCATGCCGAGGGCCTCGGCGCGATCGAAGACGAAGCGGGCGGCGTTGAGGATGTCGGGATCGCTGAAACCACCCCCCTCGGGGGACGGCGACGAGACGACCAGGGTCGCGCCGGGTGCGATGCCCGTGAACGGGACGACGGGGCCGAGGACGATGCCGCCGTTGCCTCCGGCGATGGAGGTGACGTGGGTACCGTGTCCGTCGCGATCGCGCGGACCGGCGTCGGGGTTGTCGGCTCGGAGCGCGTCGATGTCGGCGGCGTCGTAGATGGCGCAGGGTGACTGATCGCTCTGGTTGCAGCCGAACTTCGACTCGAGCGCAGCGTGCACGCCCCGTGGCGAGCTGCGCTCGATGAGCCACGCGATGCGCGTCTTGCCGTCCGCGTCGACGAAGTCGGGGTGGGTGATGTCGATCCCAGTGTCGATCACCCCGATCACCACACCCGTGCCGTCGAAGCCGGTCTCGCTGGTGAAGAGGCGATTGCGTACCCACTTGTGGGAGACGCTGAGCATGGTGTGGCGGGGCGGCGAGGTGAGGAGCGTGAGCCCAGGGTTCGCGGTCGCGAACGCGTCGAGCCGCGACGGCGCGAGGTGCACCGCGCCGAACCCGGGTGCTACGTCCAACAGCCCGAGCGCCGCCGCGCTCTGCCCCGCGGGCAGCGGCACGAGCAGCGGCACCGTGCCTCGAGGGTGCACGAGCGGTTGGCGCTGGGCTCGGCCGAGCGTCTTGCCCCCCGGCACCTTGCGCAGCGCCTTGACCGCCCGCCCCACGTCGACGTCGGCGCGCGTCGCCGAGCTCACCCCGAACAGCGCAGCGCAGAGGGCGGCAGCGACCAGACCTCGATTCTTCACGATGAAAGCTTAGTCTCGAACGAGGCACGCGGAAACGCCAACCGCCGCCCCCGTCCTTCGCAGCTCGGCGGCCGTCCGGCCGTCCGGCAGTCCTCTTGGCGCACTCAACCAGCGTCGTGCGGTCGTCCTAGCGGCGCGGCGGCGTCACTCCATCTCCCTCGGCCCCCGCCCTCGCCCTCGCCCTCGCCCTCGCCCTCGCCCTCGCCCTCGCCCTCGCCCT
>CAYOAL010000040.1:0-65326 GCA_964401935.1 uncultured Polyangiaceae bacterium
CCCCTGTCGATTTCGAAGTCGAGAGCGGGCCCGAGAGAGCGCCAGCGTGGAGCTCCAGAGAGACGAAAATGGAGCCCCGCGAGGCAATGTCGGTCGGACCTTCAGTGTGATTGTCGGTCGCCTCGGTGGACTCCGCCGGCGCCTGGGCGCGCGCCTCGCGGCCACTCACAAGAACCTCCGCGACCTCATCGGGGTCGGCGCGTTTCGCGAAGATCTTCAGCCGCGCCTATTTCGAGCGGCTCCTCGTCGAGACCGGGGGCAACCAGACCCAGGCGGCCACCATCGCGGGCGGCGATCGGAGCTACCTGAGCAAGCTGCTGAGCCGCTATCGGGTGAAGCGATGAGGCACACATGGGCGCTGTGGGCTGTTGCCGGTGCGCATGCAACCTCGTGCTCGCCGGGCACGGCTACGACTTCGCCGGCACCAGCGCTCGGCTCGCCTTCTGCCGCGTCGGCGGCGTGCTCCGCGCGCTCACCGATGTGGGCGCGGGCCTCGTCCCGGCGGCGCCCGACGAGGCGGGCTTCGGGGAGGACGTCGACGTCGGCCCTTCGGCGCAGTGGTATCTCGGCGGCGCCGGCGTCTACGCGCTCTTCGACCACGTGACCTTCGTAGAACCGTCGAGCATGGGAGACTGCGTGGCTCGGCTCGCCGCGCTCGCGCCCTAGCCACCCGAGGCTCGAACGCCTGCCTCGATCGCGGGCGCTCTGCGCCTGAAGGAGCGCGCCGACATGAACTGTCACGGCCATCGGGTCGCGCGCGCTATGCTCGAGGAGACGCGATGGCGAGGCGTGGACACATCATTGGGTGCGGTGGCTTTCGCCACAAGCGGAAGTCGAAGTTCGACTGGGTGCTCGCGGTGATCGACTTGGACGAGCTCACCCCGACGGTGCAGACCGCGGAGATGAAGTTTCTCGGCCACGGGATCACCATCGATCCGAAGAAGCCGGACCACGCGGCGGTGTTCGAGAAGAAGGGCAAGGGGGCCTGCTTCGTCGATTTGAAGCAGCGCAAAGTGGTCACGCGCATCACGACGCGAAAAAACCAGGAGTTCTATGGTCACGGAGCCTACGCCGCGGATGGCTCGCTGCTCTACGCGGCCGAAGCGGTGCTCGACGACGCCTACAAAGGCATG
The DNA here is from genome assembly GCA_964401935.1 of uncultured Polyangiaceae bacterium. Classification (GTDB taxonomy): domain Bacteria; phylum Myxococcota_A; class Polyangia; order Polyangiales; family Polyangiaceae; genus JAPYTK01. The sequence continues at coordinate 1,134 of CAYOAL010000040.1, forward strand.
CTGGTCGTGCGCGACGGGCGCACGTTCGCCCACCTCGGAGAGTTTCCCACCTACGGCGCCGCCCCTCACGACTGCCTCCTGCTCGAAGACAAAAAGACGATGGTGATCACCAACGGCGGCGGCCCCATCGACTCCACCGATCGGCCGTGCGTCACCTTCGTCGACATCGCGACCGAGAAGCTCCTCGACAAGATCGAGCTCGCCTCCGAGCGCTTCAACACCGGCCACATCGCGATGACCGCCGAGCACGATCTCGCGGTCGTGTCGGCGCCACGCGACGGCCTCGGGGCGCTCAAAGAGCAGCTCGGGGCGGTGAGCCTGAAGCCGCGCGACCAGCCCATCCGCACCGTGACCGAGCCGAAGGAGGTGGTGGAGCGCATGCTCGGCGAGGCGCTCAGCGTCACCATCAACGAGGCAGACGGCACCGTGGCCGCCACCCACCCCGACGGCGGCCAGCTCACGATGTGGAACCTCCACACCGGCGAGCTCCTGCGCGCGTTCCGCAGCTTCCAGGAGCCCCGCGGGATCAGCATGACGCTCGACGGCACCCACTACGTGGTGAGCCACAAAGACGGCGCGGTGGTGTGCCTCTCCCTCATCGACGCAGCGACCCGCGAGCACGTGCCCGGCTTCACCGTGAGGCCCTCCATGACGAGCGGCTCGCACATCCTCACCTACGACCTCGCCGCCGTCACCCGCCCCCCCACCGTCCTCACCTAGGCTCCCGCACCTGGGGAGGGTGTTACCCCTCCTCCCGCACCTCACGGGGGAGCGCACACGTCGCGGCACGTCGTGGCGTAACACGCGGCGTGGGGAGACACCTTGTCGATGCTGGGGTCGTCCCACATGGCCGCGCACTCGTCGACGTGCTCGGGAGCCTGGCACACACACTTGGCCATGTTCTCGACGCTGAACGAACACTCCTCGACGATCGCACAGCGTGGCGCGCAGCCTTCGATGCAGGCCTGACACGCCTCGGAGGACGCCGCGCAGGCGGCGAGCGACGCACCGAGGCGTGGCAGGTACGCCTCGCCGTCGATCCGCACGAGGAAGGGGACGCCGAAGGCGGTGCCAGCGCGCAGCTCCTCCCCGAAGAGGTCCAGATGGCCGTTGAACGTGCCGCTGAACCAAAACGCGTCGGCGGTGGCCACGAGCGCGTGGTGGGCGATGCGCCCGGTGCCGGTGACGTACGCCGGCACCGGGAGCTGCCCCACGTAGAGCCGCTCGCGCTCCCACAGCGCCGAGCCGCCGTCGTAGAAGTGCTCGGTGGCCAAGAGCAGCTCGCCGAGCGTGGTGGACGCGACGAGCGCGTTCTCGAACGGTAGCTGGCGTGGCTCGGGCTGCACCGCGCCCGCGCCATCCACCGCCACCCAGAAGATGCCCTGGGCGAGCCCGTCGAGGGGAGGGTCGAGCGGGGCCAGGCGACTCCGAAACTTCGCCCACACCCCACCGCCCTCACGCGTCGAGAGCTCGAAGATCTCTGGGACGCCGATCACGGTGACCTCATCGTCGGCGCTCAGCCGATAGAGCGAGGGCTCGTCGAGGTGGCTACCCACCCAAGTCACGCCGTTCTCGTCGAGCACCATGGGCATCTCCCGGCTCGAGGAGAATGGCAACACCTCGATCGCCTCGTCTCCTCGCACCACCACGCCGACGCCGTCGACATCCACGGGGAAGCCGTAGGTGGGGGCCTCGTCCGGATCCAAGGCGAGGAGCACCTGGGCGCCGCCGGCCGGCGCCTCGCTCACGGCGGTGATGAGCCCCCCGAAGTCGCGCTCCTCGCGAAGCACGCCGCTCGCGTCGAACACGCTGAGGCGCCGATCGAAGGCGACCAGGACGTCTCCCGTCGCGGTCGACCCAAGGAGCGGCGCCCGCGTCACGGTCTCGATCAGGTCGTCGACGATCACGGTGCGCCACACGACGGCCCCGTCCGAGGCGACGCGGATGAGCTCGAAGCGACGCGCGTTGGGGAAGAAGTCAGGCCACGGCGCAGCGTCGGGCGCAAACGCGACCAAGGCCACCACCTGCCCGCCGCCTACGTCGGCCAGGCGCAGCGGCTGCGCGACCGTCCCTTCTGGCTCGAGCGCCACGACCATGGTGGGCTCACGCCCGGGGGCGCCGCCGCCACCTCCCCCTCCCCCTTCGCCGAGATCGTCATCGGTCGGCACCGAAGAGCTCTGGGCACAAGCGGCGAGCACGAGGAACAACGGGAGCGGCGAACGACAAGCCATAGGGGTCTCCGGAGGCGACGAGCGACTCTCCCGAGCCGCGCTCTGTCTGCAAGAAAGGTGAACGGCACGCACGGCGCTCGTGCCTGCACCTCGTCGTACGACGAGGCCACGACGTACCACCCCGAGCGCGCAGCGCGAGCACGAACCCGGCGCTCGAGACGCTGCGCCGCGCTGCGTGTTTCGTGACAGCGAACGCGCGCTGTGGTGAGGTCGACACCATGTGGGGACTTGGCGCTCGAGGCTCGGCCGGTCGGCGAGCGAACCGGGCGGTGGGCATGGAGTGCGCGCGTGTTCCGAGTGTTGCTCGTTGATGATGATCGCGGCTTTGCGAGCGCGCTGAAGCAACGCGCCACCGGGATCGGCTGCGACGTGCGCTGGCTCACTCACCCGGACGACTGCTTTACGGTCGCCAGCGACACGCCTCCTCACCTCATCTTCCTCGCAGACGTGGTGGCGGGGCGGCGCACGCTCGAGCTGTGCAGCGCGCTCGCGCGCGATCCGAAGCTCGGGAGCATCCCGGTGGTGGTGCTCTTCCGCACCGAGAGTGCGGAGCTTCGCGCGCACCAGGCGCTCGCCACGAAGGCTCATGCCTACGTGAAGAAGACCCCCGACATGGCCGGCGCGCTGCAAGAGCTGTGGCGAGCCATCGATCGGGAGGAGCGGCTGGCGCGCGCGCGGCTGGGGCCACCGCCCTCGAGCCTCCTCGCCGAGAGCGGAGAGCCCGTCGACCTGAGCGACCTCGACGAGGCGGACGCGACCGATGAGCCTCGCTCCGACGCCACGCGGGCGAGCGCGGTCCCCGACGCCCGACCCGCCCTCGGCAGCATCCGCCCCGATCCGGAGCGCACGCTGGAGGTGGTCTACGAGCCGACGTCGCAGCCCGCGCCGCTGCCCATCACCATCGAGAGCCTGGAGGCCCGGGTCGGCGAGCTCGAGCGCGAGCTCTTGCGAGAACGGACGCGCTTCGAGGCACGCATCGCCGAGCTCACGGCGGAGAAGGCGCTGCTCGAGCGAACCGCGAGCGAGCAAGCGGCCTACATCGAGGCGCTCGAAGGCGAGGCCCTCGGGCTGCACGGTGACGCGGACGCCACCCGCGCCCCGGAGCGCGAGCCGAGCGACGGCTGATCTTCGGGCGGGCGCGGGGCCGCGAGCGCGGGGCCGCGAGCGCGGGGCCGCGAGCGCGGGGGCGACGGCGGGACCTCGATTCGCTCAGCGGTCGCGCCGGTAGGTCTTGGCCACCGCGACGCAGCCCCATGGATTGGCTGCGCTCTTGCCGTCGCGCACGCACTTCTTCCCTTGCCCGCAGTCTTGCTCGGTGCCCACTGCGCAGTTGCTTCCCACCAAGGAGCAGCGCCCGAGATCGCGGCAGCACATCGACGCGCGGCAGTCTGCGCTCTCGCTGGCGATGCAGCGGCCTTCCTCCGCCTCGCAGAGCCCGAAGTACGCGCAGCCGGTCGACATCCGGCAGTCCTCGTCGGTGGTGGCGACGCAGTCGCTATCCTCCAGCGTGCAGCGGCCCCCATCGAAACAAGCCCACGACTCGCGGCAGTGCTTCTGGGTGCTCGGACCGCACTCGGTGTCGACCCCGTCGCGCCACACCAAGAGTCGCGCACAGTCGCCCTCGTACGTGCAGGCGGGCGAGCCCGTACACTCCGACAGCACCGTCCACTCGTGAAACCCCACGATGCCGCCGCCCAACAGCACGACCACGCACAGGGGTGGCAACGTCCAGCGGAGCGCCTTCCGAAAGCTCGGCCGCAACATCACCTGCACCACCTCGCCGGCATCGAAGGGTCACGCTCACAACGTGCTGCACGTCGCAGCGCGAGCAACATCGCTCCATCGTACAGGCAGACCGCCGAGCGTGCTCGCAGATCTCGCGTCGACGCAGCTACTGGCACTTGGCGGCGACGCAGGCGTTGACGCACTGCGGGTTGCCGTTGCAGCCAGAGGAGCACTTCTGACGGCACACTTGTGCTGCCTCCGCCTTCTTGCGCTTCTCCTCCGCCGCCTTGGCCGCCGCCGCCGCTTGCTCCTGCTCGCGACGCTTGGCCTCGGCCTCCTTGTGCTTCATGGCCGCGTGGCCCTTCTTGAGGGCGACGCGCGCCTCGGGGGCGTGCTGGCCATCGGGGTGCTTCTTGAGGAAGGCCTCCACCGCCAAGCAGTCGTTGGCCGAGCCGGCCTCGCACGCCGCGGCGTTGACGGCGCTCCACTCTTTGTCTTCGCGCACGCGACGCGCCTCGCGATGGACCGAGGCCACCGGCACCAAGTCGGCGCTCCCGATGGGCTGACGTCCGAGGAAGAGCGCGAGCCGCTTGGCGCCTTCGCGCAAGGTGATGTCCTCGCTCACGCTGTCGGCGAGCTCGACGGTGAGAACGCCTCGAAAGTCGGTGTCACCGAGGTTCACCGGCGTCCCCTTCTCGGTGCGGCCCGTCACCGTCGAGCGCGCCATCGGGACGCGGGTCTCGCAGGGGGTGCTGCGCTCGGCGAAGCCCCCGGAGCGCTCGGTCTCCACCACCTCCGTCGCCGAACCGGTGGCGCGGATGCCGTCGATCATGGCGATGGCGAGGAGCGGGGTGGAGGCGGCGAGGAACGCGACGCCGACGGCGGTGGCCACGTCGGGCCCAAACGGATTGTAGCCCTGACCATCGAGCTCCGACTCCTCCACGTTGAGTCTCGCGTCGACGGTGATCCCGGTGCCCACCCCGGCGAGGATCAGGCCGTAGATGGCGAGCTGCCAGGTGATGGCCGGTGACAGGTTGAGGCGCTCGCGCTCCACCGTCTGCCGCACCCGGACACGCCGCTCCACGTCGCACACTCGCTCCGCGGTGACGGTGAGCGCGGTGTCCTCTTGCTTGACGTCGACGCTGCCGAGGTTGGTGGGTACCACCTTCTGGCTCTCTGCGAGGGGCCGTTCGTCGACCACCACCGGGGCACCAAAGCCGATGGTGACGCAGCCCGACGCGCCGACCGACGCGAGCCACACCAGGAGGGGGAGAGCGCGCGTCATGGCGACACCGGGATCTGGAAGCTGTCGTTCCAGGTGTTGTTCCACGCGTCCTGGAACACGACGTTGAACGTGATGGGTTGCACCGGCGCGCCTCCCGCCAGGCTGATCTGGATGTCGAGGATCGCGTAGGCGCCAGTTTGGCTCGGGTTGATGTCCTGCTTGGAGTTGGTGGACACGTTGGTGCAGTTGCAGATGGGAACGCACGACTGCGAGCTGCCGAAGTTGCCCCGTGCGGTGCAGCCGGTGATCGTCACGCCCGTCGACGACGAGGTGGCGATGGCCGCGAGATCGAGCACCTGGCTCGTGCCGACGTTCCGCGCGAAGAAACGAATGTTGGCCGTCTCGCCGGGCGAGAGCAGCCCGTTGCCGTTGGTGTCGCTGAACACCCCCGCCGCCGTCACCTCGATGTCGGCGCCGGTCGCGGACACCGACAGGATGTAGCTGTCGGTCCACGTGTTGCCCCAGCTGTCCTCGAACTCGACGTTGAACGTGAGGGGCGCGATGGGCGCCGCCGTCGACAACGTGAAGTTGACGGTGAGGAGCGGGTAGGCCCCCGCCGAGCTCGGAGCGAGGTCTTGCTTCGAGTTGTCGGACACGTTGGTGCAGTCGCAGGCGGTGGTGCACGACTGCGAGCTGCCGAAGTTGCCCCGCGCGCTGCAGCCGCTCAACGCGATGTGGCTCGACCAGCTCGTGAGCGACGCGCTGAGATCGAGGCCGTGGCTCGAGCCCACGTTCTCGGCGTAGATCTGCAAGGTGGCGGTCTCACCCGGCGACAGCTTCCCGTCCCCGTTCGACTCGGTCGACAGCTCCGCGGAGCCGATCTCGATGTCGGCGCCGGTGGCCACCACGTCGAGCTCCACCGTGTCGGTCCAGGTGTTGCCCCACGTGTCCTCGAACACGACGTTGAACACCACCGGCGTGAGCGGCGCCGACTCTGCGATCCGGAACACCACCTGGAGGAGGGGGTAGGCCCCGGTCTGCGCCGCGCCGAGGTCTTGTTTGCTGTTCTCCGACACGCTCGTGCAGTCGCACATCGTGGTGCACGACTGCGAGCTCCCGAAGTTGCCCCGCGCGCTGCAGCTCGAGAGCGCCACGTTGCTGTCCCACCCGCTGAGCGACGCGGAGAGATCGAGCGCCTGGCTCGCGCCCAGGTTCTCGGCGTAAATTTCGAGGGTGACCGTCTCGCCCGGGGTGAGCGCGCCGTCGAAGTTCTCGTCGGTGGAGATGCTCGCGCTTGCCACTTGAATGTTCGCGAGTGGATCGAGCACAGGCAGCTCGAAGTCGTCGTCCCAGGTGGTGCCGACGGCGTCCGTGAAGCGCACCGAAAACTGGGCGGGGGTGAGCGGCGCGTCGCCGCTCACACGCAGCTCGATGGACAGGATCGCGTGGCTCTGTGTCTGCCCGCCGCCGAAGCTCTGGCGGTAGTTGTCGGCCACATTGATGCAGTCGCACGCGGTGGAGCACGCCTGCGAGCTGCCGAAGTTGCCGCGGGCGGTACAGGACACGAGCGCGACGTTCGGATCGGCGGCGGTCAAGGTCGCCCTCACCCCGTCGACCGCGAACGCGCCGGAGTTCTTCGCGACCACCTCGACGCGCGCCGTCTCTCCCGGCGACAGCATGCCGTCGCCGTTGTCGTCGTTGGTCACCGTGACGGTGGCGATCTCGATCTTCGGGGGGCCGCTCCCGCCACTGCCGCCGCTGCCCCCAGTGCCCGCCGGGGCACAGCGGAACGCGCCGTCCACCTGCCATGGCGCCTCGCAGAGATCGCTGGCCGAGACGCCGTCCACCTCGGCGTCACACACCTGGTAGGTCACCGTCTCCCCGTCCGCGCACGACGCGATGATGCCGTCGGAGCAGGCGTTGACCACCCCGCTCCCGAGATCGTCGCAGCTCACCTCGGGCCCAAACCGGTTGAACAGCGAGCAGCCGCCTCCGCCGAGGAGCGTCGCAACCCACAAAACGAGCGCCGCCCCCCAGAGCGACGCCCAAGCCCGTGTCGCATGGCCCCGTGTTCCTCGCATGACGCCTCGTGCATTCAGCGTACACGCGCCAGGTCGGGGGGTGTCACCTCGGTGGGACCGGGAGGCCCCCTTGGGGAGAGGCGTGGCTGTCGGCGCAGACATCGTCCATTGCAGATACGGTGGCTCGAGCGGTTTCCTCCCCCCGCCAGGCGAGACGGCACGAACGAGGCGCTGCCTTGTCAGGCTCGACCGCGCTGGCTACACTCCAGCGTTCGCCATGAGCGCTAACGGCGGCGACCCAACGAGGCCGGACGGGGCGGCCTCTCGCGAGGTCACGCGCCAGAGCGAGGCATGGCCGGGGGCCGCCGCACCCAAGAGCGGCGCGTCGCGCGAGAGCGCACGGCCAGCCAGCGCACGGCCAGCCAGCGCGCAGCCCGCCGGCGCGCCGTCGATCCAAGCACGGCCCGCGCCGATGAGGGGCGGGGAGACGAACGTGGCAGACCTCGGCACGAGCGACACCCTCATCGCCGAGCACGGCGTGGCGACGATCACCGCGGATCCGACGCGAACCGCCTCGCCCACCGCACCGCCGCCCCGCCGACGCTGGTGGCTCGTGGGGGGCGCGAGCGTCCTCGGGGCGGCGGCGGTGTCTGTCGCCACGGTGCTCACCGTGAGCGTGGAGGCCGATCACGCCGACATCGGCGTGGACGTGATGCGCCTCCCCCGAGGCACCACCATGGTGGTCACGGGCCACGCGCGGTCGGATCTCGCAAACCAGCACGCCGCGAGCCGCGGACAGCTCACCTCGTGGTGGGCAGCCAGGGCCTGCGGTGGCTTCGACGTGGCGCGCGCCCTCGAGCTCGCCGCCGGCGGCGATCTCCGCGCGGCACGGTCGCTTGGGCTCGACGCGCTGTCGTCCCCGGCCGCGCTCGAGAAGCCGCTGGCCTGCGGGGCCACACTGGCCGAGGCGCTTGGAGCGGGCCGGGTGACCGAGATAGCGTGGATGGACGGCACGACGCCACGCCGCGTGCTCGGGGTGTGGCTCGACGGCGCGGTGACCCCGTCGTGGGCCGAGAAGCTCCACGGCGTACGCCGCGGGCGCACCTGGTTCACGGGCGACAAGGCCGATCTGAAGGCCTTCGAGGCGAGCGCCGAAGACACCAAGCCGGGCGTGATGCAGGAGCTGGTCGAGGCGACCTCGAAGGCCCCCCACGCCGTGCTCGCGAGCGCTCCCCCGACGGTGGATCTCACCCTCGCCTGTTTGGTCGCCGCCCCCGCCGGCGCCCCCACCGCGTTCCTCCGCCACTGCTTCCCCGCTCGCTTCGGGAGCGAGAACGAGGCGCTCGCGGTGAAGCTCCGTGGGCTGTCGATCGCGCGCGAGCTCCCCGCCGAGACCGGGCGCCTTCGCCTCGAGCTCGGCTTCTTGGCCAAGGATGCCGCGGCCGCAAACATCGTCGAGAGCTCGCTGCGCGCGTTTTGGGCGGAGATGCTCGCGATGGTGAACCACCACGAGGTGGAGCTCGCCAAGCTCGCCAAGGCAGAGCCACTCGCGCGGGCCCACTTCGACCCGTGGCTGCGAGCGCTCCGCCACACCACCCTCACCCGCGACGGCCTGCACGTGCGCGTGGTCGCAGACACGACGCTCACCGAGGACGAGCTCGAGCGCGTGCGTGCCGCCACCAAGGCCTCCAAGTCGTCCGCCGACGTGGACACGATCGTGAGCGCGCTCGCCGCCGGCAAGCCACTCCCGCTCCCGGCGCTCGAGCGCATCCTCGGCCCGGAGGTGGCGACCTGGCTCTCGAGTCATCGCGCCACCGCCGCGGACTGCGCGGCGATCGTAGCCCACGCCGAGTCGCTGCCGGTAGACGAAGAGAGCTTCGGCCTGCGCTTCGCCATCCAGACCGAGTGGGCAAAGGACCGCTGCGAGGAGCACCTCTTGCCGGCGAGCACCCGCAGCTGTCTCCTCACTGCCAAGGACATCGCCACCATGCGGAGCTGCGCGCAGCCCGTGCATCCCGATCTGAGGGCAGCGCGCGCGCTCCTCAGCGGAAGGTGGCGCGCGACCGAAGGCAACACCTCGCTCCACCTCGACGGGGCACGAGCGAGCTTCGTGCTCGACGGCGTGGAGAGCTCGGGGCCGTGGACGCTACGCTCGTCGGGAGACGAGAGCGCGGTCGTGGCCCTGCCCGTGGGCCATGGGCAACAAGACTTCGTGATCGAACGCCTCGAAGGCGACCGCATCCGGCTCCGCCGCGACGCCGTGTCGCGGATCCTCGCCCGCACGGAGGCGCCATGAGCGATGAGCTGCTCGAGGTGGTGAGCGACGATCTAGCGCTCGCAGGCACCGTGATCGCCGAGCGCTTCGCAGTGGACGGGCCCATCGCCGAGGGAGGTTTCGGGATCGTGTATCGCGCCACCCACCTCGGCTTCGACCGACCGGTGGCGGTGAAGTGCCTGCGCGTGCCGCCGGAGCTCCGTGGCAAGCAGCGCGAAGACTTCCTGCGGCGCTTCAACGACGAGGGGAGGCTCCTCTTCGAGCTCTCGAGCCTCCACGCCGGCATCGTGCGCGCGATCGAAACGGGCACGGTGCGCACGAAGCGCGGCGACGTGCCGTTTCTCGTGCTCGAGTGGCTCGAGGGCGAGACGCTCGACCATTTGATGGAGCGACGCCGGCGCGAGAAGCGCCCGGGCCTCCCCTTGCCTCACCTCCTCGATCACCTCGAGCCGGTGGCCCAGGCGCTGGCCACCGCCCACGAGCGCGGCGTCGTGCACCGCGACATCAAGCCCTCGAACATCGTCTTCGCCGAGGTGATGGGCAAACGCACCGCCAAGGTGCTCGACTTCGGTATCGCCAAGGTGATGCACGAGGCGTTCAGCGTCACCTCCGCCAAGACCTCGCGCGTCGAGGGGAGCACGGGGATGTTCACCCCCGCCTACGCCGCGCCCGAGCAGTGGGTGACCCGCTTCGGAGCCACCGGCCCCTGGACCGACGTGTTCTCCCTCGCCCTCGTGTGCGTGGAGCTCCTCAGCGGCGAGCCCGCGCTCGAGGGGCCGACGATCCCGCAGTTTCTCGGGCAGTGCATCGATGAGGTGAAGCGCCCCACCCCCCGCGCCGCTGGCGCGTCGGTGCCGGATCGGGTGGAGGCCGTCTTCCAGAAGGCCCTCGAGGTGGAGCCAGCGCGCCGCTATGCCGACGCCGGCGCCTTCTGGCGCGCGCTCCGCGACGCCGCGACGGGGATGACCGCCGACGCCACCCAGCGACTCGATCTCGAACCGCTCCGAGGCCAGGAGACCACCATTTACGGGGCTCCCCTCTCCACGCGCGCGATGAAGGCGGCGATCCCCCCGGCGCTGACGCGCCTCACGCGCCGACCGCCGCTCTGGCGCGCGGCGCTCCTCGCGCTACCGCTCCTCGCCGCCCTCGCGCTCGGGCTCGCCTTCTTCTGGCGGGAGACGAGCGGCGAGGTGCTCGCCGCGCACGCCGCCCCGAACTTCGCGGCCTCCGCCGCCCGCGAGACGACGGCGGCGCTCACCGGGAGCGCCTCCCTCGACGAGGCGGCCCTCACCGTGCTCTGCGTCCCGTTCTGCACCCAGGTAGAGCTCGACGGCGACGCGCTCGGCCCCTCACCCCTCCTCGGCGTCTCGGTCCCCTCCGGCAGAAGAGAAATCGTCGCCCGACGCGAAGGCACCCCCGACCGACGCATCGAGCTCTTCCTCCACGGCGGCTCGAGCCGCGAGCTCATCGTGTCCATGGACCCCTGACCCCAGGGCAAATCAGCACCTCGCCATCGCAGAGGTGGGGTTTGCCCGAGGCGGCTCGCGACAGCACGCAGCTCGAGCCGCGAGCTCACCGTGTGGCATCGACCCCCGAGCCATAGCGATCGCGCGTGCTCTTCACCGATCGATCGATGATCGCCTCGAGCACGCCCACGTCCACATCCGCGAGCCGCTTGATGTAGAGGCATCCCTTGCCCGTCTTGTGTTTCCCCAGCTTGGCGAGGAGCGGGCTCAACGGGAGCACGCCGGGAAGCACATAAACCGTCAGGTTCCCCTTGCGCGGTGAGAAGCCAACGAGCGGAGCGTCACCCTCCCGGCCGCTCGGATACTGGTAGTGGTACGTGCCGAACCCCACGATGCTCGAGCCCCACATCGCGGGTTTGTTGCCGGTCACGCGCTTCATCAGCGCCACCATCTTCTTCGCGTCGTCCCGCTGCGTCGGGTCGGCGATCCCAGCAAGGAACGCAGCAACACTCGCCGCCGTCTTTGTCGTCTGGTTCTGATTTCGAGCCCCAGCCCCCTCCGCCGCAGCCTTCGTCGTCTTCGCAGCCTTCGTCGTCTTCGCAGCCCTCGTCGGCTTCGCAGCCCTCGTCGTCTTCGCAGCCTTCGTCGTCTTCGCAGCCCTCGTCCTCGTCGCGGGCTCCTTCGTCGCCGCAACCTTGGTCTTCGTCGCGGCCTTCTTGATGGGTGAAGCGGTCGTCCGATCAGCCATAAATCCTCTCTACCACCACCGCGCCAACATCAGAAGCACCCCAACCCTCCGCACCCACCCGTCGAGCCCGCGACGTGTTGGCTCGGGTGCAGCTCTCACACCGACCACCGTTCACTCGAGGCGGTAGGTGAGCTCGAGGCCGTAGGCTTGGTCGGGGCCGCGTTTGAAGGCGACCGCCTTGCCGAAGATTTCTGCGTGCCCCTCCACCTTGGCGTTGATGGGGGAGCCCATCTTCATGCGTTCGTTGCCGCGGCCTTCGAGCTGACCGCGCACCGCGGCGAGCGACCACGGGCGTGAGGTGGCCATGAGCACGACGCTCGGCAAGGCGCGCTGGAGCTCGTGGTCGAGCGCCTCGAGGACGGAGAAGTCGCCCACCCGCCCGATCTGCATCCGCGCGTAGCGGAGGCCCTGGGCGTCGCTCTCGAGCACGACGAGCTTGAACGGCTCGATCCCAGGCACCTCGCCGACCACTCCCCGGCCCCGCGGGTCGGGCTCCCACGCGACCTCGGGGAACATGCGCCGGATCTCGTCGGGGCTCGCGCCCGAGCGGAGCGAGAACAGGAATCGCTCGAGCCCGCTCCCTCCCGGTCGAGCCAGCGGCGCTTCGCGCTCTCGCGCGCCCATCCCCCCCGCGCCCACGGGCGCGGCGCCCTGAGGCGCCACACCGTGGGCCGACGTCGCGCCGAGCACGCCCGTCGGCGAGAGGCGGATGGGGATCGGGGAGAGGGGCTTGCGACCGTCGCTCTCCGCGTGGGCGATGCCTTGCGCGAGCGCGTGGTTGGCCGCTTCCCCGGCGTCCGCGAAGACGAAGAGGAGGTCGCGGTGGGGCATCAACACCATCAGCTCGGTCGCGCCAAGGGCTTGAGAGGCGGCCCGATAGAGCAGGCCGGTCACCGCCGTGCTCGCCGCGAGCCAGCTTGGTCCCACCACCATGAGCGCGGTGGTGTCGCTGCCGCGCACGACCGCGTGCACGCCGCCACGCCACGTGGGGGGGATGCCGAACGGGGTGGTGCGGAACACGTTCACGGGGAGCTCGTCGCTGCCAAACAGCGCTTCGACGCGGTGGCTCGCCGTGGCGAGGGCTTCCCGCAGGTCGATCCCGCTGCTCTCGAGATCGGCGGGAAACAGCGGGCGCAGGGTGTCGGGGAGATCTTGGGCGACGGTGACGTGGAGACCGTTCGGGAGCCGCGGGAGGTGACCAAAGCCCTCCGCGGGGTAGCCCTGGGCGGCAAGGAGTTGGTCGCGCTGCGTCGCCGCTTGGGGGTGGAGGAGGTAGGGGTAGAGCACGCCGAGCTCGGGCGGCTCGGCGAGCGCCGCCAGCGCTGGCAAGAACCTCGCCTCCGCGATGACGCTCGCGAGCCAGTCGGGGTGGGTGTGAAACGGGGCGTGAGCCGAAACGCGCGCGGCCACGAAGCAAGGCGCCCCGCCGCGAAGCATGACCTCGGCCCGCGACACCACGTAGCGTGTCACGGCGTGCCACGCCCCGGCGGGATATTGGACGCGGTGGCGCCGCCCGGCCTCGAGGAGCATCGCGCTCTCTTGCACCTCGGGGTCGCTCACCTCGAGCTCGAGCGCTCCCGCACGCAGGTTCCCGGTGTGGGCCGCGAGCAGCTGCTCGAGCAGTTCCCGCGGCTCGCGCGGCGGCGGCAGCTGCACCAGCGTCACCCCCACCTCGGCGCCGTTGGGCCCCTCGAAGCGCGCGAACAGATCTCCCGGAGCGTCCACCGCGCGCCACACGTCGTCGTCGAGCGAGAGCTTGAGCAGGGGATGGTCGATGGTCGGCATCACCCGGATGCTACGCGGCGAGGTGTCGGATGTCCCCTCTCGGGCGCGCGCCACCAGCGGTTCAGGTGCAGGACGAGCAGCGCCCCGCCGCGTCGAGGGCGAGCGCGTCGTAGGCGGCGGCGAGAGGAGCGGTCTCCACCCCTGCCTCCATCACCTCCGGCAGGCTCGGGTCGTAGCCGCTCCGGCCGCAGCGACTGCAGCCTCGAAGAAAGCGGAAGAAGAACACGGAGCGCAACAGGCTTGGGACGAGGCCGCCGTCGGTGAGGTTCGACACGGTCCCCCCCCCGACGCGCCCCTTGCCCTTGGGCTCGAAGCCGCTGGCGATCCGTCGATAGCGGCCCGCGCCGTCGTTCGCCCGCCGCATGCCGTACACGATGTTCCCGAGCCAGCGCCCGCCGAAGATGGGATCGCGCAGGTGATACCAACACGCCTCGACACGCTTCGCGGCGGACGGCGTCGGCGCCTTCTCGAAGAAGCGGGCGAGGGGCACCACCACCGGCGCGCGGCCCCCACGGTCCTCTCGCACGGTGCACACCCACAAGGGGAGGAACACCCCCTCGCGGATGCGGAACGCGAGCAGATCACCGGGCTCGAGCTCGGTCTCGTGGCGCCGACGCGCGCGGATCGGCTTCGCTGGGGGGAGCTTCGCGTCGAGACGCTTGCGCAGCTGCTCGAGCGCCGCCTTGCGCTTCGAGACCAGCTCGGGGGCTTCTCGTTGCCAGCGCGCGAGATCTCCCCCGGCGGCGAGCACCTCGAGCCCGCGCTTCTTCACGCGGGGGTCGAGCCTCCCCACCTCGCGCTGGGCCTCCAGGAGCGCGATCCAGGCCTCGGGGCCGTCTTCCGGATCCTCGAGGGTGCCGTGCCAAGCCGCGAGCACGCGATCGGTGGCCTTCTTCGTGGAGAGCCCGGAGGCGATGGCGTCGCGGAGCTCGTCTCTGAGATCGGCGGCAAGATCGCTGTCGAAGATGTTGTGGCCCCACGCTCCCATGACCGCGTCGTAATGCAACCGGGCCAGCACCTCGACCAGAAAGTAGGGAGAGGGAGAGCGCGAGGGAGAGGGAGAGCGCGAGGGAGAGGGGGAGCGCGAGGGAGAGGGAGAGGGAGAGGGAGAGGGAGAGCGAGAGGGAGAGGGAGAGGGAGAGCGAGAGGGAGAGCGAGAGGGAGAGGGAGAGCGAGAGGGAGAGGGAGAGCGAGAGGGAGAGCGAGAGGGAGAGGGGGAGCGAGAGGGGGAGCGAGAGGGGGAGCGAGAGGGGGAGCGAGAGCGGATTTTATATGTGCCCAAACTAGTCGCGGCTGCGCGCGGTGCTCCCTTCGCTGCGCTCGGTCGCAGCCTTGACGGCTCCTGCGCGCGGCGGGTTGGGGGCGGGCTGCGCCGAGAGGCGACGGAGCGCCGCGTAGAGGACGCGGCAGAAACCCCAAGGAGACGACGAGGATGACGACGAGGACGAGGACGAGGACGAGGACGACGAGGACGAGGACGATGAGGACGAGGACGAGGACGATGAGGACGACGATGAAGCTGCGAATCTACGGAGTGCTGCTGGAGCTGGTTGTGGCGGTGCGACCGCTGTTGCGCGAGCTGGAGCGACGGGACGCGGACTTGGCTCGGCAGTGGCTCACATGGGGCCGCACCCCGCTGCGGGAGGGCCTCGCGTGTTTTCAGGCAGCCGCCGCGCTCGGGAACCTCCCCGACCTCGACGAGGTGGTGCGCGACCGCTTCGACCATGGGCTCGGGGCCCTGGTGCGCCTTGCCGGCGACCATCGCCGGCGGACACTGACACGCGCGAGATTGGGGTGGGAGTTCTAGGGCTGCTCGTCTGCCGCGGGGAGCTCGATGGTGAAGCGCGCGCCGGCGCCGGGTCGAGTGTCGAGCGACACGTCGCCCCCATACCGCCTCGCAAAGGCGTAGACGTTGGCGAGGCCGAGACCGGTGCCTTCGTCGCCCTTGGTGCTGAAGAACGGTTCGAACACGCGGTGGGCCACGTCTTGGGTCATGCCCGGTCCGTCGTCCTCGACGAGGATCACCGCGTAGCCCTCCTTGGTGCCGGTGCGCACGGTGATGTTGCCTGGCTCGGTGCGCGCTCTCAGCGCGTCGATGCCGTTGACGATGAGGTTCACGAGCGCGGCGATGAGCTCTGCCGGCTGCACCTTCACCGGCGGCGGAGCGCCGAGCTCGGTCTGCAACGTGACATGGCGGGCCCGAGCCGACACCAAGCGCGCACGGGCCAGCTCCGTCGCCTCGGTGGCCAGCGCGTTCACGTCGACCACGCCGCTCGCGGTCACCGGGGTCTGGCGGCTGAAGTCGCGCAGCCGATCGATGGTCTCCACGCCACGGTTGATCACCTCGCGCATGGCCGTGATCGACTCGTGCGCGTCGGCGTTGTCCTTGGCCACCGAGCGCTGGAGCAGCTGAAGATGAATCGCCAGCGGGTTGAGGATGTTCTTGAGATCGTGGGACACCCCGGCCGCCATCTGCCCGAGCGCGCCGAGCTTGTAGGCCCGCGCTTGCGCGACCCGGCTCTGGCGCAGCTGCTCGTAGGCCTGCTCGAGCTCGCGGGTCTTGAAGCTGCGGCCCAGCGCCAGCGAAGCGAGATCGGTGAGCGCGAAGGCGATCTCCAGCGTGGACTCGTCGGGCTGCTCGCCGTGGAACAACAGCACCAGCGCGCCGAACAACGCCCCGTGGCCCATCATCGGGAACACCTGCGCGCTCCGAAACGGCGGTCCGCAGGTCGCGACGAGCCTCGCCCCGATCGACGCGTCCAGAACCTCGAGCTCGACGTGCCAGCCTCTGAGCGCCGCGGGCGCGTGCGCGTCGTCCATCACCCGGAGCGTCTCGTCGGCCACCTCCACCAGCACCACCGCGTCGGCGCTGCACTGGGCGCGTGCTGCCTCCACCAAGAGCGAACGGATCGCCTCCGGCGTCTCACTCCCCACCGCGATACGGCTGAAGCGCACCAACGTCTCAACCCGGCTCTCCGGCGGCGCGCGCATCGAGCGCAATAAGAGACCTCCCGTTGCGGAACGTCAAGCGTTGCCGCCCCGCCGAGGGGGCACTATCTCTCGAGCCATGACCCGAGAGCTCAGCCGCAAGCTCCGCATCGACGCCGCCGAGCTCCGCTCGCGCCGCGAGTTCTTTCAGCTCGGCGACGATGATCTGGGGCGGCTGGCCGCGCACAAAGATCTCGCCCACCAGCACACCCAAGCGATCGTCGACGACTTCTACCAGCTCCTCCTCGCGCACGCCGAGACGCGCCGCTTCTTCCCCGACGACAACACCCTGCGACGCGTGAAGAAGCTCCAGAGCGACTACTTCCTCGCGCTCTTCGAGGGCCGCTGCGACGAAGACTACGTGGAGGACCGCCTGCGCGTCGGTGCCGCTCACGAGCGCATCGGCATGGACACCAAGTGGTACCTCGGCGCCTATCGCCGCTACCTCGAGCTCTTGCGCGAGCGCCTGTTCAAGCACATCGACGATCCCGTCGAAGCCGAGGCCGCGTTTCGGAGCGCGGCGCGGCTCGTGTTCTTCGACATGTCGCTGGCCATCGAGACCTACATCGCGGCCCACGCCGACGCCATCGTGCGCCATCAGGCCGCGATCCGCGAGCTGTCCACGCCCGTCATCAGCGTGTACGACGGCGTGCTGCTCTTGCCGATCGTCGGCACGGTCGACAGCCGTCGCGCCGAGCAGATCATGGAGGCGGTGCTCACGCGCGTGAGCTCCGAACAGGCGCGGGTGCTCATCCTCGACATCGCGGGGGTGGCCGTGGTGGACACCGAGGTCGCCGATCACCTCATCAAGACGACCGCCGCGGTGAAGCTGCTCGGGGCGCAGGTGGTGCTCACGGGCATCACCCCCGAGGTGGCGCGCACCGTGGTGCAGCTCGGCGTGGACATCTCCAGCATGCACACCAAGAGCCGCCTCTCCGACGGCATCACCTTGGCGCTCGCGATGCTGGGCAAGGCCATCCACGACAGGGGCAGCCACGACCAGCACGGCCGAGACAGGGACGGCTGATGCTCCGCGGCACCATTCCCATCTTGCGCCTCGGACGCACGCTCCTCACCACCGTGCACGTGGAGCTGCGAGACGACGTGGCCGACGCGTTTCAGGAGGACGTGCTCCGAGCCATCGAGAAGCACCGCAGCGATGGCCTCCTCGTAGACATCAGCGGGCTCGACGTCGTAGACACCTACGTCGCGCGGGTGTTGGTCGACACGGCGCGCATGGCGAAGCTGATGGGTGCCGACACGGTGCTGGTGGGGATGCGACCGGAGGTGGCGGCGACCCTCGTGCGGATGGGGTATCCGATGGAGGGGATTCAGACCGCGCTCGACGTCGAGCTCGGCCTGGCGGCGCTCGAGGAGAAGCGCAGGTAGGGGGCCGTGTTCACGCAGATCCTCCAGACCCACCAGATGCCCATCGCCCGCGAGGACGACGTGGCGCTGGTGCGACGCAAGGTGAAGCAGATCGCCACCGAGCGCGGCTTCGACGCGTTCGCGTCGGCGGCCATCACCACCGCCACCTCGGAGCTGACGCGCAACGTTTGGGTGCACGCGGGGGGCGGCCACGCCACCATCGAGGAGCTCACCGACGGCGCGCGCTTCGGGATTCGCATTCACTTCCACGACCAGGGGCCGGGGATAGACGACACCGAGCGCGTGCTCCGGGGCGGCTACAGCACGGCACGCTCGCTCGGCTTGGGGCTGAGCGGGAGCCGCCGGCTGGTGGATGAGTTCGAGCTGCGCACCCAGAGAGGCACGGGCACCGACGTGACGGTCGTGAAGTGGACGCGTTACTGATCGACGGCTGGCTCGGCAGACGGGAGACCGTTCGTATCCTCGACGAGGCCTCGCTCGCCGAGGTGCGCGAGCGCGTGGCTCGACTGGGGGCAGCCCACGACCTGCCCAAGCTCGTGCTCGAGCGCGCCAAGGTGGTGGCCACGGAGCTCGCGAGCAACCAGCTCTTGCACGCAGCGCGCGGGGAGCTGGCGGTGGTGCCCATCGAACGCGAAGGGGTGGCCGGCCTCGAGCTCATCGCCGCCGACGCGGGGCCAGGCATCGGCGACGTGACCGCAGCGCTCGAGCGAAGCCCATCCTTCGCACCCAAGCGCGCCTCCCTGGGTGTGGGCCTCGGCTCGAGCCGCCGGCTGAGCGACGAGATGGACTTCGACATCCGCATCAAGGAGGGCAGCTGCGTGACCGCTCGTCTGTTTGCCGCCGCGGTGCCGCCGTCCCGCGAGGTCGCGATCCTGGGTCGACCGCACCCCGAGGAGCAGGTGAGCGGCGACGCGGCGGCGGTGGTGCGCCTCGAGCGCGCGCTTGTCGTCGCGGTGATCGACGGCATCGGCCACGGCGTGGCCGCGCGGGAGTCGGCGCAGACGGCGGCGCGGCTCGTGCGCGAGCACGCGGAGGAAGGCGTCCTCGCGGTCCTCGAGCGCTGTCACGCGGCGCTCGACGGGATGCGGGGCGCGGTGATGTCGGTGGTGCGGCTCGACGAGCGGAGCGGCACCGCCGAGCACGCCGGGGTTGGCAACATCGTCGCGCGCTTGTGCAGCCGCGAGCGAACCCGCACCTTCGTCTCACGCCCTCTCACGCTGGGAGCGGCGGGCCGCAAGCTCTCGGCGGTGCAGATCGACGCGCACGCGATGGCTCCCGACGATGTGCTGATGCTCTTCAGCGACGATCTCAGCCATCGCACCACGCTCGACGACCCAGCCGTGTTGCACCAGGCCCCGATCGCCATCGCCGAGCGCTTGCTCAGAGAGCACGCTCGCGGGCGGGACGACGCGCTCGTCGCCGTCGTGCGCTGAGTGTCGCTCCCGCCTCGGGGCCGACGTCGGGCGCGGGGCCGCGCGTACTGGGTGAGCGCCAACAGCGCCCCAACCGTGGTACGAAGGCGAGAGGCGGCGGGGCGGCGGTCTCCGGAGATCGCGTCCCCTTTTGCGAGCGTTGCACATGAGCGATCCCTTCGAGTCCAAGTTCATGGCCGACGAGGCCGACGTGCGATACCGCGACAAGCGCGTCTCTCGAGGCATGGCGGGCATCCTCGCGGCGCCGGCGCTCTTCAGCTGGGCGCTCGCGGTCTTCGTCGCGTTTGCGAACGCATCCTCCGACAAACCGGTGCCGGCGGCGGCCCTCCCCTTCGTGGTGGGTGCCATCGCGCTGTTCGGGGTGGGCTTCGCGGTGTTGTCGCTCACCTTCGCGGTGTTGCGCACCGTCGTCACCAGCCAGTCGGTGATCGTTCGTTACGGCCTGTGGGGCCCCGAGATCCCGCTCTCGGCGATCGTCGGCTGCAAGGTGATGGACTACGACTTCACCAAGTTTGGCGGCTGGGGCCTTCGTCGCGGCGTGGGGGGCGTGTGGGCCTACGTGCCCGGCCCCGGCAAGGTGGTGGAGATCGAATACGAGGAGGGCGGCGCGACCAAGCGCGTCCAGATCGGCGCGGAGGATGCAGCCCGGCTCGCGACCGAGATCGAGCGTGCCCGCACGGGAGCCCGCGTGGGTGGCGCGCGCATCGCCGAGAACGTGGCCAACGAAGACGCCCTGGCCGAGCTGACCGCCGAAGATGAGTCGATCGCGCTCGACGAGGCGCGCACCGAGGGGCCCGGGAAGCGCAAGAAGCGCAAGCGCTGAGCAGCGAGGCGACGCGTGAAACCGCGTGACCGAGGCGGTAGCGTTGACCGCGGCCACCAGGAGCCGCGCTCCTCGCTGCTCTCAGGACGCCGGGCCGAGCCGCGCGAGCTCGGCGCCGAGATAGTCGGCGATGGCTCCCATCCCCGACATCCCTGCCGCCGCTTCGGCCTCGGAGTTGTAGTTCGTGTTCATGTTCACGTCGTACGTGTACGTGTTCCCAGCTGCATCGACCACGTGCTCGAACGCGGACACGTGCGCGTCGTTGTTCTCCATGAACGCCTGGTAGCGCTCGATGAGCGGGCTGGTGAAGCCCTTCAGCACCTCGAACTTCGGTCGCGCGGTGGCCTGGACCGTGGTGGGGCAGAACCGATCACCGATCGCGCAGGCGTCGGCCGGACACAGCTCGAACCCCTCGGAGGTGTCCACGCGCACCGCGTAGAGGAACCTCCGCCCCACGAGCTCCACCCGGGTGATGAACGACTCCGGCGGCTCGATATAGGCCTGAACGAGGGTGATCCCGTCGACGGGTGGGTCGTAGGTGTCGAGGAACTCTTCGAGCCCGGCTCGCGAGCGGAACAGCTGCACTCCGAGGCCTTTGCCGGCGCGGTTGGGCTTGAGGATGATGGGCCCTTCAATCGCCTGCGCGGCGGCGAGCACCGCCTCCTTCCCCACCGCAGCGATGGTGCGGGGCGTGCGCACGCCCACCTTGTGCAGCTCGGCATACTGACCCGTCTTGCTGAGCTCGAGCCCGAGCGAGCGGCTGCCGTTCTTCACGGTTCGCCCATGGGCCTCGAGCCACATGAGCGTGGCCATGGTGAGCTCCGGCGCGTACCGGTGGTCGCGGGTGTGCGACGACGCGCTCATGCGGTTGTAGAACACGCCCTCGGGCGGGCTCTCGTCGAGTGGAACCTGGCCCCGGTCGAGGTGCCAGTCGACGAACGGGAGGTCTCTCTCGGCGAGCGCGGCGAACAGCGGCTCCGACCAGACGCTGTTCTCGTGGATGACGTGGATGCTCGTCATCGGCGCATCGTACACGGTATCGTGGAGCGCGGGGCGCCGATGCCACCACGACGCGGCCTCTCCGGCGGCTACGCGTCGCCGTCGGGCCGGGCCCGCTGGTGCCGCGGCTCGGGACCCGCGATCTCGAGCTCCGGCTCCTCGTCGAGCTGCTGACCGCGCTTCGAAGCGGGGCACTCGGAGGGGGTCTGGGCTTGCCTCCGTTTCGGCGGCGGCTCGTCGTGGTTTCGGATCCGCGCGAACGCAGACGTCGACTTTCGTGGATTGGTTGGCGAGAACACGTGCGTCACCGAGGGATGAAGCCGAGCACCTCGGCGAGTCTTCGAGGGGGAGGGGCACGCATCGCCGAGGCGCTCGGAGAGAACTCAAGCACAGCCCATACCAAGCCGCAGACACGCGTTGTTGGTCTCTTAGGCGTGAGGTCGGAACCTTGGCTTTCAAGTGCGCAATACGTTCTTGCAAGTGTGCAGCGGTTCCAGGACCAGCGCGGGTCAACCGGTGCCGCCCGCGTTCATGCCGCCTGCACCACCTGCCCCGCCCACACTCGAGCCGCCCGTGCCTCCGGCCCCGCCCGTGCCTCCGGCGCCGCCCGCGCCGCCCGCGCCCGTGGGCTCGGGGCCGCAGAGCACGGTCACATAGGTGACGAAGCTGGCGAGCACGCGCACCTCGAACGACCCGTCCCCGTTCGGATGCGCGAGGAAGTCGACGCAGGGTCCTTCGGGCGGCTCGACCGTGAGCCGATAGTCGTTCCGCGGCTCCAAGTTGAACCAAAGCGCACCTCCGGCCTCACCGGTCGCGGTGAGCGCAGGATCGACGAGGTTGAGATCGTTCACATAGTGAGGGCCGCTCCCCGAGGGGGGCGTCATGTCGAAGGTCACCCCGGAGAGGGGCGGGAAGCGCGTGGTGCCGGGAGCGGGATGACCGAGCGCGATGAGGCCCACGTAGCCTTTCTCCGGATCGAGCTCCTGTCCCGCGCCGCCGGCGACCACCTCGGCGAGGTTTGCGTTGATCATCGGCGCCGTGAGCTCGAGGTCGTCGTCGCCCGTGACCGCCCCCACCAGCGCGTTCGCGTAGCTCTCCTTGATGAGCGTGGCCCACAGCGGCGTACGGGCGGGGACGGTGAGCGTCGCCGCGCCGTCGACGTCGGTTCGAACGCAGGGGATGTTCGTGTCGAGCACGCAGATCTCCACGTCTTCGAGCAGCGCGTCGCTCACCGCGTCCTCCGCCGTTACACGGATGTCGATCGTTGGGCCCGCCCCGCCGACCGCGTGGCCCGCCTCTCCGCCTGCCCCTCCGACCGGCGCGGGGGCGAGCACCTCGTCGACGCAGCTCGCGCCAAGCGCGGTCGCGAGCGCGCCCACCACCACCCAGTCTCGGCCCCTCACGGTTTCAGCACCCACCGCGGCACGACGCACATGCGTCATGTTTACCACGACTCCCTGGATGCGGCCTCGTCCTCCCCCGCTCGCGCTTCGGCGCGACCTCCCCTCCCGGTCCGCTCGTCGGCCTCGGCTTCAGGGGACGAGGCGCTCGCGCCGCAGCGCGGCGATGGTGAGAGCCACACCATCCGCGAGCGCGGTCGGCCGAAAGCCGAGGGCGCGCTCCGCCTTCGCGGTGTCGACCTTGACGTTCCACTGCATGAGCTCGAGCTGTCCTTTGGCGATGAGCGGGCTCACCCCAAACGCCTTGGCCGCCGCCTCCGAGCCCACCGCCACCGCTCTCACCAACCAACCGGGGGCCACCGGCGGCACCCGAGACAGGTCGGACTGCGCGATGATCTCCTGCGCGAGCTCGGCGGTGGACACGTGGGTGTCGCTCACGAGGTAGCGCTCTCCGCTCACGCCCACCTCCGCCGCCGCCAGGTGCGCCTTCGCACACCCATCGATGTAGACGATCGACATCCCCCCTGGCGGCAACATCGGCGACTGACGGTTGAGCAGCTTGATGAAGAACGAGTTGAGGCCCACGTGCACCGGCCCCGGCCCATAGACCGCCGACGGGCAGAGGTGCACCACGTCGAGCCCGCGCGCGACGGCAGCCACCGCCTCTCGATCCGCGGCCACCTTGGAGCGTTCGTAGGCGGTGGGTTTGTCGCCCTCGTCGAGGCGCGTCTCCACGAGCGTCCCCCCCGGCTTGGCCGCAAACACGTCCATCGTCGAGGTGTAGATCACGCGCCTCACGCCGCCCTCGAGCGCCACCTGGAGCACGTTGGCGGTGCCGCCGCGGTTCACGCGATCGAAGACGCTCGGATCCGCCTGGTACTGCTCGGGCATTCCCGCCGCGTGGAACAGCCAGTCGATCCCCTCCACCGCCGCTTGGAGCGAGGCGCGCTGCGTCACGTCGCCCCGCACGACGCGGATGCCCTCCTCGAGCACCTTCGCCGCCCGCGCCGGCTCGCGCACCAACGCCGTCACCTCGTGCCCCGCTCGCAGCAGCAAGTGAGCGATCCGGTTCCCGATGAGACCGGTGGCCCCGGTGACCAGCGCCTTCATTTCCTAGGATCCGCGACGCGCCCCATGAACAGCACCGTTTTGTTCGCCGCGTCGTGAATCACGAACACGAACGGTCGGTCGGCCGAGAACTGCTTCGGCTCCGAGGGGAGCATGGCGCTGGTGGGCATCATCACCACGCCGGTCGCCGCGGCCGCCTCGGTGCCCTCCTCGTGCACGTCGACGAAGGCCTTGTGGAACACGTCGCTGATGAAGAGGTTGGGATCTCCGCCGGTGGCCATCCCGCGGAAGTTCGCCTTCATCTCGTCGAAAGCCACGCCCATCCCCATCGCGGTGAGCGTGTCTTTCAGCGAGAGCGCCGCCCCGCTGATCTCAAACTTCGGCAGCGCGACCATCACGAGCGCCTTGCGCATCGAAGCCATCCACGGCTCGAGCTTGCCCGCCGTGATCGCCGCCTCGGTCTCGGCCAGGCTCCGCTTGCGGCCAGGGAGCACGATGGTCAGCGCCATCGGACCCCCACGGTAGAACATCGTGAGCAGCTGGTTGTCGTCGGCCTCGCCGTACTGGAAGTGGTGCTGAAGGTGCATCGTCGGCACCTTCACCTCACCGCTCGGCGCGAAGAACGCTCGCTCCGCGGTGCTCGCCTTGTCGAACTTCTCCACCCAGGTGCCGTTGAAGTAGATCGCGTTGGTGAGCACCAACACCGTGTCGCGCTTGATCGAGCCCTCCGGGAGCAGATCCGTGATCTTGCTCTTGGTGGTCTCGGCGACCCAGTCGTTGATGTGCTTGCGCGCCCCCTCCGCGTTGGCGCGAAAATCCACCTTCTCGAGCGGCGCCAGATAGTGATCCGCGGTCACGCCGAGGAAGGCCTCTTCGAACGCCACCCCCGAATATCCGAACAGGCGGTTGGCGATCGTGAGCTCGTAGTCTTGCTTGTCCTTCGGCTGATAACCGCGCAAGAGCGTGCCGAACGCGCGATGGGTGGTGTCGCTGTCTCCTACGAAGCGCAGCGTGGTGCGCATCGCCGCCGAGGTGTCGGCGCGCGCGCCCGCGTAGGTCATCGCGAGCGCGAGCGAGATGCTCAGCGGCGAGGCGGCGAAGTTTCCCGTCTGCGTCTTCGCGAGCTGCCCATAGAGCGCGGCCACGAAGTCTTGGTTCGACGCGATGAGCGCGGTCACGTCCGCGTCGCCCGCGGGCTGGAACGGTCCCTTCACCGCGGGCTCGGCGTCGGGGAGCCCAGGCAGCGGCGGCGCCGGCGTCGGCTGCGGCGCCGGTCCTGGCGTCTCGCTCGGAGGGCAAGCGAGGCTGAGCATCGCGAACGCAGCGGAGAGCAACTTGCAGAAGCGCATGCGCGTGTCTTCCGCCCGATCGACCGCTGCCGCAATCATGTTCACGCCCGAAGTGTGCACCGGCCCGTGCCGCCCCTCCCGTCGCCGGCGTGGCCACCGCCAGCGCGACTCGGCGCTCACACCCAGATGGCGAGGGGTCGCTCACCGTCGTATTGCCACAGCTCGCGGGGCGGGAGGCTGCGCGCGCGCCGCAAGGCGTAGCGGTGCGCGGTCCACGCGCAAGCCGCCGCGTCGAGCACGTCGTCCACCGCCACCCCGCCGATCAGCTCGAGCTCCAGCGGCACCACGATGCCCTCCTTCGCGAGCAGCTCCCGCCGCTGCATCATGCCGTTGAAGGTCTTCTTGCCGTGCTGGAGCTCCTCCCCGGCCATGGTGCGAAACGCGCACTCTGGGTGGGTCTCGAACACACGGCCCGCGGGGAGCGTCTCCCCTACCCGTCGCAGGCGATCCCCGTCGGGCTCGATGATGCGCGCATACCGGCGCAGCGACTCTCGCGACTCCTCGCGGGCGGCGGCCATCCGAGCGGGATGCTGCTCGGGCTTGTCGGTGAGGGGCAGCCGGTCGTAGCGCGCGAGCTCGCGCTCCTCGTCGGCGAGCGCTCGCTCCACCTCGAACACCTTGTCGCGCAACGCGTAGGCCTGCGTGCTCATGCCGCGCTCGGTGAGCATGCGGCACAACGCGTTGGCCTCGTCGTAGGTGTCGGCCTCGAGCGCTCGCCGCGGCGGCGTGAGGAAGACGCTCGCGCGCCGCGACCCCACGTACTTCCGCGCGAGCGCGTCGCACACCCGCAGACTCTCTGGCAAGAGCCCGATGGGGATGTCGACGCCCATGCACACACTGTCGCTCGCCGCGGTCAGCACCTCGCGAAACGAGGACACCATGGACGCCCCGGCGAAGCGCCCGTGGGCCATGGCCACGAGGATCCAACCGCCCCTGCAGCCATCCACGCCTACGACGTACACGGGCCGGCCATCAGTCTTTGCTCGACCACTCGAAGAACACGCCGGGACCACCGCCGCCTCGCGTGCCCACCGTCACCCCGATCCCGAAGGCGGTCTGTGGCGTGTTGGAGAACATGTAGTCGAAGCCTAGCTCACCCTCGCTCTGCCCCACCGTCGGCGGGCGCATCGCCCCGCGCACCCGCAGCGTGTCCTCGAGGTAGTAGCCCTCTGCGCGATAGTGCCGATGCTGCCCGTAGTCGGAGGTGCCTCGGCCGTCGTACACGTCCGACCAGGCCGCGACCCGGTCCAAGAACAAGAGATGCGGCGCGTTCACCGCGAAGTAGCTCAGCATCAAGAGGTTGTTGTGCTGCGGAAACTCGGTGGCCATCGTCGCCGGCAGATCGGGCTCCGACACGTAGCGTGGGCGCCCGGCGTTGTGCATGCTCAGCAGGTCGAAGAGTGTGCCCGGGCTCCCCGCGCCGCCCAAGGTGGTGACCCGCGCGTTGAGCGGGCCCTGCATGTGGATGGTCACCGTGTCGCCGCCGCTCTCGTTCGACACGTCCCGGAGCGTGGTGGCCTCCGCTCGCCGCGCGAAGAGCAGATCCATGCAGCCGCCGGAGCACTTCTCGTCGAACAGGATGTGGCCGCGCACGAGCTCGTGCTTGCGGCCACCGAGGGAGAGGTCGCCGCCTAGCATGTCGAGCTTGCCGTCGATCGTGCGGTTGTTGCCGCGACGCTTGATGGTGAGGCCCCCCACTGGGTAGAGGTTCATCGGGAACTGCTCGACGTGCACCTTGTTCGGGATGCGCACCGTCACGTCGAGCCCGGTCTCGGGGCCCTTTTCCTGCTTCTCCTTCTCCTCTGCGAACGGATCCTCGGCCTCCGTGTCGAGCGCCTTGAGAGGCACCGGCAGCTTGCCCGGGGTCATGCCTTTCTTCAGGTAGATGACGTCGCCGGTGCTCACCACCTCCGGCTGGTGCGCGCGATCGAACCGATCCGGGATGAGGAGCTCGAGCGTCTTCACCTCCACGTCGATCGTCTTGATCGGCTTGCCGACGTTGCCTTGCACGACGATGTCGGTGCTGAGCGAGGCGCGCGGGGCGTCGGCCGGCCCCACCGTCGCCGCACCAAACACCAACCAGTCGCGCGCCGCGAGGTGTGCCGTGAGCCGACCGGGCGCGAGGTCGTTGAGCGCGAGGTGAGCGCGCACGTCGAGCTTTCGCTCCGGCTTCTCGAGATCCGACTCACGCAGCCGAATCGCGTCGACCCGCACCGCCTTCATGTCGTGGGAGATGGCGACGAGGATGTCCTTGTACTGCCGCTTGGTGCCCGGGATGGTGAACACCCCATCGAAGAGCTTGAGCTCACCAGCGATCTGGCTCTCGGGGGACACGGCAGACTTCGGCCGCCCATCGGCGCCGACGCGCGGCTTGGGATCGAGGATCACCTCCGCGGCGAGCTTCCACGTGAGGCGTCCGTCGAAGGCCACCTCGGCGTCGTCGACGGTGTACGCGGGGATCAGATCCTTGAGGTCGACGTTCTCGGCCGCGATGCTGGCGGTGATGGGCAGCTTGGCGTCTTCGGAGCAGGGGCTCGCCGGCGCCTCCGTCGTCGGCTGCGGAGCGGCGGCGTCGGCGTGACACTTCTTCGCGTCGCTAAAGGTCTTGATGCGGGCGCGTGGCACGCTCACGTCGATGGCCACCGCCACCTGGTCCTTATCGGTCTTCGGTCCGATCTCCACCACGGCCCCCACCGTGTCGGCCGTGACCGCGAGCCCCACCGTGGCCCGACCGGGCTTTCCGCTCAGCGTTTGGAAGTCGTGGTACGCGAAGGCCCCCTCCGCGAGCGGCTCGGAGAGGTTGCCCGACACCACCACCTTCCCTCCGAGCCTCCCCTCGAGCGAGTACAAGATGGGCGAGAGCGCGCCATAGGCCATGGTCGGTTGATCGGGGAGCTCCACCACCACGTCGAGCTGCGGGTTGCCGAGCTTGTCGACGGTCGACTTCCCCGGCGTCTTGTCGCCGAGCGCGGCGACGAGCCCCTTGCCGCCGCGGGCGATGGTCCCGTCCACCTTCACCAGCGTGTTCTTGCCGGCCCCCGCGTCCACGTCGAGCACCACCTTGTCCTCCTCGATGGCCACGCCGAGCCCGAGGTTGAACGGCCCTTTGCCGCGCGCGAGGAGGCCGTCCACTTTCACATCGACGCTCCCCGTCACATCGGCGCGGTTGCCAGCGAGCCGAATCTTCCCGCTCGCGGTGCCCGCGTAGCCCGAGATCTTCTCGGGCGGCAGCGGCAGCTCGCCGATCACCTGCGGCAGCACGTCGAGATCGAGCGACCAGGAGAGGCTCCTCGGCCCCGGCAAGAGCGGCGAGCGTGATAGCACGGCGCGCGCCTCACCCTTCACCGCTTCGGGCTTGCCGGCGTCGAGCCACACGCCGAGCGCGGTCGTCAGCGCCACCTCACCACCCCGGAGCGGTCCCGCCGAGGAGCGACCGGAGTCGATCGCCCCGTCGAGCTTCACCCGCTGCATCTTGTCCTGGAGGAGCGGCACCTGGACGTCGATGTCGATCTCGCCCTCGGGCGCGGCGCCGGTGCCTCCGATGTCGATATGGGCGAAGACGGTGCCGTCGGGGATCGCGCGCGGCTTCCCGGTCTTCTTGTCGAGGAGCAGCTTGGGTGGCACGTAGGCGAGGAGATCGCGCACCTTGCGCTCGGGCAGATCGAGCTTCACGCGCAGCTTGCGGTAGGGAGCGATGCCCTTGTAGTCGTCGCTGATGAGGAGCGGCGCGTGAGCGAAGGCGCGCAGGATGTCGTCTTTCTCTTTGCCCTCGCGACCGTCGACGTCGAGGTGCACCCAGGCGTCCCGCTCCGTGGCGTGCCCCCAGATCGACGCCGAGAGGAGCGGCTTTAGGCGATCGAGCGCGTAGCGTTCGCTCGGCTGCGCCTCCACCGTGAGCCGATAGCGTGCGACCGGCTCGCGCGGCACGTCTTCGAACGTGATCTTGCCGCTCACCTGCCCGGTGAGGCCATCGAGCTTCTTCCCGCGGAGCGCGAGGGCGTGCTTGAGGTTGACGGCGGCGAGCTCGATGGTGCCGTCGAGATCCAAGAGCTCCACCTTCTTCTCGTTGGGGAGCGCCTCCACGTTGCGGAAGAGCTTGGCTTGCACGTCGGCGGAGATGGCGCCGCCTGCGATGGCGAGGCGATCGATCACCACGTGGGCGTCGAGCAACCCCTCCAGATCGCCGCGCACGTTCACGGTCACCACGTCTTCCTCGAGCCGCACGGCGCCCTTGGGGAGCTGGGTCTTGATGGCGAGCCCGGCGCCCCGCAGCCGCTCGAGCGTGGCCCCCACGTCGCCCTCGATGGTGAGTGTCACATCGATCCGCTTGCGGATGACGTCTACCTTTCCGCGCGCGATGAGGCGCGTGCCGTAGGCCGCCACCGTGAGCGGATCGAGCTCGAGCTCACCGCCGTCGAACCGCGCATCGAGGCGCAGCTCGTCCACGCGGTGGCCCTTCACCTCCACGTTGGTGAGCACGAGTCCGATGTCGGCCTCGAGCTTCTCCTTGCTGCGGCCGTGGCCACGCAGCCCGAGGTCGAAGGCCTCGATGAGGATCGGGGGCACCTTGTCCGAAGCGAGGAGCTTCTCGGTGGCGAGGCCCATCGCGCGCAGCCGCAGGTCGAACTCGGGTTCCCCCACGTCGGACACGTCGACGTCGCCGCCGAGCTCGATGTCGCCGCCCGCGGTGGTGATGGCAGTCGAAATCACGAGCGCGCCGGGAGGGCCCGCGATGCGCGTCTCGAGCCCGATGTCCGACGCGAGCACCGGCCGACCGATCAGCGTGTTGAGCTTCTCGTGATCGAGCTTGAGCCCCAAGAGCTGCACGCTCTGCTCGCCGGAGAGGCCGCCCTCGGCGACCCGCCCCGTCACCTCGAGGCTCGAGAGCGCCAGCGCTCCCACCATCAAGCCGTCGACGGCCGCGCTCACCTCCCCCGGGTGGACGGCCAGGGTCACCCCCGCGATGTCGAGCGGGATGTCGCGATCCGGCGCGCCCTGCTGTCGCACGGTGGCCGCCGCCGTCGTCGGCGAGAGCTTCAACGTGCCCGCCCCTTCCGTCACATCGAGCTCCAGCCCGGTGACGATGTGATCGACCGATACGCTCAAGCCCTGCGCGGGTTTGTCGAGCGCGAAACCGGCGGTGATGCGCGGGATGACCACCTTCGCCGTCTTTTGCGTGGGGGTGGTGTCGATGGTCGCGTCGAGCGCAAACTCGCGGAGCGCGATGACGGTGCCGTCGGGTTTGTGGATCTCCACGCCGACCGATCCGATGTGCAGGCTCTCCACCTGAACGCGACGGTCGCGCTTCTTGGGCGGCTCGGCGGGCGGCGGCTCCGGCGGCCTGGGCTTGATCAGCTTCTTGAGGTTGCTGCTGCCGTCTTCGTGCTGGACGATCCGAAGCTCGACGCCATCGAGGGTCACCCGCTCGATCACCGGCGCGTCGCCCAGGAGGGTCGACCAGCGAGGCAACACCTCGAGGGTGGTGAGCGACACCACCTCGGTGCCCTCGTCGTCGGAGATCGACACGTCGCGCAACGCGAGCTCGCCGAAGAGCGTCAAGTCGAGCGCGCCCACGGTGATGGTGCCGTTGAGGCGCTCCGCCACGCGGCTCACGACGCGGTCTCGCAAGAGGCGCTGGCCAGGCCCGCTGTGGAGGAAGCCCAACAGGAGCGCCACGAGCACGAGCGGCACGGCGAGCACGAAGCCGACGACACGCAAGATGCGAGCGGCGAGGCTGCGCTGGTGCTTGCTCCGCTTGCGAGACGTTTTCCCCTCGCGAGACTGGCCTCGTTCGTCGCTCGCCACCGTTAGAACGCCTCCCCGAGACGGAAGAATACCAGAAAGGCGCCGTCCGCCGGCTCCTGCACCTCATTGTCGCGAAGGAGCCGGTAGCTGATGTCGACGGCGGCCGGGAGATACCAGAAGCGCAGGCGTCCCCCGAGGCCGAAGGCGAGGCTCACTCCGTCCTCGAACGGGTTGGCGTTGGGGCTCGCCCCCCCCAGATCCGCGAAGACCACCGCTCCGTACGGCTTGAGCGGCGGCAGAAAGCGCGCCTCCACCGAGGCCTCGGCCAAGCTCAAGCCCCCCACCGGCGTGCCCTGACAAACCACCTGGGCCCCCGCCGGCGTCGCCAGACAGCGTGGCGCGAAGGGCGAGAGGCGGTGGCGCCCTTCCCCGCGGAAGCCGAAAGAGCCCCCCCCGAACAGCCTCGGACCAAGCGGCACCCCGCTCGCTTCGTCGTAGGCGAGCACCCAGCCCCCCGCCGCCTTGAGGCCGAGCGCGAGCGAGTCGGTCAATGGGATGAACCCGCGCGCCTCCGGGCTCAACGTGAGGTAGCGGTTCCACGCTTCGGTGCCGCCCGGAGAGAACGAGGCGCGGAGCGCGAGGAGGTGCCCCTCGAGCGCCTCGAGCGGGTTGTCGCGCTCGTCCCAGATCACCGACGCCTGGAGCTCGCCGCCGATGAAATCGCGCTCGTTCGAGAGCGTGTGCTCGGCGCGGGTGGCTTCGTCGAAGGGGCCGAAGTCGAGCTGCTGCGCGAAGCGAAAGAGCACGTCGGTGTCGAAGAACAGCCCGCCCCCGTGAAAACTCGGCTGGCGGCCGGGGGCCAGCGCGACCCGGAGCCCGGGACCCGCCGTCACCTCGCGGAGCGAGAAGCCGGGGAGGAGCTCCTGTCGAAAGCGTCCCGTGAGGCGGAAATCGAGCAAGCGCGCCCCGAGCATGGGCTTGACGTAGCGAACGAGCGCGTCGCCGTAGAAACCGGTGGGCTCGTCGGTGCTGGCCCGGTAGAGCCACCCGTAGCCGATGCGGCCGTCGAGCACGAGGTGGTGCCATGGACCGAACAGGTTGCGAAACCAGAAGGTCGAGCCGAGCACCGTGTCGATGCGCGTGGGATCGATCTCGAGACCGGCCCGCACCCGGACCTGCTGACTGGGCGATTCCACGACGTGGATCTTGACGTTGAGCTCCTCGGACAGCTGGCGCGGGATCAGGTTGCCCTCGTCGTCGATCTGCTCGTCGGCGATCTCCCCACCGGTGTCGGGCGCGTCGCCGGGCACGTGGAACTTCGTGGCGGAGTCGGTGCGTATGAAGCTGGCCGCGAAGGCGCCGGTGTCGAGGAGGTGGAACTCGCCGTCGAAGCGGTCGTTCCACGAGAACGGCTCTCCCACCTCGAGGCCGGTCCGCGCGATGATGAGCTCGTCGGGGACCTTCACGTTCCCCTCCACGACGATGCTCCCAACCTTCGTCTTGGGGCCGGCGTCCACGTAGTAATACCAGTGAATCACCTTCTCCGCCTTGTCGACGAACGCACGGGTATACACCTCGGCGTGCCCGTAGCCCGCCGCGCGCAACACGTCCGCCATGTCGCGGCGCACGAGTCGGAACCCCTCGACGTCGATCTCCGCGGTACCGCGCTCGAAGGGGATCATGTCGCGGAGGTCGTCGGCGTGCTCGTTCGGAGCGTGCCAGAGCTCCACCGTCGCGACGCGATAGCGCTGATTCTCTTTCAGGGTCCACGCGATGGCGACCGAGCCCTCCTCGCGGTCGTGGGTTACCGCCGGCGGATCCACCTCCACGTCGAAGAAGCCGTGGTTCTGCCAGAACGCCTCGAGGCGGCGGCGATCTTCGTTCTCTCGAAACTCGCTGTAGTAGCGTCCGGGCAGGACGAGGCTCTTCGGACGCATGCCGAGACGGTCGAAGAGCGGTCCGTAGTCGGGGGTTAGCTCCGATCCGTCTCGCGCCGCGATCGTCACCGCCGACACGGTGATGTCGGTCTCACCTGGTACCTTGGCCGGCCGCTCGCAGCCCAGCGAGAGCAAGAGGCAGAGAACGAGCACACATTGAACGACCCACGCCAAGGAGCGGCCATCGTTTCCCAACCCTGAGTGCGGGTCCACCCCCAAACGCGCGCCCCCGAAACACCCTGCTGGCGCTCCGTTACGACTTCAACACCGCGAGCTTGTCGCGATGACGCGACTGCGCGGTGAGGTAGTGCTCCGTGCTCAAGCCGAGCGCCCGCGTGATGCTGCGCAGCATGTTGGTCTCGGTGACGGTGATCTCGTCGTCAGCCGCCGCCACGTCCACCAGCACGTCGAGGAGCTCCAGGCGAAACTCTTCGTCGGTGAGCTCGAGCAGCTCGCGCGCATAGCTCGTCCCCTCCGCGCCGATGATGAGCGCGGTGTGCTGGCGCAGCACCCGGGCGATCGCGTCCACTCCCGCCGCGTCGAGGCCGTGGACGCGACCGAGCTCTCGGCGCAGCACCTGCTCCTCGGCCTCGTGGTAGCTGGAGTCGGCGTAGGCCACGCACAACAAGAGGGCAGCGATCGAGCCGACGATACGCACGTGAACGTCGTCGTCGTCGGCCAACGCCTCGCGCACGGCGCCGTAGAGCAAGGTGGCGCGCTTCGATTCGGGAGCAGACTCGGAGCGTCTCTTCAACCAACCGAACATCGATCTCGGGCATAGCACACACCGGTTGACGCCGCGGGAGGTGCGGCGCACTCGAATGACATGCTGCACGTCGGGCCTCACATCGCCGCTCACTACCTCGCCCGCGAGGCGCGAACGGTGGGCGACCTGTTCCGGAAGCGCGCCGAGAAGAGCCGCACCAAGGCCGCCCACTACGAGAAGCGGGAGGGCTCGTGGCAACCCACGTCGTGGGGCCAGCTCTACGAAAATGCGCGCAAGGTGGCGGCGGGGCTCGACGAGGTGGGGGTCTCCGCGGGGGCGCGGGTGGCCATCCTCGGCCCCACGCGCGCGGCGTGGGGAACCTACGATCTCGGCGCGCAGCTCTCGGGGGTGGTGAGCTTCGGCATCTACCCCAAGCAGGCCCCCGAGCAGATCCGGTACCTCCTCGAGCACAGCGAGGCCGAGCTCATCTTCGTCGACGGGAGCGATGAGCTCGAGAGCGTGCTCACGGCCGCCGCGGGCGTCACCAGCCTCAAGCACATCGTCCCGTTCTCGCAAGCCCTCTACGCGGAGAGCCGCCATCGCGACGAGCGCATCGTCGATCCCGCGCGCTTCGAAGGCCCCCCCCTCGACGAGACGAGCGTCGAGCGCCGGGTGGCGGCGATCGATCCCGAAGAGACCGCCATCCTCGTCTACACCTCGGGCACCACCGGCCCCCCCAAGGCGGCCATGATCAGCCACGCCAACATCCTCGCGTTGCTCGAGAACGCTGCTCAGGTGATGGAGTTCTTCGAAGACGACGTGACGCTGAGCTTCCTGCCGATGGCCCACGTCGCGGAGCGGGTGGCCGGCTTCTACGGCCGCCTCAACAGCGGGATCACCTGCGCCTACGCCACCAGCGTGGCCACCGTGCTCCAAGAGCTCGCCGAGGTGCAACCCACCGTGTTCGGCTCGGTGCCGCGCATCTACGAGAAGGCCTACGCCAAGATCCACAGCGAGGTGCAGAAGAAGCCCCCCATCGTGCAGAAGATCTTCGCCGCTGCCACCGCCGTCGCCCGCGAGGCCGCCGCCTACCGCACCACGGATCGACCGCTGCCCTTCCCCCTCCGCTTGAAATGGGCCCTCGCCGACAAGGCGGTGTTCGCGAAGGTGCGCGCCGCGTTCGGTGGGCGCGTGCGCTACTCCGTCACCGGCGCCGCCCCCATCGCCGTGGAGATCCTCGAGTTCTTCTGGGGGGCGGGTATCCCCATCTTCGAGGCCTACGGCATGACGGAGGCCACCGTGATCACCCACTCCAACCGACCGGGCTTCGTCAAGCTCGGCACCGTCGGACGCTGCGCGGAGATGATGGAGGCGCGCATCGCCGACGACGGCGAGGTGCTCCTCCGCGGGCCCTTCGTGTTCAAGGGCTACTTCAAGAACGAAGAGGCCACGCGCGAGATGGTACGCGACGGCTGGCTCCACACCGGCGACATCGGCACCATCGACGCGGACGGGTACCTCCGCATCACCGACCGCAAGAAGCACCTCATCATCACCGCCGGCGGAAAGAACCTCGCGCCGGCCAACATCGAGAACGCGATCAAGAACCAGAGCCCGCTCATCAGCCAGGTGCACGCCCACGGCGACAAGCGCGCCTTCATCTCGGCCCTCGTCGCCCCCTCGCCGATCGAGACCCTCGAGCTCGGCGTCGAGCATGGCGTGATCGCCGAGAGCGAGCTCAAAGAGCGCACCGCCGAGCTCATGGCCAACCCATCGGGAAGATCCGCGGCCCTCAACGATGCGCTCGCGCGCGTCGTCGTCCTCGATCCGTACCGACGGGCGGTGCAAGCCGCAGTGCGCGCTGGCAACAAGCAGCTCGCGCACGTGGAGCAAGTGCGCCGCTTCGTGATCCTCGCCCGCGACTTCAGCCAAGAGGAGGGCGAGCTCACGCCCACCATGAAGCTCAAGCGGCGCGCCATCGAGGACAAGTACGCCGAGCTCCTCGATCGTATCTACGACGACGACGGATTCGCGCTACAACCGTGAGGCGATTCGCCATACTCTGGCGGGATGCTGCCACCGGTGCCTCATTCCTCGCGGGTTGCGACCATGGCCGTGTACCTCTCGATGGCGGCGCTCGGCGCAGCGTGCGTCGGCGAGCTTGGCCGGGGGCAGAGTGACGACGACGACCAGACCGGATCGTCGAGCGGGCCCTCGAGCTCGGGAGCGGGGGCCGACAACGCGAGCGTGAGCTCTGGACCCGGGGCTGGACAAGGCGGGCAGGCCAGCGCGAGCGTCGGTCAGGGCGGCTCGGGACCGACCACGAGCACCGGACAGGGGGGAAGCCCCGATCCGCACGCGGCAGCGCGACTGACCTGCATCAACAAGATCAACGAGCTGCGCGCCACCAAAGGCGCACCGCCGCTCGGTCAGTGGACCGGCGCCGAGATGTGCGCCGACGATCAGGCGACCTCGGATCAGGCGTCGAACGACCCGCACGGAGCATTCGGACAGTGCGGCGAGTCGGGACAGAACGAGTGCCTCGGAGGCGGTGCGGCCGGCATCGAGAGCTGCCTCGAGAGCATGTGGGCCGAGAAGGACCAGGCCGGCTGCGCGGGGTGTGACGCCTGCGCCGACGCGTACAACCCCAACTGCCCCAACTGCGACTTCTATGGCACCCAAACCGGTGACGTCTGCGGCCACTACGTCAACATGCGCGCGCTCTACTTCAGCGAGGCCGCGTGCGGGTTCAGCACCAGCTGGGCCGTGATCGATTTTCACTGAAGGTCCGACTGGCGTGATCTCGAGGGGCCCCTCGAGGCGCGGTCCAGCGAGCTCGGCAGAGCGGAGGAGGATGTTCGCCAGGAGCAGTGAAAGGAGACCGCCCTGCGGCGTTCCTTTGGTTCGCTCCGCGACCACGCCAAGCCCGGGCTTTGTCGATCGGGTCTTGAGCGATAGTCGGCCGTCGCGTCTTACTCGTCGCAGCCGAGGAGCACTTGGTCGGCGCAGGGGATCCCAGGGGCGGTCGCGCCGTCGCAGAGGCCAGGGTTCCCGCGATGGCCGACCACGAACGAGCCCGGGACGAGCGTCACCTCGTAGAGCGCCGGACCCGCTGCCGCGAACGGCGCTGTCAGGACCTCGGCTTCGCGAGCGGGGGAGGCGAAGAACAGCGCACCCCGGTCGCCGGCTCCGTCGAGGAGTGGGCCCCCGCGGAGGGTCACGTTGCCGCTCACGCGGATCGCGGGCACGTCCACGTCGAGGCTCCCGCTCGTGACGAGATCGCGCTCGAGGAGCGCGGCGCTGTTGCAGGGCACCTGGGTCGCGCCCTCCGCGCAAAGGCCGGGATTGCCGGCGAAGCCCACCGTGTAGCTGCCGGCGAGGAGACGCGCCGCGTAGGTCGCTGGCGCCGAGGTGGCGAAGCTCGGCGTGAGCCACACGTGCGCGCCGCGAGCGAAGCTGAGCGCGCCCCGGTCGAAGCTCTCCGTCGGCATCGCCGCGCCGTTCACGGTCACCGCGCCCTGAACCGTCACCGCCGGCAGATCCACGTCGAGGGCGCCGCTCGCGGCGAGGTTCGCGTCGTTCACGACAACCCCGGCGTTGCACGGCACCTCGGGCACGCCAGTGATGCACAGGCTCCCGTTGCCCTCGAACATCACCACGTAGCGCCCTTTGACGAGCCGTAGGCTGTACTGCGCCCTCCCGCTCGTCCCGAGCTCGCGGGTCCTCACCCCTTGCCCCTCCAGCGCTCCGACCGGAGCGAAGTTGAGCGCGCCCCGCGAGCTCTCCTCCGAAGCCATGGGCGCCCCGTTGACCGTCACGTCCCCGTGCACGGTGACGGCGGGGACGTCCACGTCGAGGCTCCCGCTCGCGGTGAGGTCGACGCCCGTCGCCACCTTGGCCGCGTTGCACGGCACCAGAGAAGGCGGCCCGAGGCAGAGCGCCGAGTTTCCGACGAACGTGACGTCGTAGGTCCCGGCCACGAGGGAGACCGCGTAGGACGCCGGCCCGTCGGAGCCGAAGCCCTTGGTGACGAGGCCCGCGCCGCTGTCGTCCCCCGCATGAGCGATCACCAAGGCCCCACGCTCGCTGCTCTCGTTGGGCATGGGGGCCCCGTTCACGGTCACGTCGCCGCGCACCGTCACCGTAGGCACGTCCACGTCGAGGCTGCCGCTCGTCGTGAGCGCCACCTCGGCCATCACCACGCCCCCATTGCAGGGCACCGCCGCCGCGTCCGAGACGCACAGCGCGTTGTTGCCTTGGTAGAGCACCTGGTAGCGCCCAGGGACCAGACGCACGGCGTAGGTCGCCGGCCCGCTCGACGCGAAGCCTTCGCTCACGGCGGCCCCAGAGGCCGTGCCGATCGGCAGCTCGAGGGACGCGAACGCCAGCGAGCCACGCCCGCTCGTCGCGGCGGGCATGGTGGCGCCGTTCACCGTGACGGCGCCCTGGATCGACACCACGGGGATGTCGATGTCGAGCGAGCCGCTCGCCTCGAGGGCCACGTCGCGCATGATCGTGCCACCGCCGCACGGCATCACGCCGCTCGCCGGGCAGCCGTCACTTACGTAGACCACGTCGTACACCCCGGGGGGCAACGTCACCGCGTAGGTGAAGGGGCCCGAGCCCGCCAACGACAAAAGGTGCCGCGCGCCGCCCTCGATCGCCACGAGCTCGATCGAGCCGCGCCCGGTGGGCGGCAGCGCGGCCCCTCCCACCGTGACCTGCCCGGACACGTCGACCGCTGCCAGATCGACGTCGAGCGCCCCGCTCGTCATGAGAGGAAACCCCGCGCACGCCGGCTCGCCGCCGCCCCCACCGTCCCCACCGCTTCCCGCGGCTGCGCCGCCGCCATCGTCGTCATCCGCCTTGGAGCGGCCCCCCGCCGCGCTGCAGCCGAAAACGTGGGCCGCGAGGCCCACGGCCAGCCAAACCTTCGCGGGGCGCATCCGTTCTCTCGTGCGTTGCATGAGCCGTTCCTCGGTTTCTCAGTGGGTGTGGGCGTAGAGCACTTGGCTGTCGTTCTCGTAGACGACGTGTGGGTTGCCCATCGCGTCCAAGGTGATGGCGGCGCTGGCGACGTTCGACGCCAGATCGATCACCTTCCAGGTGGTGCCCTCGAGCGTTCGATAGCGGAGCGTCCCCGCGTGGATCGCCAGGACGTGCGGTCGACCGGCGCCGTCGATGGCCACGTCGCAGGCCGAGGTGGACGCGGTGCTCAGCGTCTGATGCGACCAGCTCCCGCCGAACGAGCCGAAGCGGAGCCCGTCGGTGTAGCAGTTCACCAGCGCCCCTTGGTTCCCGGAGAAGGCGATCGCGACGTGGCCTCCGGTGTCGCCCTGGAACGACTCGACCGCCCACTGGGTGCCGTTCCACACCGCTTCGTTCGTGCCGCTGTACGAGGCCGAGAAGCCGACCCGCGCCCTCCCCGACGCGTCAATGGCTACCCCGAGATCGGTGTAGTGCTGGTGGTACGAGGTGAGCCCCTGGTAGTCCCAACCGCCTCCGTAGGCATAGAGCCGGATGTCGCCGCCGTTGTTGCTGCCATCGTAGTTGTAGGCGAGGAACGTGTTGCCCGCCCCGTCGATGGCGAGGGCGCTTCCCGACGAGCAGCACCCGGAGGTGGTCACCTCGTCGATCTGAAAGCTCGAGCCCACCTTCCGGGCCACCCGCAAGACGATGCTCTGACCGGAAGTCCACCATTGGTAGGCGATCCACGGCTGCCCTCCCGGGGTGAGGGCGAGGCTCACGTGCTTGTACCCACCGCTGTCCACCGTCGAGCGCGTCCAGGTCCCGCCGGTTCGGAGCGCCGCCACCAGGCCGGTGTCGTAGCCGTTGTAGGCCACGTGCACCGCGCTGCCCGTGACCGCGATGTCGACCGCCGAGGGGTTGGCGTTGGCCACCGTCTCGGTCGCGAAGCCGCAGCAGCCCTGCGCGCAGCTCCAGAACCCGGGATCGCAGGCAAGGCCGCACTGGCCCGCCTCGCAGGTCGCGTCCCCGTCGGGATCGGTGGGGCACGGCGCACACGCGCTGCCGCAGGTGAGCGGTGAGCTCGAGTCGGCGCAAGCATCGCCGCAGAGGTGGTAGCCCGCGTCACACGACAGCTTGCAGCTCCCCGCCTGACACGACGCATCGCCGTGCGGGTCGGTCGGGCACGGGGTGCACGAGCTCCCGCAGGTGAGCGGCGAGCTGTCCGAAGAACACGTGCCTCCGCACAGATGCATCCCGGAGGGACAGCCGCACGTGTGGCTCGCCAGATCGCACGTCTGGCCGCCGTTGCACTGCGCGCTCTCGATGCAACCGGGACGACACTGCTTGCTGCCGAGGTCGCAGTAGCTCAGACCCGTGCACGGGGTCACCGTGCAGTCGGCGATGTACTCGCACGTGCCACCGCTGCAGATCTCCCCGTCGCTACAGGCGCGGTCGCACCCCCCACAGTGAAGCGGGTCCCCGCTCAGATCGAGGCACGCCTCACCACACAAGAAGCCGCCGTCGCAGGGCACCAGCGCGTCGCCACCGCCCTCGCCACCGCCACCGCCCTGGCTCGAAGCGCCCGAGCCCCGCGTCGACGCCCCGTCGTCGTCGTCGCCGGTCGCGGTAGGATCCACGCAGGCGATCATCAGCGTGCCCAGGCCCACCCAATAGGCCAGGCCGCGAGCGGCGAGTCCGGCGGGAGGGAGTCGTCGACGGGAACTGGAATGAGCCAAACGATCTTGCATGGGTAGGTGCTCCGCACGTGTTCGCCTCGGTTTCACCGGGGGCGCGCCATCGCGGGCTCGACAGAGCGAGCCCGGGGGGTACAGCCGTTCGGACGCGCGACAGCCCCGCGTGTCGCGCCCTTTCTGCTCCTCCCGCGCGACCGAGCTGCCCACCGGGCGCGACCTCGACGCCACTGCCGCCGCCCCCTCCCCCACCGGCGCCCTCCCCGCCGTCCCGTCCATCGCGATACGCGCGGCGCACTGTCCTGGTGACCGCCGCTCGGCACGAGCTATGATGCCGCGTGGCTCCTCGGTCGCTGGTCCCGCTCATCGCCGTGTTCGCCGCGACGAGCTGCGCGCAGATCCTCGATGGGGACGAGGACTACGTGCTCGGCGATCCCCACGCAGGCGGCGCGCCGGCCGGAGGAGCGGGTGGGCACGGTGGCGGCGACGGCGCGAGCTCGATGGGCGGCAGCGGCGGCGAGAGCTGCGGCGTGGCCGCCACGCCACCAGGAGGAGATTGTCCCGCCACGTGCAGCGGGGGCTGCGACGCGGGGGTGTGCGTCATCGACTGCGCCGACGGGTCCTGCGCGAACGACACGGTCACCTGTCCCAGCGGTTTCGCCTGCGAGGTGCAGTGCACGGGCCTCCAGGTGTGTCGCAACACCACCGTCGTGTGTCCAGCCACCTACGCCTGCGCGGTCGCCTGCGACGGCAACATGGCGTGTCGGGACGGCGAGGTGACCTGCAACGACGGTCCGTGCAGCGTGGCCTGTGCGCAGGGCTGTGGGGGGATGGACGTGACCTGCGGCGATGACGCGTGCACCGCCACCTGCACCGGCGGGGGGCTCCCAACCCTCGCCTGCGGCGACGCCTGCCGCTGCGAAGCGTGCTGACCCGCCATGAGCCCCGGCGTCACATCGAATCGGGTGGCGCGCCCCCTCGGCGCTGGCGGCACGGCTCGGCACAAGAGCGCCGATCGCACCATCGATGACGTTCGCCTCACCGCCTGGCAGCGGTGGCCGATGCTCGTGGTGCTCGTCACCATCTTCCTCGTGGGCGGGAAGGCGCCGGTCTGGGAGAACCCCTTCGACATCGATCGGGCGATTTGGCTGTCTTATGCCCCCATCCCCATCCTGGTCGCGGGTGGGCTCGCGTGGAAAAGCCGACTCAGCGTGCTGACGCTGTTTCTCAACACCTTGGAGATCGTCCTCACCAAGTTCGCGCTCACCTACTGCATCGCGATCCCGCTCTGGGCGCTCTCTCCCCGCTCGCTGGAGAAGCCCATCGAGCCGAGCACCGTTCCCCCTTCGGTGACCGTGGCGCCCGTGCAAGCCCCCGCCCCCACCCCGTGGCCCGACGACCGCCGGCTCACCCTGCGCGGCACGGTGCGCGATACGAGCGGCGCCACCGTGGGAGGCGCGTTCGTGTACGTGTCGAGTGGACTCGAGCAGCTCGAGTTCACGCGACCCGCCGAGCCCGCGACCATCGCGCTCGGCGGCGACGACTTCGAAGCGCCACTGTTCCCCGTCCGCCGCTGGCAACCCCTCGCTGGGCGTTCGTCCGACGGTCGGCTCCACACCTTCCTCATCGAAACCGACGACCAGCTCGCCCGCAACGTGCCCCTCCTTCCTTCCGGCGAGCCATCGTCGCTGAAGGTGCACGACCTCAACGGGATCTTCCCGGTGCGCTGCACCGTGCACCGGCGACGCGCCCACCTCGCCGTGCTTCACCACCCCCACTTCGGATACGGCGACGAGCGAGGACGCATCACCCTCGAAGGGGTGCCGGCGATCCCGGTCACGCTCACCGCCTGGACGCCGCGAGGAGCCACCGCGACCGACGTACCGGCCGCCGCAGCCACCGCCGGGGCCACCGTCGAGCTCACGCTCACTCTCGACACCGAGCCCGAGACCCCACCGTGAACGGCCACCGCGACACCGAGGGCTCGACGTCTCACCCACGCAGCGCGGCGGCGGCAGAACACGCCGGGCTTTGAGCTCGAACGTCGCGCCCATACGCCCTCGACCTGCGCGGCGACGAGCGGCGCATCCACGAGGCCGTCGCGAGCGCGCTTACGGCTTGAACCACTCGAGGATGTTGACGATCAGCTGGTTGCGCTGGCTCGTATCGACGAGCCCGTCGTGGACGTTGAACCCGACCCACACCACCTGGTAGCTCGGCGCGTAGCGCGCCATCGCGCTCCGGTTCAGGCCGACCGCGGCCGGGTAGCCGGTGTAGAACCCGAAGTGCGTCGCTGGCCCCACCGCCTGATCGGCGTAGTCACCACTCGAGTAGGTGTTCATCGCCAGCCGGAGCGGCTCGCTGAAGAACGAGCCGCTGATCGGGTCGCCGTCGACGCCCGTCACCGTGGGCAGGAGCGTGCTCGCGCTGCCGCCGAGGTAGGTCACCCCGAGCCGCGAATAGAGCTCGAACTCGCCGTTGCCCGCCCCCGCGTTGTACCAATCCGCGATGAGGTCCTTGCCGATGATGAGCGCGTTCTTCTCGCCTCCCCCCTCGAGCCACGCGACGAGCGCGTTGTTGTCGGCGTCAGGCCAGTCGCTCTGCGACTCGGCCACGATGATCACCGTGTCGTAGTTGGCGAGGGTGGCCGCGTTGGGGAACGTCCCCTGGTTGCTGCTCGGCAGGTCGTAGTTCACCTCGTCCCACTTGCGTCCAGCGGCGATCAAGGCGTCACGATAGGCCTGCCAGCTCGACGCCGCGAGGTCGTCGCCGAAGAGCAAGATCGCCTGACAGTCATTGTCGTTGGCGCTCGTGCAGCCCGTCGCGCAGCAGCCATCGTCGTGAACGCAGGTGACGATCGCCGCGCCTGCCATGCAGGTGCCCGCACTGCACGCGTCGCCTCCCGTGCAGCCCACCTCGTCGCTGCACGGTCCTCCTTCGTTGGTGGGAGCCTTCTCGCAGGCCCCGCTCGCGTCGTTGCAGCTGCCGACGTTGCAGGCGTCACCAAACCAAGTGCAGTCCTTGGCGATGGCGCCGACGCACAGCCCCGCGTTGCACGCCCCCCCCTGGGAGCAGAGCGAGTCGAGGCATGGGTAGCCGTTGTTGCCCGGCACCGCTTCGCACTCGCCGCTGTTCGAGTTGCACACCGCCACGTGGCACGCGTCGGGCACGGGCGCGAAGAAGCAGTCGTTCACCGGTCCGGTGCACAGGCCGTTGGCGCCGCAGGTGGCACCGACCACGCACGGATCGCTCGCGACGCACTCCGTGCCGGCAGGGAGCGGGGTGAGACTGCAGGTCTTCGTCGCCTCGTCACAGGCGACGCTCTGGCAGCTCCACGGCTCGGGAGCGAGATCGCACGTGTTGCTGGCCGTCCCCGTGCACGCCCCGGCCGAACACGTGTCACCGACGGTGCAGAACAGGCCGTCGTCGCACTCGTTGCCGTTGAGGGGCCGCACCACGCACGTGCCGGAGCTCGTCTCGCACACCGCCTCGGAGCACTGATCGACCTGAATCGTCGAACAGTCGATGCCGCACGGCAGCGCCTCGCCTCCCCCTCCCCCGCCGCCGGTCGCGCCGGTCGCGCCGCTCCCCTCGTCGTCTTCGATCGTCTGCGTCGAGCCGCCGCCAGCGTCGCAGCCGAGCCACGCCGCGGAAATCCAAACCGCCCACAGCGCGACGGCGCCCGCGGAGCTCTTGAGCCAACGCATGTCTACCATTTACCTTGTTTTGTCGACCCACGCAGCCAGGCCCATCAGCTGCGCGAAAAAGCGAGCGGCGAGTCGAGCACCCGCGCGAGCGCGCAAACCTTGAGCGCCAACGGATGCGTCTCGAACTGATCCTCGCGCAGATCGACCTGGGCGATCAGCCGCGTGAAGAACTGTTCGAAGAGCGGCAGGAAGTCGGCCACGTCGTCGGGGAGATAGGTGGCGAAGGCGACGCGGCTGTGCACGGGTGTGAAAGCGGCACGAATCCAGCGTCGCCCCCAGAGCTCGCGGCGCTGAAAGCAGCGCTCGGAGACCACGATGCGCTGCGCTTGCGACTCGAGGTAGGCCGGCGGAAGGCCGCGAGTGGCGCTCGAGAAGGTCTCGCGGATACGCAGGGTGAGCTCCGCCGCCACGCCATCGGCGGTGACGAGCCACGGCGCGTTCAGCAAGCTCTTGGCGGCCGCGAGGAGCTGCTCGAGCTCGTACTGACCCGACGCGAAGGGCGCGGCGGCGGTGACGGTGGCCCGCAACACGGCGAGCTCGTCGAACGTGAGCCGGAGGTTTCCCGAGGAGAGGATCAGCGGCGA
This sequence comes from uncultured Polyangiaceae bacterium, assembly GCA_964401935.1. GTDB lineage: Bacteria > Myxococcota_A > Polyangia > Polyangiales > Polyangiaceae > JAPYTK01. The sequence continues at coordinate 45,397 of CAYOAL010000040.1, forward strand.
CTGAAACTCCTGAGCACGGCCCACCGCCTCGGCGACGGCCGCTTCGATGTCGAGCGCCGACGCGGGATAGGCGCTCACCAGCACGTGATGCACGTCGCGCAGCTCCCGCTGGGGCCCGTTGGGACCGTCTGGGCGAGACTCGGCCACCAGGAGCTCGCGCCACCCGCTCTGGATGGCGCGCACCCGCGCGCGATCCACCCACACCAGCTTCACGATCTTCGGTCCGAACAGCTCCGCGTCGGTGGACGGTGGGATGCTCTCGAGCTGATCGCTGGAAATCATCACCACCTGACCGGCGGTCAACACGCTGGGCGGCGACGTGGGCTGCTCCACCGCGAGCGTATGCTCCCCAACGGATCGAGCGGTAGCGTCCACGCCCTCGTGGAGCTCCGCCTCCCCCTCGTCGTCGACGTCGTCCCCCTCCTCGGCGTCTTCGCTGTCGTCCTCGTCGGCTGCGTCCCCCTCGACCTCGTCGATCGAAACCAGCGTCACCGGGGGCGGCGTCGCGATCTCCAGCTCGCGCACCTCCAACAGCTGCCCGCGAACGGGCCCGTCGCCCTTGGGCTCCGCGAGGCCGATGGCGGCCCCGAGCGAGGGCGGCCCGTCGAGCTCGCCGACGTCGGCGCTCTCGAGCAGGCGCTGGAGCTGCGCCGGCGAGAGCGTGCGCCCGTCGTTCGACACCACCACCACGCAGCGCGCGGTCTGCTCCGGATCGGGGAGCCGCACGTGTCCGCGCCAGGTGAGGGTGACGATCTCCTCGTCGGTGTCGATCCACACCGTGTCGCAACGCATCGCCAAGAGCTCGTCGTCGCCCGCCACCGACTGCAGGTAAGCGTGCGGTGACAGCGCGGGGACGGTGAGCTCGAGCGCCGCGTGCTTCGGGTGCAAATGCTGCAAGCGAAGGGTGTCTCCCGGCCGCAACGTCTCGAGCTGCTGGTCGTCGGGGGCGGCGTTGAAGAAGCTCAGATCGATGTCCGCGGGGAACGGCTCCACCCACCACGACCGAACGTCGAGCTCGTCGGCGTGGCGCCCGAGCTTCTTGCGGCGGCTCGGCCAGGTGGCGGCGATGGGGCCAAACCCGGCCAGCGTCGCTCTCTGTTCGTCGGCGGGCTCCAAGTTGGGCAGCGCAAACGACCCGTCGGGCTCGACGACGCCGTCGAGGGGCATGCCTACCGGGTTGTCGGAGCCTGGGCCACCTGCTGCCCGCTCGTAGCGCAGCGCCACTTGTCGAAAGCTCGCGGTCGGCCCGCGCGCGCCGTCGGCCTCGCGGGCTCGTGCGCCGTAAACCCGCACCGCCTTGCTCACCTCGTTCACCTCGAGGCGCGCCGTCACCACCTGCGAGGTCTTGGTAGCCGCGTACGCGTGGCCCACCACCAGCACGTCGATCTTCGGCTTGAACGGCACGATGTCGGACGGCTCGCGTACGCTGCACACGGGCTCGTCGTCGTGGTGCCGCTCATGACGCCGAAGGGGGAGCTGTTCACGACGGAGGCGGAGCTCTCCTGGCGCGAGCTCGAAGGTCGCCTTGCACACCACGGTGAGGCTCCATCCCCGCTCGGTGCGCCACAACACGCCCGCTACCGGGAGCGGGCAGAGGGCGACTACTTCCATTGATGAACCTCGAGGAACCATGCATCGGTCACCTTGTAGGTGATGACGTTCACCAGGAGGAAGGCGACGAAGAACGCCGCGCCACGCATCAGGCGGCGCTGCACGACGGGATCGCGCCCCGACACGTCGAGCTGAACCGAAGGCAGACGGTAGGGCTCACAGTCGAGCACCGCCGTCTTCGCCAGTCGATCGTGCAGGCCGATGTGCTGCTTGTTCAACATCCACGACGCGGCCAGGGCCACCCCCGTCGCGACCGCCACTCCCACCGTGAGCTTGGTGGGGATCTGATTGAAGAACGCGCGCGACGAGAAGGGCCGCGCGGTCACCGCCGCCACCGCGAGCGGCACCGCGGCGAACACCCACTTGCGCAAGAACACCGTGCCAACGAACGAGCGCGGCGTGCCATCGTCGTGCTCCACGCGCAGCCCGACGAAGAGCTTCCCGAGCGTCTGCCCGCGACGCACGGTGAGGTGAGCCTGAAGCGCGAGCAACCCGAGCAAATAGCTCTCCACGATGACCAGCGCCCCGAAGCCCTTCGTGGTCCAGCCCCCTTGCCACGGCTCGGTGACCACGAGGTCGGGGGAGTTGAACATCCAGTCGGGGTGAAACCAGGCAAACTCCCCCATCACCGCCATCGTGGCCACGACGCCGACGAAGTAGAGGCTCAGATCGATCACACCCGCGGTGACGCGATCCTGCAACGACGCGAGCCGCTCGTCCGGATCCTCCGCGCTGTCCTCGTCGTCGACTTCGTCGTGTGCTCCTCGTTGCCGCCGCGCGGGCTTGTCGCGATAGCTGCCCTCCTGCTCGACGAAGAGGGGCTCACCGCCGCCAGCGCCATACTCGGCGAAGATCACGTCGGCCACCTCGATGAGCTCGTCGAGCATCTCCGCGTCGGCGTAGCCCTGGAAGCTGAGCGCCATCACCTTCCCCTCGGTGCGCAGCCACAGATCGGGGAACTGCATGAGGGCCTCGCGAATGTCGCGCCGGAGCCAGCGCTTCACACCGCGTGGGTCCGGCCCCTCCACCACGTAGTGGTCCATGAACTCGGCGTCTTTGAAGGGGATCCCGTCGTTCTCCGTCGGGCGCCCGTCCACGATCGCGAGCGGCTTGCAGCGGATGCGCGGCGCGGGCTTCTGCAGGCGGCACAGCACCGTGTAGCGGTTGGTGCTGGTGGTGGCATCGGCGGCCCGCACCGCGAGGTATGCGAACTTGGGAACGAGCACGATGTCGGCGACGCGCGTCGCCTCGCCCTCTTCGGTGAGCAGGGCGTTGAGCGGAAGGGGCAAGGCTCGAACGAGGCGTGAGGCGAGCGCGTCGCCCTCGCCCGGTCGCGGGCCGAGCATCGTGCGCAGCCAGCGCAAGAGCTCGCGACGGAGGCGTCGCTCTTCGGCGCTGGGCCAGAGGCTGAACACCACCGCCACGAAGATGAACGTCAACGGACCTGCGAACCAAAGCCAAGGCATTGCGATACTGCTGGATGAGCCCCGTGTTGGTGGTAGACAGCACCTGGGCTGCGCTCAAGCGGGAAGTGGGGCCACCGGCCCCGAAGACTGCACGAATCTTCAGTAAAAGGCGCTCCCTCCGCCCACCGACTACTTGTTTTGCTCGCGGATTTTGTCGGCGAGCTCCTCGCAGGTCGCCTCGATCGAGGCGTCGGCCAGCGGCGTGGACACCACCACCCGCTTGCCCTGGGTCTTCACCTTGGTGTTGCGGAGCGCCTTCTTCACCTCCGGCGCCGCCGTCGGCCCGAACGGCGCGAGGGCCAGCGTCCCGAGCGCGCCCTCGAGCTCGCTCTTGGCCTGCGCGGCCGTGGCGGCGTCGGGGAACGTGAGCTCGAACCCGAGCTCCCCCGGATCGAGCGACATGGTGATGACCACTTTCCCCACCGCTTGCAGCCGCTCGGTGCCGGGCATGAGCGGCCCGAGCCCGCCGAGGAGGTCTTTCACCGCTTTGGGCGACACGACCCCCACCATGTGCTCATCGAGGGGCAGGTCGTAGGTCTCGAAATCGTCGCCGACCGCGGCGATCCGCTCGAGGTCGTCTTCGTCTCCGGCGAAGAGGAGGGCCGCGTCGTCGGGAGACTGGCTGATCAACATCCCCTCTTCGTCCTCGAGCACCAAGAGCTTCCCCTTCTTCTTGGGCGACTTCAGCTCGCCGGCGCTGTCGTGGCGGTCGAGCGCGCGCACCACGCCATTTTCGTCGAGCAGCTTGCCTCCGATGACGACGCCGTAGTCGGGGTCTTTTCCAACCGCGACGCCGTTCAGACACGCCGCCATCGACCGGAGGTCTTGTTTGGGGTTCATGCGCGCTGCCACGAGGAAGGCCGCGAGCCGACCGCCCCCCTCCTCTTTCATCACCTCCTCGAGCGCGGCGACGACGTGTTTCTTCACCGGCTTCACCTTCATCAGGCTGGCCAGATCGAGCCGAATCGCGACGTCGCAGCCTTTCGGGAGGTGGGTGTGCGCCGTGGACGACACCTTGGTGCCCGTGGTGCCGAAGAAGTAGTAGCCCACGCCCCCGAGCGCGGCGAGCACGAGCACCCCCACCACGCCGAGCACGAGCGCGGCCTTGCCGCACCCCCCCTTCTTCGTGGCGGTGGGTGGCGCGTAGGTGCCCACCTGCACCGGGGGCAGGCCCCCCGGGGGCCCCCCCATGGGCGGAGGAGCAAACGGGCCGGGAGCTGCTCCCGGCGGCCCACCAGGCCCCGCTGAATGCATCGTGCGTTGGTATCAGGTTTCGAGGAGCGAGCGTAGGCGAGTTGCGCTTCGACCCGAGGTCGAGGGCGGCTACCGTGCGCGGGATGTCCAAGGCGCTCCACGTCAAGGCCCTGCTCGCAGCCTTCCACCCCCGCGGCCTCGAGGATGCGGAGCACGTGCGTCGCATGGTCGCGCTCTGCGAGCGGGGGGAGGAGGCGTTCCTCCGCGACACTTACGACGAGGGACACTTCACCGCGAGCGCGTTCATCCTCTCCCCCGACGACGCACAGCTCCTGTTGATCCACCACGCGAAGCTCGCGCGGTGGCTGCAGCCGGGCGGACACGTGGAGCCGACCGACCGCGACGTGGTGGCCGCGGCACGCCGCGAAGCCCGCGAAGAGGTCGGCCTCGAGGCGCTCGAGCTCGTCCAAGACGGAGTCTTCGACGTGGACATCCACGCCATCCCGCCCCACCGGGAGAGCCCCGCCCATCTGCACTTCGACGTGCGCTTCCTCTTCCGCAGCCCCACCCTCGCCGTGCGCGCCGCCTCCGACGCTCAGGCGGTTTGCTGGGTGCCGCTCGACGAGGTGGACGCCGTGCAATCCGATGCGTCGGTCATGCGCGCGGTTCGAGGGCTGCGCGCACGGCGTGGGCTGCGAGCGTGAGCGCTCGCTCGCGCCCCGGCTCGGCATCGTTCGCCGAGGTGCGGGCCCATGGCGCCCAGATCAACACCCCGACCGCGGCGATCGCGATCACCGCCACCGCGATGAGCAGCCACGTGAGGCCCCCTCCGCCCCCTTCTTCGGAGTCGGGATAGTCGGAGTACCGCTCCTCCGGCGCGCGCTCGAGCGGTGGATGCACGCCCGACGGGTGCACGCCCGGCGGCTGCACCCCCGAGGAGTGCACCCCCGAGGAGTGCACCCCCGAGGAGTGCACCCCACCGTCGTGAAGGCCGGAGCTGTGGAGGCCCGAGCTGTGCAGACCCGAGCTGTGCAGACCCGAGTGATGCCCAGCACCATGAAGACCAGAACCATGAAGACCAGCCCCCTGCTGACCAGCGCTGGGGAGCCCTGGATGCATCCCCGAGCTGTGGAGGCCGCCGCTCGCGGCGTCCGGTGCGAAGCCCGAGCTCGCGGGCCCCGAGGACGGATGGGCCGCCGCATAGGGCGACACCGACGGCGTCGGCACGCTCGCGGGGTAGCCCGACGGGCGCCCGTCCAGCACCGATGCCGGCCCCGACGGTGGGTAGCTCGCCCCGAGCTGAGGGTTGGCCGACGAGACCGCGGGCCAACCGCTCGACGACGGCGGTCGGCTCGTCCAGTCCGGCTTGGGCTGCCGGCTCATGTCGACGGTGGCGTCGAGCGCGGGCCGCAGGGGCGCCCCGGACGCCTGCTCGATCTTCCGCACCTGCTCCTCGATGTCGGGCATGTGCATCATCACCGTGGACGACTGCGGCGGGCGGTCGCGGTTCATGTCGGTGGTCGTGCCGAGGCTATCGACGGTGTCCTTGACCATCTCGTGGGTGCCACCGAGATCCTCCGGCACCTGCCCCATCTGGGCCGTCTTCACCACGGCCCCGGCCGACATGCCAGGCAACACGACGCGCAGCTCGTTCAACATCTGCGAGGCCGTCTGGTACCGCTCCTCGAGCACCTTCTTGGTCGCGTTGTCGATCACCGGAAAGAGCGCGCAGTCTCTCACCTTGGTCTCGAACTCGAACGGCGCGTCGTTGATGTGCATCATGTAGATGTCGATGAGCGCGTTGCCCGCCACCACGCGGTTGCCCGTGATCATCTCGGCCATGAGGAGTCCGAGCGCGTAGAGGTCGGTGCTGGGCACCACGCCGTTCCCTCGAACTTGCTCCGGGGCCATGTAGTGCGGCGTGCCGATCATCTGGCCGGCCTCGGTGAGCTGGGTGCCCATCGCCTCCTCGCCCGTCACCGCTTTGGCGATGCCGAAGTCGAGCACCTTGGCGAGGCCGTTCTCGAGCAGATAGATGTTCTGGGGCTTGATGTCGCGGTGGACGATGCCGAGCTCGTGCGCGGCCTCGAGCGCCTGCAACACGTCCCGCGCGATCTCGCCGGCCCGGTAGAGCGGGAGCGGCCCCTCCTTCAGCACCTTCCCGAGCGCCCGGCCGTGCAAGAGCTCGAACGCGATGAACGGCTGGCCCCTGTCCGTCTCGCCGAAGTCGAGCAGCTCCACGACGTTCGGGTGACGGAGCTTCTGCACCAGCGCCGCCTCGCGCTTGAACCGCTTCGAGTCGACCTTGGCGTTGGAGAAGTTCTTGAGCAGGATCTTGAGCGCGACCTCCCGCTGCGTGTGCAGCTGCGTCGCCTTGTAGACTGCCCCGAACCCGCCGCGGCCGACCGTACCCTCGATGCGGTAGCGATCGGCGACGACATCCCCGGGATTCAGCCTTGGTTTTCGTGCCTTGGCCACACCGATCCCTGTGCCGAGCATCTTCTCACAGGGCGCATGCGCGTGAAACCGTCATGGGTCCTCACCCCATCCATGGACCTACATGTATGTTCAGGGCTCGACACGCGCGAGCTCCTTGAAGCACGGCGGGCTCCCCCCACACTCGGCCGCGACGTCGGTCGGTTGCCACACCTCGATCGGCGCCACCGCCTCCCCGATGGCCGGATCGAAGTCGAGGTCACCGCTGATCCCGACGATGTCGATCTGTTTGGCGCCGGTGGTGAGCCCGCTCTTGATCGCCGACCACTGCGTCTTGCCCACCTCCACGCGACTGCCAGCGATGAGCCGCGCCATCCCCGCGGCGACGTTGCGCCCGTCGTACGCCTTGGTGTCCAGCGCGGCCCACACGATCCCTGCCGCCCCGACGTAGCCGGCGTCGTAGGCGTTCGAGACGAAGGCAAAGCCCGTGGGATCCGCGTTGAAGGCCGCCTGGTAGTTGGCCGAGAACAAGTTGAACGCCGCGCTCGTCGGATCTGGACCCGCTGGCGCCGTGCCCACCACCTGACCGTAGACGATCGCCTTGACGCTCGCGTCGAGGTTGTCGTTGAGCAGCACGTCCCGATCCTTGGAGCCGTCGGTGAGGTACAACGGAACCGCCGCCAGGCCCGGAAGCTGAGCCATGGCCGCCATGAACTCGACGGTCACGCCCGCGTCGATGGCCACCATCATGATCGCGTCCGGATCGTAAGCATCCACCGCGCCCGCGATCGCACCCCAGTCGTTGTCGCTGCCGTCGTTGAACGGGAACAGGCTGGCGGCGCCCACGGTGAGCCACTGCGACTGGAACACGTTGGCGAGGCCCTCGCCATAGGCGTCGTTGAGATACACGACGGCCACCTTGTTCACGGTGGGCGCGGGCTCGGGATACACGCCGATGACCCCCGTGGCGAGCACCACCCCCTGGAGCTGATCGCTCGGAGCGGTGCGCCAGAACAGCCCGTAGGGATCGCCAGCCTGCAGGCGGTCGGGCTCGTCGGTGAGCGCGGGGCTCGTCGCCGACGGTGAGATCAGCACCGTGGGATAACCCTTGGCCACGATGTAGTTGATGGCGTTGAGGGAGTCGCTGGAGGTGCCAGGACCCACGATGAAGGGCACGCCGAGGGTGCCCGCGAGGTAGTCGATCACGATGTGGATGCGATCGAGGCGCGCTTGGCCGGTGAGCGCGTTGTCCTCGCCGCCGTTGTCGCAACCCACGAGGCCGAGCCCACGCCCCTCGGTCAGGCCGCTCACGTCATGGATCTCCTTCACCGCCAGCTGCGCGCCGAGCGCGACGCGACGATCGGAGCTGTCGTCGAGGCGAAACATCGCGCCCACGAGCGTGAACGGCGGCTGACCTCGCGTGAGCGAGCGGCCCACCACACCGCCTGGCTCCTCGATCGTGCAGGCGCCGATGGGATCGGGGGGGGCCACGTCGACGCAGATGCTCTCTACGCAGGCGCCGCCGCCAAACGCAGCACGGCAGTCGTGGCCCGTGGCGCACGGGGCGGGCTCGCTGCAGAACCCCTCGGTGCACGCGCTGCCGAGGCCGAACGCGTCCTCGCACTCGATGTTGGAGGCGCACTCGTCGACGCTGATGTTGGTCAACGAGCAACCAGAGAGCCACGCCGCGGCGAGCACGCTGCATCCACGCGTGGCCCACCTGCGCAGGGAGAGGCCGTCGGCCGTCACAACCGCCATGAAGAATTCCTCACAACATAACACCATGCCGATCCCCGCCGCACCCCTGGCGCGCTCGCCCCCCCCTGCCCCCAGCGCGGACGCGCATGCTAGGCTGAGGCCCCAGGGTGAGAGCGAGGGCCCACAGGGTGAGAGCGAGGCGGATGAAGGCAGAGGACCCGAGAGCCACCCCAACACGACGGGCTCGGCCGATCGGCGTGCTGCTGCTCTTGGCTACGCTCGCGGTGGCCGCCGCGACCACCTCGAACGCGGCCGCCCAGAACGACGTGGCGGCCGCGGCCGCGCTCTACCAGGAGGGCAAGAAGCTGGCGAAGGCGGGGCAGTTCGAGGCCGCGTGCCCCAAGTTCGAGGCGAGCTACCAGCTCGACGAGCAGCTCGGGACGCTCATGAACCTGGCCGACTGCTTCGACAACCTCCACAAGGTGGCCACCGCCTGGGCGCGCTGGTCGGACGCCCTCGAGTGGGCCAAACGGGTCGACGCCAAGGATCGCGTCAAGTTCATCGAGGGGCGTCTGAAGGAGACCGAGGCCAAGCTCCCCAAGGTCACGATCCGCGTGACGAATCCGGTGCCGGCGCTGAGCATTCACCGCGGCGAGGTCGTGGTGGAGGAGCCGATGTGGGGGGTCGCCCTCCCCGTCGATCCGGGCCCCCTCGAGGTGACGGTGGTCCGCGGCGACAAGGTGCTCGAGCGGCGCGCGGTCGAGGCCAAGCTGGCCGAGGTGACCGTGGTCGACCTCGATCTGGCGGCGATCGAGCGACGGCACGGGGTGGTCGGTCCGCCACCGGCTCCGCCCGTCCCTCCGCCACCGTCACCCGAGCCCGCGAGCGAGCCCTACGATCCCACCCACCGCAACGTCGGGCTGATCGTGGGCGCGGTGGGGCTCACGGGGGTGCTCGTCGCCGCCGGTCTGGAGATCGCGGCGCTCGTGAAGAAGGGTCAGGCCGAGGAGCCCGACGCGTGCGTGAACAAGTTCTGCTCGCCGGAGGGCCTCGCCGACGCCGAGACGGCGGCCACCTTCGCGGAGGTCGGGCAGTGGGTGGGCATCGCGAGCCTGGCCGTGCTCGCGGTAGGCGTGACGGTGTTCCTCACCGCCCCCGCGGAGGACGACGACGCGGACGCGACCGCCCGCATTTCCCCGTGGGTAGGACCCGACGGGGCAGGGGTTAGCGTCGGAGGCTCTTTTTGAGGCGACACGCGCTGGTGCGCGTCGCGTCGTCGTTGGTGTTCACGGTGCCGTGCTGTGTGTCGGCGCTCGAGCTCGAAGACTACGACGACGCCATCGAGGCCCTCTGCAAGTGCGACGCCGACGTGCCCCAGCTCGACGGGAAGTGCGCCGAGGTGCTCAAGAGCCGGCTCGCCACGGTGTCGGAACAGAGCCGCGCCGAGTGGCTCGCGTTCTACGCGGAGACCTGTCACGGCGAGTGCCAGAACGCCTACACCTGTTTCCAGAACGTAGGCACCTGCGCGTCGCGCAGCTGCTCGGAGCACGCGGAATGTTGCGGCTACACCGCCGACGGTGCGCTCCGCTGCATCGAAGGGCAGTGTGAGACGTGCGCGCCCGACGGCGCGACCTGCACCGACGACGAGCGCTGCTGCAGCGGCGCCTGCAACGACCAGCAATGCAGCGCGGGCACGTTCCCCGCACCGCGACCCGAGGGCTGAGCCGGCCCCGACCAGCGCAGCCGGCCGGCTGCGGAGCGCGCGCGAGGTGACCGTCCCCCCCTCGAGGCGGGCTCGGGCACGCCTCTTGCCACACCCGCCCGCGTGAGACACCGCTCGCGCGCTCGCAGGCTCGCGGCGCCGCTCGCGCTCATTGTCGTCGCGCTGGCGCTCGCCGCGCTCGCGCTCTTCACCCAGGGACGGAGCGATGGCACCAGCGCAAGGAGTGATACGCTCGCGAGGTGGCACGTTCGTTCGCCCCCCGCTCCTTGGCCCTCGGCGCGGTCGCGCTGACCGCCTCGGTGGTGGCCGCGAGCTGCGTGGATCTGTTCGACCTCGAGGGCTACGGCGGCGCCACCGACAACCTCTGCGAGACGTTGCGCTTGTGCTTCGGCGACGCCTTCTACCCCGAGTGCCGCGCGTTCAGCGATCCCCGTCTCTCGGGCGCCGACGCCGCCGCACGCAGCGCTTGGCTGACCATGTTCGCCGACTCCGGTTGCCTCGAGACGTGCAACGCCGCCCGCTTGTGCCTCGATGAGCCGCCGGTCTGCGGCGAGACCGCGCTCGGCTGCGGCCGAGACGAGCAGTGCTGCGGCTTCACCACCGGCCAAGGCACCTGTGAAAGCAACCGCTGCTGCAAGCCAGACGGCGTCGCCTGCACCGACAACGGCGAGTGCTGCGGCGACGACTGCGCCGCCGCGCCAGGCCAGAGCGACACCTTCTGTGGCGGCTACGCCTGCAAGCGCCCCGGCGAGCAGTGCTCGAGCCACCCAGAGTGTTGCACCCAGATTTGTCTCGAGGGCACCTGCTCCAACACGGGCTGTCTGCCTGCAGGCAGCGAGTGCACCTTCAACGCCGAGTGCTGCGATGGCGAGTGCACCTTCGGCGACGTCGTCGCCGACGACGGCGGCCCGGTGGATCCGGTCGGGGTCTGCGTCGTGCCGGTGTGCGGCGGCCTCGGCGCCCCCTGCCAGAGCAGCGTCGACTGCTGCAGTGGCACCTGCGTCACGAGCATCGGCGGCGAGTCGGTGTGCAGCAACGACGTCTGCCTCCCCGAGGGCATCGCCTGTTCGCCGGGGGCCAACGAGTGCTGTGGGAGCTGCGACGACGTCACCAAGCTGTGTACCCAGAGCTGCAGCCGACCCCTCTCGCCGTGCGCGGAGGACGGCGACTGCTGCGACGGGAACTGCCAGCCCGCGAGCAAGCTCTGTGGCTGCTACGGTGCCGGCGTCCCATGCGCCGAGCACGGTGACTGTTGCGACAAGAACTGCATCAACTTCACGTGCGGCGCCAACAACAGCTGCCCCCCGCCGGGCACGCCGTGTGTCGCCGGACGAGAGCTGTGTTGCCACGGCTGTGGCGTCGACGAGCGCACCGGCGACGAAGGCTGCTGCGCCCCATCCGGCTGCGCCCACGGGGTCTGCGTTCAGGGTGCGCCGCTCATCCCCGCGTGCGGGTGCCCGGTGTGCACCGGAGGCTCGGTCACCCCCGATCGATGCATCTCCGAGGTGTGCGAGCTTCTGCCCCACTGCTGTTGCTTGGGGTGGGATCAGGAGTGTATCGACGCCGCCGTCGACGTGTGCGGGGCCACCTGCGCCGTGGGCGAGGTGGAGGTCGCGCTCCCCCAGACGCCGGTCCCCTGATCGGACCCCTCAGCGTGGGACCACGAGCGGTCTGTGGGGCGCAGACGGCGGGCCTTCAGAACTCGGTCGTGTCGCTGTGTCGCCCCATCACGTCGCGCAGCACGTCGCAGATCTCTTGCTCGGTGGCGTAGACGCTCGCGGCGTGGATCATCGGTGGCATCAAGTTCGCGTCGCCGCGCGCGGCCTCGCGGACGCGAGAGAGCGCCTCTCGCACGTCCTCGTCCGAGCGCTGCGCCTTCACCTTGGCGAGGTTGTCACACTGCTCGCGCTGCACCCGCTCGTCGATCTTGAGGAGCGGGATCTTGTCCTCGCCGTCCATGACGAAGCGGTTCACGCCCACCATCACCCGCTCGCCCTTGTCGAGCGCGCGCTGGAAGTCGTAAGCGCTCTTCGCGATCTCGCGCTGCGGGTAGCCCTTCTCCACCGCGGTGACCATGCCCCCCATATCGTCGATGCGGGCGATGTACTCGAGCGCCTCGGCCTCGAGTTTGTCGGTGAGCCACTCGATGAAGTAGCTGCCCCCGAGGGGATCGATGGTGTTGGCCACCCCCGTCTCGTGCGCGATGATCTGCTGCGTGCGGAGCGCGATGGTCACCGCCTCCTCGGTGGGCAGCGCGTAGGTCTCGTCGAGGGAGTTGGTGTGGAGCGACTGGGTACCGCCGAGCACCGCGGCCAGGCCCTGGAGCGCCACGCGCGCCACGTTGTTGTAGGGCTGCTGTGCGGTGAGCGACACGCCCGCGGTCTGGGCGTGGGTGCGGAGCTTCATGCTCGCTTCATCTTTCGCGCCAAAGCGCTCTTTCATGAAGCGGGCCCACATGCGCCGCGCGGCCCGAAACTTCGCGATCTCCTCGAAGAAGTCGTTGTGCACGTCGAAGAAGAACGAGAGGCGTGGCGCGAAGGCGTCCACGTCCATCCCGCGATCGATGCAGTGCTGCACGTAGGCGAGACCATCGGCGAGGGTGAAGGCGAGCTCCTGGGCCGCCGTCGAGCCGGCCTCGCGGATGTGGTAGCCACTGATCGACACGGTGTTCCAGCGCGGCACCTCCGTCGTGCAGAACGCGATCATGTCGCCCACGATGCGCATCGCGGGACGCGGCGGCACCACCCACGCGTGCTGGGCGATGAACTCCTTGAGGCAGTCGTTCTGCACCGTGCCCCCGATGCGGTCACGGGCGATGCCGCGCCGATCGGCGAGCGCGATGTAGAACGCCAACAACACCGCCGCCGGACCGTTGATGGTCATCGACGTGGTCACCTTGTCGAGCGGGATGTCGGCGAAGAGCACCTCCATGTCGCGCAGCGTGTCCACCGCCACCCCGCACATGCCCACCTCGCCGAGGGCGCGCTTGTCGTCGGAGTCGTAGCCCATGAGGGTGGGAAAATCGAAGGCGGTGGAGAGCCCCGTTTGCCCCTGCGCGACCAAGAACTTGAAGCGCTCGTTGGTCTGCTCGGGAGTACCAAACCCGGCGAACATGCGCATGGTCCAGAGGCGGCCGCGATACATCGTGGGCTGCACGCCGCGCGTGAACGGATACAGGCCAGGGAGCCCGAGATCGCGCTGGTGATCGATCGGCTGCTCGGCTGGCGTCACGAGATCCGGCACCTCGAGCCCGCTCCAGGTGGTGAGCCTGCTGGCCCGAGGCGGAACCTTCGCCTCTGCCGCGGCCACGGGCCCTTGGCGCCACGCGGCGACGTCTCGCCGCAGCGCCTTCAGCCCCTCTGCATCCAGGCCGAGGGCCTCGCCATCGATGATCGCTCGTTGCGCCATGTTCTCGTTCTTCCGCGAAGTGTCGCGTCGCCGCGAGCCTCCTCGAGGAGCTTACCCCAAAAATCGAGCAGCGAGGCCCCGGCGCGTCGTCCCTCCGCGTGTGCGGTCGTCACTGCGTCGCTGAATCACTGCGGATTGGCGCAGGCGCGCTCGGTGCCGCCTTCGGCCCGCGGCTCGTCGATGCACGCGTAGCCGTCGCGGCAGTCGGTGTCTTCGCTGCAGCGCATGAGGCACAGGCCCCGCTCCGAGCAGATCGTCGAGAGGATGCAGTCTTCCTGCGACGCGCACTCGAGCGAGCACATCCCCCCGGGGAACTTGCTCCCCTCCTGGCAGAACGAGTCGGTGTTGCAGTCGTCGTCGCTGCCGCACGGACCGCCCACATCCAGGCTGAGCGCGCCGGCTTCCTGGGTGCACGCGGCGGCGGCGGTCACCAACCAAATCCCAAGAGGAACGAGGATACGCATCACGAGGCGCGGCATTTCATCATGGTCCGGCCGAGAAGTCACACCGCCCGCGTTCAGGGGCAGCCGGCGGGGTCCACGGGGTCGCCGGCCGCGGTCACCGTGCCGCCGCGCAGCGTGTCGTCGAGCACCACGACGTAGACGAGGGCGCCGGAGCCGCAGAGCGCCGTGGCCGCGTCGGCGGCGAGCATGTTCTCATCCGCGCTCACCGTCAGCGCTACGCCGACGTCGGCGTCCACCGGCACCGACACCGGAAAGGCCGGCGCGGGCAGAGCCCCCACCGCCTCCACCAGGGTTACGGAGCGGTCGGCGTTGGTGAGCGATACGGCCTGCAAGGTCACCTCCCCCGGGCCGCTCGCCCGCGGTCCGAGGTGGAGGTTGAGCGCGATGGCTCCGCTCAGCCCGGTGACGAGGCCCGAGGTGGTCACCGAGACCGAGCTCGAGGTGATGGTGGGCTCGACGAACACGGCCGCGTCGGGATCGCAGCCGACGACCGCCAGCGACGCGAGGAAGACCGTCGTGGTGCGCAACATGCCCCTCTAGATATCAGGTTGTCGGGCGCGTCGCTCGAGCCAGCAGCGTTCAGGTCGTCGTGGGTCGCACCACCCTGAGGGTCACCACGCCGAGGATGAGCATCGACGCGGCTATGGCCCCCCAGAGCACGAGGGTCGCGTCGAAGGCCTCGTCGTCGGCCCCGCTCGGCCCAGGTGCCACGTACGCCGGGTTCGGCTCGAGCGGACCGGCCTGCGCTTCGGAGGCGGGGGCCGCGAGCACTCGCTCCGAGAGCCGACCGAGCTGGTAGCGCGGCGCCTCGATGTCGCCCCCGCCCACGAGTAGAAGGTACGCGCCTGGGGGCGCCAGCACGTGGAGATCCGCGGCCGCGATGATGGCGGTCACGTTTCGCAGGTGCAGGGGGGCGTCGTCGCCGTCGTCGATCGACAGACGGAGCGCGTCGGCGCGGGCCTCGCGTCGAAGGGCGATGGGGACGGTCACGCCTTCCTGGCGCAAGCGCCCGGCGGCGACGAGGGTGGAGGCGTCCCCGCGCTCCGCCCACAGGCGAAAGGACCGCTCGAACAACCCGCCGTCGAGCTCGAGCTCCACCGCTAGCACGTCGAGCGGCGCGGTCGGGAGCTTCAGCGTGTGGTGCGTCTCGCTCCCTCGTGCCACGCCGAGGCCGGTGCCCACCGATGGAACCGCGACGCGCAGATGGCGCGCGCGTGTCACCACGTAGGGGGCCTGGCGCCCCGCCGTGTCCACGATCCTCACGTCGGCGAGATCGGCGCGCGCGGCGGCGAGATCGTCCGGCCTCATGGCGTAGTGGCTCACCCCGGAACCGCTCGGATAGAGGCGTAGCCGCCTCCGATGGGTGAAGCGCGCGGTCTCGATCACGCGCCCCATGCGCATCAACGGGGCGAGGACCGGGTCGGACGAGCCGGTCGGCTCCGCGTCGACGGGCTGCTGCGCCTCGGCCGCCGCGCCCCCCGAGACGAGGAGCGCGACGACGATGGCGACGAGCCGCTTCACGACCGGTCCTCGTCGCGGCGGAGCACGAAGCGGTGATAGGCGAAGGACACCACGATGAGCGACAGCGCGAGCCCCGTGAGCGACATCACGCGCTGCAGATCCTCGAGGTGCGAGAGATCGAGGAGGAACACCTTGCCGCAGGTGATGAGCAAGAGCGCGAGGCTCGCCTTTCGGAGCGCGCCCGAGCCGCGCCACACGCCGCCTGCGAGGAGCGCGAGGCCGTACAGCGCCCAGCACAGCGACATCGTGAGGTCGCGCGCCGGCACGTGGGCGAGCTCATGGGTGAGGTTCGAGGCGAGGCTCTGCGCCCCGCCGAAGACGTCGAAGATGGTGATGTTGAGCCACACGAAGCCGAGCACGATGGCGGCCGCACCGAAGAAGAGGGGCGAAACCGGCTCGCCGCTCGCGGTGACCGGCTCGAACGGACGCAGGCGCGAGCGCTCGCGACCGTGGAGCAGCGCCACGTTGATCACGAAGCACGCGACGGGCACCAGATAGGTGTAGGTCACCCAGTTCAGCACCGGCAGGCCCACGGTGGGGCGGAAGTCGAGCAGCTCGGTCACCATGAGCAGGCGCGCGCACACCACACCGCTCGATGCGAGCGCGACGTAGCGCAACCCCTCGTGCTCGACGCGCCGCCACAGCACGAGGAGCGCGGTGCCGAACAGCGCCCAGCCAAGGATGAGCCACTCGTGCTCGAGCGCGAGCGGGAACGCCATCGCCGCGAAGCCGAGCGTTGCCCCGCCGAGCCAGGCGTTGGCCACGGGCAGCTCGGTCGGGCTCACGCGCTCGAGCGCGCGCGCCAAGTAGAGCGCGGCGAGCGTCGCGGCCCCGAGGGCCAACGCGAGCACCGCCGTCGCGAGCGACCCGAAGAAGCGGTCCGTGAGCGCGACCATGGGGAAGAACATCAACGCGGGGCCGAGCGCCGCGTTGCGCCAGGCGGAAGCCCTCTCCCGCACGCGACGGTTGGCGAGGAGCGGCCACGCGAGGAGTCCGAGGGCGAGGGCACCGTAGCCCACGAGGGCGATGGCGTGCGCCGTGTCGGTGGGACCGGCCCCTGGGGCGCTCGGCGCCGCGCCTCGGGCTACGCGGTCTATCTGGGCGATAGGGTCGGTAACGTCGAGGTGGAGGCCAACCCACCACAAGGCCATGCCGCCGAGGCTCGCTGCTACCAAGAGCCAAGCCGACGCACCATGGCGCAGCGTGGCGAACGCGCACAGCGCCACGAGGAACAACACCGCGAGCACGTAGAGCCACGGTCGCATGGCGACGGCCCCTGGCAGCGCCACGAGCATCATGACCGGCAGGAGCGCAGCGGCGTGGCCCGCCACCGCGCGAGGCCTCGGGTAGCTCAACGACAGCGTCGCGACCTGATGCGCCACCAAGAGGAGGAGCACGCCCCCGATGAAGTGCTCGCCGTTCGCGCCGTCCGCATGGGGCAGGGTGTGGGCCGCCAACAAGCAGAGGCCCAGCCCCAACGCGGCGGCGCCGCCGACCATCACTGGCTCACGACCTGGGAGGGATCCGTCGCGCAGCGCCGACAGCGCCAGCGCGAGCCAAGTGAGCATCCATGGCCAGGGCGCCACCGCCGGCGCATAGGCCACGGCGCCGATGGTGACGGCAAACGCCCCGGCCAGCCACAGCGGCGTCGCGCTCGCGAACGCCACGTCGGGCTGCGAGACGGACCCCGTCGCGGTGCCGCCGCGTGACGAGCCCGGCGTCGCCGACGCCACCGAGGCACCGACACGCGTCACGGCGGTCGCGACTTGGAGACCGACCGCCACCACCACCACGAACCCGCCCACCAGCCAGGCGTCGGCCACGCCGTGACCTTCCAGCCAGAGCCCGAGCACGGTGAGCGCAGCTACCAGGGTCGCGACGGTGAGGCCCGACCAGCGCTCGCGATGGGCCACGGCGCCCGCTCCCGCGAGCAGCCCGAGCAGGAGGAGCGCCACGTCGGTGAACGAGGCGTGGAGCGACGGCGTGACGCTCGCGTAGGCCGCGAAACCCATGGGCAGCAGCACGGCGGCGGCGCGCGTGTTGCGCCAGAGGGGGTCACGGTCCTTCGTGCGCTCGCGCCGCTCCCCAGCCACCGCGAAGAGGGCGCCGAAGACGACACAGAGCATGGTGCCGAAGCCGAGCTGCGCGGGCCCCATGCGGCCCGCGATCCAGAGCGCCTGATAGCCGCTCGTGCCCACCAGGCCAAGGAGCGCGAGGCTCGGCCAACGCCGCCGGTGAGCCACGAAGAGGAGCGCGACGTCCAGCACGAGCAAGTAGCCGAACAGCGTCAGCGGCCGGTCCGAGCCGCTCGAGAGGAGCGCCGGCGTCGCGAAGCCTCCCACCAGGCCGAGCGCGGCGATGGCCAGCGACGAGCGAACCATCGCGAGCGCACAGCTCGAGGCCGTCACCGCGATCATCAGCGCCGCCGCCAGAGGGGCGCCGATCAGCTCGTAGCGCGCGAACGCGGCCCAGAAGGTGAGATAGAAGATGGCGAGGCCAGCCCCGGTGACACAGCTCGCGAGGAGCGCATGTTTCTTGCGGAGCCAGAGCTCGGCGCCAGCCGTCGCCGCCGCGCCCGTGATCGCGCCGATGACCACCCGCAGCGGGTAGCTGAGCAGCTCGTGGTCGATGGAGTACTTGAAGAAGTAAATCCCCGCGAGCACGAGCACCGCCGCCCCGAGCGCCGCAGCGCCGCGCACGCCCAGCCACTGCTCCAGCGAGATCGTCGGCCGCGGAGCGGGTCGCGAGGCAGGCTCCCCCTCCGCCACCGAAGGAGTCACCGGCGCTGACGTGGTCTCGCGCGACGACACGGGCGCCAGCGAAGGAGTCACCGGCGCTGACGTGGTCTCGCGCGACGACACGGGCGCCAGCGAAGGAGTCACCGGCGCTGACGTGGTCTCGCGCGACGACACGGGCGCCAGCGAAGGCGAGGATCTGGGCATCCCCGGCGGTGCGGCACGCGCCCAGGTGGGCGTCTCCGCGGCGTCGGAGAAGGTGCGCTCGGGGGAGCGCTCCAGTCGGATGCTCCGCTCCTCCAGCGCCGCTGCTGCGGGGTGGGGAGTCTCGCCGCTGCCCATCGGCGCCGTCGCGCCCCACGCGCGGGCGTCGAGCTCGGGGGCAGCCGCGGGCGCCACGCCGGCGGCCGCGGCCACGCGCAGCGCCTCGAGCGCGACCACCCGATGTTCGAGCGCGACCACCCGATGTTCGAGCGCCGCCCCGGCGTGCTGAACACCCCAGAGCTCGTGGCGCAAGCCGTCGAGCCCCGAACGACGCAGCCGAGACCACAAAACGACCAAGCCGATCGCGGTGAAGAACGGCAACGCTTGAAACAGCACTTCCAACCACGCCAGAACCACGTCCATGCGTCCCTCCGGGTAAACCTCGGTGTCGTGTCGACGCGCAGCCCGAGCCGCGCCCAAAGCAAACAGGTCGGAGGCGATTGCAAGCGATGAGCCACCAGCGAGCCCTCGCGCGCCCCCCCGACTCCAGCCTAAGTCGCCGTATCGCCATCCACCGGCTCGGATCCTCGCGGTGGCCTCGACACCCCCGAGCGCGAACTCCGGCCGCCCGTGCGAAACCGCGTTTGCGCCTGCCACCGGGCAGACCTCGCGGGGAGCAACATTTCGCATGAGCAGAGCGCCATGGAGCTGCTACCTTTTCTCTCGTGGGGCAGAGTCTGTTCATCACCATCTTGGCTGTGCTCACCGTCGCCGTGGGGGCCCTGTTGGTGACCATGCTCGTACGCCAACGTCGCGAGCGACTCGCCACCGAGCGGCGCCTCAAAGCGGCTGCTCGGCGCGCCCGCGAGGTCCGCGCCGAGAAGAAGCGCACCATCGACGACTACGCCATCCCCGTCGGCTTCGACGCGCGCACGGGGAGCGACGAGGAAGTCGACATCGGCAAGATCTGCCCCGCTTGCGGCGCACGCTACGGCTCCCACCACCGCACCTGCCAGCGCTGCGGCGACAGCGAGCTCGCAGCCCTCAACTGAGTCTCTGGAGGGTGCTGCCGCACCCTCCCCCCACGCTGCGCGCGGGCCCCCCTCCCACCGCGTTGCGCTTGGGACCCCAACACCCAAGCGCGCTTCGCGAGAGGCCCACGCTCTTCCGGTCGGCTCGTTGATCGGGATAGGGGCGGCGGCAGATCGCCGGCGTTCCCCTCCCACACCACCGGCCATCGGGTCCGTACCACGGCGGTTCGGTGGGTTGAGGTCACGAGACGAGAGTCGGGAGTCCGAGCTCGCCGACGTAGCGGTTCGAGAGCCACACGGAGAGAGCCACACGGAGAGAGCCACACGGAGAGAGCCACACGGAGAGACACGGAGAGAGCCACACGGAGAGAGCCACACGGAGAGACACGGAGAGAGCCACACGGAGAGAGCCACACGGAGAGAGCCACACGGAGAGAGC